>JAZLDX010000008.1:0-185670 GCA_045614985.1 Alistipes sp. | reverse complement strand
ATAGTCCCCAAGTATATTACTCCACTCTTCATCATATTCGAAACAATGCTCTTCTACCCATCCCTCTGTTTGAGAAAGCAGTGTCGCTACCGAACTCACATCGTAGCTTCCTAAATTTGTAATCAGTCCGGCAATTTCAGTTCCAGGATCAATTACATTCAACTCTAAATTGTCGTTCTCTTCGTTGTTGCACGCCACAACCCCAAGCAGTAATACTGCAAAATAAAATAACTTTTTCATAGTTGTAAATTTTTATAATTATTCAACGGCTCTTGCCGTGAATACCTCGCGGAAATAGCGCGGGTAGCCAGTGCCCGTGCTGACACGATCCCAAATAAAGGTATCTTCGCCCAAGGCAATCAAATGGTAACTCAACGCCCCATCAATGGTCAGGGTGCGGGTTTCGGGATCGAAGGCCCAGGAGCGAACTTCATATTCCTCTACATCCGGGGTGGCCTCCGAATCAGTAAAATCTTCCAATCTCCCGTCAGCATGAAATACATACGAGTATACGGCGTAACCGATCCATTTATCATATCTTGAATCAGATCTGATTTCATTCCACTCCTCAAAATATTCGCAAAAGAAATCCATAACCCAGTGTTTGCCGCACAATATTTGACCTACCAAATTTACATCATAGTCATCCATTTCGGAGATCATATTCGAAATCTCTTTTGCGGGATCAATAACCTCCAATTCTAAATTGTCGTTCTCTTTGTTGTTGCACGCCACAACCCCAAGCAGCAGTAATACTGCAAAATAAAATAACTTTTTCATGTTTGATTAGTTTTTACCATCCGAGACCCTCTGCTTTAAAACAAAAAGGATTCGCTCAATGGCCGGTTCGTTTTCAAGATTGTTTCTATTCCATGCGATTGTCTCGAACTCCACGAGTAAAATCTTTTGGGCCAACCCCAGAACTCTATAGTCTCGCTTTGCCGTTTGATCCTTGTAGTATTGTGTGAGGGTAAACGACCTATTTTCCGCATTATACTCCCAAGTGTAGCTCGAGTTCGATTCCACCTCGCGGTTGAAATACTCCTCCTCGTTATCAAATGCCGTGATAATATCGGCCTTACAAGTCCCATCTGAATAAAAATGGAAAACATGATGATTATAACCAATATAATCATCTCCGATAGAGAATGAAGGGAGCTTGTCCAACTCAAATCCCTGATCTCTTGGGAATAGATCGTAGCAGGCATACTCGCTCCATTGCCCCGATTTCAAAAGTTCGGGGGCTGTTATGGGATCATAATTTTGAGTCAATCCAACTAAGGTTTCAAACGCATGATGCATGTAATTGATATCCGTCCAATCTCCGCCAAAGGCAGTGATATCACACCCCTCTATCCCCTCCAAATAGGATGCAAGATCATATTCATCGAATCCCTCGATAGTTGGGGATTCCACCTCTTCGGACGAGCAAGAACATACGGTCGATAGAGACAGCGCGATGAGCAAAATTCCAGCAATCGTTTTCATAATGCTACATATTTGTGATATTATATATTATATAAGTACACCTTGGTGGTGTTGGTGTTCGGGAGGGTGGCGTTTGAGGCCCTTTTTCGACCTTTCTCTACTGCAAATTTACGCAATAAAAAAGCCTCTTCCAAATTTTCGGCCGAAAAAAATCTTACAAAAGCGCGAAAATGGGGTCTGATTTTCAATGAGTTACAAAGGTGGCTCCAAAAAAAATCTTACAGAGCAAAAATTTACGCATTGACACTTGGAATTTTATAGGGGTATTAGGGGGGAATTCCTGATTTACGCAAATCAGTCATTGCGAGGAGCAACAAACAGAGAGCACCTATATAATAATAGGAGCAGGTGAACCGGGGAGTCAATCGCCCTTATTGCCCTACGGATAGAGAAAATTTTCATTCGATATAGATCGCTATCTCACTCGGGTTCACCCCTTGTCGCACGAATAAAAAAATACCTCCGCAACGCTTAATTCCTATTTTTTTTCTACCTTTGTTAATTGGATAACCATACATATCGAAAAACAAGCAAAAAAGAGATAAAAAATGGAAAACAAAATCAAAAGGCGATTGGAGGAGATTATCCACCCCGAGACGAAGCAGAGCATCGTGGAGAGCGGCATGGTGGAGAAGATTTCGATCGAGCAGGAGAAGATACACCTCACCTTGCGCTTCAAGAAGGCGCGCGACCCCTTTGCAACAAAGATCAAGCGCGAGGTACAGCAGGCCGTCGAGGAGCTGATGCCCGACCATGCGGTAATCGTCACCCTGCGCGAAGGCGAAGCCTCAAAGCCCGCCCAGCCCGAAAAACCCCGCACCATGACCTCGGGGGTGGCCCATGCGATTGCCGTGGCCTCGGGAAAGGGAGGTGTAGGAAAATCAACCGTAACAGCCAACCTCGCCCTAACATTGCGCAACATGGGTTACCGAGTGGGAGTCCTCGATGCCGACATCTACGGCCCCTCGCAACCCAAAATGTTCGGTGTGGAGGGGTATATGCCCGAGGCGGAGCATGATCCCGAGACCAACTTCGATGCCATCCTTCCGGCCGAGGCCATGGAACTGAAGATCATGTCGATCGGCTTCTTCATCCAACCCACCGATGCCTTGATGTGGCGCGGCACCATGGCCTCGAATGCCCTCCGACAGCTGATTCACCAGACCAAATGGGGCACCTTGGACTTTCTGTTGATTGATATGCCCCCGGGAACGGGCGACATCCATCTGCAACTGATCAACGAGCTGAAACTCTCGGGTGCTGTCATCGTTTCTACACCCCAGCAGGTGGCCGTGGCCGATGTGGTGCGCGGTGTGGAGATGTTCCGCCATCCGCAGGTCAATGTCCCCGTCAGCGGCATTGTGGAGAACATGGCCTGGTTCACCCCCGAGGAACTTCCTCAAAACCGCTACTACCTCTTCGGCAAGGGCGGAGCCCGCACCTATGCCGAGCAGAACGGAATTCCTTTCTTGGGCGAAATACCTATCATTCAATCGGTTATGGAGGGTGCCGAACAGGGAACGCCGGCTGTGTTGAATGATCCTCGCGTAGGGGAGTACTACCGCTCGATCTGTGAAAAACTTGTCGAGAATGTGATGAAAAGTTGTTAACAAGCCGTTCAAAAGAGGTTGATAAGAATTGATAAGTAGAAGTAGAAAAAATTTGGAAACGGAGAATTTCTGATTATACAAACCTTACTCTTGAATTTCCAAAAAAAGTTTTTCTATTTTATCAACTCTTTTATCTGCATCTTTTGAAGAGATAATGTTCACAAAAATAATATGTTGAAATGTGAATAAAGTTTTCGACCGCTGTCAACAACCCCACCCAACTCACCAATAAAACAGGAGAAAATAAATAAGTTGCGTGACGCAGACAATAAACAGCTCCCCCGAAGAGTTGTTCATAAAAGACCAAGTAAAAAAGTTATCGACACGATCAACAGCGTTATATATTCTTCTTTATTTTTATATTTAATTAAAATTTAAATTAAAAAGTATAAAAAATAAAAATCATGGCAACCAACCAACAGCAACTCATGGAGCGCATCGCCGAACTAAAGAGGGAGAAACAGGCGGTGATCCTGGCTCACTACTATACGACGCCCGAGGTGCAGGCCGTGGCCGACTTCCTGGGCGACTCTTTGGCCCTGGCCGTCAAGGCACAATCGATCGAGGCCCCCACGATCCTCTTTGCGGGGGTTCATTTCATGGCCGAGACCGCCAAGGTACTCTGCCCCGAGAAGCGGGTGTTGATCCCCTGCCCTGAAGCGAGCTGCTCGCTGGCCGAGTCGTGCCGCGCGGAGGAGCTGGCCCGTTTCAAGGCCGAACACCCCAATCACCTGGTCGTCTCCTATGTCAATACGACCGTGGGGGTGAAGGCGCATACCGACATCTGCTGCACCTCGTCGAATGCCCTGCAGGTGGTGGAGTCGATTCCGGCCGACCAGCCCATCATCTTCGCTCCGGACAGAAATCTGGGTGGATATATTAAAAAGTTGACGGGTCGCGAAAATATGCTCTTGTGGGATGGTGCCTGCCATGTGCATGAGGAGTTTTCGTTGGAGAAGATTCTCGACCTGAAAAAGCAGTACCCCGAGGCTAAGGTGGTGGTACACCCCGAGTGTAAGGCCCACATCGTGGCAGTGGCCGACTTCGTGGGCTCCACGGCTGCGATTTTGGAGTATTGCGGTAAGTGTGGAGCTACTGATTTTATTGTGGTTACCGAGTCGGGTATCCTGGCCGAGATGCGCAAACGCCACCCCGAGCTGAATTTCATCCCGGCTCCTCCGATCGACTCGTCGTGTGGCTGCAACGAGTGTAACTACATGAAGATGGTAACGCTCGAAAAGATCGTAGAGTGCCTCGAAAACGAGGCCCCCGAGATCGAGATCGAGGAGTCGGTGCGCAAGGCGGCCGAGCGCTCCATCCTCAATATGATCGCCATTAAATAGCGAAGGGAGGTAAAGATGAAGTATCTCTTTTTGATTCTGCGTGTGGTGTTGTTCCTGGCGGCAGTGGGTGGTTTGTGCTACATCTATTTTTGGCGCAGTACCCCCGTACCGGTCCTGACACAGGTGCTCTTTTGGCTTCTATTGGGTAGCACCTCACTGGGACTATGGGTTCAGTGTAAAGCATTAAAAAATGGGAATTAGAAATTAGGGTGAATCTTGGTTTCTTGAATCCAAAACCGAAAACCTAAAACAACAATAAAATATGAAGAAAATTTTAATCTCGCTGACGGCTTTGATGCTGTCGTTGTCGGCCATGGCCGACGAGGGTATGTGGCTCTTGCCCTACCTGAAAAAGATGAACGAGAAGGATATGAAGGCCAAGGGGCTCAAGCTCAAGGCCGAGGAGATCTATTCGGCTGATAAATTGGCCTTGAAGGATGCTATTGTGATCTTTGGTCGCGGTTGCACGGGTGAGATCGTATCGCCCAACGGTCTTTTGTTCACCAACCATCACTGCGGCTACCCCAATATCCAGGCCCTTTCGTCGGTCGAGCATGACTATCTTAAATTTGGTTTCTGGGCGATGAATAACCAGGAGGAGATCCCTGCTCCAGGCCTTGAGGTACGCTTTATCCGCCAAATTCACGATGTAACGGCCGAGATCCTGGGGAATATTCCCTCGATTTCGGGCGGTGAGGAGCGCGTGAAGATGGTAGGTGAGAACAAGGAGGCCCTGGTGGCTAAACTTGAGCAGGAGAATCCGGGGATGGAGGTGATTATTCCCACCTTCTTCGGAGGTAATCAGTTCTTCGCCTTCGTTATGGAGGTCTATAAGGATGTTCGTTTGGTAGGTACCCCTCCCTCGTCGATCGGTAAGTTCGGAGGCGAGACCGACAATTGGATGTGGCCGCGTCATACGGGCGATTTTTCGATCTTCCGTGTTTATGCCGGTAAGGATAATCGTCCGGCCGAATACTCGCCCGAAAATGTACCTTATAAGGCCGATAAATACCTTTCGATCTCTACCCAGGGATATAAGGAGGGTGATTTTGCTATGATCATGGGTTTCCCCGGCTCGACGACCCGCTACATGACCTCTTCGGAGATCGACTTCATGCTCGAGGTGGACAACCCGCAGCGTATCTATATTCGTGGAGAGCGCCAGGCGATCCTGAAGGAGGATATGGCAGCCAGCGACAAGGTGCGCATCCAGTATGCCTCGAAATATGCCCAATCTTCGAATTATTGGAAGAACTCGATCGGTATGTCGCGTGGCATCCAAAAACTCAATGTCAAGGGCAAGAAGGAGCAGCAGGAGGCCTCTTTCCAAAAATGGGCTGAGGAGAACACCCTGCCCGAGGAGGGGTATATCGATGCCCTGCAACTGATTGAGGAGTCGATGAGCGAGGGTAAGGAGGCGCGTGCTACCTCGCAGTACCTGCGTGAAGCCTTCCTGACGGCTGTCGAGATCCTCTCGCCTGCGCGCACCCTGGCCCGCGTGGAGAAGTTGGAGGGAGAGAAGGTGAACGAGGCCCTCGAAAAGATGAAGGAGTGGTATAAGGACTACAATGCTCCCACCGACCGCAAGGTGGCCAAGCGTATGCTTACGATCGCCCGCGAAAACATGAAGGAGCTCCCCTCGATCTATGCCGAAGTGATCGACAAGGAGTTTGGTGGTAATATTGAGGCCTATGTGGATGATCTCTACGACCGTTCTATTTTCGATAACGAGGATCAGGTGTTGGCTTTGATCAAGAATTTCGATAAGAGTAAGATTGAGCACGATCCGGCCATGGCGCTCTATAAGTCGGTAATGAAACTCTTTGTGGCTAAGCAGGCTGTAGTTCTACCCACACAATTAAGCTATGCCGATGGTCATCGTCGCTATATTGCCGGTCTGATGCTCCAAAACCCCAAAAAGGCTTGGGCTTCGGATGCCAATTTCTCGCTCCGCCTGACCTACGGACAGGTGTTGCCCTACCACCCCGTGGATGGTGTCCGTTACAACTACTACACCACGCTGAAGGGTGTTATGGAGAAAGAGGTTGAGGAGGATGGACACGAGTTCTTCGTTCCGGCCCGCCTCAAGGAACTCTATGAGAAGAAGGATTTCGGTCGTTGGGCCGATGAAAATGGCGAGATGCCTGTGGCTTTCTTGGCTAACTGCGATATCACGGGAGGTAACTCCGGATCGCCCATCATGAACAGCCGTGGCGAGCTGATCGGTCTGGCCTTCGATGGCAACTGGGAGGCGATGTCGGGTGATGTAGCCTTCGAGCCCGAATTGCAGCGCACCATCTCGGTGGATGTCCGCTACCTGCTCTTTATTATCGACAAGTATGCCGGAGCCTCGTGGTTGCTCGACGAGATGACGATCCGTTAACTAAATACAGAGAGGTCACTGAATAATGAAAGCAAAAAAAATGCGAACCTTTTGTGGATAGTCCTTTTTCGGCGGTGAATAACATTTCACCGCCGAAATCATTTATATTCAAAACATTAGGATGTTGTGCTGTGAAACGATATTGTTCGCAAAAACCGCTAAAACTCCAATCTTACTCTTCTCATGTAGTCTTCTATGTAGTCTAAATTAAGACCAAATAGTTGCACTTTATAAAAAAATACTTAACTTTGTAGAAACATTAAAGATTTTTGCCTATGAAACATCGCGTATAATTTGATACGCACATTTTAGACATATTGAAAAAGCGTTTTAGCTTTATTCTGTTCACTCAAAAGTTTGGCGACTAATTGAATTCCGACACGAATATTGCAAGAATGCTCACGCTAAATGGCGTGGGCTTTGAGTTATTCTGTCGGAAGGTTACGCCAAACACCTTGAGTAATGAATATACTAAAAGTACCGCGCTTTTTTTTGTGCGTATATCTTTAATATTTCAAGGTACAACGGAGTAACCGAAACATAGATAAAGAATAGTAATTATTATTTAATCAGAAACTTATGAAGAATTTATTATTTACGTTGGCAGTGCTAATGTGTGTATCCATCAATGCGAATGCTCAAAATATTATTGTCCAACAAAACAACAATTCATCATCCACTTCAACTGTTCAAGATAATAAAGGATATTTTATTAATGGCATCTCAACAAAAGAAGATATCGGTGGTGTTGATGTAGAGTTTGTTGATGACCCAGAAAACTATTATGCGAATAAGTACCTCAAATTTACAAATTATCACAACTTCCCCGTAACAATAATTTTTGAGGTTGAAGACTATCAAAGAGGAGGCTATTATGAAAAGGTTACAGGTAGAATCACATTAAGAGCTAACGAAACTAAAACCACTCCTAATCCATACAATGTTGCAAAAAGTCGTCACTGTGTTATGATTGTTCGCAGACTCTAACTCGGAGTATGTAGATTTAGGGTTGCCTAGTGGAACGCTTTGGAAAACAAAGAATGAAAAGGGTTTTTATTATACATGGGAAGAAGCGGTAGATCAATTCGGAGATAAATTACCAAGTAAGCAACATTTTTTAGAATTGAAAGCATTCTGTGATTGGACGTGGAATGGTAACGGTTATTTGATAATAGGTAGTAATGGTAATTCTATAGAACTTCCTGCTACTGGTATGGGACAAATTAAAGAATCTGTTGGAGAGTCAGGTTATTATTGGACATCTACCCGGCGTACAGATTGGGAGGGCGCCGGTGCATATTTATTGTGGTTTACAAAGGATGATATTTCCTCTTTCAATGGAAGTTTCTCTACTGATTGCCAACTTTCTGTAAGATTAATTAAGTAATCATCTGCTTTTTTGTGCACTTATGTAAAAATCCAAGGAGCTATTATTTTAAATGATGGAAACTTAATAATTGTATAAAGTATGAAAAAATATTAATCATAATTAGAATATTTCGTTAAGAAATAATGGCGTATGTAGTGAACTATGTAGTTCGCTCATACGCCACTTTGTTTATTCACAGTGCATCTTTGAAAGATGCTTGATTTCAGTGCCTTGCTTTCAAAAGTATTATTTGCATTTGCACTCGTAGCTTTTTTGCTTAATTACGACCTCCATGTAGTCTTCTATGTAGGATTTCGCAATTTTCGTAAAAACTAACACTGAAAATCAATCAGTTAAAAATTAAAAGACCTATCCTAAAAGGGTTCGCATTTTTTTGTGTGGTTGTAATTCTCGTTAGTTTTGTCTAACCCATTTCCAAAGCTCCTTGAGGGTTGGTTTTTTGCCGTGCATCAGGATGCCCACGCGGTAGATTTTGGCAGCCATCCAAACGAAGAGCACAATCGTGAGGTAGAGAACCACCAACGACAAGACGGGCTCCCAGGCAGGGATTCCGGCCGGAATGCGTGCCATCATCACAATGGGCGAGGTAAGGGGGATGATCGAGAACCAGAAGGCGAGCGACGAGTTGGGGTCTTTCATCACCACAAACATCATCATCAGGGCCAGGATAATGGGGAGCATGATGGGGGTGGTGAGTTGTCCTGCATCGGTCATGTTGTCAACGCTGGCACCCACGGCGGCAAAGAGGGCCGAGTAGAGCAGGTAGCCTCCCACGAGGAAGAGCAGCAGGTAGACGAAGATGGTGGCCAGGTAGCCGAAGTCCGTAAAGGTGGCGAAGAGCTGAATATCCGACAGCACCTCGGGGTCTACGGTCGAGGTATCGAGGGTTCCGGCCTGCATCTGCTCCAGTTGTGTAATCTGCTCGGCATCGAGGATCTCGGGCATCAGCATCGAGCTGCCCACCGATCCGATACCGAAGATCAGCACTCCCCAAATAGCCACCTGTACAACGGCCATCAGGGCTACACCCAGGATCTTGCCCAACATCAGTTGGAAGGGGCGGGCCGAGGTGACCAGGACATCCAACACGCGGGAACTCTTCTCCTCGATCACGGCCTGCATTACCATCTGTCCGTAGATGATCAAGAACATGTAGAGCACAAACGAGAGGATGTAGCCGATGGCAAACGAGGCTCCGGCCGATTGGGAGTGGCCCCCTTCACCCTCCTCCTTGTCGTTACGGAAACTCTGGAGGGTGATGTTGGTCTTTACGGCCTCCATGATCTCGGGCAGATTTTCGATGTGGTAGCTCTTCAGTTTCTCCTCCTCAAGGATCTTTTCTATCTGGTGCTCGATGCTCTCTTCGAGCATCATCGACGACGAGGAGTTGGTGTAGAGGCGGATATTGCCATGGTTTGCAAGGACATCCTCACCAATCCAAAGTACACCGAATCGCTCTGTGTCGAGGCGAGCCTGCTCCAGCTCCTCCTCCGAGGGGAGGAATACCACCTCTTCGTTGCTCTCCAAGGCGGGGAGGATCAACCCCGACTCATCAATGACGGCGATCTCTTTGGTATCACCACCGGCATAGAGCATCAGCAGGGTAGGTACTGCCATCAGGGCCACCATCAAGACAGGAACCAAAATGGTGGTCAATATAAAACTCTTTTTGCGTACACGCTCGTTGAATTCGCGTGCGATAATAATTCCAACCTGACTCATAGTTTTCGATTTTTTCTTTTTTCGAACATTTTATCTCTTAAAAATGAGTATTTCGGGCTCTTTCTATAAATTTCCTTGTACGGCACGAATAAAGATGTCGTTCATCGAGGGGATGATCTCGCGGAAGGAGCGCAAATCGACTGCCTCGTTTGTGGCAGCCACCACGCGACGCACCTCCTCGTCGGAGCGTACATGTACCTTGAGCGAACGATAGATCGATTCGGCTTTGGCCCCCTCCATGATCTCGCAACTCTCCCCGAGCGAGGCCAGGGCACGGCGCAAGGTCTCCTCCTCCCCGCGGTAATCCACCTGGAAGATGTTGTTGCCGTGGCGGTGACGAATGTCGTCCACACCTCCCGAGAGGATGTTTTTCGACTTATTGATCAGCGTGATGTGGTCGCAAATCTCCTCCACCGAGGCCATGTTGTGGGTCGAGAGGATGATGGTGGCCCCGCGGTCGCGCAACTCCAAAATCTCGTCGCGCAGCAAGTTGGCATTTACGGGGTCGAAACCCGAGAAGGGTTCATCGAAGATCAGCAACTTCGGCTCGTGGAGTACGGTGACGATGAACTGCACCTTCTGAGCCATACCCTTCGAGAGCTCCTCCACCTTCTTGTTCCACCACTCTTCGATACCGAATTTTTGGAACCACACCTTCAGACGCTTGATAGCCTCCGCACGCGAAAGACCCTTGAGGCGGGCAAAGAAGATAGCCTGTTCGCCCACCTTCATCTTCTTGTAGAGGCCGCGCTCCTCGGGCAGGTAGCCGATTTGATAAACATCCTTCTGGGTGAGTTCTCGATCGCCCAACAGCACACGCCCCTGGTCGGCCACGGTGATGCGGTTGATGATGCGGATCAGTGTGGTTTTACCCGCACCGTTGGGGCCCAACAGGCCGTAAATCGACCCCTGGGGGATGGTCAGCGATACGTTGTCGAGTGCCGTGTGGCCCGCATACCGCTTCGTGATCTCTTCTACTTTCAGTAAATCCATCCTTATTTGTTTTAATTGGTTTGTTATTTCTTAGATGAATAGCATGGTGCGCAACCCTCTGCTACTTATAAATTTCAAGGGCAAAGATAGTAAAAATAAAATTGAAAAACAAATAAAATTTATCGAAAAACGATATTTGTTAATTTTTTTAGGGTGTTGATATTTTGATTTTATAAGCGTTGAGGAGTATTCTGTAAGCGTTGGAGGAGTTGTTTTTTTAATCAATACCAAATAAATCCCCACAGCTCACACCTAATTCCTAATTTATTCTTATCTTTGCGACGTGAAAAATTCACTGACATTGCGCCGTTTGGGGGCTGTGGCCCTTTCGGTCGTGCTGCTCGCTCCCGGGTGGCTCGGTCTTAGCGGATTATCACTTTTGGTGGGCTTTGTCCCCCTGCTTTGGATCAGTGCCTCCTACGACGCAAGCCGCAAGTCGTGGTGGCGCGTTTTCTTTTGGGCACTGCTCTGCTTTGTGGGTTGGAACCTCTCGACCGTCTGGTGGATTTGGAATGCCACCCCCGTGGGCCCCATTGCCGCCACTTTGGCCTCTTCATTTTGGAATATGGTGGCCTTCATGGGCTTCCATACGGTGAGTAAAAAGGCCCCGAAGGCCTTGGCCTATACCCTCTTGGTGGCGGGTTGGATCGCCACGGAGTATTGGTATACGGTGGGCGACTTTTCTTGGCCCTGGCTCATTCTTGGTAACGGATTCTCACACGATGTGAGACTTGTGCAGTGGTACGAGTACACGGGAGTCTTCGGAGGTTCGTTGTGGGTCTTGGTGAGCAACATCCTGATTTTCGAGGCCTGGCGACAGCGCACTCCTTGGCGGGTGATCCGCGCCCTGTCGGTCGTTTTTCTGCCGATGCTTCTCTCGTTGGTCCTCTTTTTTCAGACCGAAAACCCTGCGCAAAGTGTCCGTGTGGCGGCCCTGCAGCCCAATGTGGATTGTTATGAAAAGTTTGCCGGAGGGGATGAATGGCAGGAGCGAAATCTCTTGCAACTCTTGAGCGAAGTCCCCTCCGATGCCGACTTTGTTTTGGCCCCCGAGACGGCCCTTACGCGCCATTTGGACGAGCAAAATCTCTCGCGCTATCCCCACTTGATCCCCTTCTCCGATACCTTGCGCCGCCATGCGCCCGGAGCCCTCTTCGTGACGGGAGCCAATACCCTGCGCTACTACACGCCCGGAAATCGCACCGAGACGGCTCGCCACTACGGGACGGTGTGGTACGACCATTTCAATTCGGTGGTTGCGATTGATACCCTGGGAGTACGGCCCGAGGTCTACCACAAAGGTCGCTTGGTGATCGGAGTGGAGAATACCCCGACCTGGATCTTCGAGGCATTGGATTTCCTGGTGATCGACTTGGGAGGGGTGCTGGGTCAGATCGGAGTCGGCCGCGAGCGTCTGGTCTACGAATCGACCTCGGGGGTGAAAGTGGGGCCTGCCATCTGCTACGAAGGGCTTTATGGCGACTTCTTTGGAGGTTTTGTTCGTCAGGGAGCGGAGGTGATGTGTATCGTCTCGAACGACGGCTGGTGGGGCGATACCCCGGGCTATGAGCACCTCTTTTCTATCTCGCGCCTGCGTGCCGTGGAGCATCGTCGCGCCATCGCCCGTTCGGCCAACACGGGGCGTTCGGGATTCATCGACTGCCGTGGCGAGGTGGTGGGCGAAACGCTTGGCTGGGAGGAGCGTGGTGTGATCTCCTACGACCTTCCTGTGAATTGCGAGCAGACCTTCTATACCCGCTATGGTGATCTCTTGGGGCGTGTGGCCCAATTGGTGATGGGGCTTTCGTGGCTCTATTTCCTGGCCTATCGTACGCGTCGTAAAAACTATTTCGTGGAATAAATCAAAAAAATCCGATATGAACTATACTCAAACACTTGACTACCTCTTTTCGTCGTTGACCTCCTTCCAGGAGAAGGGCGAAGCGGCCTACAAACCGGGCTTGGAGCGCATTACCTCCTTCTGCCGTCACTTGGGCAATCCCCAGCGTAACTTCTTTACGATTCATGTGGCCGGCACCAATGGCAAGGGCTCCGTATCGCATATCCTGGCCTCGGTGTTGCAGCAGGCCGGCTACCGCACGGGACTCTACACCTCGCCCCACCTCACCGATTTCCGCGAGCGTATTCGTGTCGATGGCGAGATGATCCCCAAGCAGAAGGTGGTCAATTTCGTGGATAAGCACTTCGAGAAGATGAACGAACTCGGACTCTCGTTCTTCGAGATCTCCACGGCTTTGGCCTTCGATTACTTTGCCCAGAGCGATGTGGAGGTGGCTGTCATCGAGACGGGGCTGGGTGGCCGACTCGATGCCACGAATATCGTGGTACCGATTTTGAGTATCATCACCAACATCGGCCTCGACCACACCTCCCTGTTGGGCGATACGCTCGAGGCGATTGCCTCGGAGAAGGCCGGTATCATCAAGAAGAGTATCCCGGTGCTGATTGGCGAGCATAACGAGACAACAGATTCTGTTTTTGCCGAGGCGGCTACGGCGCTCAAGTCGAAACTCCTCTTTGCCGAGGATCTCTTCCACTGCACGGAGCACTCTGCGAAGGAGGCTTCGCAGTGCTTCCATCTGATCCGCACGCGCGATGAGCACCCCTTCGATGTGGAGATCGACCTGACGGGTGATTACCAGTTGCATAATGTGCTGACGGCCTCGGCCGCCGCCGACTTCCTCCACGAGGAGACTCCGCTTACGATCTCGCGTCGTGCTTTTCGTGAGGGTATCCGCACGGCGGCCGCCAACACCTCGCTCCACGGTCGTTGGCAGCAATTGAGCGACAAGCCCCTTGTGATCTGCGACACGGGACACAACGCTCACGGATTGGCCTATGTGGCCGAGCAGTTGCGCCGTTCGCAGTGTGAGAAACTCTACTGCGTGATTGGTTTTGTGAAGGATAAGGAGATTGGCTCTTGCCTGCAACTCCTCCCCAAGAAGGCCCACTACCTCTTCACGGCCGCCCACAGCGAGCGTTCGCTGCCTGCCACCGAGTTGGCCGAAAAGGCTGCCTCCTACGGCCTTGAAGGCGAGGTGGTCGAGGGGGTTCTCAATGCCCTGAATCGCGCCCGCGAATTGGCCTCAGAGCAGGATATGATCTTTGTCGGAGGCAGCAATTTTGTGGTGGCCGAGGTGTTGTAAACTCGATCCGAAACAAGAACTAAAAAGAGAGGCTGTCCAAACTCAAGTGTTGGACAGCCTCTCTTTCGTTTAAAAAGGATAAGGTCAAACCTCTCCACAAAGTTCTTTTACGGCCTTGCGACCCTCGTCGCCCAGCGAGAGTGAGTAGTCGTTGACAAAGAGCTTGATATGCTTCTCTATCACCTCGTCCTCCAATTCGCGGGCGTGGGCCTTTACATAGTCGCGCGAGGCCATCGGGTGGTCGAAGGCATAGTGGATGCTTTGGCGCAGGGTCTCCTCGATCCACTTTTTATACTCTTTCGGCAGATCGCGACGGATCACAATGGCCCCCAAGGGGAGCGGAAGTCCCGTCTCGGCCTCCCATTTGAGTCCCAGGTCGGCCACCAATTCGAGGTGACGACGCTCGTAGACGAATCGCCCCTCATGAATCAGCACTCCGCCGTCGAAATCTCCTCGCTCGACCGCTTCGGCAATCTCCGAAAAGAGCATCGGGCAGAGCTCCTCTACCTCGGGGTAGAGCCTACGCATCAGGGCGCAGGCGGTGGTATGAAGCCCCGGTACAGCCACCCGTTTGAGTGCTCCCTGCTCTCCTTTGCGGCGCACCAACAAGGGGCCATTTCCGCGTCCCAGGGCCGATCCGCTGTCGAGTAGTTCGTAGTGTTCCGAAATGGCAGGAAGAAGGGCAAAACTGCACTTCGATATGGCGGGAACACCCTCCAAGAGCAGGCGATTGAGCTCCTCAATGTCATAGTAGGAGAGCTCCACTTGGGGGAGCTCTCCTACGAATCGTTCGTTCACCCAGCCATCGAACATGAAGGTGTCGTTCGGGCAGGGCGAGATATGTAGTTTATTGACCATTTTCCTCGTCAAATTTCATCTGCGAGAGGATCTCCGTAAGGTTCTTTACCGCCTCATCAAAGGCCCACTCCTCGCGCGGTTCTCCCACATAGTTCGAGATGGCACGAATCTCTGCAGCCTCGATGTCGAGGGCCTCGCAGACAGCAAAGAAGGCGGCCCCCTCCATCTGCTCGATCTCGGCCCCCGAGGCCTCGTCACCGCATCGGTTCACTGTGTTTGAGACCACGGAGCGCAACTCGGTGAGGGGCTCCAGGCAGTAACTCTCGCGAAAACGCTCCGGGAGAGCCCCTATACGCTCCTCTACAACCTCTACCACTTCACCCTTCATCAGCGAGTGGTCGTAGGCCCCTGCCACTCCGCAAAGGATCATCAGGTGGGGTTTCTTGGCTTTGGCGGCTCGTACCGCCGTAGCCGCTACGGCTGCCATGCCCACACCACTGACAAAGGTCAGTGCTTTGGGGTTTTTGAGGATGAATCCTTTGGCCTCTTCTACGGTTGGAAAGATGTAGGCGATACGCATGGGTCAGGTGGTTTAACGAATTCTACTTGCCGACGACAGCCTCCAACTCCTCCACCGTTACGGGAAGACGCTTGTCGCCGATCATGCGGCAACCCGTCTCCGTCACCAGAATGTCGTCTTCGATGCGGATACCACCGAAGTCGCGGTAGTTCTCCAGGGCCTCGTAGTTCACAATGCCCTTGAACTTACCCTCGGCCTTGCACTTGTCGATCAGGGCGGGGATGAAGTAGATACCCGGCTCGTCGGACATCACCGTGCCCGGCTGTACGCGCCAAGCGGCTCGGTAGATGCAGGTGCCCGATGCCTCGGCACGCTCCTTGATCGACGAGAAGTCGAAGCTACGCTCGCCAAAGGCCTCGCAGTCGTGTACATCCATACCCAATCCGTGGCCCAGTCCGTGGGGCATGAAGAGGTACATGGCTCCCGATGCCACGGCATCCTCGGCCGAGCCTTTCACTAGACCGGCACCGATCAATCCCTCGGCCAAGAGGCGGTAGCACTCCAGGTGAATCTCCTGGTGGTACATCATGCCCGGGCGGATGATCTCGGCAATGCGGCCGTGGGCGTGGCGCACGATCTCGTAGATCTCCTGCTGCTTGGGGGTGAACTTGCCGCTCACGGGGTAGGTACGCGTGTGGTCGGAGCAATAGCCCTCCAGCGATTCACCGCCGCCATCCACCAAGAGCAGACGGCCATTTTCGAGTACCCCGTCCGAGTTGAGGTTGTGCAGCGTCTCTCCGTGCTGCGATACGATGGTGGGGAACGAAACACCCTGCCCCATGGCGTGGGCGATTCCTGCCACAGCTCCGGCGATCTCGC
The DNA here is from genome assembly GCA_045614985.1 of Alistipes sp. Taxonomy (GTDB): domain Bacteria; phylum Bacteroidota; class Bacteroidia; order Bacteroidales; family Rikenellaceae; genus Alistipes. The sequence continues at coordinate 169,377 of JAZLDX010000008.1, read as the reverse complement.
GCTCGACAACCCCCTCCTTACACATGCGCATGGCGGTTGTATGCATAGCGTAGCCGATCTGGAAGGCTCGCTCCAAGGCCTCGATCTCCTCGGGTCCTTTCTTTTCGCGCATTTCAGCTACGGCGAACATCAGATCCACGGACTTGTAGTCGTGCAGCATCGAGGGCTTCAGCCCCAGCAACTCCACAAATTGGAGTTTCGTCTCGCCGCGGTAGATCGGAAGGAAGTGGATGCGGCGACCCAGTTGAATGGCGCGCTGCACCAAGGGTTGCAGGGCAGCCAGGGGGGCTGTATTTTTCACAGCTACCTGCTGTGCCATCTCGGCCAGCATGGGTTGGGGACCCGTCCAAATGATATCCTCTACGGTGAAATCATCACCGAAGAGCCACTCCTCGCCCGAATCGGCATCGAGGACACCCATCAGCGAGGGGACATTCAGCCCGAAGTAGTAGCGGAAGGTCGAATCCTGGCGGAAATAGTAGGCGTTGTTGGGGTAGTTGTTGGGCGAGTTCTGGTTGCCGGAAAGCAGGATTAAGCCGCTTCCGACTTTGGCGCGCAACTCAGCGCGTCGCTTGGCATAAATTTCAGGTGCAAACATATTTCGAGTTTTTAGGTTTCAGGGGTTGCAAGCGGAGATCGGGTGCGGCCTTGTTGCGGTGCAAAAAGGCGGCTTTCGGCCCCAAACGCATTGCTTTACCCTTCAAATATACGAATATTTCGCCAAAAGAAAAAATTTTACCAAAAAAGTGGCACTTTTCATCGGGCTGCCTAAGGGGCGTCCGACGAAAAGACCACTTTTTATAGGTGGGAATGAGGAATATTCTTATTCCTTTATTTTTTATTCCTCACTAAGCCTCTCCGATTTTCATTCCCTGCTGGGGCTGGGGGGCGGGGATCTCGATCTTGCCGATTGTACTCTCGTAGCGGGTGATGTTGTCCTGCAACGACATCAGCAGACGCTTGGCATGTTCGGGGGTGAGGATGATACGACTCTTCACGCGAGCTTTTTGCAGCCCCGGGAGTACGGTGGCAAAGTCAATGATAAATTCCGAAGTGGAGTGTGAAATAATGGCTAAATTCGAGTAATGACCCTGTGCCACCTCCTCTTTGAGTTCGACGTCGATACCCATTTTTTTAATCTCTCCCATACGTGTATATTGTATTGCAGTGATGTATTTTTCACTAAAATTTTTTACGAAGCAAAATTACATGCTTTTCCCTATACCTCAATCCTTCTTTATGCAAAGTTATTGCCGATTTATTAACAACTCTTCTCAAAGCGAAGAGGCTTGCTTTAGGCTTTTTGGTTGTGCTGACCAACTTCTTTAGAAAGGGTGCCGAGGACTCTTTTGTGGGGTGGATGGGGTCGGAAAGTCTTTTTGGGGAAAGGAAATCCACTTTTTTGCTTGCGGTTTGTCAAAAAATTCGTAATTTTGGCAGAAATTAGAAAGACTATATATTTTTATACCCTGTTATGGCAAAACAATTCAAGCGTTATTTGGTAACTTCGGCACTCCCCTATGCCAACGGCCCTGTTCATATCGGCCATTTGGCAGGTGTCTATGTGCCCTCAGATATCTATGTGCGCTATCTTCGTTTGAAAGGATGTGATGTAATCTCTATCTGCGGCAGCGATGAGCACGGTGTGCCCATCACGATCAAGGCCCGCAAGGAGGGGGTTACGCCCCAGGATATTGTGGATCGCTACCACACCATTATTGAAAAGTCGTTCCGTGGCCTTGGTATGTCGTTTGACATTTATTCGCGTACCTCGTCGAAAACCCACCGTCGTGTGGCTTCGGAGTTCTTCAAGAAACTCTACGAGGAGGGAAAGTTTATTGAGCAAACCTCGGAACAGTACTACGACGAGGAGGCGCAGACCTTCCTTGCAGATCGCTACATTGTGGGTACCTGTCCCCGTTGTCAGAACGAAAAGGCCTATGGTGACCAGTGTGAGAAGTGTGGTTCGACCCTCTCGCCCGATGAGTTGATCAACCCCAAGAGTGCCGTGTCGGGCTCCGTGCCTGTGAAGCGCGAAACGAAGCACTGGTATCTCCCCTTGGATCAGTATGAGGGATTCCTCCGCGAGTGGATACTCGATGGCCATAAGGAGTGGAAATCGAATGTTTACGGACAGTGCAAAAGTTGGCTTGACTTGGGCTTGCAGCCCCGTGCCGTGAGCCGTGACCTGGATTGGGGTATTCCCGTGCCGGTGGAGGGTGCTGACGGCAAGGTGCTCTATGTGTGGTTCGATGCGCCGATTGGTTATATTTCTGCTACTCAGGATCTTACGCCTGATTGGGAGAAGTATTGGAAGTCAGAGGACACCAAGATGGTTCACTTTATCGGTAAGGACAACATTGTATTCCACTGCATTGTATTCCCCTCGATGCTCAAGGCCCATGGCGACTATATCTTGCCTGAGAATGTGCCGGCCAACGAGTTTTTGAACCTCGAAGGAGACAAGATCTCGACTTCGCGTAACTGGGCTGTATGGCTCCACGAGTACCTTGAGGAGTTCCCCGGCAAGGAGGATGTCTTGCGCTATGTGTTGTGTGCCAATGCTCCCGAGACCAAGGATAACGACTTCACCTGGAAGGATTTCCAGGCTCGCAATAACAACGAGCTGGTGGCTATCTTGGGTAACTTTGTGAACCGTGCCCTCGTGCTCACGCAGAAGTACTACGGGGGCGAGGTTCCCGCCTGCGGCGAGTTGACCGACTACGACAAGGAGACGATCGAGGAGCTCAAGAAGGTGAAGGGGGCTTTGGAGCAGAATATCGAGAACTATCGCTTCCGCGAGGCCCTCAAAGAGGCGATGAACGTGGCCCGTATCGGTAACAAATACCTGGCCGATACCGAGCCTTGGAAGGTGGTAAAAACCGACCCCGAGCGCGTAAAGACCATTCTCAATATTGCCCTGCAAATCACGGCTAATACGGCGATCGCCATCGAGCCTTTCATGCCTTTCTCGGCTCAAAAGATGCTCGAGATGTTGGCTGTGAAGCCTTTTGGTTGGGAGAATTTAGGCTCCATGGAGCTTATCTCTGCCGGCCATAAGATCGGCACGCCGTCGCTCTTGTTCGAGAAGATCGAGGATGAGGTGATCCAGAAGCAACTCGATAAGTTGGCAGCCACGAAGGCGGCCAACCAGGCAGCTGAGGCGGCGCAAAATGTCGAGGCGCAAAAGGAGGCGGTATCGTTCGAGGATTTCCAGAAGATGGATATTCGCGTATCGACCATTCTTGCGGCCGAGAAGGTGGCTAAGACAAAAAAACTGCTCAAACTCACAGTGGATACGGGTATCGATAAGCGTGAGATTGTCTCGGGTATTGCCGAGCACTTCACCCCCGAGGAGTTGGTGGGTCAGCAGGTCTTGGTGCTTGTAAACCTGCAGCCTCGTGAGATGCGTGGCATCCTGTCGAGTGGTATGATCCTGATGGGTGAAGATGCCTCCGGCAAGTTGGTGCTCCTGCAGCCTTCGCAAAAGACCAATAGTGGAGCGATTGTTGGTTAATATGTTGTGTGTCAGCGAGATACAATATATTAAAGACAATTCGGACTAAAAGAAAAATAACAAAATGTTTCACTAACATAAACCTAAAACTTCAGTAAAATGACTGCAAATTTGGATTGGAAATCGCTGGGTTTTGATTACACCAAAACCGATTTCAACGTGCGCTACACCTACACCGATGGTAAGTGGGGCGAGATGGAGGTAACCTCCGATGAGTATGTGCCTATGCACATGTCGGCTTCGTGCCTGCACTATGGTTGCGAGCTGTTCGAGGGTCTGAAGGCCTTCCGCGGCGTGGATGGTAAGATTCGTCTGTTCCGTCCCGAGGAGAACGCCAAGCGTTTCATCTCGTCGGCACGTCGTCTTTGCCTGCCCGAGCCTACGGTCGAGATGTTCGTAAAGGCTTGCGAGGAGTGCGTAAAGCGCAATGCTCGCTTTGTTCCCCCCTATGAGTCGGGTGCTTCGTTGTACCTCCGTCCCGTGATGTTCGGTACGTCGGTTGGTCTGGGTGTTCGTCCTTCGAAGGATGCCCTGATCGTGGTTTACTGCTCGCCCGTAGGTCCGTACTTCAAGTCGGGTATCAAGCCCATCCGCGTGGCTGCCGACCGTTCGCAGGATCGTTCGGCTCAGCACGGTACCGGTGATGTAAAGGTAGGTGGTAACTATGCGTCGTCGCTGCTTTGCGGTGAGATGGCTCACAAGAACGGCTATGCTAACGTATTGTTCTTGGATTCGGTAGAGCGTCGCTTCATTGAGGAGTGTGGTGCTGCTAACTTCTTTGCTATCAAGGATGGTCAGTACATCACGCCGAAGTCGCCTTCGATTCTGCCTTCGATCACCAACAAGAGCCTTCGTCAGATTGCCACCGACCTTGGTTTGGAGGTTGTTGAGCGTCCTATCGACATCGAGGAGCTTTCGACCTTCGAGGAGTGTGGTGCTTGCGGTACGGCTGCTGTGATCTCGCCCATCGGCTTTGTTCACGATATGCAGACCGGCAAGGATTATCAGTTCGACATGGAGAACGTGGGCGAGTGGAGCATGAAGCTCTACAACACGCTGCGCGACATCCAGTATGGTCGTTGCGAGGACAAGCACGGCTGGAACCTGGTTGTGGAGGTTGAGGAGTAATCCAAAGCCAACAGCTAAATAAAGAGAGGGGATGTTCCACGTGGAACATCCCCTTTTCTTTTTGATATGTCTATTTCTGTTTAACTTTTGTGTTTCTCTTCGAGTCCGACGGCTTATCGGCCGAATTTGACTAACATCACGTTGACATCGGCGGGGGAGACTCCCGGGATGCGCGAAGCCTGGCCGATGGTGGCAGGGCGGATGCGCGAGAGTTTTTGACGAGCCTCGATCGTTAGAGCTTGCATCGAATGGAAGTCGAAATCGGCCGGAATTCGAATATTTTCCAGACGACGCAACTTCTCTGCGATCAATTTTTCACGCTCGATATATCCTTTGTATTTGATTTGAATCTCTGCCTCCTCAATGACCTCGTCCGAGAAACTGTTTTCGCGCAAGAATTTTTCCAGTTTCGGAAGGGTGGAGCGCAGGTTCTCAAAGGTCGAAAAGGTGCGCAAAAGTAGATTTTGTAGCTTACAACCCTGCGAAAGCGGATCGGAATTGTGCGATTTTAAATAGCTCTCTACATCGCTTGGTTTGATACTCAGTTCGCGAGCGAATTTTTTAAGCGATTCTACGGCCGATTTTTTTTCGGTGAATTCCTGCCATCTTTTTTCGCTGATCAGCCCCAATTCGTACCCTTTGGGGGTGAGGCGCAGGTCGGCGTTGTCTTGGCGGAGCAGGATGCGGTACTCGGCGCGCGAGGTGAACATGCGGTAGGGTTCGTCAACCCCCTTGGTCACCAGGTCGTCGATCAGCACACCGATGTAGGCCTCGTCGCGTCGCAGGACGACGGGTTCCAGGTTGTTGAGTTTGCGGTGGGCGTTGATACCGGCCATTAGTCCCTGTGCTGCCGCCTCCTCGTAGCCGGTTGTGCCATTGATCTGCCCGGCGAAGTAGAGTCCCTCGACGAGTTTGGTTTCGAGCGAGTGGTGGAGTTGTGTTGGAATCAGGTAGTCGTACTCGATCGCGTAGCCCGGTCGGAAGATGTGGAGATCCTCCAGTCCGCAGATGGCGTGCAGCGCCTCCCACTGAATCTCCCAGGGGAGCGACGAGGAGAAGCCGTTTAGGTAGTATTCGTTCGTCGATCTGCCCTCGGGTTCGAGGAAAAGTTGGTGCGAGTCCTTGTCGGCAAAGGTGCGGAGCTTGTCCTCTATGCTGGGGCAGTAGCGAGGACCGATGCCGTGAATTGTGCCGTTGAAGAGGGGCGATCGCTCAAATCCCTTGCGCAAAATGTCGTGTACCTGCTTCGAGGTGTGTACCGTAAAACAGTGTAGTTGGTTTTTAACTGCCTCTGTATCAGATGAATATGAAAATTTCGACGGATTTTCGTCGCCCTCTTGTACCTCCAAGGACTCAAAGTGAATGGTGCGGGCATCGAGGCGTGCAGGGGTGCCGGTCTTCATGCGTCCCGCTTCGAATCCGATGGCGGTGAGCGACTCGGTAATGCCATGCGAGGCAGCATCTCCGGCGCGTCCACCCTCAGCTGATCCCTCACCGCAGAACATGCGGCCGTTCATAAAGGTGCCGCTCGTGAGGATCAGGGCACGGCACGAGAACTCTACCCCCATCTGGGTTTTCAGCCCTTTGATCTGGCGTACTCCGCCCTCTTCGCTGAAGAGGATCTCGGTGGCACTATCTTGCCAGAGGTAGAGCCCCCAAGTGTTCTCAAGCTCCTTACGCCACTCCTCCGAGAAGCGGGCCTTGTCGCACTGGGCACGCGGGCTCCACATCGCGGCCCCTTTCGAGCGGTTGAGCATACGGAATTGGATGGCCGAGAGGTCGGTGATGATGCCCATACGCCCGCCCAAGGCATCTATTTCGCGTACGATCTGCCCCTTGGCTACGCCGCCTACTGCGGGGTTACACGACATGTTGGCCAGCTTGGTCATGTCCATCGTCAGCAACAGGGTGCGTGAACCCATGCGGGCTGCTGCCGAGGCTGCTTCGCATCCGGCATGACCCCCGCCAACCACAATTATATCATAATCCAACACCATGATTATCAATTATTTGTTACTCTTCAAGGCTGCTTTTTCCGAAAGCATTTCGTCAAGCAGGGCAAGGTACTTATCCTCCTTGCGGTGCATCTGCTTTTCGGCACGGGGAGTCTTGTCCTTTTGGCCACAGAGGTGCAGTAGTCCGTGGGCGATCACACGGCGCATCTCGCGTGTAAAGGTGGTGCCATAGATACGGGCGTTGTCGCGCACCGTTTCCACATCAATAAAGACATCTCCGGCCACATAGCCCTCCTTCAGGTCGCTGTAGTCGAAGGTGATGATGTCGGTGAAGTAGTCGTGTCCCACGAACTCGATGTTCATGGCGCGGTGCTTCGAGGAGGAGCAGAAGATGTAGTTGAGCTCCTCGATGCGGTAGTTGCCCTCGCCGGCCGCTACTTCGCGGAGCCAGCGACCCAGCAGACGACGCTCCGCGGGGCGGTAGCGCGATTCATCGTTATGGTATCGGATAGCCATTTCTCTTTCCTTACGATTGTTAGAATTTTCTCACGGTTTATTGTGCCTGCCTATTTTTGGAAGCACTCCGAGGCGAGCATTTTTTGTTTCGGATTGGGCGGATAGATGCCGAAGACAAGGGTGTATTCGCTTTGCATGGTGATCACATCGACCGAAGAGCCGATCGTACCGATCTTTTGGTTGCGTTTTACGGAGCCGTTGCGCTCCACCACCACGGCCGAGAGATTGGCATAGGAGGTGATGTACTCACCGTGAGCAATGTATACATCGTATTTTCCCGTGATTCTGTTGCGCTTGACGTCTACTACCTTCCCCTCGTAGATCGCGCGAATTTCAGCCCCTTTTCGCCCCGAGATTTCAGCCATATTGCCCATATACTTCTTTACCTTGCCATCCACCACAGGAAGATTTAGGTTTGAGGTGCTCTTCGAGAATGAGGCACCCTGTTTGTTGCCTTTGGTGAGTTTGCGAAGTTCGGCCACGGCGTTGTCCAGCAGACGCTCCTGTGCCACCTTCTTTTTCAGGGCCTCCTGCTCCTTTTTCGAGAGCTGCTTCACGCTGGCACGAGCCTCGGCGGCATCCTCCTCAAGGCGGCTTTTCTGCTTGGCCAGGCTTTGGTGTACGGAGTCCAATTCGCGTTCGCGCTGAGCAAGTTGTTGTTGTTTTTCGGTGGTTTGGTGTTTCAGCGAGTCGATCTGCCTCATTTGCCGTTCGCGTAGCGAGGCCACTTCTCTTAGGTTGGCAATGCGACGGGCGATATCGGCAAAGTCCTCGGCCGCAAAAATGTAACTTAAGTAGTTATTGTGTCGGTAGTTGCGCCACGCTTCGCGCACCATGCCGGCGTAACGCTCCTTTTGTACTTCAAGCGAAGCCGCGAGATGGCGGGCCGTGCTGTCCAGCGAGGCCACTTCGCGTTTCAGGTCGCGCTCTTCGCTCTCGGTCTCTTGCAGGAGGGTATTGCGCGACTCGATCTGACGAGCCAACTTACGGGCGCGTTGTTCGGCAGTAGAACGCCCCTTTTTGAGTCCTGAGATCTCCTTTTCTCGGTCGGCAATCTCACGCTCCAGACTTTCAATCTTGCGCTTTTGGTCGGCAATCTTCTTTGTGTCGGTCTGAGCCGAGAGTGAAAGGGGCAGGGTCAGTAGGAGGAGGAGAAGGATGCGAGCCCTCATGGTTTTTCGTTTTTTTGTTTGAGTTTTTCGATGCGGAACTCGACGGCTTTGGGGTCGTAGCCATTTTCGAGCGCACGTTTCCAATAGATCTCGGCCATGAACTTTTCACCCAAGGCGGCCAATACATCGCCGTAGTGGAGTTGTAGGGCGGGGCTGCGGCGACCATCGAGCGATACGGCTTGTTGCAGCAGTTTCTTCGCCTCATCGAGGCGTCCCAGGCGGAAGAGCACCCAGGCGTGGGTGTCGAGGTAGGTGGGCTCGTTGCCTGCAAGGGCAATCACGCGACTCGACATCTCCAGGGCTCGCTCCAGGTCGCGCCCTTCGAGCGAGAGGAAGTAGGCGTAGTTGTTCAGTACCGAGATGTTGTCGCGGTCGTATTCGAGTGCTTTTTCATAGGCCTTATAGCACTTTTTCAGCCACTTACGCCAACCCTTCGGGGCCGATTGCGGGGCTTCGAAGAGGGCTTCGGTGGAGGATACCCCCTGCTGACTACGACGCTGGTAGCTGTCGCCGATAAAGCCCCAGATAACACTGCGCAACGAGTCGCTCTCGGCGAGAGCGAGAGCCTGCTTGTAGCTTACCTCGGCCTCCTCGAAGCGGGGCCCGTGGAGCGAGGCCAGGTGGCCCCGCTGGATGTAGAGTTGGGGATTTTCGGGGAAGCGCGCAATTGCCTTTTCGAGGTAGAGTCGGGCCGAATCGGGCCGTTCGAGGTAGCTCTCCATGTCGACCACCATGGTGAAGTAGTCGAGCTGCGGGGGCTCGTCTTCGAGGCGGAGTTTGTAGAGGGCGAGGGCCTGCTCCAGGTTGCCCGAGGCCATCAGGTGGCGGGCGTAGAGCTCCACCACTTCGGGCTCTTTGGGGTAGTGCAGGATCAGGGTGCGGGCCAGGGTGCTGAGTTGTGGGAAGAACTCGCGATAGAATCGAGTATCGGCTGTAAACCGATTGAAAATAGAAATTTTTTCCGAGAGAGGGAATTCTGGGTGGGCGAAGATGCGAGCCGAGAGCTGAAAGTAGGGCTTGTACTCGCGGCGGCGGTTGTGGAAGTCGCCCAACGTAAGCAGGGTCTCCAGGTGAGTGGAGTCGAGCTCCAGGGCGCGGTAGTAGGCTACGCGGGCCATCGAATCGGCCCCCGTGTGGTGGTAGATGTCGCCCAACACCAGGTGGTTTTCGGCCTCGTAGGGGGCGCGTTCAACGCTCTCCAACGCCTCGCGGAGGGCCCGTTCGTGTTGTCCGTCCTGCATCAGCATCCGGCGTTTGACCCCGCCGAGCAGGGGGTTCTGACCAAAGAGAACCTCTGCCGAGTCCAGGAGGGCGATGGCCGCCGGTCGGTTGCCGGCCTGCTCCTCCAAGAGGGCGGTCAGGCGGTAGTTGTCAGGGTTGTGGCGATCGATGCGCGTGAGGCGATGGAAACTCTCCAGTGCGCCATCGAGTCGTCGAGAGAGGATCTGTGCCCTCGCATAGAGGGTGAGGTAGAATTTGTTGGTTGTATCGGCTTCATAGGCGCGACGCGCATGAATCAAGGCCTCTTCGTCGGCTCCGGCCATCAGACTCGTTTCGGCCAACTTGTAGTGGGCGGGAGCATAGGTGGAGTCGAGTTCCAAGGCGTGAAAGAACGCCTCGCGGGCCGCCACCGTATCCTCCAGGATGTGGAGCCGGCGAATCCCCTCGGTGTAGTACCCGAGGGGGCTGTTCAGGGAGTCGGGCGCGGAGTCCAGGGCCGCAATTTCGCCCCCCTTTGTCGGGTAGAATCCCACCAGACAAAGCATGAACAGCGAAATTGTCAATCCCCATTTGCGCATAGTCTAATCCCTTTTAGTTCCTCTTACAGGGCCGAGTCGAACTGGTGCAGGAAGCGCACATCGTTCTCGAAGTAGAGGCGCAAGTCCTTCACGCCATACTTCAACATGGCGATACGCTCAACTCCCATACCAAAGGCAAATCCCGAATACTCCTTTGGGTCGATTCCGTTGGCCGTGAGCACATTGGGATCCACCATACCGCAACCCATGATCTCGAGCCAACCGGTACCCTTGCAGACGTTGCAACCCTTGCCGCCGCAGAGGTTGCACGATACATCCACCTCGGCCGAAGGCTCCGTGAAGGGGAAGTACGAGGGGCGCATACGGATCGTGGCGCTCTCGCCAAAGAGCTCCTTGGCAAAGTAGAGCAACGACTGCTTCATATCGGCAAACGAAACCCCCTTATCGATGTAAAGGCCCTCCACTTGGTGGAAGATGCAGTGGGCACGGTAGGAGATGGCCTCGTTGCGGAAGACACGGCCTGGGCAGATAACACGAATGGGGGGCTTTTGATGCTCCATCGTGCGTACCTGGATCGATGAGGTGTGGGTACGCAACAGGATATCGGGCTGCTTCTCGATGAAGAAGGTGTCCTGCATGTCGCGGGCTGGATGTTCGGGGGGGAAGTTCAGGGCCGAGAAGACGTGCCAGTCGTCCTCGATTTCGGGACCTTCGGCCACCGTGTAGCCCAGGCGCGAGAAGATCTCGACGATTTGGTTCTTTACAAGGGCGATCGGGTGGCGTGATCCCAGTGTTTCGGCCGATCCCGGTCGACTCATGTCGCCTACCTCCGATTGTGAGGCCATCTGTGCCTCCTCCAATTCGCTCTTTAGGGCGTTAATGCGCTCCAAAGCGGCGTTTTTCAGGTGGTTCAGTTTCTGTCCGAGTTCTCTTTTGAGTTCGGGGGCAACACTCTTAAACTCCTCCATAAGAGCCGTCAGTTCACCCTTTTTACCCAAAATTCGGATGCGAAACTCCTCGATTTCGGCGGCCGTCTTGGGGGCAAAAGCCTCCACGCGCTCCAGCAGTGCTTGAATTTTCTCAGTCATAATGTTTTTATTTTTTCTCCTATTTTTCGTATCTTTGTCGAGATGCTATAGCATGTATGTGTGTCTTTAGCGTACAAAGTTACGAAAATTATAGGGAAAATCGGAACGATCCCTCTCGAAAAATGGATCCTCCGAGCCTTTTATTGTCCGTTTTTAGAGAAAATGATGAAACAAAGGCTTAAAATAGGGATTTCGCTCCTGCTTGCCTGCTTGCTTTCGGTGGGGGCTTCGGCCCAAGGTATCGGGGTGGTCATGAGTGGAGGAGGCGCTAAGGGGCTCTATCACATCGGGGTGCTGAAGGCGCTCGAGGAGGCGGGTGTCCCCATTGATTATGTGGCAGGAACCTCGATGGGAGCCATCGTGGGGGCTCTCTATGCCGCGGGCTATTCGCCCGAGGAGATGGAGGCCATCGTCGCTACCGGAGAGGTCAAAGAGTGGGTCTCCGGCAAGATTGACAACAGCCATAGTTACTACTATCGCGATATCGGCAGCGTGCCTCCGATGATCTCGATCCATGTCGGCTTTAAGAACAATCCCGAAGGTAGGCGTAAATTCTTGCTCCCCAACAGTTTGCTCTCCTCTACGCAGGTCGATATGGCTTTGGTGGGATTGCTTGCTCCGGCCAACGTGGCCTCCGGCCGTAGTTTCGATGATCTCTTTGTCCCTTACCGCTGTGTGGCAGCCGATATGAACGCTCGTCGTCAGGTGGTGTTGCGCCAAGGCGATTTGGCGCAGGCCGTGCGAGCCTCCATGTCGATCCCCTTGGCATTCAGTCCCATACAGCAAGATTCGATGTTGCTCTACGACGGAGGTGTCTACAACAACTTCCCGTGGCGGGAACTCGATGCCGAATTTTCACCTGAGTTGATAATCGGTTCGATCTGTGTAGATAGCAAGCGCCGCGTGGACGAGGAGAGCGGACTTATTGACCAGGGCATGATGTTCATGATGAATAAGACCGATTATGCCATGCCCGAGGGGCGGAGTGTTGCCATCGAACGCGCCGTGCCCGTTGGCATGCTTGACTTCGATCGTTCAATGGAGGTTATCGAGTGGGGTTATGAAGATACGCAGGCCAAATTGCCCGAAATCTTGGCCAGGATCGACACGTTGTGTCCCAAGGCTGAGGTGGAGCGCCGTCGTGCCGCCTTCCGTGCGCAGTGCCCTCCGCTGATCTTCGACCACTACACCATCTCCGGCATCAACAACGCCAAGACCAACTACGCGCGCGACTTCCTCGAGGTCGATGAGTTCAACCGCTGGGGGGCGTTGCGAGGTCGAGAACAGGAGCTCCCCTTCGAGGAGTTCCGCGACAACCTCTATTCGATAGTTGCTGGAGGCGATTTCACGACCGAATTTCCCCAGGTGAGCTACAACGCGGCGAACGAACGCTACTCGATTGCCATGCAACTGAAATATAAACCGAGTTTCAAGGTAATGGTGGGAGGAAATATCTCCTCCACCCCCTTTAACCAGGCCTACATCGGGCTGCGCTACCAACTCATCAACCGCGTGGCACAAACCTTCTACGGCGACCTCTACGTTGGCCCCGTCTATTCGTCGGGCTCGGTGGGTGGCCGTACCGATTTCTTCTGGCGCGAACCGATCTTTTTGGACTACAGCTTCAACTTCTCGGCCAAGAATCTGCGCCATGGCAACTTCGGAGCCCTGACCCAAATTACCAACACGGAACAGGTGCGCCGCAACGAACTCTTTGGATCGCTCACCATGGGTCTTCCGCTCACGCGCCGCAGTCTGATCTCGTTGCGCATGAATGGAGGTAATATCAACTTCCGTTATTCGCCGGTTGTGGGCGACCCCGCCTTGCTGGATCATACTCGTTTTTCCTATGTGGCCGGAAAACTCGAAATTGCCCGCAATACCCTCGACAAGGCGCTTTACCCGACCCGTGGAAGCCACCTCTCGCTCTCGGGAATTGGAGTTTGGGGCCGCGATAAGTTCGATCCGGGAGATCTCGACATCTTCCAGAGTGCGATTGATCGTAGCTGGTTTGGTGCCCGCTTCAAGTGGGATCAATATTGGCCTTTGGCCTCGTGGGTAACCTTGGGTCTGAATGTCGATGCCGTGGCGACCAATCTCCCGGATTTTACGAACGAGAGAGCCTCCAATATGGCACTCCCCTGCTATCAGCCGCTACCTCATGCCAACATGGTCTATATGGCCGACTTCCACGCCAAACGCTATGTGGCGGGAGGGTTGATGCCCACCTTCCGCTTTACCCAGTCGTTCCTTTTCCGAGCGGGCTTCTATACCATGTATCGTGATCAGGAGGATTCGAAAACGGGCCTGCACTACATCTCCGAGGCTTCGCTGATCTATCATACACCGCTGGGCCCCGTGAGCCTCTCGCTGACAAAGTACGAACTCGACTCGTGGGATAATATGTACCTGATGTTCAACTTCGGTTATGCGATTTTCGCTCCCCGTGGTACGTTCTATTAGGAACTTCCGTAGTAGAAAAATGCAATTTTAGAAAGAAAAAAATCCTGATTTTCAAAAATATCGGGAATTTTTTCTATCTTTGCCAAAGATTCTTGCGGATATGGTGTAATTGGTAGCCACGTCAGACTTAGGATCTGATGCCTCACGGCGTGGGGGTTCGAGTCCCTTTATCCGCACAAAAACGCGACACTTTTCGAGGTGTCGCGTTTTTGTGTTGTGTAGAGGGGCTTTCGGATGCCTTGTTGTACGCCAAGTATAAAAACCTCCCTTCAAAGGTGGACTGTGGAGGGTTTGTCGATGTCGCACTCAAGATAGTGTGAGGTCGAGATGTACCAAAAAAACTAAAATATACATTGAATCGGATTTGAAAAAGAGGCGTTGATACAAGATTACAACACCTCTTCCTCATCGTAGAAGATGCCGTCCATCAGTGAGTCGAGGTCGCGGCGTTCCTTTTTGGTGGGGCGGCCCGTGCCGCGGTCGCGAAAGACGAAGATCGTTTCGCGCGGGGTATTGAGTTTGGCCAGCTCCTCCTCGGGGGTGATGTTGAGGCAGTAGAGAGGCACATTTTTGGCCGGTTGGCGGCTCGAAACCAACTCTATGACCTTATATTGGTAGGTAACGGGCATCTTCTTGACCGAGATGCGATCGCCGATCTTCACCTCGCGCGAGGGTTTGCAGTAGGCATCGTTTACCAACACGCGGTTGTTGCGGATGGCATCAGCGGCATCACTGCGTGTCTTGAAGATACGCACTGCCCAAAGGTATTTGTCCAAACGAATATCGTCCATTTCGTAGAATTAGGAATTAGAAATTTTACAATTCACGATTAGAATTACTATGCAATCTGTTTATTGACCGGGAAATAATCGCAAAATGTCAACCTTTCTCGGTCAGGTTTTGGTCTTTGGGTTTGTCGTGCGATTGTTCTTCGTTTTGGCGGCTCACCGAGAGCATCATGCCCAAGGCGATGGCCGTAAAGAGGGTCGAGGAGCCTCCGCGCGAGATCAGGGGCAGAGTTTGGCCTGTCTCGGGGATCAGGTTGAGGGTTACCATGATGTGGAGCAGGGCTTGTGAGGTGATCAGCAGGGCGAGTCCCAAGACCAAAAGTCCCGGGAAGGCGGTGCCACACCCCTCGAAGATCAGGATGGCGCGGAAGAAGATCCAAAGGTAGAGCATCAGCAATACCAGGGCCATGATGAGTCCGTACTCTTCAACAAAGAAGGCGTAGGCGTAGTCGCTCTCGGGGTGGGTCATCTCCACACGCATGGCACTCTGTCCGGCCCCCTGGCCCAGCCAGCCGCCATTGTGGATGGCGATCATCGAGCGTTCGGTGTCGGAGAGCTCCTCCACGGGGATCTCGGTGCGATCCTGACTCCAAAGGTCGATCCAGGTCTCTACGCGTCCACCGGCCGTGGCACTGCGGCCCAGGTGGAGGCTCATGATCAGAAAAACTCCTACGATAGCCAGCCCCACGATTTTAGCCAATTCTTGCAGTTGTACACGACCGATAAGCATCATCACAAGCGATGTCGCGAAGACCAGCACGGCCGAGGAGGTGTGGGCAGGGAAGATCACCAGGCAGGAGGCCACCATGGGAACGAGAATGGGCCAAGTGCCCTCCCTCCAAATTTTGACCTGCTCTTTTTCGCGCCAGCGCATGGGGTTGAGGGCCGGTACGATGCGCAGTTTTTCGATGATCTTTTGGCGCGAGGCGAGTTGGCGTGCCAAGAAGAGGATGGTAGCCACCTTGAGCCCCTCCGAGGGTTGAAGGTTGAAGCCCAAAACGGGGATCCAGCGAGCAGCACCGTTGGTGGAGTAGCCCAAGAAGTAGACCGCCACCGTAAGACCCAGGAAGAGAAGATAGATCCAACGCGAGAAGTAGTTGTAAACGCGGCTGTTGATGTGGTAGACAATCATCAGCACCGCTACCGAGAGGAGCAGGATGATGATCTGATCGCGCAAGAAGTGGGCCGAGGAGCGCGCGGTCGAGGCGGCATAGGCCATCTTGGCGGTCGACGAATAGACCACCAACACCGAGATCACGGCTAATACGGCCGCCGTGATCCACAGCACTTTGTCGCCGCGAAAAAATCGCTTCAGGAGCGTCGGTTCATTGGTTCCCAATGTCTGCTTCATAGGGCCTTTTGCTTGCAACCTCTATCGGGTCGAAAGGTTCTCTTGGATCCACTGCTTGAAGAGGCGACCGCGCTCCTCGTAGTTCTTGAAGAGATCGAACGAGGCGCAGGCGGGCGAGAGGAGTACCGTGTCGCCCGCATGGGCGGCCTTGGCTGCGGCTTTCATTGCCTCATCAAGAGACGAGGTGGAGATGATTTCGGGGACAATGCCACGGAAACTCTCTTCCAATTTCTTGTTATCGAGGCCCATGCAGACCAGTGTGTGTACCTTTTCTCGGGCAAAATCCTTCAGCGGTTCGTAATCATTGCCTTTGTCGGTACCGCCGGCGATCCATACTACAGGGCGTTTCATCGACTCCAGGGCATACCACACCGAATCGACATTGGTGGCCTTCGAGTCGTTGATCCACTCCACGCCATTCACTACTCCTGAGGGCTCCAGACGGTGCTCCACGGGCGAGAAGTCGTAAATTGCCTTGCGAATCTTGGCGGGGGTAACACCCGCTGCAAGGGTTGCCAGGGTGGCAGCCATGGCATTGTAGGTATTGTGAAGACCCTTGATCTGCATCTTGCGGGTGTCCACATTCACCTCTTTGGCCCCTACCACGGCGGTGAACTTGCCGGTATCGCCATCGGGGAAGGCATCTCCCACGCCGCTGGCCACCACCGATTTTACGGCAAAGGGCAACTGCTTCATGTGGAGGGCTGGGCCGCGCTTTTCGATCTCGCGCCAAATCACCTCGTCGTCGCCCGAGTAGATGAAGTAGTTGCGCGAGTGCTGATTTTGGGTGATGCGTAACTTTGAATCCACATAATTTTGGAAACAGTAGTCGTAGCGGTCGAGGTGGTCGGGGGTGATGTTCATCAACACGGCAATGTCGGCCCGGAAATCGTACATGCCGTCGAGTTGGAAGGAGCTGAGTTCCAGCACATACCAATCGTATCCTCCCTGGGCCACCGAGTAGGCGAAACTCTCACCAATGTTGCCTCCCAGGGCCACGCGCTTGCCGGCATCGTGCATAATCTTGTAGATCAGCGAGGTGGTGGTGGTCTTTCCGTTCGATCCGGTGATGCAGATGGTCTTAGCCTTTCCTAAGTAGCGGAAGGCGAACTCCATCTCCGAAATGACGGGAATCCCCTTCTCGCGCAGTTTCTGGATGATGGGTGCCTTTTCGGGGATACCGGGCGATTTGATCACCTCCGAGGCCGAGAGGATCAACTCCTCGGTGTGTCCCCCCTCCTCGTAGTTGATCTTCCATTCGTCGAGCTTCTGCTTGTAGCGATCAGCGATCTTTCCGGCATCGGATAAGAAGACCTCAAAGCCCTTTTTTTGGGCCAGGATAGCCGAACCATATCCGCTGATTCCGCCACCCAAAACAACTATTCTTTTCATAAGTGATTATCGAATCTTGAGAGTTACCAACGTAAGGGCTGCCAGGAGCAGCGAGATGATCCAAAAGCGGAGCACGATCTTTGTCTCGAAGAAGCCGCGCTTTTGGTAGTGGTGGTGCAGGGGCGACATCAGGAAGATGCGGCGACCCTCGCCATACTTCTTCTTCGTGTGTTTGAAGTAGCTCACCTGAATCATCACCGAGAGGCTCTCCACGAGGAAGATGCCGCAGAGCAGGGGCAAGAGCAACTCCTTGCGGATGCAGAGGGCCATTACGGCGATTACGCCGCCGATCGAGAGCGATCCGGTGTCGCCCATGAAGATCTGGGCCGGGAAGGCATTATACCACAGGAAGCCCACCAAGGCACCGACAAAGGCGGCAGCGAAGACCACCAACTCACCACTGCCCGGGATGTACATGATGTTGAGGTAGTCGGCATAGACGATGTGGCCTGAAAGATAGGCCAACACGCCCAAGACGACCACGATCGGCACCGATACTCCGGTCACCAGGCCGTCGAGGCCGTCCGTCAGGTTGGCACCGTTTGAGACGGCCGTCACCACGAAGATCGCCACCACGATGTAGAGCAACCACGAGAGGCCTTCGTTGCCTCCCACCAGGTCGCTGTAGTCCAATTCGTTGTTCTTCAGGAACGGGATGGTCGTCTTGTTTGTTTTTGTCGCCTCGGGACTCAAGGTCACCTGGCGGCTGTGGTTCACCACCTCGTTACCCCATTCGTCCACGGTTACGGTCTCCACGGGTCGTGTCACCTTTTCGCGCACCACGACATCCTCCGAGAGCCACATCGTAAGGCCCACGATGATGCCCAAGCCTACCTGGCCCACGACCTTGAAGCGACCCTTCAGCCCCTCTTTGTTGTGTCGGAAGACCTTGATGTAGTCGTCCAGCCCGCCGATGAAGCCGAGCCAGAGGGTCGAGATCAAGAGCAGCTGGGTGTAGATGTTGTCCAGGCGTCCAAACAGGAGCACCGGAACGAGGATAGCCAGCAGGATGATAAGACCTCCCATGGTGGGGGTACCGCGCTTGGCGAGTTGCCCCTCCAACCCGAGGTCGCGGATCTCCTCACCAATCTGTTTGCGTTGCAGGAAGCGGATGATCGACTTACCGAAGACGATGGCGATCAGCAGGGCCAGGATGATGGCTGCCGCGGCACGAAACGAGATGTATTGAAACATGCCCGATCCCGGCAGGTCGTAAATCTCTCTGAGGTATTGAAAAAGATGATAAAGCATATATTTTTAATTATAAATTTTGGGTTAGATCTTGGGGTTCAATTAACTAACAGCGGGGAGAGTTGTGCAGATTTTGAAAAGCCTTCGCAATCTCCTCCTTGTCGTCGAAGTGATGGCTCTCGGTGCCAATTACCTGATAGGTCTCGTGTCCTTTGCCGGCCAATAGGAGGATATCTCCTGCCTTTGCCATCAGGGCCGCTGTGCGGATCGCCTCTCCGCGATCCACCAGGCGCAGGTAGCGCGCCGAGGGCTCCAGACCGGCCACCATGTCGTCCAAGATGGCCTCGGGGGATTCGGTACGGGGATTATCGGAGGTGAAGATCGCCAACGAGGCATACCTTACGGCGATTTGAGCCATCTCGGGACGTTTCGTGCGGTCGCGGTCGCCTCCGCAACCGCAGAGGACGATCAGTTGCTGTTCGGGGCGACGAATCTCCTCGATCGTGCGGATCACATTCTCCAGCGCATCGGGTGTGTGGGCGTAATCGACGATGGCCACCGTGCCGTCGGGGGCGTAGACCGTCTCGAAGCGGCCGCTCACGGAGTCGAGCGTACTCATCAGGCGCAGCACCTCCTCCTTGTCGGCCCCCAAGAGGAGTGCCGTGGCATAGATCGTCAGGAGGTTGTAGGCGTTGAATCGTCCCAGCTGGCGCAACCATACCTCGCGTCCGTCGAGTTGCAGAAGCATGCCGTCGAGTTGCATCTCGATGATCTTACAGCGGAAGTCGGCCATCGAGCGCAGCGACAGGGTTTGCACGCGGGCTGCTGTGTTTTGTACCATCACGCTTCCGTTCTTGTCATCCACATTGACCAGGGCGAAGGCCTCCTTGGGGAGCGAGTCGAAGAAGGACTTCTTGACCCGCAGGTACTCGGCAAAGGTCTTGTGGTAGTCCAGGTGGTCGTGGGTAAGGTTGGTGAAGAGACCACCCGCAAAGGTGAGGCCCGCCACGCGGTGTTGGGCGATGGCGTGGGACGATACCTCCATGAAGCAGTAGTCGCAGCCGGCATCGACCATCTCGCGCAACATAGCGTTCAGACGCAGGGTGTCGGGCGTGGTGTGGGTCGAGGGGATTTCGCGCTCCCCCACCCGATAGACCACTGTCGAGATCAACCCTGTGCGGTAGCCCAACTTCTTGAAGAGGTCGGCCAGCAAGGTGGCGGTCGTGGTCTTGCCGTTGGTGCCGGTTACGCCCACCAACTTCAACTCCCGCGAGGGGTTGTCGTAGTAGTTGGAGGCGATCTGTGCCATGGCGAGGTTGGTATCCTCGACCACCACATAACTCACCCCTTCTGCCAACGGCTCGGGCAGTCGCTGGCAAAGGATGGTGCGGGCCCCCGCCTCCAACGCCTTGGCGATGTAGTCGTGGCCGTCGCTTGCCGTGCCCACCACGGCAAAGAAGCAGTCGCCCTCGCCCACGCGGCGCGAGTCGTAGACCAATTCGTTTACCGGTTGCTCCTTCGGGCCCTCAAACTGCAGGTAGGAAACCCCGCGAAGCAATGTGTTCAAACTCTTCATTATCTTCTTTTTGTTTCTATTTTCTTGCTCAACTATTTCAGTGTGATCGAGGCGGTTGTGCCGCGTTTGAGCGGTGTTCCGGCCTCGGGTGATTGGCGCACCACCGCCCCCTTGCCCGAGAAGCTCACCTTCAGTCCGTGGCTCTCCAGCAGGAAGAGGGCATCCTTCAGCCCCATCCCTCGCACATCGGGTACGCGGTCGGCATGGAGGGCCGAGGGGACGATGCGCTGCTCCGTGCTGTCGTTTAGGATGCGCCCCCATCCCTCGCGAGGAACGCGCTCCAGGGCTCCGTCGTAGCGGTCGTTTACCTTGCGAACGGCCCCCAGGTCGCCCCCCTTGATCTCCCGTGGGGTGTGATGCTCCCCTTCGGGGACATGGCTCCGGAAATCGGGGTGGCGTGTCGAGAGGTAGCCTACCAACTGCTGCACCACGGGGCCTGCCAGCCCTGCACCATAGATCGTGGTACCGCGTCCGCGCTGGGTGAAGAGCGAGGTGAGCACCGTGTAGCGGGGGTTATCGGCCGGCAGATAGGCGACCATCGTGCCCAGGTAGTAGCCGTCCGAGTAGCGAATGCCCCCTTGGGCAAACTTCGCCGTGCCGGTCTTGGCAGCCACCCGATAACGGGTGGTATCGCCCAAATAGTACTTGGCCGTACCGCTCAAGACCACCTCCTCAAGGCATTCGCGCACTTTGCGCAGCGACTCCTTGGAGCAGATCTCCTCCACCAGGACCCGTTTTTCGAAGCGTTCCAGCACCTTGTCGCCGCGACGAATTTCGCGCACGAGTTGTGGGGCGACCATCTCACCCTCGTTGGCAATGGCGTTGTAGAGGGTGGCGATTTGTAGCGGCGTGAGCTCGATGGCATAGCCGTAGCCGAGGTTGGGCAGGGTTACATGTGGATACCACCACTTGGTGCCCGGCTCGGGTAGCAGCGGCGTGCGCTCGCCTAAAGCCTCCAACCCCATCGGACGATCCAGATGGAGGTGCTTCAGGAAGTCGACATAGCGTTGCGGATCCTCCTTGTAGGCCTCGTAGATCGCCTTGGCGTAGAAGACATTGAGCGACTGGGCGGTGGCGGTCTTCAGATCGACCACCGAGTAGCCACTGTGGGCATCCTGCACCTCGGCTTTGCCCACCTTGACGCGCTTGCCGTCCTCCGAGTCGTAGCGCAGCGAGAGATCGGCTCCGCAATCCTCCACCAGGGCGAGCAGGGCGGCCGCCTTGAAGGTCGATCCTGGCTCCATGCGGCGGCTCAGGGCGTAGTTTTCCAACTCTCCGTAGGAGCCGTCCGACCGTCTTCCCAGGTTGGCCAAAGCGAGGATCTCCCCCGTTTGGCACTCCATGACGATTGAGGTGCCCCACAAGGCATTCTGTTGTTGCAGTTGGCGACGCAGGGCTTTATCGGCCACATCCTGCACATCGGAGGCGAGGGTGGTTACTACATCGGCTCCGTCTTCGGGGTCGATGTTGCCTGCATGGCCGGCCACACGACCCGAGAAGCCGTGGGCGATGCGCTGCCGCCACTCGATGCCGTCTTTGCCGGCCAATTGGTCGCGGTAGAGGGCCTCGATGCCATACTCACCCTGTTCGTCGAGGCGACCGATGGTACGACGCGCTAACTCCCCTTGCGGGTAGATGCGCTCATCGGACTGCTCCAGCCGATAGACCATACCGAGGTTCCAATTCAGAATCGGGAACTTCTTGAGCACCTGCCACTCCGTGTAGTCTACTTCGCGAGGAAGGATCTTGACGGGGCGCGTATCGCGCAGCGTGTCGTAGAGTTTGCGCGTGGTCTTCTCTTCCCCCTTCATGCGGTCGATAAGCCGTCCGAGCCAGGTCGTGGAGTTGTAGTAGGTGGTATCTTTGCGGTAGACCAATCGGTAGTGCTTGGCGTGGGATTCGCGCAACAGGCGGCGGTAGTCGGCCGCTGAGCGATCCTTGAAGTGGAGGGCCAGCAACTTGGCCAACGAGTCGCTCTGTTCGTGGAAGAGTTCCAGCGAGTCGAACCCTTCGGCCGCCATGTCGAACTCCACGCGGTAGCGGAAGATCGAGGTGGCCAGGGCTTCGCCATCGCGCGAGAGGATGTTGCCTCGTCGTGCCCGCACCCGCTCCTCGCGGAAGATGCGGTGCTCCATGCGTTCGGCATTGACCTTCACCTCGCGGCTGAAGAGCTGCACCCAGACGAGGCGTCCGAAGATGACTACACCCAGGAGGATAAAGAGGGCATAGAGCATGCGTACACGCAAGAGGATATCGCCCTTGATCTTCGACTTCTGTTCCTGCTCCATCTCGCTTATTCGATTATGCGGTTACTCTCGATCGGGTCCTCCAACGGGATGCCGCGTCGCCGGAGCTCCTCGACCACGGCCGAGTGGCTCGTCAGACGGCTGCGCTCCTCTCTCAGGCGCAGGGCACGCTCGCGCAAGAGCTGCACTTCGCGCTCCGTATGCGAGAGCTTCATGTCGAGTCTCAACGACCAGAAGATCACCACGATGCTGAGCAAAAAGACTCCGGCAATGAGCAGCGGGTAGCGGTAGTGTACCGTCAGCCACTCCTGGCGCAGGATGTTTCCGGTGATGAGTCCGCGTAGCGGGTTCTTCGACTTTTGTCGTTCGCGCTCCGCCAGGGCCTCTTGCCGGGCACGCTGCTCGGCCTCCTCGGCCTCTTCGGCGGCCATCTCCTCTTGGGCCTCTCCCCGTTGCACACGTCGCACCTCACGCCGAATACGGCGTGCCAACTCCTCCTCCTGCTGTTGGCGTAGGAGTTCGGCTTCCCTGTTAGGGTTGAGGTCGGTGTCGTGTTGCATAGCCATGGGGGACGGGTTATAACTTGATTGCGGCGCGCAGTTTGGCCGAGCGCGAGCGGGGATTTCGGTTCAACTCCTCCTCCGAGGGGACCACCGCCTTGCGGGTAACGAGTTCAAAGGGGGTGGTTGAGCGTCCGAAGAAATCCTTCTCGATCTGCCCCTCGAAATTACCGCTCTTGAGGAAATTCTTCACCAACCGATCCTCCAACGAGTGGTAGGAAATCACCACCAGGCGACCTCCCGGGCGGAGCATCTTCAGGCTCTGCTCGAGGGCCATCTTCAGTGCCTCCATCTCTCCATTCACCTCGATGCGAAGGGCCTGAAACAGTTTGGTCAAAAATTTCGACTCGTTCTTTTTTGGGGTGCAGGGGGCTACGGCGGCCACCAAGTCGGCTGTGGTCTGGATCGGCTGCTCTTTGCGGGCCCGCTCGATGCAGTTGGCTACCTTCCACGGGGTCTCCAATTCGCCCCATTCGCCTAAGATGCGGGTCAGAGCCTCATGGTCGTATTGGTTCACCACCTCGGCAGCCGTGAGGCGACCGCGTTGGTTCATGCGCATGTCGAGGGCTGCCTCTCCACGAAACGAGAACCCGCGTTCGGTAGCATCGAAATGGTGAGATGAAACACCCAGGTCGGCCAGGATGCCATCCAACTGCTCTACCCCACGATAGCGCAACTGCCCGCGCAGGAATCGGAAGTTGCTCGCCACATAGTGAAAACGCGGATCATCGGGGGCGTTGGCCTCCGTATCGCGGTCTTGGTCGAAGCTGAACAGGCGCCCTTCTGGGCCCAGCCCCTCGAGGATGCGGCGCGAGTGGCCACCTCCGCCGAAGGTGAGGTCGGCGTAGGTGCCCGCAGGCTGCAAGTCGAGCAGCGAAATCGACTCTTCGAGCAGTACCGGAGTATGGTATGGAGTTGTCATGCGACTCTTTTCTATAAATTTGGGCGTAAAGTTAGTCAATTTATGGGAATTTTTCCCTATATTTGTTCCAAATATATTTTTTCCAACAAAATTCGATATGGCACAAATAGACATCGATGCGGTGTTGAAATCGAAGGCTCCGAAGGCCTCTCGCTACATTCCGCGTTTTTTGGTGAACTACCTGAAACGCATCCTTCATGTCGAGGAGATAAACGAGGTGATCGCCCGCCATTGGGATTCGGATCCGCAGACCTTCATCCGTGCTGCTTTCGATAAATTGAGGGTGAGTTATTCGGTGGAGGGGCTCGACCGACTGCCGCGCGACGGCCGTTACCTCTTTGCCTCGAACCATCCGTTCGGGGGGATGGACGGCATGATGCTGGCCGACAAGCTGATCGACCATTTCGGCGATGCGCGGGTGATTGTGAACGATCTGTTGATGCACATCGAGCCGCTGCGCCCCCTTTGGGTGCCGGTCAACAAGCATGGGGCTCAAAGTGCGGAGTATGCCCGTCGGTTCGACGAGGTGCTCTATGGCGAATTGCCTGTGCTGACCTTCCCTGCGGGGTTGTGCTCGCGCCGCAAACGCGGTGTGGTGAGCGATACCCCTTGGAAGACCAATTTTGTGAAGAAGGCCCACGCTACTCATCGAGAAGTGGTTCCTGTCTTTGTGGAGGGTACCCTCTCGAACCGTTTCTATTCGCTCTCAAACATTCGCACCACATTGGGGGTAAAGTTCAATATCGAAATGCTTTTCCTTTCGGATGAGATGTTCCGACAGGGGGGCCGCCACTTTCGAATCCGCTTTGGAGATCCGATTCCGTTGAGTGATCTGCATGCTGTGGGGTCGATCCGCGAGCAGAGCGAATATATCCGCAGGAAGGTCTACGAATTGGGATCTTCGCTGTAAGTATTTTGTGGTATTTTGATCTTGAAGAGGGTTTGAAGGGGGTCGAATTCTCCTTTTTCTCTCTTTTTTTCGTATATTTGCCCTTGTTAAAGATGTTAGGTGATGAAGCGACTAATCGAACCCCTACCCCGCGAAGCGTTGCTTCGTGAATTGACCCCAGAGCGCAAGATTCGTGATACGAAGAAGGCGGGAAATGAGATCTATATCTTCGAGGCGGGCGACTGCCCGGCCCTGATGCACGAGGTGGGTCGCCTGCGCGAGGAGGCCTTTCGTGTGGCCGGAGGCGGTACGGGCGAGGAGATCGATATCGATGCCGAAGATCTGAATCCGGCGGGTTATAGCCAACTTATTGTTTGGGATCCCTCGGCGCAGGAGATCGTGGGAGGCTATCGCTTCATTGTCTGTGAGTCGTGCTCTCCCAATTGCCTCTCCACCGAGCACTATTTTCGTTTCAGCGACCGTTTTCGCAAGCGTTTCCTGCCCCATACAATTGAGTTGGGGCGGTCTTTTGTCCAGGTGCAGTACCAGGCTCGCCGCAATCCTAAGAGCCTCTATGCGCTTGATAACCTGTGGGATGGCTTGGGTGCCTTGGTGGTTCTGAACCCCAAGACACGCTATCTCTTTGGCAAAGTAACAATGTATCCCACCTACCACCGCGAGGCGCGCGCCATCCTCTTTCACTTCCTGGAGCACTACTTTGCCGACCACGAGGCCCTGATGCAGGGAATCTCTCCGCTGCCTCCCTACGAGGGCGAGCTCCCCGAGAATCTCTTTCCGGCCGAGACCTATGAGGAGAACCACCGCCTTTTGGTGCAGTACCTGCGTGAACGAGGAGAGGGTATCCCTCCTTTGGTTCACCTCTACATGAACCTTTCGCCTACGATGCGCCTCTTCGATACGGTGATCAACGATGATTTTGGCGCGGTGGAGGAGACCGGTATTCTCATCACCATCAAGGATATCTACCCCGAGAAGCGATTGCGCTACACCCGTTGGGAGGGGTGGCGTCGCGATCTGCGCCAACGTCGCGAAGCCTTTGCCTCTCGCAAAAAGCGTTAGGTTTTTCCCTCGAAAATCGGACGAATCGAACGGTTGGGAGTCGGATGAGTGGAATTAAATTCCCCGCTCCGACTCCTAATTCCTAATTCTTTTGTATCTTTGTCGCGTTTTGAGAACGAGATGAAACAGAAGAGTGCCGTAACCCCGCTTTCGCTTGGTACCGATCGATTGGCCACGCTCCTGGTGCGCTATGCCATTCCTTCGATCATTGCCATGACCTCCACGTCGTTGTATAACATCATCGACAGCATCTTTATTGGCCACGGAGTGGGAGCCATGGCCATCTCGGGGTTGGCCCTCACCATGCCGCTGATGAACCTCTCGTCGGCCTTTGGTGCCATGGTGGGCATCGGTGCTGCGGCCATTATCTCAATCCGTTTGGGAGAGGGTAACCGGGCGGCGGCTGAGAAGACCCTGGGCAATGTGGTGCTTCTGAACTCGATCATCGGCCTGGTGATGATGGTCATAAGCATCCTCTTTCTCGACCCCATCCTCTACTTCTTTGGAGCCAGTGAGCAGACCCTCCCCTATGCCCGCGACTTCATGCAGATCATCCTCGCCGGTTCGGTCATCACCCACATGTTTTTGGGGCTCAATGAGGTGTTGCGTGCCTCGGGCTATCCCCAAAAGGCGATGTTCTTCATGCTCACCTCGGTGGCCATCAATTGTACGCTTAACCCCCTCTTTATCTTTGTCTTCGGGTGGGGAATCCGGGGCTCGGCCTTGGCGACGGTGATTGCCCAATCGGTGGCTCTTTCGCTCTCGCTTCGCCACTTCTCGCGCGAGGACTCGTTCCTGCATTTCAAGCGCGGGATCTTCCGTCTCAGAAAGAAGATTGTCTCCGGTATTCTTTCGATCGGAACCGCCCCCTTCCTGTTGCATCTCTGCGCCTCGGTGGTGGTGATCTTTGTCAATAAGGCACTACAACTCTACGGCGGCGACCTCTATATCGGAGCCTATGGCGTGATCAATCGCGTGGTGATGCTCTTCATCATGGTGGTCTCGGGTCTGAATCAGGGCATGCAGCCCATCGTGGGCTACAACTACGGAGCCAAGCAGTATCTGCGAGTCATGAAAACCCTCTTTATGACTATCTTTTGCGCTACTTGTGTAACCTCTGCAGGATTCTTGATCGGGGAACTCTTCCCACGGCAAGTAGCCCTTCTTTTTGTGGGGGGAGGCGACCTCGATTCGGCCCAACTCATCGAGGCGGTCTGCGAGGGGTTGCGTATCGTGGTGGTCTTCTTCCCGATCGTAGGTTTTCAGATCGTGACGAGTAACTTCTTCCAATACATCGGCAAGCCGAAGCGCGCCATCCTGCTCTCGATGACCCGTCAGATGCTCTTCCTGGTGCCGCTGCTCGTTCTGTTGCCCCCGCACTACGGCACCCTGGGCGTATGGTGGTCGATGCCTATTGCCGACTGCGCCGCCACCTTGCTGGCCGCGTTGCTCCTCTTTCAGCAGATTCGATGGTTTCGAAAGGCGATGTCGCGTTAGGGGCATGGAACCCTCTCTTACGAGAATAGAAAAAGCGAACCTTCGGGTTCGCTTTTTTGTGTGTCAATTGAAACACTAATGGGCTTCGAGCCAATTCTCGCCGAAGCCCGCCTCGGCAATCAACTTCACCTTCAGGTGGGCGGCGGCCTCCATCGCTTCGACCACAATTTCGCGCACCCGTTCGCGCTCGGAGCGTAGGGTGTCGATCACCAATTCGTCGTGCACTTGCAGGATCATGCGCGAGCGGATGCCTTCCTTGCGGAATTGGCGATGTACGGCGATCATGGCGAGTTTCATGATGTCGGCGGCCGATCCCTGAATCGGGGCGTTGATGGCGTTGCGTTCGGCCAGGCCGCGGGCCACGGCATTTTGGGAGGCGATATCATTCAGGTAGCGGCGGCGACCGAAGATCGTGGTGACATAGCCCTGCTCTTTGGCTTGTGCCACCGCCTGCTCCATGTACTCTTTCACAGCCGGATAGGAGGCAAAATAGCCTTCGATGAGGGCCTTGGCTTCGGAGCGTGGGATGTCGAGTCGTTGCCCCAGGCCAAAGGCAGAGATGCCGTAGATGATGCCGAAGTTGGCGGTTTTGGCTTTGCGACGCTCATCGGAGTTTACCTCTTCGATTTCCTTGCCGAAGATCTTGGCGGCCGTCGCGGCGTGAATATCCTCCCCCTGTACAAAGGCGGCCAACAACCCCGCATCGCTGCTCAGGTGGGCCATCAGGCGCAACTCCACCTGTGAGTAGTCCACCGAGAGGAGTTCGTGCTCGTGGTCGGAGGGGATAAAGGCCGCACGAATCGGCTTGCCCGAGTCGTCACGAATCGGAATGTTTTGCAAGTTGGGGTTGGCCGAGGAGAGGCGACCTGTAGCCGTAACAGCTTGGTTGTAGGAGGTGTGGATGCGCCCCGTCTCCTTGTTCACCAACTGCGGCAGCGCCTCGACATAGGTCGAGAGGAGTTTTTTGATGCCTCGGTACTCCAGGATCAAATCTACGATGTGGTGCTTGCGGGCAAAGGTTTGCAGGTACTCTTCGTCGGTCGAGAACTGCTTGGTTTTGGTCATCTTGGGTTTGTCGGTGATCCGCAATTTGGCAAAGAGCAGCTCGCCGAGTTGGCGCGTGGAGTTGATGTTCAGGGTCGGATCCTCGGCGATGGCACGAATTTCAGCCTCGAGCCCCCCGAGTTTTCGGTTCAGCACCTCGGCATAGGCGGCCAGCGCCTCGGAGTCGATTTTAACTCCGGCCCACTCCATGTCGGCCAGCACTTGGATAAGCGGCTCCTCAATAGATGCATAGAGGTCTGTAAATCCGAGTTCGATGATTTGGGGCATCAGGGCCTGCTTGAGTTGCAGGGTGATGTCGGCATCCTCAGCCGCATACTCCGCCACGCGGGCCACGGCCACCTGATCCATGCGCAGTTGGCGGGCCCCCTTGCCGATCAGGGTCTCGATCTCGATGGGGCGGTAACGGAGGTACTTCTCCGCCAGGAAGTTCATGTTGTGGCGCGACTCGGGATCCAGGAGGTAGTGCAGGAGCATCGTGTCGTAGAGCCTTCCCTCGATCTCAATCCCCAAACGACGTAGTACCAGCAGGTCGAATTTGATGTTTTGGCCGATCTTGGCCACCTCTTTATGGGCAAAGAGCGGACGCAGTATTTCGACATAGCGTGCCGTGGTTACCTCGGCGGGCTCGGCCGTCAAGACCCCCGGTTGCGGAAAGGGAAGGTACCACGCTTCGTGGGGCTTTACCGCCAACGAAAGACCTACAATGCGATCCAGGAAGGGATCAAGCCCCGTAGTCTCGGTGTCGAAGGCAAACTCCTCGCTCTGCATCAGCCGATCCACCACGGCCTGCAACTCCTCGGCGGTTTCGATCAGCGTATAGGTGTGCGGAGTTGTTTGGGCGGTAGCATACTCCTCCGATGCGATTGCTTCCTCGGCCACATCGAGTGGCTGTACGGCGGCTACGGCCGGAGGAATTGGGGCAAAGAGGTCGCCTTGGCCGGCCAGGCGGGCAGCCTTGGCCGCGGCCGATTTCGCACGCGCCATCTCGGCCAATTGGGTCTGGGGGGCCTGGTGTGGCCCCTCGCTCGGCTCCTCCATTGGGGCAAGGTTGTCGAGATCCTGAAGGAAGGCCTTGAAGCCCAACTCGGCAAAGAGTGCTTGCAACTGCTCGAGGTGGGGAGCACACATCCGAAGATCCTCCTCGCGGAACTCGATTGGAACATCCAATCGGATCGTGGTGAGGCTCTTCGCCAGGCGCAACTTCTCGCCCCAGGCGCGGATATTCTCTCCCTGCTTGCCCTTTAATTCGTCGGCATGGGCCAACAGATTCTCCACGGGGCCCCATTGCTGAACCAATTTGCAGGCCCCCTTCTCGCCAATACCCGGTACTCCCGGGATGTTGTCCGACGAGTCGCCCCACAGGGCCAGGATGTCGCGCACCAACGCAGGCTCTTCGATGCCGTATTTTTCGCAGATGGCGGCCCGATCGACGATCTCCACTCCATCACCCTTCTGCTTGTAGATGTGGCAGTGGTCGCGCACCAACTGTCCGTAGTCTTTGTCGGGCGTTACCATAAAGACCTCGTAACCCGCCTCCACGCCCTTGTGGGCTAAAGTGCCGATCACATCGTCGGCCTCAAAATTTTCGATCTCCAAGATTGGAATACACATCGCCTCCAACACTCGCTTGACATAGGGAACCGAACGGATGATGTCCTCCGGAGTCTCGGGGCGATTCGCCTTATATTCGGCGAAGAGTTCGCGACGGAAACAGCCCCCCTTGGGGTCGAAGGCGACTCCCAGCAGGTCGGGCTTTTCGCGTTTTAGGATGTCGCGCAGGAACTTCACAAAGCCAAAGACCACCGAGGTGTTCATCCCTTGGTGGTTGCGCATCGGACGCCCCATGAAGGCGTAGTAGTATTTGTAGATCAATGCGTAGGCATCGACCAAGAAGAGTTTTCGATTGGGGGTTGCGGCCATAGTGTAAGGATCACCTTTTACAGTTGCTAGCTTCTAATTATCCTCGGCAAACCACTCTCCAAAAGAGGTCTCGGTCTCGTGCAGACGCAGGGCGTGGAGCTTTACCCCTTCGGGCAGTTGTCGCTGGATGCGGCGGGCAAACTCGATCAGAAGATTTTCGGTCGTGGGTTGAAAATCGAGCATGACCATTCGCTCGAAGCGGTCGCGCAGTTGGTCGTAGAGGTGGCTGTTTTCGTGGGAGCGGCGTAGCATGAAGGCGTGGTCGAAGGGGTTGACTACCTGCTCGTTTACGATGCGTTTGAGCTCCCCGAAATCCATCACCATCCCGAATTTGGGGCTTCGTTCGTCGCTCTCGGGTTCCCCCTTGATCGTCACGAAGAGCTTATAGGAGTGGCCATGGATCTCGCAGCAGGGGCCGTCGTAGCCCTCGATGGCGTGGGCGGCCTCAAATGAGAATTGTTTTGTCAGACGAATGGTATGTGCCATCGTGTTGGAGATTAGAGATTAGTCTTTTAGACAATCGACATAGACTTGGCGATGGAGGGTCTCCTTGAGCGAGATGCGTGTCTCGGTGGAGGCAACTCCGGGAATACTTTGCAGGGTGTTGATTACCCGCATTAGGTGGTCGTTGTCCAAACAATAGAGTTTGACAAAGAGGCTGTAGCTGCCCGTGATGAAGTGGCACTCCACAATCTCGGGGATGTTTTGCAGCGCCTCTTGGGTGGCATCCAGATCCTTGGCACTCTCGATGCGAATGCCGATATAGGCACAAACATCAAACCCCAACATGCGGGGATCTACAATCAAGCGACTGCCACAGATCACTCCCGAATCATTCAGTTTGCGAATGCGTTGGTGGATGGCCGCCCCCGAGATGCCACAATCGCGAGCGATCTCCAGGAAGGGGGTGCGGGCGTTTTTGATGAGCTGCTTGAGGATCTTTCGATCAATCGCATCCAGTGTCATTTTGTTTGCCATAACCGTAGTAACCTTATAACCTTGTGATTCTCCCTAACGGGATTTAGTATAAAAGAGGGGGTATAGCGGCTATACCCCCTCCGCAAGAATCGTTCAACTCTTACTTAATGATGCCGAGCTCCTTGCCCACCTTCGTGAAGGCGGCAATGCAACGATCCAGCTGCTCGGTGGTGTGGCCGGCCGAAACCTGCACACGAATACGAGCCTGATCCTTCGGAACCACGGGATAGTAGAAGCCCGTTACGAAGATACCCTCCTCCTGCAACTTGGCAGCGAAGTCCTGCGAGAGTTTGGCATCGTAGACCATCACAGCGCAGATAGCCGACTGCGTGGGCTTCATGTCGAAACCGGCGGCCAGCATTCCCTCGCGGAAGTGCTCCACATTGGCAACCAGGCGATCGTGCAGTTCATCGCTCTCCTCCAACATCTTGAACATCTCGATGCTGGCACCTACCACGGCGGGGGGCAGTGAGTTCGAGAAGAGGTAGGGACGCGAACGCTGACGCAGCATGTCGATAATCTCCTTGCGACCCGTCGTGAAGCCACCCACGGCGCCACCGAAGGCCTTACCCAGCGTACCGGTGAGGATGTCCACCTGACCGCGCAGGTTGTAGAGCTCCGTGATACCGCGACCCGTCTTGCCCAGCACGCCGGCCGAGTGGCACTCGTCCACCATCACCAGGGCATCGTACTTCTCGGCCAGAGCGCAGATCTTGTCCAGCGGAGCGGCGTGGCCGTCCATCGAGAAGACACCATCGGTAACGATGATGCGGAAACGCTGGGCCTGAGCCTCCTGCAGGCACTTCTCGAGCTCCTCCATGTTGGCGCTGGCGTAGCGATAGCGTACGGCCTTGCAGAGGCGCACACCGTCGATGATCGAGGCGTGGTTCAGGGCGTCGCTGATGATAGCATCCTCCTGTGTGAAGAGGGGCTCGAAGACACCGCCGTTGGCATCGAAGCAAGCCGCGTAGAGGATCGTATCCTCCGTGCCGAAGTAGTCCGAAATGGCCTTCTCAAGTACTTTGTGCATGTCCTGGCAACCGCAGATGAAGCGCACGGACGACATACCGAAACCGCGCTCGTCGATCGCCTTCTTGGCAGCCTCCATCAGACGGGGGTTGTCCGACAGGCCCAGGTAGTTGTTGGCGCAGAAGTTCAACACGGGGCGACCTCCTACTTGAATCTCGGCACGCTGGTGCGACTCAATAATGCGCTCGGTCTTGTAGAGACCGGCAGCCTTGATGTTCTCCAATTCCTGCTGGAGAAACTCTTTCATTTTACCGTACATGGTTTTTTGTTTTATAGGTTTTCGTTTTTTGGGTAAATCGCCTTTTGGGGCTAAAAAGCCCTATTCGCTGTAAAGGTAACAATTTTTTGCGTTCGCTATACCTTTTCGCCCCGATTTTTTTCTTCGGCCTTACAAATTGTTACCTCTTTTGAGGAATGTAGCCGTTCCAGAAGGCGCGGCGTTCGGGTCGGAACCAGCCGTGGCAACCGAAGGGGAGCTCTCCGCCATTGAGTTGCAGGGCCAACTCGGGTTTCAGGTCGAAAGCAAAGTGACGAGCCTCTTCGGCCGAGGGGTAGTGCCATCCCTCGGGGACAAGGGCCCAGAAGGTATCTTCGTTGTAGAGGGCGTGGGTTTTGCCCAAGAAATGCTCGATCTCCTCCGCATAGCGCGAGCAGGCGGCCCGAAAGGGGGCGATACGACGAAGTGAGAGACCTCCGTTGCCCACGCGGTTGAAGAGGTCGCTACGCAGGATCTTTTTCGAGGGGGTGAGTGCGCGGTGCAACTTCAGGTAGAGGCGTACGGGCCAGCAGCGGTAGATCGGCTTCTCGGGCCAGGGGGCACCGACATAGTCGTAACCGCGGCCACACCACTTGTCGAGTTCGTCGCGGAAGAGCCACACATCGGGTTGGCAGATCAGCAGGTAGTCGTAGTCGGAAAAGAGGTCGTAGAAGGTTCCGGAGAGCATCATGCGGTTGTAGCCCGCGATGCCGCAGCGTGTACCAAGCCAGGCGTCGCTCACGCGCACCAACTCTACACCCGGAAAGCGGCTCTCGATGGCCGAGAAATCGACCCCCTCAGGGACCAAAAAACGCACGGGATAGCGGTTGCCGAGCACCGCGAGGTTATGCTCCACCGAAGCCATCTCTTCGGCTTTCAACTCGCTCTTATAGAGCGGAATAATAACTATACAGGTCTTCTTCATGGTTTTAGCGTAGGCCGTATTTCAACCCCTTCAGGAGCAAGGCCCATGAGGAGGCATGGAGGGGATATTTTCCTATGTGGCGAAAGATGGCCTTCACCCCTTCGCCCCGCTCATAGAGTCCCATCTTCAGGAGAAACTTGATGAAGTAGGCCTCCGATTTTCGCTCCAAGGTGGCAAGTTGCTGCGCTGTGGGGCTCCAGCCGGCGAAGAGGGGCAGGTGGTCGCGGTGTTTGTCGTGATAGCGTTTCAGTGCCTCGAACCACACCTTTGAAAAGCCTCCTTCGGAGATGTGTTCCACCTCGACGATTTGGCAGACATAGTTGCTCCACCGGCAGGCGATCGAGGTGGTGAAGTCGAGGTCGTAGCCATGGAATCCGGGGAAGGTTGAGGCGTCGAAGGGGCTCTGCTGCCACACCTCGCGGCGCACGAAGAGGCAGAAGCCGTCGAGGCAGACCGAGGGAGAGAACTCCTCGTTGGCCGGGTTGGTCGAGAAGTGGCGGCGCTTGCCCGAACGGAGGCGCTGGGTGTAGTGCTGTCGCACATCGCTGCTGTTGGCGCTCCATCCCGAGAGTGAGGCCAATTTCGTGTTCGAGCCGGCAAAGCCAATCACACCGCACGACTCCTCGCGGAGCTTTTGGGCAATCAACTCACCCCAATTTGAGGTGTGGAAGAGGACATCCTCGTGGACAAAGCAGAGGTAGTCGCCTGTGGCGCGTGCCGCAGCCTCGTTGTAGACGGCGCAGATACCCTTGCCGGTATTGCGGTTGTCGCAGATCAGCATCTCAAAGGGGCAACCGATGGTGGAGGCGATATTTTGGTGCAACGCCTCGGCCAACTCAGGCTTGATCGAACAGACAATAATCGAAAAGGAGTAATTCATAAGACAAAGATACTACTTTTGTTGCAACTTTTTCCTATCTTTGTCCTCGTAACGCTGGATTTTTTATGCCGAAGACACTTACCCTGCAACTTTCGCCCCGTGAGGCGGCCGACAGCCACACCTATACGACTGTGGCCGCACATCGCTTGGGCCTTCGCGAAGATCAGATTGCCCTGGTGCGCATTCTGAAGCGTTCGGTCGATGCCCGTCAGCGACAGATTAAGGTCAACCTTACGCTGGAGCTCTATGAGGATCACGAGCCCCAGCCGGCTCCGGTTCACTTCGACTACCCCGATATGCGCCACCGCACCGAGGTGGTAGTTATCGGTGCGGGCCCCGCGGGGTTGTTTGCGGCGTTGCGACTCATTGAGTTGGGCTATCGGCCTATTGTGTTGGAGCGTGGCAAGGATGTCTTGAGTCGTAAGTACGACATTGCCCGCATCAACCGCAACGAGGAGGTCGATCCCGAGTCGAACTATTCGTTTGGCGAGGGGGGTGCCGGCACCTTCTCGGACGGAAAACTCTTCACCCGCTCCAAGAAGCGCGGTGACTACAACAAGGCCCTGCAAACCCTGGTCTTTCATGGGGCCGACCCCCGAATCCTCTATGAGGCCCACCCCCATATCGGTACCGACAAACTGCCCCGCATCATGCAAAACATGCGCCGCACGATTGTCGAGTCGGGGGGCGACTACCTCTTCGAGCGCAAGGTAACCGACCTGCGGATCCGCAACGGACGCATCGAGGCGGTGGCCTGCGGTGGCGAGTGGATCGAGGCGGCGGCTGTGGTATTGGCCACTGGCCACTCGGCGCGCGACATCTACCACCTGCTTCACGATAAGGGGATCCGTCTCGAATCGAAGCCCTTTGCCATGGGGGTGCGCATCGAGCATCCGCAACAACTCATCGACCAAATTCAGTACCACAGCCCCGAGGGGCGTGGCGAGTGGTTGCCGGCGGCCGCCTACTCTTTGGTAAGCCAGGAGCAGGGGCGCGGAGTCTACTCCTTCTGCATGTGTCCGGGAGGATTTATCGTGCCGGCTCTAACGGATCCGAAACAGTCGGTCGTAAACGGCATGTCGCCCAGTGGCCGTACCTCGCCCTTTGCTAATTCGGGATTGGTGACGGAGGTTCGCCTGAGCGATTTTGAGCATCTACGCGGGGAGTGGGGCGAATTGGCAGGATTGAAATTTCAGGAGCAGTTCGAGGAGTTGGCGCGCTTGCATGGTGGAGAACATCAGATTGCACCGGCCCAACGGGTGGCCGACTTTGTGAGCGGTCGGGCAAGCAAGAGCCTTCCCCGCACCTCCTACATTCCGGGCATCACCCCCTCGCGTCTGGATCAGTGGATGCCCTCGTTCATTGCACAGGGCTTGAGAAGCGGCATTGCCACCTTCGGCCGAAGGATGAAGGGCTTTTTGACCAACGAGGCTTTGGTTATGGGGGTTGAGTCGCGTACCTCGACTCCCGTGCGCATCCCGCGTGACCCGGAATCACTCATGCACCCCGAGGTGCGAGGTTTATTCCCTGCAGGAGAGGGGGCCGGTTATGCCGGAGGCATCATCTCGGCGGCCCTGGATGGCGAACGCATTGCCGAGGCCGTAGTACACTACATTGCATAACCACCGCCTTGCTATTCATACAGAGGGAGGGTGTTCAACAAGTTTGAACACCCTCCCTCTATCTTTTGGGCGTGGCACTACTCCTTCTTTTTGGCGAAGAAGAGGTGGAGCAAGAGGTAGTTGGTCGGCACGGCGATCATCAGCACCAGGATTGGGGCCACAAGTTCGGGGATCCCCATCCACAAGAAGGCGTTGAAGAGTCCCATGTGGAGCAGGTAGTTCACCAAATGGCTGAAGCCGAAGCCCGCCACCTTGCCCGTCGAGGGTCGGCCACGGAAGGTGAAGTAGGTGGTCAGGAAGAAGTTGCAGACCAAAGCGATGCAGTAGCCTGCCGTGTAGGCTACGTTGAGTGGGATCCAAAGCCGCAGCAGGCAGTAGCCTCCGTAGTGGATAGCGGCGGCCGTGCAGCCTACGATCACAAAGCGCACAAACTGCCAAAACTCCTCGCGGGTAAGTCGTTTCATCGGGTTCATGCCTCGATCTTCTTTAGGTTGGTTTCTCCCTCCGTTGCGGGGGCATAGTCGCGTGTGGCCATCTCCCACACCAATTTAAGCCAAATCAAGATGCAGGGTACGGCCTTCAGGGCGTAGGGAAGCACCCAATTTTGGCGCAGGGCGCGCGGGAAGAGATCCGAGGGCGAGAGGCTGGTGAGGATAAAGGCAAAGATCATCAGGGCCACATCCCACCGAGAGCGTTGCCACGGGGCGGCGGTATACCAGAGCGAGGCTCCGATCAGGGCGATGATGTAGCTACTCGACTCGCTACCCGTGGAGAAGAGAACCACGAAGAGCAATACCGAGGCCAGGAGTGTCTCGCGGAAGGCGGCATGGCGGTACTGCCCAAGGCGCAGGTAGGGCAGAGCGAAGAGGATAAGTCCGCTTACAATGAGCCATAAGTCAGAGTAGGTGGCCGAGCCTGAAACCTTGCGCACGAAGCCCAGCAACGAGACATTTTGGTAGAGCGAGAAGAGATTGAGACCTCCCTTTTCGGTGAGGCTGGCGACCCACTCGCCATATTGCGAAATGACATACTCGGGCGACGAGATCACCATGGGGGCCGCAAAGAGCACCGCAGTCCAGCCCAGTCCGGCCAAAATGAAGCGGATCTTGCGCTTGGCAAAGAAGAAGAAGGCAAGGCCCACCACGCCGTAGAGTTTGACGAGCATGCCGATCACAATGAAGAGGGCAGCCCACCCCTCCTTGTGCCGTTCAATGGCGGTGTAGGTTGCAAGAATCAGGGCCACGGTGGCAACATTGAATTGCTGCATGAAGAGGGCCGTAAGCAACTCGTGGGCGCAGAACCAAATCACAAAGACCTGTTGGCGCTTCTCGACCGGCAGGTTTTTGACGGCCCACAGCAGCAGGGCGGCCAGCCCCACGCACCAGAGGACGAGCCCCACCCCTTCGGGGACCAGGGCGAAGGGAGCGGCGATGAGGCTGAATAGGGGGCCGTAGTGATTCGTATCGCCATATTCGGGGTAGGAGGCGTAGAGCGATACCCGTTCCCAGGCGTGCCAAAAGGTATACTTATAAATCAGAAAATTGTTGCAACGACCGAGTTTTGTCAGGCCGGCGATCAAGCCGATGAGTAGCCATAGACCGCTCATTGTGCGCCAATCGCTCCAAAACGGCCTTCTGAAGAGGGTTAAGAGCACCTCTTTCCCATGTTTCAAAGACTCGTGCATGGCTACTCCTCTTTTTTAGGTTCGTGGTGCATGAAGCGCTCGATGTTGTAGCGCGGGCGATTCTTCACCTCGACATAGATCTTGCCGATGTACTCACCGATCACGCCGATCGCAAGCAAGATGATCGAGCCGATGAACCACAGCGAAAGCATCATCGAGGTCCAGCCCGGTACCACCGAGTGGACGAAGTAGGAGTAGAGGATGTAGATGGTCATCAACACGCTGACAACCAGGAAGAAGAGACCGGCTCCAATGATCAGTCGAATGGGTCTTACCGAGAAGGAGGTGATTCCGTCCACGGCCAGGTTGAGCATCTTCGAGAGGGTGTATTTCGAGGCCCCGGCTTCGCGCTCCGAGATCACATCGTCGACCGTGGCGGTGCGGTAGCCCAGCAGGGGGACAATTCCGCGGAGGTAGAGGTTGCGCTCTCCGTAGTGCGAGAGCTCTTCCAGGGCGCGACGGCTCATCAGGCGGAAGTCGGCATGGTTGGGGATGGTCTTGAGTCCCATGGAGTTCTGTAGTGCGTAGAACATCTGTGCCGAGGTGCGCTTCAAGAAGGGGTCGGCTTGGCGCGATACCTTCACTCCGTAGACGATGTCGTGGCCTTCGGCAAAACGATCGATCATCTCTTCGATCGCTCCGAGGTCGTCCTGCAGGTCGGCATCGATGGTGATCACCGCGTCGCAGAGCGTGCGAGCAGTCATCATACCCGCCATGATGGCGTTTTGGTGGCCGACATTGTGTGCGAGGTTGATCCCCGAGAAGTAGTGGTTGCGCTCATGGAGATCACAGATGATCTCCCAGGTGTTGTCGCGCGATCCGTCGTTCACAAAGAGGACAAAACTGTCGGCTTCGATCTTTCCTTTGGCCACCAACTCGTCCAGCAGACGGGTCAGTTTCTCGGCCGAAGAGTAGAGCACTTCGTGCTCGTTATAGCAGGGGGATACAATACCTAATCGCATGGAGATCATTTATTTAGTTGTTTTTTTGAGCTCTTTGGTGGCAAAATCTGCGTAGGTGCCGAATTGGTGGCCGCGACCTTTGAGGTCGTCGATCAGATCCCCTAAACGCTTGACCATCTTTTCTCCCGAATTGTTGCGTATAATGAAGGGCAACTTCAGTTCGGGGTGTTCCTGTAATTCGTAGAATTCCCAGGGGTGGAAATAGATCGAGAGGTGTCCGTCGTGGTGAAGAGTACGGCGGGCCAGGGCGCGATAGAGCCCCGCCGGCAGGTTGTGGTACGAGAGCCAAAAGAGCGGGAAGCGTAACCAAGGGGTTACCGAGGCAGGAATCTGCAATACGCCCTCCTTCATAAAGGGGGTGCGTGGTGTCGAGAGGTGCATGTAGCGGCCCGGGATGCAGGTGGGGTTGAGCGAGGAGTTGTAGAGGTAGCCGGCGCGGGCGATCTCGCGCTCATCAACGGGCATCATGCGGGCTTGACGGTAGCCCACCACGGGCTTGCCGGTCAAGGCCTCCAGGCGCTCCTTCGAGCGGGCCAGATCCTCGGTTTTGAAGACCCAATGCGAACAGCCGTGCGAAGCGATCTCATGTCCCTCGTGGGCGATGCGGGCCATCAATTCGGGGGCATGCTCGGCAAAGTCGGCCGTGCAGAAAAAGGTGGCTCGGATGCCACCGTGTTCCGCCAAACAATCCAAAATGCGGGTTGTTCCCTCCACCGAGATGGCCACCATCTCATCGAAAGGGAGTTCCACGCCATGTTCGCGCGGTACATCAAACTCTTCGGTATCGAAACTCAATAGTACCATAATAGATTCTTTTGGGGAATGGAAAAAAGAGCCGTACCAAGACGGCTCTTCGATTTATCAAAGATTCATTAAAGGCTCTTCAGCCACTCGGTTACATTCTGCTCGATGCGGTTCAGTACATCGTCTGTCTCGGCCTTGCAGAACTTCTCGCCCGTGATCTGCTCATAGAGCTCCACATAGCGATCCGTGATGCCGGCCACGATCTCGGGGGTCATGTCGGGAACTTGCTGGCCCTCCTGACCTTGGAATCCGTTGGCCATCAGCCACTCGCGAACAAATTCCTTCGAGAGTTGCTTCTGTTTCTCGCCCTTTTCAAGACGCTCCTCGTACCCCTCGGCGTAGAAATAACGCGACGAATCGGGGGTGTGAATCTCGTCCATCAGGTAGATTTGGCCGTTCTTCTTACCGAACTCATACTTCGTGTCGACCAGGATAAGACCCATCTTGGCGGCGATCTCCGTGCCACGCTGGAAGATGGCGCGGGTGTAGGCCTCCAGTTGCTCATACTCCTCGCGGCTCACGAGGCCCTGGGCGATGATCTCCTCCTTCGAGATATCCTCGTCGTGGCCCTCGTCGGCCTTCGTTGTGGGAGTGATGATCGGCTCGGGGAACTTTTGGTTCTCCACCATGCCGTCGGGCATCTCCACGCCGCAGATCGTGCGCTTGCCGGCCTTGTACTCGCGCCAAGCGTGGCCCGAGAGGTAGCCGCGGATCACCATCTCCACCTTGTAGGGCTCACAGCGGTGGCCTACGGTCACCATCGGATCGGGAACGGCGATCTTCCAGTTGGGCAGGATGTCGGCGGTCTCGTCAAGGAATTTAGCGGCAATTTGGTTCAGCACCTGACCCTTGAAGGGGATTCCCTTCGGAAGAACGACATCAAAGGCTGAGATGCGGTCCGAAACCACCATCACCAGGTATTCGTCGTTGATGTTGTATACGTCGCGCACCTTGCCGACATAGTGTCCCTTCTGACCCGGGAACTGAAAATCATTCTTTACAATAGCATTCATCGTAGACTCTGTTTAGTAACTCTTGGCAAACAATACACGGCGGTGCGAGGGCTTACCCGAGAAGACGCATACGCCCTCCTCGTCCTCGGCATCCACCGGAATACAACGGATCGTGGCCTTTGTGGCCTCCTTGATGGCCTGCTCGGTCTCGGGCGTGCCATCCCAGTGGGCCGACAGGAAGCCGCCCTTCTCCTCCAGCACCTGCTGGAACTCCTCCCACGAATCGACCTTCGTGATCATCGAGTTGC
The DNA here is from genome assembly GCA_045614985.1 of Alistipes sp. Lineage (GTDB taxonomy): Bacteria > Bacteroidota > Bacteroidia > Bacteroidales > Rikenellaceae > Alistipes. The sequence continues at coordinate 128,900 of JAZLDX010000008.1, read as the reverse complement.
GGTAGTTCAGTGCTTTTTGGAAGATATTCTCCTGGATCTCGGTCATCAGCTGCTCGATCAGATCCTCGAGGCCCTGCTGGCTGACGGTCTCCTTGGTGAGCGTGTCGCGGCGGGCGAGCTCGATGGTGCCATTCTCCATGTCGCGGGGGCCCATGGCCAAGCGCACGGGGACACCCTTAAGCTCGTACTCGGCAAACTTGAAGCCCGAGCGTACGTTGTCGCGGTCGTCGATCTTGACACTGATGCCGCGCTTCTTAAGCTCCGAGGCGATCTGCTCGAAACGCTCCACGATCTGTTGCAACTGCTCGGGGCCCTTGTAGATGGGAACCATCACCACCTGGATCGGGGCGAGTTTCGGAGGCAACACCAAACCGTTGTTGTCCGAGTGGGCCATGATCAGGGCACCCATCAGACGGGTCGAAACACCCCACGAGGTGGCCCATACATACTCCTGCTTGCCCTCTTTATTGACATATTGTACATCAAAGGCCTTGGCAAAGTTCTGACCCAAGAAGTGCGATGTACCGCTCTGCAGGGCCTTTCCGTCCTGCATCAGGGCCTCGATCGTGAGGGTATCCTCGGCACCGGCAAAGCGCTCGTTGGGCGACTTGTGGCCCACAACTACGGGAACGGCCATCCACTGCTCGGCAAACTCCTGGTAGACGCGAATCATCTTCTCGGCCTCGGCGATGGCCTCCTCACGCGTGGCGTGGGCGGTGTGGCCCTCCTGCCAAAGGAACTCGGCCGTGCGCAGGAACAAGCGCGTGCGCATCTCCCAACGCACCACGTTGGCCCACTGGTTGCAGAGGATGGGCAGGTCGCGGTAGGATTGGATCCAATTCTTGTAGGTGTTCCAAATGATGGTCTCCGAGGTGGGACGCACGATGAGCTCCTCCTCGAGTTTGGCGGCGGGATCCACCACCACCCCCTTGCCCTCGGGGTCGTTCTTCAGACGGTAGTGCGTCACCACGGCGCACTCCTTGGCAAAGCCCTCGACGTGGCTTGCCTCGCGCGAGAAAAAAGATTTCGGGATAAAGAGGGGGAAGTAGGCGTTTTGGTGGCCCGTAGCCTTGAACATATCGTCCAGGGCGCGCTGCATCTTCTCCCAGATGGCGTAGCCATAGGGCTTGATCACCATACATCCTCTTACGGCCGAATTTTCGGCCAGGCCGGCCTTCATGACCAGCTCATTATACCATTGCGAGTAGTTCTCGTCCGACTTGGTTAAGTCTTTCAGTTCAACTGCCATAATTTACTTTTCGTTTACTTTGAGCGCAAAGGTACAAAATAATTGGGAATTAGGAATTAGGAATGAGGAATTATTTCAATTCACAATTCACAATTCACGATTTGAAATTCACATTTTTTAACTCCACATACCTAATTCTTCAAAAAAATCGGCCGAACTCCGAAGAGCCCGGCCGATGAATCTTTTTCTGCGATCCTTATTTTCCTGTGGGACTTGGTCTTTGGTTAAAACTTAAAGCCCAGGGTCAGGAGGATTTGGTGGTGGGTGTAGTCGGTGGAGTAGAGTCCCGAGGCGTCGAGCAGCTCTGGCGTACCATCGGCCGCGAGGCGGGCCCCATAGAAAAGGCGGTAGTCGCTGCACGAGGTCGAGGTGTAGCGATAGGCCACATCGAGGGTCATCGAGCGGGTCAGCACAAAGCCTGTGCCGGCCGAGATGTCGAGGATCTGTTCGGGCAGGGGGGAGTTGAGCAGGGCCTTTTCGCGGACCATCGTGGAGGTGTAGCCCACACCGGCACGCAGGGCCCAACGCGGGGTGGCCTTGAATTCGCCTCCGAGGCGCACGGCATTCGTGGCGGCGAACTTCTCCTTGAAACTCTCTCGCGAGAAGGGAGTTGTATCCGAAAGCCAGAAGGGGGTGTTGCGCACACGGATGGCGTTGTACCAGTCGCGCTCGTAGTCGAGCGAGAGGATGGCGCGTTTGCCGAAGGTATAGGAGATACCCAGCATCAACTTCGAGGGGGTCGAGATCTCCCAGCGGTCACCCGCCACATCCGACCAGGTACCGTCGGTATTGACATCCGAGGGGTAGTACTTCTTCTCGTCGTTGTCATAGACCATCGAGGCCATCTGCCCGGCATATTCGTGGTCGATTGAGTACCAAGTAGGCGAGTGGTAGGCCACACCGATGCGCACCGCCTCGATGGGGCGGAAGATAGCCCCGACTTTTAGGTCAAAGCCCACACCACTCAAGTAGGCGTACTGATTGTAGTGGACATAGTCTGCTTGGCGGATCAGCTCCTGCCCCGCCTGGTTTACGGCCGGAACGGTCGCCCCATTTTCGCCCAGGTAGCGGTAGTCCTCTCCGTAGTAGAGGTTGATGCGTTGCGAGAGGCTTTGGACTCCGAAGCTCAGGCCGAGGTAGAGTTTGTTTGCGATGTTGGCTCCCAGCGAAAGGGCATACTCCCCGATAGAGCCGCGACTCTCCAGGTTGTAGAAGTGGCCCACGGTGGCGTTGTGGCCGATGTGGTCGGCCTCGTAGTAGGGCCCTGCCCCATCATCGTAGAGGTTCAGTAGGTAGGAGTTGTAGGCCATCATCGGGCCCCACAGGTTGGGTGCCGTGCGGCCGTAGTAGCCCAAAAACCCTTCGTCGTCGGGGAAGTGATTGCTTGCGGTGAGTTCGCCGGCCATAGTGCGTAGCAACGATGGAGCAGCCGTACTTCCCGTATAAGGAGTGTCGCTTTGGAACGAGGTGCGGAAGTTCAGATCGGCAATGCGGTTGTAGGCAAAGCCCATGTTGAGGCTGATCAGTTGTCCCGTACCCTCATAGAGGTTGAGGGCAAAGCCAATGTTGGCCATCGCAAATCGCGACGAGTTGTTCGAGCGATACTCTTTGGCCCCGTTCTCCGAGCGGGAGAGGGTAACGAGGGGGGTGAGCGAAAATTCGTTCGTGCGATACATACCCAGGCCGGCCGGATTGATAAAGAGGGTGCTCATGTCGCCTCCGAGCGAGGTGAAGGCGCTACCCATGGCCATCGAACGGGCTGTTCCGAAGTGCTGGTCTTGCGACAGACGGGCCATCTGCTCGGGAGAAATCAGGGCTTGTTGCATCACCTCACCGCCAAAGCGAAAGCCATTTTGGGCTGTCGAGGTCGTGGCTCGGCTCCCCAGCAGCACGAGGAGCAGGATGCCGATATGTAGAACTCTTTTCATATACAAAGTTTTTCTAACGCGTGAATTTTCGCTACCTTCCGCGGTAATTTCCTCCGCCCGAGGAGCGGTAGTTGCCACCGCTACCGCCACTGCCACCCGAGGAACGATAGTTGCCGCCTCCCACCGAACTGCCCGAGTTGTAGTTCGAGGAGCCAGAGCGGTAGTTGCTGCCACTCGACGAACTGCTGTTGCGGTAGTTCGACTCCTCGCGGCGCGACGAGCCCTCCTTGGGTTGGTAGTTCGATGAGCCGCCGTAGGCCGGGCGCGTATTGGTCTTGTTGCCTACCGACTGCGTGGGCTTCGATCCGCGATAGTTTCCGTTCGAACCCGTGGGGCGCGAGGGCGATTGTCCGGCGGGTTGCGCTCCTCCGCGGTAGTTCGATCTATTCTCGTTGCCGATAGTGGCACCTCCTCGGTAGTTGTAGTTGCCACGGGGCGAGGTGTAGGGAGACGAGGGTCTGACTCCCGAAGGGAGTGAGCCGCTCGGGGCAGGGCGGTAGTTGGGATAGTGGGGTGTAGAGGGCTTGCCCGGCTTGCCGGGGTGCGGGACGGGCGGAGCGTAGGGGGGCATCGGTGCCGGCCACATCGGGCCGTACATCGGCCAACCGCAGTACCAATAGTGGTTGTAGTCCCACCACGAATAGCGGGGATAGCCCCACCAGGCATTGTAGTAGTAGGGGTAGTGCGTGGGCCAAAGCCAATCGTAGTAGAAGCCTCCGTACCAGCCTCCCGAGCCGATGGTCAGGGAGAAACTCGGGGCGCCCCAGGTGCCGAACATCGAGGAGATGTACTTGGGCTCCACCCACACCTCGTCGCCCATGACTACGATGTTGTAGTTCATCGGGTCGTAGACGGTCAGGTAGTGGTATGCGGGCGAGTAGCGCAAGTCATAATAGGAGGAGGGCATCTTGTAGGAGAGGGAGCGGAACCCGTTCAAACGACGGGCATAGGCACTCTCGTAGTCTGTGACCAAGACATTGTCGTAGGAGTAGTCCCGCTCATCGAGACTCTCCACCACCTCGGCTTCGGCCAACATCGACTCCCAGATCTCCTGGCGCGATCGGGATTCGGCAAGGGCCGCTTCGGCTACCGCCTGCTTTTGGCGGGCAATGGCGGCGCGGTCGTGGGTTTCGTATAGATCATCCGTGTAGGATGCCCCGAGGGTGGCATAGTAGGAGCTGCCACATCCAGCCGACACCGTCAGCAGGAGCAGGACTACCAGGTAATTTGCAGCTTTCATAGTTTCCGCTTTTAGGCGAGTTTTCGACTCTGTTTATATGATAAACGAAAATCGTACCGTAAATATTGCCAATGGCTATTACGGTTCTTTTGCAAAGATAAGCATAATTTTTCAATATAGAAAGGGCGTGGGGCGGGGAAGACTCTTGCTGTGCTCGCTTCGTCGGGGAGAGGTGAATGGGGTGAGGTTGTGATTTTAGGGGACGGGGTCGTAGCCACTACCTCCCCAAGGGTGGCAACGGGCGAGACGCTTCAGGGTGAGCCATCCCCCTTTGAAGGGCCCGTGGCGACGAATGGCCTCCAAAGCATATTGCGAACAGGTGGGCGTGAAACGGCACGCCGGAGGGGTGAAGGGCGAGATGCAACGCTGATAGAAGCGCACCAGAAGGAGCATCGGCCAGGCGATAAGGCGTTTGATCAATTCACAATTCACAGTGCACAATTGGGTGGATGGCCCCGAATTTTAGAGGATTTTGTTCGTGAGATTTACAAGTAAAATATTGCGTAACGCTTACTAAATCAAAAAAGGAATCGTGTGTCGTACTTCGATCACACCTTTTCTCCCACCTTGGCGAGGATCTTGCGGATGCTCTTCTCCAGGTGGGCATAGGATACCACCTCTTTGGTCGAATAGATCAGGGCCAGGTCGATTGCCGCAGAGTGGCTTCCGATCGCCTCTTTATTCAGGCGGTAGGCTTCGCGCATGCGGCGTTTCAGTAAATTGCGTTTGTTGGCCCGCTTGTGGTAGCGTTTGGGCACCGAAAAGAGCAGACGCACTGACGGTTCGGTGTCGGCCTCGGCAAAGAGGAGGTAGCGAAACGGATAGACAAAACCTCCCTCACCGCTCTCGAAGAGCCGTCGAATGGCTCCAAGCGTGCGCAGTCGTTCCTTGCGTGTGAGGGTGGTTGTCATGGGCTTCGATTCGGGGCTTATTTTTTGGTGGGGGCGGCAGCGGCGGCCGAGGGGCTACGACGGGTGCGAGTCTTCTTGGCCAACTTGTTCTGCTGGGTGCGGATGAACTCCTCTTTTTCCACGTCGGTCTTGTGCTCCACATCCTCCACCTCCTCGCCGGCTTTGATGCGCTCCGTGTAGATCTCCACGGCTTTGGCCATTGAGGGGGCTTCGGGGCTCGGAGCAGAGGCTTTCACTCTCAACCCTGCATCAATGGCAGCCAAGAGCGTACCCTCGCCAAAGGTCGCTACGGGAGGCATCTCCTCGGCCTTTTCGTGCTCCAAGAGGGCCTTGACATCCGAGGGCGAGTAGAGGGCCAGCAGATCGAACGACTTGAAGTCCACCTCCGAGCAGTCGGCAGCTACGGTACGAGCCAGAATCACGGGATCAACCTTCAGTTTGAGTTTAGCCAAAGTCTCGGGGAGTTCGGGCTTGTGGGGCTCACTCAGGGCCAACATGAAGTTCTCCTCCTTGTGCTTGATGATCAATTCGAGGAAGTTGGTGAAACTGCCGTTGGCAAACGAGATCTTACGCTTGCGGTAGATGATGTACTTTTGCAAATAGAGAGCCACGGCCTCGGTCTGACAGATGTACTTCATCGACTCGGGCACCGTAATGCGGGCCTCCTCGCAGATGTGGAAAAAGCTGTCCACCGTCGTGCGCGAGGTGAAGATGATGGCCGTGTGGTCGAGGATCTCGACACGTTGGCTGCGAAACTCTTTCAAGGAGACGCCTACCACGCGGATCAGCGGTTTGTAGACCACATCCACTTCGTGGTTTTTGGCATATTCGTAGAAGGGGGATTTTTCGATTACAGCCGGACGGGGCTGCGATACCAGAATCTTACTTACTTTCAAATCGAACTCTATTTTGTAAAACTTTTCTCTTTCTCTCTCTTGGGATAACAAGAGTTTTCTGTTTCGCCCTTAGGGGAACGAATTCGTGTACTCTTGGTTGTGTCGCACACACCCTACCATCGAAGCGCCGATAACCAAATGAGGCTTATAGGGAAGCATTCGACGGCGCAAAGGTACAAAAACCAATGAAAAATCGAAACTTTTTTTGCCAGAAAGAGCTTAAAAGTCTCTTTTATGAAGAGAAAAATGACGATTCCGGCCATGCCGAGCAGTAGATAAAACCACGCGGAACCCTCTCCCGGGGGGCAGAGCAGTTGAAGGAGAATCAGCGGGGCGAGCAGCAGTGTGCCGACACCAAAGTGGAGAATTTTCAGACTCACGACCCCATCAGCCAGGTCGCGCATCAGCACTACGCGACCGATCAGAAGAATCATGCCGCACTGAAAGAGGGTAACCCCGATGCAGGCCGCCAAGGCAAAGAGCAGCAGGGTCATCGTCCCATAAAATTGGCCGAGCGTCCCTTCGCAGAGCCTCACGACGAGGGCCGACAGGAGCAAAACTCCGATGATCGCCGAGGTGTGGATTGCCTGCGAGTTTGTCCCCAAACGCCCCTCGCCGCTACGCATGCGTGTAAAACTTCCGAGGATCTCGTGCAGGTGGGCGCAGACCATCAAGGCGTAGGCCACGGCCAGCAGCAGAAGGATTCCTTGGTAGATCGGGTGGTCGGTCAGCAACTCCCTGAAGGGGACAGCCTCACGGACTTGAACTACGAGGCGCGAGGTGGGGCCAAAGGCCTCCATGGCGGTGAGTTCGAGGGTGTCGGCCCCGTTTTGCAGAGGCTCTGTGGCCTCGGCGAAGCGGTTCCACACCTGATCGAGGATCGGGCGTACAGGTTCACTCTCCGGCGAGGTTGCCACCGCATTGATCGTGGCATCCAGGCTCTCGATCGGGGTTTGGGTCGGGGTGTCGGGGGTGGGTTTCATCAGTCGAAGAGGCGTTTGAGGGTGATACGGATGGTGGTTCCTTTGCCGATTTCGGACTCTACGACGGCGATGCGCCCCTGGTGGTACTCCTCAATGATGCGACGCGAGAGCGAAAGACCGAGTCCCCAGCCTCGGGTTTTGGTGGTGAAGCCCGGCTCGAAGATGCGTTTCCAGTTGGCTTTGGCAATCCCCTTGCCGCTATCCTTCACCTCCACAAAGATCTCCTTTTCGTCCGAGGCGATATGTACCTCGATCGAACCGTGTCCTTGCAGGGCATCCAGCGAGTTCTTCATAAGGTTTTCGACCACCCACTCGAAGAGGGCGGTGTTGATGTTGGCCCTGAGAGGGGCCATGGCCAGACCGTTGTAGTCGAGCGTTACGTTGCGCGGGATGCGCTTGCGGAAGTACATCACCGACTCGCCCACCACCTCGTTGATGTTGGCCGGTGTGAGCGGGGTCTCGGAGCCGATCTTCGAGAAGCGATCCACGATCTTCATCAGGTGGGTCAGGTCTTTCTGCATCTCCTCGACGGCCGACGAATCTACAGGCTGTGTCTTTAGGTATTCGATCCATCCCAGAAGCGACGAGGTGGGGGTGCCGAGCTGATGGGCTGTCTCCTTGGCCAGGCCGATCCACACGCGGTTTTGTTCGTCGCGCTTCGTCGAGCGGAAGGCGATAAATCCGAGGGTGATGAAGACCACCACGGCCAAAAGTTGGATGTAGGGGAACCAGTAGAGCGACTTCAGCAGCGAGGAGTGGCCGTAGAAGATCAGGTGGTAGTGTTCGCCGGCCCACCAGGGGTTGTCGATCCGAATCGGAGGGTTCTGATCGGCAAGCGAGGTGAGCAACTTGTGCAGGCGGTCGGGATCGGAGAGCTCCTCTTCGTCGATCAGGTGCGAGCGCAGGATCTGCAGGTCGTTGTTGGTGATCACGAAGGGGATGTTGTTGTGGTTGTCTACGATGAAGTCGATCATCGGGTTGTTCATCATCTCACCTCCGGCACTTCCGGCGCGCTCCATGGCGTGGGCCCACAAAGATACGTCGTGCTGCTCCTTCTCCTTTAGGCGATGGGCCATGTCGTTCGTATAGAGTAGCGAGAGCGTGCCCAGCAGAATGCCGACCACGATCACCACCACGCGGTTACGAAACGAAAATATGTCACGACGAAATCTCATTGCGATTCACAATTCACGATTTAGAATTAAAATTCTGCATCGAGGTTTAGCGATTCTTAAGCACCTCCACGGCCTGTTTTACCTCCGTGTCGGAGTGGAGGTTGTGGCGCGTAACCCCTTCGGAGTAGGCATGGCGCAGGATGATGTCGGAGTTGATCGTCTCGACGATCTCCTCGCGATAGGTCTCCAAAAGGCTCTGCTTGTCGTCCTTGAGGTTGGCTTCCATCAGGGCGATCTGCTGCTCCAATTCCTTGAAGTTATCCTCGTCGGCAGCCTCCTTCATCGCCTTGAGCATGCGGCGCGAGGCCGATTCGTAGGGCACCTCCTTGTCCTGCATGAAAGCGACAAAATCGGCGTAGTCCCGCTCCGTGATTGTGAAGTGGTCCACGTCGAAGGGGCCTTGGTCGGCCGCATGGCGCTTCATATACTCGTCTACGAAGTCTTCGATGAAGCCGAGCGAGTAGAGCGTCAGGGCAAAGCGGCTGATATAACGGGGCTCCAGAACGATGTCGGGGGTGATGCCTCCGCCGTCGTAGACCGTGCGCCCTCCTGCGGTTTGGAAGGCCCGCTTCAGCGAGTCGTTCACCTCACGGCCCGAGCTCTTGTCGTGTTGCGAGTAGTCGATGGCCTGGATGCAGCGTCCCGAGGGGATGTAGTATTTTCCGGTGGTGAGTTTCAGGTAGGCGTTGTAGCCCAGGGGGCGAGTAGACTGCACCAACCCCTTGCCAAAGCTCTTTTGGCCCACCAATGCGGCGCGATCCAGATCCTGCAGGGCTCCGGCCACGATCTCGGCCGCCGAGGCCGAGGAGCCGTTGATCAGCACGGCAAGCGGAAGATCCGGCAACAGGGGATCCTGCTCGGTCTTGAAGATCTTCTCCTCCCGGCGGCCCTTGGTGCGCACCACCTCGGTGCCTTTCGGGACGAAGAGCCCCACAATCTTGACCGCCTCCTGGAGGATGCCGCCGCCGTTGGAGCGGTAGTCGAGGATCAGCCCTCGCAACTCTCCCTCGCTTTGCAGCCGTTCGATGGCCGAGCGCATCTCCTTGTAGCACCCCTCGGTGAAGTCGCTGTGCTGGATGTAGCCGATCCCTTCGGCCACCCATCCAGCATAGGGAACCCCGGGGATGGCGATTCGTTCGCGTTTGAGGGTGAGCTCCTCCTCTCGGTCGCCGATCAGGCGGCGGATCTTCACGCGAACCGTCGTGTTGGGGTCGCCCTTTAGGCGGCTGCTCACCTCGGCATTCGTCCACCCTTTGGCCTCCTCGCCGTCGATGGCTACAATCTTGTCGCCGATCTTGATTCCGGCGCGATCGGCCGGCGAACCCTTGTAGGGCTGGGCAAAGATCACATAGTCGCCCTTTTGGCGAATGAGCGAACCCACGCCACCGTACTTGCCCGTGGTCATCACATCGAAGTCGGACATCTCCTCTTCGGCCAGGTAACTCGTGTAGGGATCCAGGCGGCGCACCATGCCGGCGGCCGCATCCTCCATCAGTTTGTCGGGGTCGATCTCGTCCACATAGTGGAGCGAGAGTTCGCGCATCATCTGGATCAGAATCTCCATGTTGCGCCCCAGGCCGAAGTCATTCTTTGCGGCTCCGATCCCCAGCCATCCGATCAGCACGGTAAGTGCCCCGAAGAGGGCTATTTTGCGGATACGTTTCATCTTTTTATCTCAAATTTGCCAGGTAACCCTCCAAACGCCACGCCACTTTTACGGCTGCACGACGGATTCCTTCGATCTCCACCCCGTTGGGAGTGGGGCGCAGGCGAATCTCATCCTCGTAGAGGTATTTCAGGCGATTCATAACCCCCGAGGCGCGAAAGATCCACTCGTCGGACTCCTCGCCACACTTTTCGAAGCCATAGATCTCGAAGGCCGAGAGGATTTGGTCGCGATGCTCCTGCGGGTTGCACCCCTTGACCGTGCGCTTTACGAAGCCGAAGCGGGGGTAGAAGAGGGCCAATAGCAGCAGGGCCGGCAACATCAGACGACCCTTTTCGGTGGCGAAGAGTTGCAACTCGAGGGTCTTCCAAAAGGTCTCGGCGGTGGGTTGTCCCATCGTGCCGGTGTAGTACATCAAGGCCATCACCGCCACATAGATAACGGTGATCATCAGAAAATATTTCGCAGCTCGAAGAATAGCACGTTTCATTTCAATTTACGATTTACAATTAGGCTTATGACTTCAGGTATTTGTAAAGTAAGTTTATTCAAAATTCACAAGTAAAAAGCACAACAACAAGGAGGTAATTGTGCATTGAGCATTGTGAATTAGCGGATTGCTTCCGCCACCTGCTGCATCAGCCACTTGGGGGTGGAGGTGGCACCGCAGATGCCGATCGACTCGGCCCCCTCGAACCAGCGGGGATCGACCTCCGAGGCCTCTTCCACCAAGTAGGTGCGGGGGTTGGCGGCGCGGCACACCTCCGAGAGCACCTTGCCGTTCGACGATTTGCGGCCCGCCACAAAGAGAATGACATCGTAGCTGCGGGCAAACTCCGCCAGGTGTCCCTCGCGGTTGGCTACCTGGCGACAGATCGTATCATCGACCTCCACCTCGTCGGGGTGGGTGTGTCGGCGGCGCATCTCCCGGGCCATCTCCTCGAAGAGGGCGATCGACTGGGTGGTTTGCGAGAGGAAGTGAATCGGACGGGTGAAGTCGATCTGCTCGAGATCCTCCATGCGCTCCACCACCAGGGCGCGATCGGCCACCTGGCCCGTGAGGCCCACCACCTCGGCGTGGCCCCGCTTGCCGAGGATCACAACCTGTCCGCCACGGGATTCCATCTGTTCGTAGGCGGCCTTCACCTTGCGTTGCAGGGCCGCCACTACAGGGCAGGTGGCATCAATGACCTCAATGCCCAGCTCCTGGGCGCGTAGATAGGTCGTGGGGGGTTCTCCGTGGGCGCGGATGAAGAGTCGCTTGCCCCCGAGGCTTGGCATCTCGGCATGGGTTACGGTTTGCAGTCCCAACCCTTCGAGACGTTGCACCTCTACGCGGTTGTGGACAATGTCGCCCAACGAATAGACACATCCGCCCCCCTGCAAAGCCTCTTCAGCGCAGGAGATGGCGCGTACGACGCCGAAGCAGAAACCCGAACGCTCGTCGATTTCGATTCTCATGGTGGCGTATTTTTAGGCGTTGGTGACGCGGTGGTAGAGCTCCATGAACCAACTCATCTGCTCCTCGACCGTGAGGTGGCTGTTGTCCAGCACGATGGCATCTTCGGCCTGGCGTAGGGGCGAGACGGCGCGGTTCATGTCGGCGTGGTCGCGCGAGATAACATTCTCGAGGATCTCGTCGAAGGTGACGCAGTCGCCTTTGGCCGTGAGTTCGTCGTAGCGACGCTGGGCTCGCACCTTGGGGTCGGCCGTCATGTAGAGTTTAATTTCAGCCTCGGGGAAGACCGTGGTGCCGATATCGCGGCCATCCATCACCACTCCCTTGCGGCGTCCCATCTCCTGTTGCAGGGCCACCAATTTCTGGCGTACAGCAGAGATGGCGCTCACACCACTCACGCAGTTTGATACTTCGATGGTGCGGATCTTGCCCTCCACGCGGTCGCCATTGACATAGATGTCGGAGGCTCCGCGCTCGGGGTTGAAGCGAAAGGCGATCGAGATGTCGGGCAGAAGTCTTACCACAGCATCCTCGTCGATCATGCCCGAACGGATGGCTCCGTTTTCAAGGGCATAGAGCGTAACGGCACGATACATCGCGCCCGTATCAATGAAGATGTAGCCCAAACGCGCGGCAATCGCCTTGGCGAAGGTGCTCTTGCCACACGACGAGAAGCCGTCGACGGCAATAATGATCTTTTTTCTATCAGTGGACATCGGGGAAAATATCAAAGTAGGTGGATAAAATCGTATAGATACCCAGCAGGCTGATAATAAGGCCTGCCACATGGTTGATCGTAAGCATGTGTCGCGGGCGGAAACGGCGACGGAAGAGGTTGATGATGGTGGCCAGCAGGCTCCACCAAGCTAACGAACCGGCGAAGAAGCCTGCGATGACAAACAGACCGCGGAATACACCCGCTACATCCACGGCATCAATCGTTCCGATCTTGAAGACGGCAAAGAAGGCCAGGATGTAGGGGATGACCATGATGAAATTGGCGATCGTGAGGCCGAAGATCGAGGCGAAATCTTGCCACGGAGAGCTCTTTCCGGCACGGTTCTTTCGGATCTGCGGCACGGGGTTTTGGGCAAAGACCCACACGCCGACCACCACCACAAAGATGCCGCCTATGACACGCAGCAGGGTGTTGTATTGCTCGATGTGCGATTGCAACATCGAGTAACAAAAATAGGCAATAATGGCCATCAGGGTATCCGCACAGGCTACGCCCAAACCCGAAATCAGACCGGTTCGACGGTCGCGACTCAGGGTGCGCTGAATACACAACACGGCCACGGGGCCCACCGTGATCGAGGCGGCAATACCCACGCAGATGCCACGAAAAAGCAGTTCGATAATCTCCAATCCAATAGTTCCCATCTCTTATAGCGGTACAATAGATTGCAAAGGTACAAAATAATTAGGAATTAGGAATTATTGTTGGTGTAATATTTTGTTTCCCTTTTGGGGAGCTTCGCGCTTCATTATGCCCTTTCCGCCTCTCTCCGCCACCCGTTTTCCTCGGTATTTTCGCCCATTCCGGCCCTCGTTCATCCCGCCCGTCCGAAAAAAATCTTACAAGCGACCGAAAATGGGGTTTGATTTTCAGTGGGTTGCGAGTCGAGGATCAAAAAAAATCTTACAGAGCCCCCATTGGCGGTGTGGGGACGAGGTTATTTGGTCGAAAATGTGTAAATTTGCCATGGTGGCCCTCCGAAAAGTCCCGTTTTAGGGGTGGAAGCCTTGCAATTTTCGTCAAAAATATGAATAAAAAACGGCAATATCTTTATGGCGGACTCCTCCTGTTGTTGCTCCTTGTGGGCGGCGGCCGGTGGCTGGCCGCTCTCCTTACCGAGCGCGAACTGCTGCGGGTCGAGGCCTTGAGTGAAGAGGAGCCCGAGCAGGCGCTGCAACGCTTGGAGGAACTCTCGCCCCGCTTGTGGTGGTCTGCGGAGCACCGTGCACGCCGGGCCTTGCTCTACAGTCGGGCGTTGGATCGCAACTACATCGACCTGGAGAGCGACTCGCTGATCCGTCCGGCGGTGGAGTACTATCGCCTCTCGGGCGAGCCCCGCTACCACATGATGGCGGCCTACTACTTGGGGCGTGTTCACCAAAATCGAGGAGATCTTCCCCGTGCGAGTGTCGCCTTTTCGCGTGCTGCGGAGCTGGCCGACTCGTTGGGCGACCATCACTTCGGAGGGCTTGCCACCCATGCCATCAGCCACATCTGTAACGAGGAGTATAACCTGAAGGAGGAGTTGCGCTATTCGCAGCGCTCCTACGAACATTTTCTGCAAACGGGTAACGAGCCCAGGATTCGTTACGCCCTTCGCGATCTGGCCGATGCCTACTACAACAACAACGCCTTGGCGGAGGCCGCCCGCCTCTATGAGGCACTGATCGAGCGCGCGCGGAGCGACAGCGACACGCTCTACCTGGCCGAGGGGATGGTGGGTTTGGCTTCGGTGCGTCTGCACCAGGAGCGGGTCACCGAGGCCAGGAGCCTCTTCGAGCGTGTGCGACAAGATTTCGGCTATCCTCCGACGGTGGATTGGCTCACCGACTACGCTTTTGCCTGCGCCCTCGTGGGGGATGCGGAGTCGGCGGCCCGCTGGATGGAGGAGGCAGGAAGTTCGGCCTCGGATCTGAGAGAGCGGATGCGTGTGGCCTATCGCCAATACCAAATCGATACCCTGCAGGGTCGTCTTCGCGAGGCATTCGAGGGCTACAAGTTGATTGCCTCGGTGCAGGACTCGATTGCCCGCTCGGTGTTGGAGCAGTCGGCCCTCTCGGCCCGCAGCGACCATTTCCGAAGCGAGATGTTGGAGACCACGCTGCGTCTGGAGCGCCAGACCATCCGCATCTGGGGTTGTGGCATCGCTTTGGTCTTCGGATTGATCTTGGTGACTGGGTGGCTCTATGAACGCAACCGTCGGCGCAGTCGGATGATCGAGGAGTATATGGCTCGGATCGCCGCGATGAACGAGCGGCTTTTGGGTCGCGAGGCGGAGCTCACGGAGCTCGGACAGCGTGTCTCGTCCCTCTTCAAGGCGCGTTTCGAGCCGTTGAACCGCCTGGCCGAGACCTACTATGCCCACTTCAACTCCCCGAAGGAGCAGGAGCGCATCTTCCTGCGGGTCAAGGAGGATTTCGCCCGGCTCGGTGAGGCCGAATATGTCGGAAGCGAGTTGGAACCCCTGATCAACGAGTCGTTCGAGGGGTTGATGGCCCGTTTTCGTGCGCAACTGCCCCACTTGCGCGAGGAGGAGTATCGCCTGGCCTGCTACCTGATCGTTGGCTTCACCTACCCCTCGATCAGCCTCTTTTTGGGGCGTCGGGTCTCGACCCTCTATACGCGAGTGAGCCGCCTTCGCGAGCAGGTGCTCCTCTCCGAGGCCCCCGACAAAGCGGAATTTTTGTCCCATCTCACCAAGAGCTGATCCGAAGCCTTGCGAGTTTTAAGAAAAAAGCCTAAATTTGTATAACGAAAATAGATTTTCTTTTGGTACCATGAAAAAGATCCTTTATCTCCTGATTCTTTTGGCCCTCGCCGGGGCGACGAGTTGTGATTCTATCTTCCTGAAAAAGGGCAAAGGGATTGTTCGGATTGTAGAAAATAGTCCTAAAGCCCCCGCTATCCCGAACCCGGGGGGCGATTCGGTCACCATCGAGGTAGAGGTCTCCGAGGGGGATCTTGTGCTCACCTTCTCGCAAGACTTCGGTCCCGTGAAGTTGATTTTGGCCACGCGCCTGAGCCAAAGCGAGGTGTGGTCTACAATGATCGACTCTTCGCAGGGTGAGGTGAGGGTGGAGATTCCCGCCACAGTCCCCTCCGGCACCTACCATCTGATTCTGGAGGATGAAGCGGGTAAAGAGCTCTACAACACCCTGGTCTATATCTCCTAAACCCATCGTAAAGAGCCCTTCTCATGCAGACCATTCTTCCCATAGCCTATCTTCCGTCGGTGGCCTATATGGCCCGTCTCTTGCAGGGGCCCTGCACGATCGACCTCCACGAGCACTTCATCAAGCGTTCGGAGCGTAATCGCGCCCGCATCCTGACGGCCAACGGCGTGATGGATCTCACGGCCCATGTGCAGCACGGGAATCGGCCCCACACCCCCGTCTGCGACCTGCGGCTCGACTACTCGAAGCGTTGGCAACACCAGCACGCCACGGCCCTTCGATCGGCCTACAAAGCCTCGCCCTGCTTCGACTTTTATTGGGATTCGTTGGCCCCCTTTTATGAGCGCAAGTGGGAGTTTTTAGTGGATTACAATTTGGAACTTACGGCCCTGCTGTTGAAGATGTTGGGGGCTTCGGATCGGATGCCGCGCCTCTCGACGGCCTATGTGGAGGCCGAGGCCGGAGATCTCGATCTGCGCCCCAAAAAGAGCGAGGGCCCGACCTTCGTGGCCGAGCCCTATGTGCAGGTCTTTTCAGACCGTTTCCCCTTTGAGCCTAATTTATCGGTGGTAGACCTCCTATTTGCAGAGGGGCCATCAGCTGCGGCTCTTTTAGCTCGCTGCCGCTTCTGAAGCGGAATTCGTCGCTCATCGACCCCATGTGGACTACCACGCGGTTTTCGCGAGCGGGCATAAACTCTTCGCTATAGTAGATATTCGGTGCCACCTTCTCCAGGTGCATCGTGTCTTCGTTGATGGTCATCCAAACCGAATCGGCCGTCTCGGAGGCGTAGATGTGCATGCGTTGTAGGGTGGCCGGACGCTCCTCCCAACGCTTGTCGGCCAGGTGGAGCGTCTTGAGGGTGCGATTCCAACGGGCGCGATAGAGGTAGAAGGCATCCTTGCGATTCTTACGGTCGAAAGAGAGCAACCCCGAGCCATTTACCCCCTCGTCGCGACGAGCCGAGCCATAGTCGCTCAACCCTTCGACCCAGTGTCCCCACAGTAGCGAGGTAGAGTCTTGGGCCAATTGGGCCAGGTAGAGTTCGTGGAAACGGCTCTGACGACGCTCGGGCAGATCGAGGGTGTAGGGAGAGGGCTTTTCATAACGATCCGGTTGTTGGTGCACGAATCCTTCGGCCGAGTAGTGGATGGCCGAGCAGAGGTGGCTCCACTTTTCGCGCATCTGGCCGATCCAGAGGCTGATATCCTCTCCGCGTCCGCGCTCCCAGCCCAACTCTTGGTGCCAGGCGATTCCGTCCGTGATGAAATTCAGGTCACCGTCCTGATTGCTGGTGGCCAGGGTCGGGCGTGTCGGATCGGCGGTGTGGGCCGTTTTATTGAGTCGCTTCAGGTAGTCGGTCAGCCGCTCGTCGATGATCTTCAGGTCGCAGAAGAGCCCCCACAGCACCACCGACGGATGGTTGAAATGTTGGGCGATGATGCTGCGCAGGAGTTCGATGCCCTGCTCTTCGAAGGCGGGCGAGGCGCAGTAGTTCAGATCCGAGAGGTAGTTCGTGCGCAGGAAGGGAAGGTCGATGCGGGCCAAAAGTCCCAACCGGTCGCACTGCTCATAGAGGTAGGGGGCATGGGGCCCCTCGGGCGAGAAGAGGGCATTGGCTCCCACCTCCTGCAGAAGTTCGATGTCGCGGTCGATCTCCTCTTCACCCAGCAGCGAGGCGCATGCCGGATGGTCGTAGGCCAGGGAGAGTGCCCGCAAGTCGGTGCGCTTGCCATTGATACGCAACCCACCGCCTGCGGTGAGCGAGATGCGGCGTAGCCCCGTGGTTACGGTCACCGTGTCGTGGCTTTCGCCGCTCGAAATCGAGGCCTCGAAGCGATAGAGCGCGGGGCTCTCGGGCGACCAGGCTTTCGGATTCAGGATAGCGAAGGGGATCTGTATGGGTTGCTTGTAGTCGTAGTTGCTCTTCAGGGTGCGGCGTTGCTCCATGCAGCAGGTGCCACTCTCATCGTAGGCCTTCAGTACTACCGAAACACTTTGGGGAGTGGGTACCGAGAGGTGGAGTTCAGCGTGGCCTTCAGCTCGTTCGGGGTCGATCGTGTCGGTGTGGATAAAGAGACCCTCTGAGCCGTAGTAGAGGGGTGAGATGGCCGTCTGGTCTGTAACCAATAGTTCCACCTCGCGCGAGAGACCTCCGTAGCTGTTGCGCTCCGAGGCAACTGGCATTAGGTCGTTGCGCTTGCTGTTGCTTACGGCCACTACCAATTCGTTCTTTGCACCACGCAACACATAGTCCGTGATCTCGATCGTAAAGGCGACTCCGGCTCCTCGATGTGAGGCGACAAAGCAACCGTTGACAAAGAGGTCAGCCACATTCTCCACCCCACCGAAACGCAGAAAAAGACGCTTGCCGGCCCACTCTTTGGGTACATAGAGGGTACGAAAATAGAGCCCTTGGGAGCGTAGGTAGGGGTAAACACCTGCCAATGCATCCCCGTTCCAAGTGTGAGGAAGCGAGACATAGCGGGCTCGGTCGGCGTTGTTCTCGAAGCCAAACTGAAAGCGCCAATCCTCCGAGAGAGGGTATAGAGTACGCGCCGAGGCTGTGAGGCTCACAAGCGCAAAAAGAACAAACAGGACTCTCTTCATTCTGTTTTCGTATTGATTGATAAATAGGCTTTTTTAGAGCCAGGCTCCGTTCGAGGCAACTTCGTCGCGGCAGATGATGGCCAGTGGACGGATTACCTCCGTATCGCCGATGGAGGTCTTGAGCATCAGGCGCGACGAACCCGTCTTGCCACAGAGCACCTTCAGGTCGCCTCCGGCAATCGTGTAGCTGAAATCAATCTCGTTGACCGCCTCTTCGTGGTCTACCACCTCTACCCAGAAGGTTGAGGTGAGGGCCTCGCCGCCGAAGATCGTCTGCAACGGAAGGGTGCTCTCCACATCGCGGGCTACCGTTACCACGGGGGTACCCTCTACCAGCATCAACATGCGGAAGGCATCCACCAGGCCGCCACCCATCTTGTTGCGGTAGGTGGAGAGGTTGATTACCACCTCATTGTAGTAGTTAAAGTCGTAGTTGATTCCCTCAGAGTTCTTCACGCCCTGTAAATAGGAGTCGATTTCGCGGGTGGAGCTTAAGAGCATCTGGCGAAACTCTTCGGTGGAGAATTGCTTGCCCAAGTCGGCGGCATAGGAGAGACCCAAGGCCGCTACGCCCGAGACATGGGGGCAGGCCATGGAGGTGCCCTCCATGTAGCCGTATTGTACATTGTCGGTCGAGGCTGATCCGATGATGGTGCTGTAGACACCTCCGGCTTGATTGAAGTTGTAGGTATCACCTCCCGGGGCCGAGATATCGACCCAGGTTCCGTAGCAGGTGTAGCCGCCCGGCGTGTAGTCGGGGCTGATGGCTGCTACGGCGATCACAGGCTCGAAGCATCCGGGGACCAACTTCTTGTCCTTGACCAACATACCGCCATAGGTGCTGTTGCCGTCGTTGCCGGCGGCAAAGATCACCAAACCTCCGTCGATGGGGGCATTCGTGCGCTTGCGTTCGATGAAGTACTCGATGGCCTCCTTCTCGTAGGGGAAGTGGCGCAGCCAATCCTTCTCGCTGAGGCTCGGGTCGTAGCCGAACGAGCACTGGGCGATCAAGGCTCCGCGGTTGGCGGCCCAGATCATGGCCTGCGAGGCCGCTTCGTCCACCTGCACTTCGGCCCCCTTCTTCTCGTAGAAGATCTGACACGACATGATCTTCACCCCTCCAAAGTCGCCATGGCCGCCGGCAATGCCGCATACGCCGATGCCATTGCCATTCACGGCAGCCACCGTGCCCGCCACATGGGTGCCGTGCGAGGGGGTGTCGCCATACATGTCCACATAATTCCAGTCGAGTTTGCTCGGTTCCTCCTCCAGGGTGCAGAAGTTGGCACCATGCTTGTATTTCGGATCTCCGTCGATCTCGTTTATCCACATGTTCTTCTCCAGGTCGGGGTGGGTGGCTTGTACCGGTTCGTCGATCACCGCTACTACGATATCCTTGTTGCCGGTGCAGAGCTTCCAGGCGGCAAAGAGGTTGATGTCGGCACCCTCGCGGGATCCGCTCATCGTGCCACGGTTGTGGTAGTGCCACTGCAATCGCAACTCGTTGTCGTTCATTGGGTATATGAACTCCTCTTCGGGGTTGTTTTGCGGGGTGGAACTCCCCATTGCGAGGGGTATTTGTTGTGGGCGACGCGGGCTGTGCATATACTCCACCACCGAGATCTCGTCGGCCTGGGCCAAGGCGAGGGCGGCGCGGTGCAGGTCGGCTTTCTTGTCGAAGGTAACCTTATACCAAAGGTGAAGTCCTGCGGCGCGCAGATCCTCCTCGAAGGCGGGGTCGCGGAACATCCGCTTGAAGGCATCGGCCTGGATGGCATCCAGCCCGCGGTCAATCCCCTCCAAACCCGAGCGAGTATAGCCCGAGCGGGTTTGTGACGCCTCGATCGTAGCCACCATTTCGGGGCAGACCTTCACGGCCAAACTTCCGGCCGAAGCCCCAGTTGGGGTCAGCAGGATCTTTTTTTCGAGGGCGGCTTTTGAATCTCCGGGAAGAGTGTTCTCATCAAAATCTTGGGTGCAACTCATTGGTAACAGCCCCCCAAGGGCTACCAATAAGATCAGAGTGTGGCGAAAAATGTTTTTCATTGTGCTAACTTTTTTACTTTGGGTACAAATATAGCCATTTTTTTCTGATTCCTCCTTTTTTTTTGTATCTTTGCCATCGTAATGTCGTTTTTAGAATCCGATAACGGCTTTGCAATTAGATCGGTTGAGGCGATGTTCCTCTTGCCTAAGCAAAAGAAAACAATAACCAATTAAACAATAAAAGTGTATGTTTAAGATTGATTCCTACGATTTCACCGGAAAGCGTGCGATTATTCGCGTCGATTTCAATGTGCCCCTCAATAGTGAGGGGCAGGTAACTGATGATACCCGTATCCGTGCGGCCATCCCCACCATCAAGAAGGTGTTGGAGAAGGGTGGTTCGGTAATTTTGATGTCGCACCTGGGTCGTCCGAAGAAGAATCCCGATCCCAAGTACTCGTTGGAGCAGATCATCCCCGCCATTGAGGCGCGCTTAGGGGTGAAGATCCTCTTTGCCGGTGACTGCATGGGGGAGAAGGCTGCCGAGATGGCCAAGAACCTCAAGCCCGGAGAGGTACTCCTGCTGGAGAATCTCCGTTTCTATGCCGAGGAGGAGGGCAAGCCCCGCGGTCTCGCCGAGGATGCCACCGACGAGGAGAAGAAGGCGGCCAAGAAGGCCCTGAAGGAGGGTCCTCAGAAGGAGTTCGTCAAGAAACTCGCTTCGTATGCCGACTGCTACATCAACGATGCCTTTGGTACGGCTCACCGCGCCCACTCGTCGACGGCTCTGATTGCCGACTACTTCCCCCAGGACAAGATGTTCGGCTATGTGATGGAGAACGAGTTGAAGGCTATCGACGGTGTGATGGAGAATCCCCAGCGTCCCTTCTGCGCCATCATCGGTGGTTCGAAGGTGTCGACCAAGATCACGATCATCGAGAAGCTTCTCGAGAAGGTGGATGTGCTGATTTTGGGTGGCGGTATGACCTATACCTTCTCGGCTGCCCAGGGCGGTCAGATCGGAAAGTCGATCTGCGAGCCCGACTACTATCAGACGGCTCTCGATATCTTGAAGAAGGCTGAGGAGAAGGGTGTGAAGGTGGTTACCTCGCCCGATGCCCTGGTGTGCGACGACTTCTCGGAGAATGCCAATACGCAGACCGCTTCGGTACGCGCCATCCCCGAGGGTTGGGAGGGTGTCGACATCGCCGAGGAGGGTAAGAAACTCTTCCACGACACGATTTTGGATTGCAAGACCATCCTTTGGAATGGTCCCGTGGGTGTTTTTGAGATCAATAAGTTCTCGACCGGTTCGCGTGCTGTGGCCGAGGCGATTGCCGAGGCTACCTCGAAGGGAGCCTACTCGCTCATCGGCGGTGGTGACTCGGTAGCCTGCATCAACAAGTTTGGTCTGGTGAATCAGGTAAGCTATGTATCGACCGGCGGCGGTGCCCTCTTGGAGTACATGGAGGGTAAGGAGTTGCCCGGTGTGGCTGCGATCCGCAAGTAATTTGTTGTGATAAGGGGCCATCTGTGGCCGCAAACGATAAACCCGACAATGGGACGTACCACCGTACTACCCATCGTCGGGTTTCTTCGTCGAGCGTTCCAGCTGACCCCTTCTGACAACAAATTGGGGGGAGGGGGATCATTGTCGAGTGGTGGATTTTATGACTTTCAGCCGTCGAAATATTTGATTTTAGAGGAACTCTGTTTGAACCGACATGTTGAACCGACATGAAATTGGGGCGAATGGGTCGTACAGAAGTACTACCCATCCGCCCCAATGATTGAGGTGCAAATATGCCCTGTAAAATTAAAAATTAGAAGCCTTTGCCAATCCCGAGGAAGTCCTCCGCCTTCAACGCGGCACCACCGATCAGACCACCGTCTACATCGGCCTTGGCGAAGATCTCCTGGGCGTTCGAGGGCTTGCACGAACCTCCGTAAAGGATGGGGCACTCGTCGGCGGCAGCACCGAACTTCGAGGCCAGCACCTCGCGGATATAGGCGTGAATCTCCTGTGCTTGGTCTGCCGTGGCGGTCTTGCCCGTACCGATGGCCCAAACGGGCTCATAGGCGATCACCAGGTTCTTGAACTGCTCCTCGGTGAGGTTGAAGACTACCTCCTCGATCTGCTGCTTGCAGACGGCGAAGTGGTTGCCGGCCTCGCGCTCCTCGAGGTTCTCGCCCACGCAGTAGATCGGGGTGAGGCCGTTGGCATAGGCCTGCTCCATCTTGCGGTTGAGGGTCTCCGAGGTCTCACCATAGTACTGACGGCGCTCCGAGTGGCCGAGGATCACATACTTGCAACCCAGGGCGGCAATCATCGAGGCCGAAACCTCGCCCGTATAGGCACCCTTGGCCTCGGCGGCGCAGTTCTGAGCACCCAACTCTACATCCGAACCCTTCAGGGCCTCGGCCACCATCGAGAGGTGGGTGAAGGGGGCACATACGATGAAGTTTACGCACTCGCAAACCTCCTTGCGGCCGGCAACAACGCCCTTGGCCAACTCAACGCCCTCTGCGGGGAGGGTATTCATTTTCCAGTTTCCTGCTACAATCTTCTTTCTCATAGTACGCTAACTATAATTATGTGAGTTAAAAATTTTCGTCTTTTATTCGCCTTCGCACCAACGCTTTACCTCGTCGATTGAGGGGGCTTTCAGCCCCAACTTGTTCTTCTTATTGAAGCCGCAGAGGTCGTTGAAGAACTTGCCGGCGGGGAGCTTCTTGAGCGACTCCACGGTGATGTAGCCCATCTTTTGGATCACGGGCACCCACTCCTCGGGGACACCGATCTCCAGGTACTTCTCGGGGCCATCCACCGTAGGCTTCTTCTCGGGGCGCATGGTGGGGAAGAAGAGTACATCCTGAATTGAGGGCTGGTCGGTCATGAACATCGTCAGACGGTCGATACCCATACCCATGCCCGAGCACTGAGGCATACCATACTCCAAGGCGCGCACGAAGTCCATATCGATGAACATCGCCTCGTCGTCACCCTTTTCGGAGAGACGCAACTGCTCCTGGAAACGCTCTAACTGGTCAATCGGGTCGTTGAGCTCCGAGTAGGCGTTACAGAGCTCCTTACCATTCACAAAGAGCTCGAAACGCTCCGTGAGATCCTGGTTGTCGCGGTGGCGCTTGCACAGGGGCGACATCTCAATCGGGTAGTCGCAGATGAAGGTGGGCTGGATGAGCTCCTCCTCGCAGTACTGACCGAAGATGGCATCAATGAGTTTGCCCTTGCCCATCGTCTCGTCGATCTCGACATTCAGACGCTTGCAGGCCTCACGCAACTGCTCCTCCGACTGGCCTGTGATATCGTAGCCGGTCTTCTCCTTGATGGCATCGGTCATCGTCAAGCGACGGAAGGGGGCCTTAAAGGAGATCTGCTTGCCGTCCACGGTGAGTTCCGTGGTGCCGTTCGTGGCGATGGCCACGCGCTCCAGGAGTTGTTCGGTGAACTCCATCATCCAGAGGTAATCCTTGTAGGGGACATAGATCTCCATGCAGGTGAACTCGGGGTTGTGGGTGCGGTCCATACCCTCGTTTCGGAAGTTCTTACCAAACTCATAGACGCCGTTGAAGCCGCCCACGATCAACTTCTTGAGGTAGAGCTCCGTGGCAATACGCATGTAGAAGTCGGTGTCGAGCGAGTTGTGGTGCGTGATAAAGGGGCGTGCCGAGGCACCTCCGGGGATGGGTTGCAGGATCGGGGTCTCCACCTCCAGGCAACCGTGCTCGTTGAAGAAGTCGCGCATCGTAGCCATGATCTTGGCACGCTTCACGAAGACCTCGCGCACATGGGGGTTCACCACCAAATCAACATAACGCTGGCGGTAGCGCACCTCGGGGTCGGTCAGGGCATCGAAGGTCTGTCCGTCCTTCTCCTTAACGACGGGCAGCGGACGCAGCGACTTCGAGAGCACGGTGAACTTTTGGCAGTGTACCGACAGCTCGCCGGTGTTGGTATGGAAAGCAAAGCCCTCCACGCCGATGAAATCACCCATGTCGAGGAGTTTCTTGAAGACCGTGTTGTAGAGCGTGGGGTCGCCCTCGGGGCAGATGTCGTCGCGACGAATGTAGACCTGAATACGGCCCGAGTGGTCCTGCAGTTCGAAGAAGGAGGCGCTACCCATGATGCGGCGCGACATGATGCGGCCGGCGATGCGTACCTCCTGGAAGTTACCCTTCTCGGGGTCGAAATTTTCGGCAATCTCACGCGCCGAGGCGTTCACCTCAAAGCGTGCGGCGGGATAGGGCTCGATGCCCAAATCGCGGAGCGCCTGCAGCGACTTGCGTCGAAGCTGCTCCTGTTCGCTGAGTTCGTTGAAATTCATCTCTACTATTTTGTTTTAACTTTACTTCGGGGTTTAGGCTGGTGACGGATGCTAAACCGCACCGCTTTAGGGTGCAAAGTTACAAAATAATTAGGAATTAGGAGTTAGGAATGAGGAATTATTCAAAAATTCGTTTTTTTTCGTTACCTTTGTTCATAGAAATAATTAAGCGCCAAACTTATAAATACCATGAAACGACTCTTCCTACTGGTTGTTGCCACTTTAGCCGTAACACCCTTCTTTGCGCAGGATATGATTGTACTGCGAGATGGAACCATTGTGCAATCCAAAGTTTTAGAGATCTCCTCCTCGGAGATTAAATACAAGAAGTTCTCCAATCCCGATGGGCCGCTCTACACCCTGAAGAGTTCAGAAATTCTCTCCATCAACTATGCCAATGGTGATGTGGAGTGTTTTGACAAGGTGGCCGAGCCCGCCCCCGCTCCGAAGGGAACCCCCGAGGAGCCGCTCTTTATCGAGGTGGGGCCCGATGCCAACAACCAGGCTTTGTTGGATAAGTACAACAAGACCCGGGTCTATTGCAACGAAAAAGTCTCGTCTAAGGTGTTGGACAAATATCACTACAAGTTCGGAGTTACGAAAAATTCGGTCCTCTCAAGTGACGATGTCGAGATCTTCTTCGACAGGAAGTATTATGTGTACACCTCGAGCAACTACTACTACGAGTACGACATCCGGATCACAAACAAGACCGACCAAACGCTCTATTTTGACCTCTCGAAGTGTTTCCGCATCAACCCCGACGGCTCATCGCACACCTACTACGACGGTTCGCGCCAGACCTCGGTGACCAATGTCGGCTCGACGGGTTTGGGGATTCATCTGGGCGCAGGCATAACCGTTGGAGGAGGCAACTCCAGTGCCACAACCACCACCTACACCAACGAGCGAATCCTTGTTATTCCTCCCTATGCTCACGCCTATCTATCGACACACAAGGAGGTGGGGCGCGAGGTGGTATCTACCGGTGAGCCCCTCTGGAGACGACTGCGCTACTCCATCCCGACTGCCGTACAGAAGGGTAGAATCTACAACTACACCGAGGAGAATAGCCCCGGATTTATCCGCTATACACTTACCTACTCCAAGGATGCCGACTTCAGCACCTACTCCAACTTGAAGATGAATCTCTTTATCCAACAGGTTATCGGTGTAAGTGAGGCCTGGTCGTTCCTGCTCAAGCACGACAAAGATTTCTGTATTGTGGGATTAATGGCCTATCGCTAATCCCCTGCCATCCACACAACAGCAAGGAGAATCTATACCGCAAACTAACCAACGAAACGCCATGTCACTTTTGAATGCCATTTTAGGAAATGCGAGCGAGATGAAACTCGCCGATTTGCAGCAAGAGTTTAAGGAGATCCTCATCCCCGGGGAGTCGATCGAAGCCGCCTACAAACTTATTCGCGACAAGTGGGTCTTTACCAACAAACGACTCATCATGGTCAATGTGCAGGGGGTGACGGGCTCCAAGCGCGAGTACCACTCCATCCCCTACCGCTCGATCAACCAATTCTCCGTGGAGACCTCGGGTACCTTCGACGAGGATTGCGAGCTCAAACTCTGGGTTCGCGGGTTCAAGGAGCCCCTGGTCAAGGAGTTCAAGCGAGGGACTGATATCAAGGGGTTGCAGCGTACCCTGGCCTCTTTTTTGATTTTATAGGGCATATTTCACCTTGCCTTGCTCGCCCCGAAAGGGTAGTACCTCAAGTACAACCCTTCCGGGGCTTGCTGCGTTAAGTCGAAATCTGCTCCTCTAAAATTAAAAAATTTATTTTCGATTCTATAGGGCATATTTTGCACCGCCTTGCTTGGGCCGAATGGGCAGTACGGGAAGTACAGCCCATCCGGCCCAATCTTCGTTGGCACAAAATCTGCCTCTCTAAAATCAAAAATTGGGTGCTGTTGAAAGTTAAAAGTGGCGTTACGCCACCAACCCTTCCGGGGTTTGTTTTGTTACTTCGAAACCTACTCCTCGCTCCAGCGTTTGAGGGTGGCGATCTCCTCGGCCCAGCGGCTTTCGTCGGGAGTTTCGAGGATCAGCGGAATGTGGTCGAAACGCGGATCGCGGGCGATGTAGTGGAAGCAGTTCCAAGCGATGTGCCCATCGCCCAGGGGGGTGTGGCGGTCTACGCGGCTGCCCAGGGGCTTCATGGCATCGTTCAGGTGCATGCCGCGAAGGTATTTCAATCCCACCACACGGTCCAGCTCGGCAAAGGTCATTTCGCAGGCCATCTCCGTCGAGAGGTCGTAGCCGGCAGCAAAGGCGTGGCAGGTGTCGATGCAGAAACCTACGCGGCTCTTGTCTTCCACGCGGTCGATCAGGTAGGCCAAGTGCTCGAAGCGGAAGCCGAGGTTGGAGCCCTGGCCGGCGGTATTTTCGATCACAGCCGTTACGCCATGGGTACGCTCCAGGGCGCGGTTGATCGACTCGGCGATGCGGTCGAGGGAGGCCTCCTCGGAGATCTGCTTCAGGTGGCTCCCGGGGTGAAAGTTCAGGCGGTCGAGCCCGAGGGCCTCGCAACGGGCCATCTCCTCATAGAAGGCTGCGCGTGATTTCTCGAGACCTTCGTTTTCGGGGTGGCCGAGGTTGATCAAGTAGCTGTCGTGGGGCAGCACCTGCGAGGCGGTGTAGCCGCACTCCTCCATGGCGGCACGGAAGGTGTCGATCTGTGCAGGTGTTAGGGCGGGGGCGAGCCACTGACGCTGATTCTTCGTAAAGAGGGCAAAGGCGGTAGCCCCTATGGCTCGGGCGTTGCGCGGGGCGTTTTCCAGCCCTCCCGATGCGCTGACATGTGCTCCAAAATATTTCATGGTTTTCTTTATTTTCGTTTTCTCTTCGTAAAGGTAGGAAAAAATAGATTGAGGACAATGGCTGGTACCAAAAAAATCCCTATCTTTGCATAAGGAATGCCTATGAGTCGGCAGAAAACTAAAAATCCAGATAAATTATGAAGAAATTTTACGCATTGGTGCTGATATTGCTCTTTGTCGGAACGGGAGCGATGGCACAGATTTCGATTGACGAGGTAAAGGCCGAGGAGAAGGCCGAGTTCAGGGATTCGATCAAGACGACTTCGGCCGATACGGAGTACTTCAACGAGGCTCGTTATCGCGCTGAGCGTGCCGCGATTCGCAAGGAGCGCAACTTCTTGGAGGTGGGGGCGGCCGTGCAGGGTACCCTCTCGGCCTACAACAACGCCTGGATCGCCACCTCGGGTGGTGATAATGCCGTGGCGGTGATGGCGACAGCGCGTCTGCACCACATCTACACGAAGGGGACCTTCACCATCGAGTCGAAGGTCGATGCCAAGTTCGGCTACAACCGCATGAATGTGGAGTATGATGATGGAACGGATCAAGGAATTTGGTTTAAGAATCAGGACGAGTTTTCGCTCTCGACAGCACCGGCCTACAAATTCTCGAAGCATTGGAATTTTGGAGCCATCTTGAAGTTCCGCTCGCAGTTTGCCAACGGTTATGTGTCGCGTACCGAGCAGGAGTCGATCCACCGCAAGAGCCGCTTCATGTCGCCGGGTTACTTCGATGTGTCGGTCGGTTTCACCTACAACTGCCCCTGGAAGCACCTGCCCGTGAAGGTAAACCTCTCGCCGATCGCCATGAACTCCACCTTTGTGAAGAGTCAGACCGTGCGCGACTACTTCTTCGTGCAGCAGAAGGCGGCCACGGCCTATGGTATCGAGGATCCGAATAACACCTCGCTTTGGGAGGGTGGTTCGTCGATTCAGATCGACTTCGACCAAACTTGGGGAAAGAATGGGTGGCTCCGCTACCGCACCACGCTCTACTCCTTCTTTGGTTGGATCACCTCCATCGACCAAACGAATAAGTATCGCGACTTCGGTGAGTATCAGGATGCCCTGCAGCGTTGGAGCAACCCCGAGGATCTCTCGGTCGGCCACACCATGGGCGACAAGCCCCACCTGGCCATCCACCCCACGGTACGTTGGGAGAACAGCATCGAGATCAAGGCGACGAAGTATATCGCCACACAGATTAACTTCCAGCTCTACTACAACCGCGCCCAATGCTACGACGTGCAGTTGCAGACCTTGTTGAGTGTCGGCTTCTCCTACACGTTTAAGAATAAATAGGCTAATAAGTGAAGGGGCTCCCGAATAGAAAAGGAGGGTTATGTATAAAAATTCGCGTCATACGATTCTCTTTCCGCTCTTGCTGGCTGCCGGGGTGGTTGCCGGCTTGCTTCTGGGACAATACCTTGGGCAGACTCGTGTCGAGCGGCAATTTCGGGGTACATTGAGCCGTTTGGCCTCTCCCGAGGGGAAGCTCGGTTACACCCTCTCGCTCATCGAGCGGGAGTATGTCGATTCGCTCTCGGTGGATTCGCTTACCGAATTGGTGTTGCCTAAACTCATCGAGGAGCTCGATCCCCATTCGCTTTACATTCCCGCTTCGGAGATGCAAGCAGTGAACGAACCCTTGGAGGGGGAGTTCGATGGCATCGGTGTGGTCTTCAATATGGCGACCGACACCGTGGTGGTCTTGAATGTGGTCCCCTCGGGCCCGAGCCGCAAGGCGGGCGTGCAGCCCGGAGACCGCATCCTGCGCATCGACGACTCGCTGGTGGCAGGACAAAAGATCCCGCAGGATCAGATCGTGAAGCGGCTGCGCGGAAAGCGCGGGACCCGCGTCAAACTCTCGCTCTCGCGTCAGGGGATCGACCATTTGGTTGAGGTGGAGGTGGTACGCGATGCCATTCCCTTGAAGTCGATCGAGGCAGCCTTTATGCTCACGCCCGAGGTGGGTTATGTGAAACTTTCGCAATTTGCCCGTACCTCCTATTTGGAGTTGATGGCGGCTCTGCAACAACTTCGTAAGCAGGGGATGCAGGGGCTTGTTTTCGACCTGCGGGGCAATGCCGGAGGCTATTTGGATCAGGCGATTCTGATTGCCAACGAATTCCTGCCGGCCGAAAAGTTGATTGTCTACACCGAAGATCGCCGAGGGCAACAGATGCGCGAGTATAGCAACGGCCTGGGCCGTTCTACCGACCTGAAGTTGGCGGTGCTGATCGACGAGGGGAGTGCCTCTTCGTCCGAGATCCTGGCCGGAGCCGTGCAGGACAACGACCGCGGCACGATCCTGGGTCGTCGCTCCTTTGGCAAGGGGTTGGTGCAGCGTCAGATCCCCTATAGCGATGGCTCGGCCCTGCGCCTGACGATTGCCCGCTACTACACCCCCACCGGTCGTTCGATTCAGAAACCCTACAAGCGGGGCGACGGCGAGAGTTATCAGATGGAGCTTTGGGATCGCTATCTGCACCACGAGCACTTCTCGGCCGACAGCATTCGCTTTGTCGATTCGCTCAAGTTCACCACCCCCGGAGGGCGTACGGTCTATGGCGGTGGCGGCATCATGCCCGACCGCTTTATTCCGGCCGATACAAGCGATGTAACCCCTTGGTTTATCCAGGTAACAGGCCGAAATATTCTCTATCGTTATACGATGGAGTATGCCGATCGCCATCGCAAGCGGCTCAACAAGATCTCCACGTTGGATGAGTTGCAACAATTTCTGGATGCGGATGCGCGCCTGGTGGAGGATTTCTTGCAGTATGCCCAAAGAAAAGGGGTGATGCCCAATGCGAGGGAGATTGCCCGCTCGCGCCACTTGGTGGAGGCGCAACTGCGTGCCTACATCGGTCGCAATACTTCGCTCGAGGATAATGCCTTCTACCGAAACATCTATCCGATCGACAATGTGCTGGTGGAGTCTGTCCGGGTCTTGGCGCGGGAGATCTCCGAGGCTGCGGCAGGGGCTGAGGCCCCCGTTGCGGATACGATTCCCGCAGGGTGGAGGCGTGAAAAACAGGAGACAATCATTTTGGAAAATAGATAGAGAGATGGTAAAACGAATCATAGGATTTTTGGTGGTCGTCGCCTCGCTTGTGGTGATGGCCTTTGTGGTGATGCACCACACCCGATTCAGCTCGATGCTTTCGTTCGGGCCCGAAACGGCCTCTGCAGTGGTCGAGACGAAGATCGAGGAGGTGATCCCCTCTATGCCGATCGAGCCGGCCGAGACCCCTTTGGAGGAAGAGCCCCTCGTGGAGGGCAACGAGTAGTTTGCCTTTAGGCTCTGTTGCGTGAGGCAAAATAGGCAAAAACTGCGAAAAAATTTTTTAATAAAATTTACAAACAAGATCAATTTTGGTATGAAATACCGCCAAAGTTGTTCCAAAATTCCCCCCCCCGAAAATTGTCGCTTTTTGGAGAACCAAAAGGCGACATTTTCTATATATTTGCTCTCGAATAGGAAATTCAAGAGAAAAATAGACTAAAAACATACTTTAACTTATTAAAAAATCCAACACAATGAAACGGTTTTTTAACCTATTTGCAGCTGTGGCTGTCTCGCTGTGTGCACTGGTTGCCTGCGGCGAAAACGATCTTCCCGAAACGCCCGTGACCCCTCCGGTGCCGAGTGATTTCAAAAATTTCGAACTGGTCGTCAAGGAGGTAACCCGCGAGCAGGTTACCTTCCAGGTTACGCCCCGCGACAACGCGATGACCTATGTGGCCCTGATCTGCGAAAAGAGCTACTTCGAGGAGTTCTCTTCGGACGAAGGGGTGATGGACGACGATCTCGATTGGTTCCGTCGTATGGCTGAACAGCAGGCGATGACCCTGGAGGCCTACCTGGGTTCGATCCTCAAGACGGGGGCCTTCGAAGATACTGAGGTGGGTCTGCAACCCGACACCGAGTATTACCTCTATGCCTATGGCCTGGGCTCGGGGGGTGAGTTGCTGACCGAGATGGACAAACTCCTCTTCCGCACCGATGCCCTGGAGATGACCGATACGACCTTTGCCATCGAGTTGAACGAGATCTCGTTCAACAGCGTGAAGGTGAAGATCACCCCGTCGGATCCCTCGGCCCTCTACTTTGTCAATGTATTCAACGAGGATCGTTACCAGGAGTTCGGTGGCAACGAGGAGGCTTTCCTTGCCCAGTTGGCCTATGTGCGCGACTATTACCTGAACAAGGGGGCCACTGTGGAGCAGATTATTGCCAACCTGGCCCTGGCCGGAGAGCATGAACTCACCTTCGATGAACTGCTGCCCGCCAAGAAGCACTATGCCTATGTAATTGGTGTGGATCGCGAGTTCTTCGCCAACACGCAGGCCACCGTGGAGGAGTTTTCGACCCAGGCGGCCGAAGAGGCCGATCTGACCTTCGATATTCAATTCTCGGAGGTGGACTACGAGAGCGTCTTGGGTACGATTACCCCTTCGAACGATACCGACACCTATATCTGTACCGTACAGCAGGCCGAGGCTTTGAGCTGGTACGAGAGCGAGGAGGAGTTTATCAACTCGATCCTGATGGATTTGGAGTATTGGTATGGAGGTGTGGAGGCTGCGCTGCGCAGTGGTGTTTCGGAACTTCGCTACACGGGTCTCTTCCCCGAGTCGGAGTATATGGTGGTTTGCTTCGGTTGGAATCAGGCCCCCACGACCGGCATTACGACCAAGACCTTTACGACGGAGGCGGCCTCTGGTGATCCCGAGACCTTTACGGCTACCTTCGCCGTGGAGAAGATCACCCACAACTCAGCCGAGGCCACCATTAGCCCCTCGAACGGCTGCTACTACTTCTTCGATTGGTGTGATGTCGCCTCCTTCGAGGAGATGGCTGTGGTGTTGGGTAGCCGCGATGCCGCTGCGGCCTACTTTATCGAGGAGGAGATCGACTATGGTGCCGAGTGGTACGATGGCGACCGCATCGGCTACCTGACCGACATGGGCGCCATCTTGGGTACGGCATTCTATCCTGTACAGGGGCTGGAGCCTGATACCGAGTATCTGCTCCTGGCCATGCCGCTCGATATGACCACCGGCGAGATCGCTTCGCAGAAGGCCTCGATCAGCGACCCATTCCGCACCCTGCAAAAGGTGGAGGGTAAGGCATCGGTAACCTTTGAGTTTGGTCACTTCTACGACGGTTCGGAGCTGGCCGACCTCGATCCCGCGCAATTCCTGCAGTGCACGGGTTATGCTGTGATGCCCTACAAGGTGGTGGTTGATGAGTCGGCTGCCTGCTGGTACACCGGATTCTATGACTACGACATGTCGGAGTGGCTCTCCACCGACGACGATATCTACGCCGAGCTGATCACCTGGGGCTATGAGGTGGGTTCGGAGTATGTAACACTCAACCGCACGGAGGGTGTGGCCGTTATGGGCTGGGATATCACCTTTACCTTCCTGGGTATGGCCGAGGATGCCGAGGGTAACTTCGGACAGGGTACTGTCGAGACGGTGACCCCCACCAAGGATCAGGTGGCTCCCGCCGAGGAGTTCCTCGAGATGCTGAATGCGGCACCGGCCTCGTTGCAGCGCCCCTCGAAGCGGATTCCCATGGCGCGTGCGGAGCGCGAGCCCCACGGCCTGAGACGATAAGATCGTAAGAGGTAGAAATACAAAGAGCAGGTTGCGACAATCGCAACCTGCTCTTTGTATTGGCTGTGAGTTGTTAGACGCGGTAGGCGCGCTGTACCCCCTTGATGCGGCAGATCGAGTGAATCAGCGTATCGACCACCCCCACCGAGGGGACCTCGACGCTGATGGTGCCGAGGGCTGTGCCGTCGCCTCGCGAATTGAGGGTCATGGTGCGGATGTTGAGGTGCAACTCACGGCTGACGATTTCGGTGATCTGGTTGGCGATGCCCGGCTCGCTCTTCGCTACAATGGCGATCGTGACGCGGAAGGCCCCGTCGACCGACTCGCGCCAACGCGCCTCGATCACGCGGTAGGGGAAGTTCTCTCGAAGGCGGCGTGCATTGGGGCAATCCGTGCGGTGGATCGTGATGCCCGTGCCGACGGTGATGAATCCGAAGACCTCGTCCCCCTTGATCGGGTTGCAGCACTTGGCCAACTTGTACTCGATGCGGTTGATCCCCTCGTCGATCACCAGGGCATCGGAGCGGGCCGGAGCAGCCTCCTTGCGCTCGGCGGCGCGGAGTTTTTCGGCCTCCTGCTCGGCCGCAGCCTGGCGACGCTCCTCGTCGGCGGCCCCCGAGAGCCAATGGTTGAGGATCTCCTTCAGCGAGCCGATCTCGATCTTTTGTGTCGCTATCAGGGCGTAGAGTTCCGTGCCGGTCTTCAGTTTGAAGTATTTGCAGAGGTAGGCGACCGCCTCGTCGATGGTTGCCTCGACCTTCCAGTTTTTGATCTTGCGCTCCAACTCCTCACGCCCGATGCGGGCATTTTTCAACTGCTCCTCCCTCAAGTAGGCCTTGATGCGCGAGCGGGCCTTGGCCGTAACCACCACATTGAGCCAGTCTGCCTTTGGAGTCTGGTTCTTTTGGGTCATGATCTCCACGATGTCGCCGTTGCGAAGCGGCTCGCGGATCGAGACGGCACGGCCATTGACACGGCCTCCCGAGCAGGTGGCCCCCAAATTGGTGTGGATGTCGAAGGCGAAGTCGAGGATCGTGGCCCCCTCGGGTAGCTTGCGGATGTCGCCATTGGGGGTGAAGACGAAGAGCTCCTTGGTGGCGGGCTTGGCGTCGAAACGCTCAGCGATCGATCCCCCCTTCTCTTCGAGGAGTTCGCGCAATCGGCTGAGCCACATCTCGCTGGTCTGTGCGCCCTGATTCACCCCCTTGTAACGCCAGTGGGCGGCAATGCCTCGCTCGGCCACAGCATCCATGCGCTCGGTACGGATCTGAATCTCGACCCAGCGACCATCGCCGGCCGAGACTGTTGTGTGCAACGACTCATAGCCGTTCGACTTGGGAATCGAAATCCAGTCGCGCATGCGCTCGGGGTTGGGGCGGTAGCAGTCGCTCACAACCGAGTAGACCGTCCAGCAAAGCCGCTTCTCCTCCTCCTTCTCGCAGTCGATGATGATGCGCAGGGCGAAGATGTCGTAGACCCCCTCGAAGGGGACTTGCTGCTTGCGCATCTTGTTCCAAATCGAGAAGATCGACTTTGTGCGACTCTTGATGTGATAGCGAACGCCGAGTTTGTCGAGACGTTCAGTGATGGGCTCCAGGAAGCGAGTAATGAAGGCTATGCGTTCGGCCTCGCTCTCGCTCAACTTTTGTTGAATGTGGGCATAGTCCTGTGGTTCGAGGTACTTCAGGGCAACATCCTCCAACTCGCTCTTGATGTTGTATAATCCTAATTTGTGGGCGATCTGGGCGTAGAGATTCATGCTCTCCCATGCCTTTTTGCGGTGCTTCTCCTTGGGGAAGATGGCAAGCGAACGCATCACTTCGAGACGATCGGCGAGTTTGATGAGGATCACGCGCGGATCCTCGGAGTAGGCAACGATCAGTTCACGGAAATTCGAGGCCTGCTCCTTGGAGGTCTTGACCTTTAGGGTCGAAATGTTATTCAAACCCAAAGTGATGCCGGCGACCTCCTTACCGAAGTCGTTGCCGATCCGATCGACCAAGGTCGAAAATTCCTCCTCTGAAAGTTCCTTGTAGGCGATGCGCACCACGTCGTGCAGAATCGAGGCCAGGGTGGAGTTACGCCCCAAACCGATCTCTGTGATGACGATATCGGCCACTGCAAGGCTGTGGTTCAAGAGCGGAGTGCCGTCGTAGCGGGTGCGACCGCCGAGCCACTTAGAGGCAAAGTCGAGTGCCGCGGCCACGAGCTGTTGTGTGGTCTCGGAGAAGTACTCGGCTACCCGTGCTTTTAAATTCGTAACGCTTTCCATACCAATATTATAGCGAAAAATAGGAATTTTTCTTCGATGTAAAGATAACCAAAAAAATGAAAATTGCTACCTTTGTCCCGATAAAGGTTTTTGATCGTGCGATAGGAAAATCCCGAAAATGGTGAGAGATAGGGGTTCAACCCGCCGTCGGTCGAATCCGAGAACAACAAAACAAACCGCCATGAAAACCGCTAAAAAAAGCTACATCCCCACCTTTGGAGAGGAGGTGGCCAATACGATTACCCACGGAGTGATGTCTGTGCTGACCCTCTTTGCCCTCCCCTTTGCCTCGGTATGGGCCTACCTGCACGGGGCCGATCACCCCATCCTCTCGGCCTTCGGAGTCTCGGTCTTTGTGATCTCGATTTATCTGATGTTCCTGGCCTCGACCCTCTACCATGCCATGAGCCCCGAGTCGCGCCACAAGGAGATCTTTCATATCTTGGACCATATCTTTATCTATGTCGCCATTGCGGGGAGTTATACCCCCATCGCCTTGTCGGTGATCGGAGGTTGGCAGGGATGGCTCATCGTGGCCTTGCAGTGGGCCATGGTCTTGTTCGGCATCTTTTACAAATCGCTCTCGCGCCGTTCGATTCCGGCCGTCAGCCTGACGATCTATCTGATCATGGGGTGGACCGTGGTCTTCTTCTTCCCGCTCTTTTTGCGTAACGCCTCCACGCCGCTACTCGTGCTGATCGCTGCGGGAGGAATTTTCTATACGCTTGGGGCTTGGTTCTACGCCCGCAAGGGTTTTCGTTACCACCATATGGTGTGGCACCTCTTGATCAACTTGGCTGTGGCCTGCCATTTTGCCGCTATAGTCTTCTTTTTGAATTAAAAATCGAAGAGAAAACCAAAAGAGAGAGGATTTGAGCAAGACTCAAATCCTCTCTCTTTTGGATATTGATCCTCCAAGGATTCTTCCCGAAAATCATTTCGCCCCTTTTCTTACCACATAGATGCGGTCATCGGGGAGGGCGTAGCGTCGTCGCTCTTCGTCGCTGAAGCGGGCGGCGTAGTCAATCTCCTCGGCCTCGAAGCCCGCCTCGCGCAGACGATCGGCATAGTCGCGGCCGTAGGCTCGACGGTGGTCATACTGCCCGAAGAGGCGCGTGCGCTCCGCGGGGTCGGTGATCGAATCGTCTTCGAAAGTCTTCTCCAGGCGGTAGTCGATCGGCGAGAGGAGGATGCCCCACCCCCCGGGCTTCAAGATGCGGAACAACTCCTTGAGAGCTTTTTGATCGTCTGCTACATGCTCCAAAAGGTGGTTACAAATCACTACCTCAAAACTCTCGTTTTCGAGTGGAATCTGCTGTACATCGAAGTGCAGATCGGCCAAAGGGGACTCTAAGTCGGCTGTGATGTAGCGGTCGCGGTAGGGGCGGTAGAGCCTCTTGAGGTGGCGCATCAGGCAGACTTCGGGGGCGATGTGCAACAATCGTGGGTGTGTCTTTAGAAGGTTGCTCTCTCGCTCCAGCCATAGCCATAGCAGGCGATGTCGCTCCAACGAAAGGCATGAGGGGCAGAGGGCGTTTTCGCGTGGTGTGACGTAGCCATAGGGGAGCAGTTTGCGAAACCGTTTGCCGCAGAGGGGGCAGGTGAATTCTTTTCCGCGTAGAAAGAGACCAATAAGGGGGATCATCCACCCTGCCATACGTTGCATGAGTGGTCGAGGTAGGTGCCCCAAGGCCCATTGGATGATGCGTTTCATGCGTTTTCTTTTTTTATGCTGGTTTCGCTCTTTTGTCGGTTACTCCTCCAACACCTTCTTGACCGACTGCTCGGCCTTCAATAGGCGTTCTTTGCAGAGGGAAATGAGCTCTGTGGCGCGTTTGACCTCCTTGGTGAGGTCGTCCACCGAGAGCTCCTCGTTGCGAAAGCGGGCCAAAATCTGCTCTATCTCGGCCATCGCCAGCGTATAGGTAAGTTCACTTTTTTTTGCCATAGCCATTCACTGAAATTGATAAGAATGAGCAATGAGTCGATTGCCCATTGCTCATTTTTTTACTCAATTGATTCGACGAGAAGTGTTAGAAGTACTTCACGGGGTTCCCTTCGATCGCGGAGATCAGGTTGTTGGCAGCCGACGAGGCTCCGATGCGGAAGAGGTCGGTGGTGAGCCACTCCTCGCCCAGGATCTCCTCGACAATCGTGTAGTAGAGGGCGGCATCCTCAGCGGTGCGTACACCACCGGCAGCCTTGAAGCCCACCTTGCGGCCCGTCTTCTCGTAGTAGTCGCGAATGGCCTGGCACATCACCACGGCAGCTTCGGGGGTAGCGGCCACGTCGATCTTGCCGGTCGAGGTCTTCACAAAGTCGGTGCCGGCAAACATCGAGAGCAGCGAGGCCTTCCGGATCAACTCGGGGGTTTTGAGGGCTCCCGACTCGATGATTACCTTCAGAATTACACTCTCGTCCATCTCGCCACGAATTACCTCCACCTCGTTGGCAGCCTCGTCATAGGCTCCCGTGAGCATCTTGCCCACGTTCAAGACAATATCCACCTCGTCGGCTCCGTTCTCGATGGCCATGGCCACCTCGAGCATCTTCACCTCGAGAAAGGTCTGCGAGGCGGGGAAGCCGGCGGCGACACTCGTGATGCGCATGGGGGTGCCATCCACGGCAAGACCCACCGTATCGACAAACGAGGGGTAGACGCAGATCGAGGCCACATTGGGGATGTGGGGGAAGTCCTGGTAGAACTCCACGGCGCGACGGGCAAACTTCGTAACCGACTCTATGGAGTCGTTGCACGAAAGGGTCGTCAGGTCGATGGTCGAGTAGCAGAACTTGTAGACCTCGGGGTTCATGTTGCGCTGGGCAGCCTCGCGGATGCGGGCTACCTCCTGTGCCACCTCGGCCTCGGTGGGGGCGGGGGCGTACTGCTGTAATTTGTCGGCGTATTCCATAGTGTTTGTTGTTTTTTCGCAAAGTTTAGGGGGTGCGGCGGCAGCCGATTTTCGGCAAGGTACACACCTCGTCTACAAAATTAGTGAAAAATTTTGATTCCGAGGTTTTTTTCGAGGAAAAATTCTAATGAATGCTCTTTTGCACCGGGCACGAAGGTTTTATGAGAAGGGCCTAAAAACAAAAAAGCGAGGGCATCGGAGGTATTCGATGCGAGACGAGCACCGCCTCTCCATCTTAGTAACAAAACCTGCCACGCGTGGTGGTACCTTTTGTTACAACCTGCCGATTTCCTCAACCAACCTAAAACTACTAACCTAAATGAACCTTAAAACTTCGCTGCAAAGGTATGATGAAAATCAATACCATCCAAATAATTACTAAAAAATTTTACAAAATTTGTCAATTTTTTTTAAATATACCCTTTTTGCTTATACTTTTAGCAATAGGCGGTGTGTTTGCTTACAATTTGAAACCCGAAATTTTCTTCAACCCTTCTTTTTTCTCCCTTTTGGCAAGGACGCTCTTCGGGCCTGGAGACGAAAAAGGGGAATTTTTAACCTTCGAGAGGGAAAAGAGTTCCCCAAAATTTGAAAAATTGCCCAAAAACCGATACCTTTGAAGATTGGAACGAGCGAGTGGTACCCCGATACCCCCTGCTCGTCTACCCTAAAAACGAAAACCTATGAAGAAGATCGTTGTCGGATATGATGCCAAGCGTGCCAACGCCAACCGCACGGGGTTGGGCAACTACAGCCGTTTTATCATCCGAGCCCTCAAGGAGTCGGGGTCGGGAGATCGGTTGCAACTCTACATCCCCAAGCGCAAGCAGAACACCGAATATGATGAACTCTTGGCGTTGCCCGGGGTCTCCTCTCACCTGCCCGATACCCGTTGGGGGCGGATGGTGAGCGCCTTGTGGCGTATGTTCTTTATGGCACCCCAACTCAAGCGCGAGGGGGTCGAACTCTTTCATGGACTGAGCAACGAACTCCCCACGGGGCTACGCGAAAGGGGGATTCGCTCCATCGTAACCATCCATGACCTGATCTTCGAGGTGTTACCTGCCTGCTATAAGCCGGTGGATCGCTGGATCTATCGTTGGAAATTCCGCTCGGCGTGTGAGCAAGCCGATCGAGTGGTGGCCGTGAGTGAGTGTACGAAGCGCGACATTGTCCGCCTTTACGGCATCGACCCCCGCAAGATCGAGGTGATCTACCAGGGGTGTGACGAGATGTTTTCGAAACCCTACACGGTGGCCGAGATCGCCTCGGCGGCCGAAAAATACCACCTCCCGAAGCGTTTTCTGCTCAATGTGGGTACGCTCGAGGAGCGGAAAAATCTGCTCGAGATTGTTCAAGCGTTGGAGCATCTGCCTGAAGAGATTCATCTCGTGGCTGTGGGTAGACATACACCCTACACGACGCGAGTTGAGGAGTATGCCACAGCCCATGGGCTCACACATCGTCTGCATCTGCTCCACAAAGTGGCCTATCGCGACCTTCCGCTGATCTATGGCGGAGCCGAGGTGATGGTTTACCCCTCGCGCTATGAAGGGTTCGGAATACCCATCATCGAGGCACTCAATATGGGGATTCCGGTGGTGGCTGCCACCGGATCGTGTCTCGAAGAGGCGGGAGGGCCTGAGACCCTCTATGTTTCGCCCGACAGCCCCGAAGAGTTGGCCCAGGCTGTGCAGCGCATCTTGGGCGACGAGGCCCTGCGGAGTCGGATGGTAGAGCGTGGGCGTGAATATGTGGAGCGCTTCCAAAAAGAGGTGATCGCCGAGCAGATGGAGCGGCTCTACGATCGGGTGATCGGAGCCTAAGGGGCCCTTATATATAGAGAGAAAAAGCGCAAGGTTCAACCTTGCGCTTTCTTTTTTACTCTTTGCTATCGGGGAATCTTCGCCCCAGCACACCGGCAGCGTCGCGAACACTATTAAAGGACCAGCGGTAGAGGGTCTCGAGGTAGGCTTCGTCGGGGAGTTGCCACTCCGCCTGGGGCACTTGTTGGCGCATCCGCTCCGAGAGTTGGTAGATCAGGATCGCCGCCGAGGCCGAGACATTGAGGCTCTCGACCATGCCGCACATGGGGATACGCAAGAACTCGTCAGCCTCCTGCATCACCTCCTCCGAGATACCGGCATGCTCTGTACCGAAGACGAGCACAAATTTCCCCTTCGTTACATCGAAGGTCTCGGGGGTGCAACTCTCGCGGTGGGGCGTGGTGGCTACGATGCGATACCCCTCGGCCTTGAGCGAGCGAAGGGCCTCGGTGGTCGATTCGTGGCGTACCAGTTCGATCCACTTGTCGGTGCCGCGCACGATGTTGAGGTTGGGGTTGAACTTGCAGCGGGTCTCCACGGTGTGGAGATCCTGCACCCCGAAGGCCTCGCAGTGGCGCACCAGGGCCGAGGCATTTTGGGGGTGGAAGGTATTTTCGGTGAGGATCGTCATGTAGCGGGTGCGCATGCGAAGGACGCGCTCCAGGGTCTCGCGACGCTCTTCGGTCATGAACTCCTGAAGATAGGTGATGCGCTCTTCGTACCAGGAGCGGTTATTTGCGGTATTTGTCATCTTCATCGAGGATTTTCAGGTAACTTTCGTAGCGCGACCAGGCGATCTCACCCGCTCGGACAGCCTCCTCCACGGCACATCCCGGTTCGTGGGTGTGGGTGCAGTTGTAGAATCGGCAGTCGCCGGCACGGCCGATCATCTCCGGAAAGTAGTGCCAAAGTTCGGCTCCGTCGATATCAATCAGACCAAAACCTTTGATCCCCGGAGTATCAATAATCGAACCGCCCGATTGCAAGCGATACATCGTTGAGAATGTCGTGGTATGTTTTCCCTTGTGGTGGCTCTCCGAGATCGCCCCCGTGCGGGCATCGATCGAGGGGTCGAGGGCGCGAATCAGAGTCGATTTTCCCACGCCCGAATTTCCCGAGAGGAGGGTTGTTCCCTCGCGTACCAACTCGCGCACGGTCTCTACCCCCTCGCCTTCGGTAGCCGAGAGTTCGATCACGCGATAGCCTGCCCCTTCGTAGCAGGCCTTGAAGTCGGCCACCGCTTCGGGAGCCGTGCGGGCCAGGTCGATCTTTGCCAAGGCGATCACCACCGGAATTTTGTAGGCTTCGCAGGTGATCAGGAAGCGGTCGATGAATTCGCGGGCCGTCTCGGGCTGAAAGAGGGTGGTGATGAGCAGTGCACGGTCGATGTTGGCTGCGATGATATGCGACTCCTTCGAGAGGTTCGAGGCGCGACGAATCACATAGTTGCGACGGGGTTCGATGGCTGCGATGGCGTAGTCGCCCTCCTCCTCGGCCTCGCATAACACCACATCGCCCACCACTACGGGGTTGGTGGAGCGTACCCCCTTTAGGCGCAGACGGCCGCGAATACGGCAGCGCACCACCTCCCCCTCGGGGGTCAAGACTTCGTACCAACTTCCCGTGGCCCGAATAACGGTTCCCTTCAACCTATTTTCCATCCTTTGTGTGCTTTATTGTTTGAACCTCACCCTCGCTCTTCGCTTCAACTTCGGGGATCCACTCCTCGAGGTCGGCCCCCTCCAATACCTTTTCCAGGTGAGGCATGACCACCTCGGCCACGCGGCAGACGGGGTAGTAGGTGCGTGAGCGGTCGAGGGCCTCCTTCTCCACCAAATTCAGCGTGCGATTCAGGGCACCGAAAGCGGTGTAGAGGGCGCTGAGAAGGAGCAACCACTTGGTCAGCGAGATCAGGATGCCGAACAAAATATCTAAAAGGCCGAGTCCGGCAAATTGAAAGAGCTTGCGCAGGAGGCGACCCAAAAGAGCGACTCCGATCAGCGTTATCAGAGCCACCACAATAAAGCCTCCCGCTGTTTGCCAACTTTCACCCAAATGGAGCAGCCGGCCCGCCTCTTGGCCGTAGTGTGCTGCCAGGTAGAGGCTCAGGAGGATTCCGGCCAGTGATCCGAGTTGCAGGATCACTCCGCGTCGCCACCCCGAGATCACAGCCCACAGGGCTACCAGCAGGGTTACGATATCAAAAAAGTTTACTTCGCTTGGATTCATACCTTACAAAGGTACAAAATAATTCAAAATTCAAAATTCAAAATTCACAATTATTTGCTACCTTTGCTCAAACTAACGCTCTTTTGCCTATGAACCTGACAAAATACGAACGCCGCAAAAGCCACGAGGTGCGCATCGGTGACGAGGTGATTGGTGGCAATCGCCCCATTTTGGCGCAGTCGATGACCAATACCGACACGAACGACACGGTCGCCTCGGTCGAGCAGATCAAGCGCATCGACCGCGTGGGCGGAAAGATCGTCCGCCTGACGGCCCAAGGACGCAAGGAGGGGGAAAACCTCGGGCCGATTGTGGCCCGCTTGCGCGAAGAGGGGTATAGCACGGCTCTGGTGGCCGATATTCACTTCCTTCCCGAGGTGGCGGCCGTGGCGGCACAGTATGTCGACAAGGTGCGCATCAATCCCGGAAATTACCGCCTCGACCGCGGCGACCTGGAGCGGCTGATTGCCCAATGTCGTGAGCGAGGGGTGGCCCTGCGTATCGGAGTGAACCACGGCTCGCTTGCAAAGCGTATCTTCGACGAGTGGGGCGATACCCCCGAGGGGATGGTGGCCGCTGCCATGGAATTTCTTCACATCTGCAAGCGCGAGGCCTTCGATCAGGTGGTGGTCTCGATGAAGTCGAGCAATACGCGCGTGATGGTGGCCGCTTATCGCTTGTTGGTCAAGGCGATGGAGGAGGCCGGGATGACCTACCCGATTCACCTCGGGGTCACCGAGGCGGGCAACGGCCTCGAGGGGCGCATCAAGAGTGCTGTGGGCATCGGAGCCCTTTTGGCTGATGGTATTGGCGACACGATCCGTGTCTCGCTTACCGAGGCCCCCGAAAACGAGATTCCCGTAGCCGAGGCTCTGATCCGCCACTTTGCTCACCGACGAGGTGAATTCCCGGTGTCGTACCCCGAGGAGTATTCGCCCTATCAATACAAACCTCGCTCGGAGGTTTCGACTCCGGTGGTACATAGCGAAGATCTGACGGGCTTCGAGATTTTGGAGGCATGCTCCGAGAACCCCACAGCGGAGTTGCGTGCTGCGATTCTGAACCGCGAGGATCGCAAGCCCGTGGTGGTGAAGCGTCGCTACGAGGGCGACGAGGAGCAGGTGGCACTGGCTGCGGCGGCCGACTTGGGGCTACTCTTCTTGGATGGCCTGGCCGATGGTATTTGGATCGAGGCCCCCTCGCTTACCGAGGAGCAGATCAAGAGGATCGAGCTGATGATTCTCCAGGCGGCCCGAGTGCGCTTCTCGCATACGGAGTACATCGCCTGCCCGAGTTGCGGCCGCACGCTCTACGACATTGAGCAAACCTTGTCTACCATCAAGTCGCGCACCTCGCACCTGAAAAACCTCAAGATCGGGGTGATGGGGTGCATCGTCAATGGCCCGGGCGAGATGGCCGACGCCGACTATGGCTATGTGGGGGCTGCTCCTGGGCGCATTACCCTCTACAAGGGGCGCACGGTGGTGGAAAAGAATATCCCTCAGGAGGAGGCCCTCGACCACCTGATCGCCTTGATCAAGGCTCATGGTGATTGGCAGGAGGAGTCGGCCGAGTAGCCCTTTAAGCAACGCTATCGAGAACAAAAAATTGGAACCAATTGGTTCGCATTTTTTTGTTGTCTATTTCAGGACTACTTTTTGGTACCGTAGGCCAAGTCGCCGGCGTCACCGATGCCTGGAACGATGTAGTTTTTCGAGGTGAGCTCCTCGTCGAGGGCAGCCGTCCAGATGGTGGTCTTTTCGCCCGACATGTGACGCTTGACATAATCCACGCCCTGCTCCGACGAGATCACCGCAGCCACATGGGTGTGGGCGGGCTCACCGCAACGCTCCACCAAGGCCTCGTAGGCCAGCACGAGCGAGGCGCCCGTGGCCAACATCGGATCGACCAAGAGCAGTGTCTTACCCTCCAACGAAGGGCCC
Organism: Alistipes sp.; assembly: GCA_045614985.1. GTDB lineage: Bacteria > Bacteroidota > Bacteroidia > Bacteroidales > Rikenellaceae > Alistipes. Next base: position 84,889 of record JAZLDX010000008.1, on the reverse strand, counting down.
GAGACATACTCCAAGGCGATGGTCATCGTATTGTCCTTGTGATTCTTGCGGTAGGCTCCGATGAAGGCGTTCTGCGCATTGTCGAAGTAGTTCAGAAAACCCTGGTGGAAGGGAAGACCGGCACGCAGCACCGTAGCGATCACCAACTCGTCGCTGATCATCTCGATCGTGGCTTCGCCCAGCGGGGTGGTGACGGTCTTCGGGGCGTAGTTCAGTTCGCGCGAGATCTCGAGGGCCATCACCTCGCCGATGCGCTCCAGGTTGCGACGGAAACGCATCGAATCGCCCTGAATCTGTCGGTCGCGAATCTCGGCCAAGAATTTGTTGAGGATACTCTTTTCGCTATTTAATACATTGACTTTCATTTCCTTTCGTTTTTTAGTTAGTACAAAAAGTTATTGAAGGGGTAGCGTCCGGCGTGGATCTCGCGCACCATGCCGTAGAGATCCGAACGGAACTTCTCGATGTTGGTCTTTTCGAGGGCCGAGAGGAAGATGCAAGGGGTATTGGCCTTGGCGATCCAACTCTTCTTCAGGTCGTCGAGCGAGAGGTTTTCGCGCGTGATGGGGGTGAGGTCGTCCTCCTCTTTTTTAATATAGGTATAGGCATCCACCTTGTTGAAGACCAAAAAGACGGGTTTATCCCCCGCGCCAATCTCCTGCAGGGTCTGCTTCACCACGGCGATCTGATCCTCGAATTGGGGGTGCGAGATGTCGACCACATGCAGCAGCAGGTCGGCTTCGCGTACCTCGTCGAGGGTCGATTTGAACGACTCGACCAACTCAGTGGGCAACTTGCGGATGAAGCCCACGGTGTCGGAGAGCAGGAAGGGCAGGTTGTCGAAGACCACCTTGCGCACCGTGGTGTCGAGGGTAGCGAAGAGTTTGTTCTCGGCGAAGACCTCGCTCTTCGAGAGGAGGTTCATCAGGGTCGATTTGCCTACGTTCGTATAACCCACCAGGGCCACACGCACCAGAGAGCCTCGGTTTGAACGCTGCACGGCCATCTGGCGGTCGATCTTCTTGAGATCCTCCTTGAGTTTTGTGATGCGGCCACGCACAATACGGCGGTCGGTCTCGATCTCGCGCTCACCGGCACCGCCACGGGTTCCCGTGCCACCACGCTGACGCTCCAAGTGAGTCCACATACCAGCCAGGCGAGGTAACATGTATTCGTAGTTGGCCAACTGCACCTGGGTCTTGGCATAGGCCGTCTGGGCGCGTTGCAGGAAGATGTCCAGGATCAGTCGCGTGCGGTCCAGCAGGCGGCAGGGCATGGCTTGTTCGATGTTGCGGGTTTGCGAGGGGGAGAGCTCGTCGTCGAAGATCACCACGTCGATCTCGTGCTCCTTGCAGTAGACCGAGATCTCCTCCAACTTACCCGGGCCGACATAGATGCGCGACGAGGGTTGAGGCAGGCGTTGGGTGAAGCGTCGGACGGTCTCGATATGGGCCGTCTCGGCCAGGAACTCCAATTCGTCGAGAAACTCCTCGGCCTGGCGTGGATCCTGACCATCGCGAATCACGGCCACCAACACGGCGCGGTCGGGGCGGTTATCTACTGTCGGAAAACCTTTCTCTTTCTGTTCTTTATTTTGTGCTTTTTCGCTCATTTCGATTTTTGGGTAATCATCGTTCTTTGGTGTGGGCGATTCAAAAAAAAGGTATCCCGCAAATAGGATACCTTGAAATTGAGCCTTGGACTCAATTTAGTTCTGGATGCGGAACTCAACGGGCAGGGTGTACTTTACACGCACCGTCTGGTTACGCTGCTTGCCGGGGGTCCACTTGGGCGACTGGTTCAGCACGCGGATGGCCTCCTCCGAAAGCGAACGGTCGGGCGTCTGCAACACGACGATGTTCGTCAAGCTGCCGTCGCGCTCGATAACGAACTGCAATACCACACGGCCGGCAATACCGTTCTCCTGGGCAATCTGCGGGTAGCGTACCTTGCTCTGTACCCAGTTGCGGAAATCCATCAGTGTTCCACCCTTGAACGAGGGCATGGTCTCTACGGTCAAGAAGGGCTCATCGTCCTGGATCTCCTCCTCCTCAACCTCTACCTCCTGGATAATCTCGGTATCCTCGTCGAAGTCGGCAAAATCCACTTCTGTCGTGATTTTGGTGTCGTTCTTTACGATCGAGAGCATGTCGGCGATCACCTTCATCTCGGTCTTTTTGGGGGCCTCGGGCGGCTTCTGATCCTGACGGGTAACCTCCATCATCTCCTCCTCGACAACGATTACCTCCTGATCAATCTGCTCAATGCGGTGCTCCTTGGGAGTGTAGGCAAATGCACCGATTACCAATGCCAGCGAAATCACCAAACCGATTTCGAGCAACAGACCGCGCTTGTTCTGCAGGTCTGCTTTGGGTGTTTTTTTCAGTTCCATTATTCTAATTTTTCTAAATTTTATTGCCTTGAATTTAGTATTTCTCTTTCCGCATAAGCACAATTTGGGCTTACACACTGACAAATATAGGGAGAAAATTTCAAAAATGAATCAAAAGAGAGAAAAAATCTTTATTTTTTGTCTACTTTTGTCCCTGGAAACTCGATTTTTGAACGATATGCAACCTTTTCGCCCCCTTTTTGGTCTTACGTTGAGTGAACTTTCGCAGGTGGCGGCTGACCTTGGTCTGCCCCGTTTTGCTGCGCGACAGATGGCACGTTGGCTCTATGTGAAACGGGTCGATTCGATTGATGGAATGACCGATATTTCGGTCGCTAATCGAGAGCGGTTGAAGGAGCACTATACGGTTGGACGAAGCGAAAATCGGGGGGTCTCGACCTCGGTGGACGGTACCAAAAAGTATCTTTACGCCACCTCCGAGGGGGCCTTTATCGAGTCAGCCTACATCCCCGACGGAGAGCGGGCCACACTCTGCGTTTCCTCGCAGGCGGGTTGTCGCATGGGGTGTCGTTTCTGCGCTACCGGTCGCCAGGGGTTACAGCATTCGCTCTCGACCACCGAAATCCTTAATCAAATAGCCTCATTGCCTGAATTTGAGCAACTTACGAACCTGGTTTTTATGGGGATGGGTGAACCGTTGGACAACCTCGATAATTTGCTTCGGGCATTGGAGATTCTTACTGCGGAGTGGGGCTTCGGTTGGTCGCCTACGCGCATCACTGTTTCGACGGCCGGTGTAGCCAAGGCGCTTGACCGCTTCCTTACCGAGTCGAAGGTTCACCTTGCTGTCAGCCTTCACAACCCGTTCCATGAGGAGCGCATTGAGATTATGCCGATCGAGAAGGCTTGGACGATTCGTGAGGTGTGCGATATTTTGCGTCGTTACGACTTTACGCACCAACGCCGCGTTTCGTTCGAGTACATCGTCCTGAAGGGGATGAACGACTCGCCGCGCCACATTAAGGAACTTTGTCGTTTGTTGGATGGCATCAAGTGCCGTATCAACCTGATCCGTTTCCATAAGATTCCCTCGTCGCCCTATTTTTCGCCCGATACCGAGGCGATGATCCGTTTTCGCGATACGCTGACAGCTAAGGGGATACAGACTACTATACGAGCTTCGCGTGGTGAGGATATTCAGGCGGCCTGTGGACTCCTCTCGACCGAAAAACAAGGAGCAACGAGTGATAAACATTTAAAATAGATCTCTAAATTCTAAATTTGGTTTTGCATGCACCTGATTACGAAATATTTTCCCGACCTGACTGCGGAGCAGATTGACCGCTTTTCGCGCCTGGAGGCCCTCTATACGGAGTGGAATGCCAAGATCAATGTCATCTCGCGCAAGGATATGGATCAACTCTACCTGCGTCATGTCCTCCACTCGCTCGCGATTGCCAAGGTGTGTCAATTCGAGGCGGGAGCCCGCATCCTCGATGTGGGGTGTGGCGGTGGTTTTCCGTCGATTCCGCTGGCGATCCTCTTCCCCGAGGCCCATTTTACGGCGGCCGACTCGATCGGCAAGAAGATCAAGGTGGTGGAAGGGGTGGCCACGGCTCTCGGCCTAAAGAATGTGACCCCGCATTGGGGGCGTGTCGAGGAGTTGCCACACCGTTACGACTATGTGATTTCGCGTGCTGTGACGGAGATGCCCCGCTTTGTGGGATGGATTTGGGAGAAGATCGAGCGTGGTCAAAAGGGTACCCTGCCGAACGGCATCCTCTACCTCAAGGGGGGTGATTTGGCCGAGGAGTTGGCCCTCACGCGCAAACGCTGGACCCTCTACGACATCCCGGCCTTCTTCGATGAGGAGTTTTTTGAGACCAAAAAGGTAGTCTATACGCAGAAATAATTCAATGAGGAATGAAAAGAAAAAGATTTTGCCATCGCAAAATCTTTTTCTTTTTTATTAGAGGCTTTATTAGCGGCCAGTTATAGTTTCTTATCGCTATTTTAGCCCTTGTGCTTGAAGCGCGAGGGGGAGGTACCCGTGTGCTGCTTGAAGTACTTGCCGAAGAAGGATTGGGTGCTAAAGTTCAGGTGGTGGGCGATCTCCTGGATGCTCATGCCCGAGTACTTCAAGAGGTTTTTGGCCTCGAGGATGACCGATTCGTCAATCCAGCGAGCAGCCGTCTTCCCCGAAACCTCTTTGACAATCGAGGAGAGGTATTTGGGGGTGATGTTGAGCTGTTTGGCGTAGAATCCCACATTTCTTTCACGCTTGTTGTACTGCTGCAAAAGATTCGAAAACTCCTCGAAGATAGCCTCGCCACGACCTTTGGTGCGCGTAGCGGGTCGCTCGCGTTGGTTCAGCTCCGTGATGATGTAGAAGGCCGTGGTGAAGAGCGAGCGGACAATTTCGTGGCGGTAACGCTCCTTGTCGCTTTGCAAAAGGGTCTTGACGAGTTGGAAGACTTGGCGAATCTCGGCCACATCCTGAGCCGTAACGGGCAGGATGGGGTCTTTGCCAAAACGCATATAGACCGGCAGAGAGGTGGCTAAATCGACCTGAATCTCATTGACAAACGATTTTGAGAAGGCGAGGATATAGGCCATTCCATCTGCGGAGAACTCCTTCAGATCGACAATTGAGTCAGGAGTGAAGAAGACCACATTGTTGGGTTGGATCGTGTAGTCGGTCATGTTGAGCGAAACGATCGCTCGGCCACTCATCAGAATGATGGCCACGAATCCATCTACTGAAATAGGTTTCTGGGATACCGTATGGTAATTTTGCGAGTTGATGGTTGTGATCACCAAGTCGTTAGAGAGATAGCTTACATCGCTCATTCCCGACTTGATGCGGGCAATCGAGATCTTGTCGGGGGTTCCTTCGCTCTTTCCTCTTCTTCTTTTTACAGCAGCGTCCATAGGGTAGATATAAATATGAGGTTTGTTCACTTTTTTGCTTGGTTTTATGCCTCCTTCGGGCAGCGGATGCGCAACTCTCCGGGCAGACACTCGATGTGAAGCGGGAATTCGGCTCCGGGTTGTCCGTCCACATCGGTTGGTTCGTTTAGGGTCGATTCGATGTCAAGGCTCCGTACCTGAAGTCGGTGTACCACGCGGGGATTACCTCCCAGCAGGTAGTGGCCCATGGCGAGGGTCGAGGTGATGAAGTTGCGTTTTTCAACCATTACCACATCGAACAGGCCGTCGCGTACGCTCGAATGGCGTGCCAGATGGAATCCTCCGGCCGTTTCACCGTTAAATACCAGCACCATCAGGGAATTTAGGTCGAACGAGCGACCATCGGCCACCACCTTTAATGGCACGGCGTGCATAGCACGGAACTCCTTGACCCCCTCGATCAGGTAGGCCAACTTGCCGATGCGGTGCTTGCGCTCGTTGGGGGTGCGTTGTGAGGTGGTTGTAAAGATGCCGAAGCTGAAGATGTTGACAAAGTAGAGCCCGTTGACTCGACCGCAGTCGATCGGGGTCTCCTCGCCCAGGATAATCTGCCGGGCCGCCTCAATAGGGTCATGCGCCATGCCGAGGGCCTTGGCAAAATCGTTGGCCGTACCGGCTGGAAGGATGCCGAGCGGAAGGTTGAGGCCCGCCTGCTTCATGCGGTTGACGACATAGTTCACCGTGCCGTCTCCTCCCGCCACCACGATCAAATCCGGAGTCTCGTCCCCATCAAAGGGGGTGTGGGCGAAGTCGATTTCGCGAGAGGTCAACTGATAGTCGTAGCTGCGAAAAAGAGCCTCGAGGCGATCGAGGTTCTTTCCGATGCGACCGCGTCCCGACTCGGGATTATATAATAGTAGTGCGCTTTTCATTCGCAAGGGTTATGGTTTTCTATTTCAGGATCAACTCTTCCATGGCCGGAGAGAGGTGGCAGATCATCGGATCACCCTCCTTTTCGGGGGCCAAAATCAAGAGCACCGGCCACTCGGGGTGCTTCTCCAAAAGGGCCAACCCCTTTTCATCTCCCAGGGCCATGAACATCGTAGCCATGGCATCGGCTCGGGCGCACTCGTCGGCGACCACCGTGGCCGAGAGCAGGCGCGAGAGGTGGCTCTTTCCGGTGTGGGGGTCGATCGTGTGGGCGATCTTCTGTCCCGAGGGGTCGATAAAGAAGCGGCGGTAGTTGCCCGAAGTCGCCAAGGCTCCCTGGTGCAGAGCAATGCGCATCTCGTAACTTTGGCCGAGCGGAGCCCCGTCCACCGGTCGCTCGATGCCGATGCGCCAAGGCATCCCTTTGGGATTGACCCCTTGGCAACGTACCTCACCCCCGATATCGACCAGGAAGTTTTCGACTCCTCGGTTGAGGAACTCTTCGGCCAATAGGTCCACCGTGTACCCCTTGGCGATGGAGTTGAAATCGAGGGCTACGCGCGGATCGGCCTTCCAGAGCCTGAAAGCCTCCCCCTCTTGGCGCAAAGCCACCTTGTCGCTTCCGACAAATTGGAGCAACGAATCGAGGTTGGGCGAGGCGACGCCCCGCTTGCCGGCAAAGCCCCAGGCCTTAACTAACGGGGCCACAGTTACATCGTAGGCACCCTCACTCAGGGCTGTGATCTCTTGAGATAGGCGGAGGTTGTAGGCAATGTGGTGATCCACCGAATCGGTCTCTCCGCGATTGAGTCGGCTCAAGAGCGAACTTTCGTCGAAGATGGACATTGAGCGTTTCATCTCCTGGTCGATCTCCATGGCTCGCTGGTAGAGCTCCTCGCTCGGAGTCTCGCTACAAGCCACCAAATGGAGGGTTGTGCCGAGCATTACACCGTCTACGACGTGGTACTCTGCTCGGCGGTTGCATCCCGCAACGAGCAGCAAAACTCCCAATAACCAAATTCGGATTGATTTTTTCATGCTACAAAGATATAAAAAAGCGAAGAATCGCACAAAAAAATAGCCCCAATCAACCAAAAATGTAACAAAAATGTAACTATTTGGTGTTGTTTTGCGAAAAAAGTACTCAATTAGAAAGAATTAAGAGTGAAAAATGTTGCGAATAGAAAAAAATGTGTACCTTTGCGCCACGCTCTGGCGCGATTCGGTAAGGAGAATGCGTCGTAGAGTGGAACTTTTAAAAACTATTTTAAGATTATGGGTTATTTGACCGCAGAGAAAAAGCAGGAGCTTTTCGGCCAGTACGGCAAGTCTAACACGGATACGGGTTCGCCTGAGAGCCAGATCGCGCTGTTTTCGTACCGTATCAGCCACCTTACGAACCACTTGAAGTCCAACAAGCACGACTTCGGAACGCAGCGCGCTCTGCTGCGCCTCGTTGGTAAGCGTCGTCAGTTGTTGGAGTACCTCAAGGCCGTTGACATTGAGCGCTACCGCGCCATTGTTAAGCAGCTGAACCTGCGTAAGTAATTTTACGCCAGGCTTGGGAAAAAGGGCTCCTTTGGGAGCCCTATTTTTCGGAATTTTATTCACATTTTTGGACGCAATAATTTTATGGAAGAGAAGAAATTGTACAACGCAGTGCGTAAGTACATTACGCTTGCCGATGGTCGCGAGATCATGATCGAGACGGGCAAGCTGGCCAAACAGGCCGATGGTTCGGTGGTAGTGAAGATGGGTGGCACGATGCTGCTCGCAACGGTGGTGGCTGCCAAGGAGGCTAAACCCGACACCGATTTCATGCCCTTGCAGGTAGAGTACAAAGAGAAGTATGCCGCAGCCGGTCGCTACCCGGGCGGTTTCATGAAGCGTGAAGGCAAGGCCAACGATGCCGAGATTTTGGTGGCTCGTTTGGTAGACCGTGCCCTCCGCCCCCTGTTCCCTTCGGATTATCACGCCGAGGTATATGTAACCGTAAACCTGATCTCGGCCGAGAAGGATATTCAGCCCGATGCCTTGGCTGGTTTGGCTGCATCGTCGGCACTGGCTGTGTCGGACATTCCGTTCGAGGGCCCCATTTCGGAGGTGCGTGTGGTACGCATCGACGGTGAGTATAAGATCAACCCCAACTTCTCGGAGATGGAGCTGGCCGACCTCGATATTATGGTGGCCGGTACGATCGACAACATCCTCATGGTAGAGGGTGAGATGAAGGAGGTCTCGGAGGAGGTGATGCTGGGTGCCATCAAGTTCGCCCACGAGGAGATCAAGAAGCACTGCGCCGTACAGATCGAGCTGATGAAGGAGCTCGGCAAGGATGTAAAGCGTACCTACTGCCACGAGAACAACGATGAGGAGCTGCGTCAGCAGATCATTACCGAACTCTACGACAAGGCTTATGCCATCGCTACGAGCGGTACGATGAAGCATGAGCGCGAGGATATGTTCAACGCCCTGGAGGCTGAGTTCGCTGCCCGCTTTACGGAGGAGGAGCTCGAGGAGAAGGCTTCGCTGATCCACAAGTATTTCCACGACGATGTACAGAAGAAGGCCATGCGCAACATGATCCTCGACGAGGGCAAGCGTCTGGATGGTCGTAAGACCGACGAGATCCGCCCCATCTGGTGCGAGACCGACTACCTGCCTTGCGCTCACGGTTCGGCTATCTTTACGCGTGGTGAGACCCAGTCGCTCACGACCGTTACGCTCGGTACGAAGCTCGACGAGAAGATCAAGGATGAGGTGCTGGTTCAGGGTAGCGAGCAGTTTGTGCTGCACTACAACTTCCCTCCCTTCTCGACCGGTGAGGCCAAGGCTTCGCGTGGCTTGAGCCGTCGCGAGATCGGTCACGGCCACTTGGCTTGGCGTGCCTTGAAGCCCATGGTTCCCGTGGGCGATGAGAACCCCTATGCCGTGCGCGTGGTGTCGGATATCCTCGAGTCGAACGGTTCGTCGTCGATGGCTACCGTGTGCGCCGGTACGCTGGCTCTGATGGATGCGGGTGTGAAGCTCAAGAAGCCCGTGTCGGGTATCGCCATGGGTCTGATCTCGGATTCGGCTACGGGTCGCTGGGCTGTGTTGTCGGATATCTTGGGTGATGAGGATCACCTGGGTGACATGGATTTCAAGGTAACGGGTACCGCCGATGGTATCACCGCCACGCAGATGGATATCAAGGTGGATGGCCTCTCGTATGAGGTGCTGGCCAAGGCCCTGGAGCAGGCCCGCGTAGGTCGTCTGCACATCCTCTCGAAGCTCACGGAGTGCATCTCGGAGCCTCGTGCCGAGTACAAGCCCTTCGTTCCTCGTCTGGTACAGATCACCATCCCGCAGGAGTGCATTGGCGCCGTAATCGGCCCGGGTGGTAAGGTAATTCAGGATATTCAGAAGACCACCGGCACGACCATCACCATCACGGAGGATGACAATAAGGGTTATGTAGATATCTTCGGTCAGGATAAGGAGGCTATTGATGCTGCTCTGGCCCGCATCAAGGCCATCGTGGCTCAGCCCGAGGTGGGTGAGACCTACAAGGGTAAGATCCGTTCGATCGTGTCGTTCGGAGCTTTCGTAGAGATTCTGCCCGGCAAGGATGCTCTGCTTCACATCTCGGAGATCGACTACAAGCGTTTCGAGACGATGGAGGAGACCGGCCTGAAGGAGGGTGACGAGATCGAGGTGAAGCTTATCGGCGTAGATGCCAAGACCGGCAAGCTGAAGCTTTCGCACAAGGTTTTGCTCCCCAAACCCGAGGGTTATGTAGAGCGTGAGCGCCGTCCCCGTCCCGAGCGTGGCGAGCGTCGTCGCGACCACAAGGAGTAAAGTTTTTCCCTCTTTTCCAGGCTCGCTGAGCTTGAGGAGTTGAAAAAACGGCTTTTTTGCGCAAAACGAGGTGAAAAAACACCTCGTTTTCGCTTTTATTTCAAAATATATAACTATATTTGCAGTGTTCCGGACCAGCCTTACGAAAATTAAGGGTAGGAAGGGATGAAAGAGAAGAAAACAAGCAATAATAAACACAATTAAAACCAAAAACAACTATGAAAAACATCATGAAATTGAGCTTCGTGCTCGTGGCTGCAGCCCTGGTATTCTCGAGCTGCAACTGCTTCAAGAAGATGGCCAAGAATCGTGAGGACATTCAGGTAACCTGCACGCCCGAGGTTCTGGAGCTGGTTAATGGTACGGTTGCTGCCGACATCAGCGTATCGATTCCTGCCAAGTATTTCAACGCAAAGGCCGTTGTAAAGGTAACGCCCGTAATCGTATTCGAGGGCGGCGAGGTTGCCGGTACCCCCAAGTACTTCCAGGGTGAGAAGGTAGACGAGAACTACACGGTGGTTGCCAAGAAGGCTGACGGTGTTTACACGCTGCACGCCGAGTTCCCCTATGATGAGCGCATGAAGCAGAGCGAGCTCCAGGTTCGCGCTGAGATCAAGTGCCCGAAGGGTGGTTGCAAGGAGCTGACGCTCGTAAACCTCAACACGGGTGCTGTGGCTACCGCTGAGGAGATGGCCGTAATGGTACAGGACAACGCCGAGGCTTTGGCTCTGCGCAAGACCTTTGGTCTGGTGGTAGCTCAGGGTGTGAATGTACTCCAGGGTGACCTGAACTTCTCGACCGTGATGATCCCCATGCCCAACAACTACAAGCGTGTAACGACCGAGGTGGTGAAGGTAGACATCGTTTACGACATCAACAACTCGAAGGTTTCGAAGGTGGCTGTGAAGGGTCTCGATGGCTTCAAGAGCGATGTAGATGCCAAGTTGCAGAACGATCGCGCTACGCAGCACCTTACGGTGAAGGGTTACGCTTCGCCCGATGGTCCCGAGAAGTTCAACGACAAGCTTTCGAAGGCTCGTTCGGAGTCGGGTAAGAAGGCTCTGGAGAAACTCCTGAAGGATTCGGGTCTCGAGGTAGACGCTGCCGCTTATGGTGAGGACTGGGAAGGTCTGAAGGAGCTGGTTGCCGCTTCGGATATCAAGGATAAGAACCTCATTCTCCAGGTGCTGGGTCTCTACAGCTCGTCGGCACAGCGCGAGGCTGAGATCAAGAACATGGCTTCGGTATTCGCCGAGCTGAAGAGCGAGGTGCTGCCCAAGCTGCGTCGTTCGCAGGTGGTGAACTCGACCGACCTGATGGGTAAGACCGACGAGGAGATCATGGCCCTGATCAACGCCAACGATTTCAACGCCCTGAACAACGAGGAGCTCCTCTACGCTGCCGAGAGCCTGATCACCAACGGTGAGCAGAAGGTGGCTACGCTGAACCACACCGCTCAGAAGTACAACGACCTGCGCGCCTACAACAACCTGGGTATCGCCCTGTCGGAGGTTGGTCAGCAGGAGGCTGCCCTGAAGGCCTTCGAGAAGGCTGCTCAGCTTGGCTCGACCAACAGCACCATCTCGAGCAACCTGGCTCTGTCGAACATGGCCAACGGTAAGATGGCCGAGGCTGACAAGTACCTCCAGGCTGCTGAGAGCGAGACCAAGGCCATGGCTGCTGCTGTGAAGGGTGACTACTCGTCGGCTGCCAAGCAGCTCGAGGGCACCAACGCCGCTATTGCCTACATCATGAACAAGGATTACACCGCCGCCAAGAACGCCATTGCCAAGGATAACTCGGCTGATGCTGACTACCTGCGTGCCGTAATCGCCAAGAAGGAGGGTGATGTAGCTACTGCCAAGGCTCAGCTCAACAGCGCTGTTGCTAAGAACCCCGCTCTGGCTCAGAAGGCCGCTACGGATGTAAACCTGAAGGGTCTCGAGTAATCACCCCAAGGCATAAGGGGCCGTTCAAAAGGCTCCATTTCAGACCACGGATCTCATGTGAGATCCGTGGTCTTTTTGTGTGAATTCGCTTTGTCTGAATTAGTGCTCGGAATGAAGGCTTACCCTGAAGCCTCTATGAATAATTTTGAATTGTACATTGCTCTTTTTTAAGCAGAAACAAAAAATTGCTCCCCACAATGGGGAGCAATTTGCTTTTCTCTCACTATGTTCTCTTGGAGCGAATCACGGGCTCCTACTGCTCGAGGGGGCGCAGTTGTAGAGCAAAACCTCCTCCCGCCGCCATGAGGATATCGATTTTGTCGGTGGAGGTTATCTCCGACTTTTCGATTACATAGTCGGTGGGGTAACTCTCCCATCCCGCCTTCTCGCCATCGCGGTAGAGGGTGGCCTCATAGCGACGACCGTGCTCCAAGAAGTCGAACGAGAGGGTTACACTGCGCGCTTGGCCATCGGTAATGCCGCCCACATACCAGTTGTCGGAGTGCTTGTCTCGGCGAGCTGTTACGACATAATCCCCAATCTCGGCCTCCAGGCAGCGGGTGGTAGTCCAATCCACCGGTACATCGCGAATAAATTGCAGGGCATCATTGTGCTGGCGGTAGTTGTCGGGGAGGTCTGCAGCCATCTGGATTGGGCTGTAGAAGACTACATACTGGGCCAGCTGGTGTGCTAAGGTTGAGTTGACAAAGAATTTGTAGTTGTAGTCGGGATTCACCTGGCCATCGGGTGTGGCGGCCGCCTTGTTGATCGTGTTGTGGTAACGCAGGTCGAAGATGCCGGGGGTGAAGTCCATCGCTCCGGCCACGTTGCGTGTGAAGGGGAGCGTCGGGTTGTGGTCGATGGAGTTGCCCGAGTTCCAGGCCTGCCACTCCTGACCGCGCATCCCTTCGGCACTCATCAGGTTCGGATAGGTGCGGCAGATGCCGGTTGAATGGATCGGCTCGTGGATGTCGATGCAGAGCTTGTGAGCAGCCCCCTCTACCACCGTGCGATTGTAGTGGTCTACCATCCAACGGTCGTAGTGCTTGTGGCCCGCAATGCGCCCCACATAGCCGGTCTTGACGCTGTTTACTCCGTGCTTTTCGTAGTAGGCGAAGGCGTCACTCATCTGCTCCTCGTAGTTGGCGACGTTGGCGTAGGTTTCGTGGTGGCCGATCAGCTCCACTCCTTTCGATTCGGCATAGCGGGCCAGCTCCTCCATGTCGAAGTCGGGATAGGGGGTCGAGTAGTCGAACCGCTCGCCACGGCCCCAGCCCACATTCCAGCCCTCGACCAACACGCCACCAAAGCCATTCTCGGCGGCAAAGTCGATGTAGCGCTTTACGTTCTCGGTGGAGGCGCAGTGAGGGTAGGCCCCATCACGATCCCAGATCGAGACTTTGAGGTGCATCTCCCACCAAACACCGACATACTTCATTGGCTTGATCCAGGAGGTGTCCTCCAACTTGCAAGGCTCGTTGAGATTCAGCACCAGGGTGGACTCCACGAGCGACCCGGCGCGATCGCCCACGATGACCGTGCGCCAAGGGGTCGAGAAGGGGAGCTCTACTTCGCTCTTCACGGCCTCATCGCCGGCGAGAGCCGAGGTGAAGCAGCCGCGTTCGCCCTCCCAACTCAGGGCCATGCCCGGGTAGTGCCACAGAGCCGCCTCGTGGATGGCGAGGTGGTTGCCCGTTGCGGGGCTCTTCATCGCCACGGGGGTCGATACTCCACACGCCATCAGGCCGCGCACCCGGCCGGCCGACTGCTGCATGGTCTCGGGGGTAATCTCGCTCAGGCGGGTGTGCATGTAGTCGAACTCGGCATCATCGTCGCTACCGGCCATCCAGTGGGCCAGGTAGTCGTCGCCCATGCGAAACTCGGTGCGCTCGCCCGTGATGGCCACTTTGCCCTCTCCGGGCAGAAGGTAGCGCAGGCCCATGCCATCGTTGAAGAGGCGCATCTCGATGCGGAGCTCCTCGCCTTCGGGGGCCTTCAGTGTAGCCGTCAGGCTGTTGTAGTGGTTGCGAATTTCGGCAAACTGCCCCCACACAGGCTCCCAAGTCTCATCGTAGGAGCTCTTCTCCACCCCCACAAGGGTGAGACCTGTGGTGAAATCGTTCTCCGTGGTGGTAAGTCCCAAGCGCGAGAGGGGAATCAACTCCTCGTCATCGAAGGTGAGCGAGTAGGCGGGTTCTCCCGCTTCGGTGAGCGAAAAATAGAGTTTCGTGCGGCCATCGGGCGAGGCAATCTTGCTCTTGGCACCGTGGCAACCCACCAATAGTAGGAGGGCGGTAAACAGGGTGATAACTTTATTCATTTGTGATACTAATCTTTGCCCGAGAAAGGTTTCCCGGGTGGGTTTTCGTTCTTTTGGGGGAGCATGGACCATAATCGGCCGGCCTTTGTGGGGCCTACGCTCAACAAAGATAGTGATTTTGGTTTAAAAAGCAACTCCTTTTCCGACATTTCGGAATGATTGGATGCAAAGATAGACAAGCGACCGAACAAGATAAAAACAAAACAGACGACCAAAAGTCGTCTGTTTTGTTTTGTAGTGGATAGGGGATTCGAACCCCTATGTCATGCGTGAGAGGCATGTATCCTAGCCCTTAGATGAATCCACCATGATTTTGATGATGCAAAGGTACGCATTATTTTTATATTTCCAAATTTTTTCGAACAAAAATCGTGAAAAAATGCAAAAAAAGTGAAAAACCATTCAAAAACCGCGCTTTTTGAACAGATATCCCCCCTCTCTTCGCTTCGCTACTAAGATACAATAAGGGCATCGGCGACGAAGGGTGAGTCCCCTCGATAGGCCGATGCCCTTTGGATTTTCTGTCGCGAGTTTACGGCTTGCCGCAGAGAGGCTCCGGATTACAAACCTCCCGCTGTGAGCTAGTCGTCGATACCGATCAGGTCGAACTTCAGGTTGAAGGTCAGCTCCAGGCCGTCGTTCAGTTCCAATTCGTAGTCGCGGCGGTCGCGGTCGATCTTTGTGATCGTGCGTCCCGGGAAGCGGCTGCTCACCTCTTTATATATAGGTGCGGGAATGACCTCGGTGGGAACCGGGCGCGGTTTGGTGTCGATGGCTGTCCATTCGCCCTCTTTGGTGAAGTCGATTTCGCTTCCCGATTGCAGGTGCACCTCGTAGGTGCCGCCGAACCAGTCGTTGTCGAGCGTGGCAAAACTTACGGGATCATTGGCAAAGTAGGTGGCCAGGAAAGTTTTGGCTTTCGCGGGGAGCTCTTCCGCGCGAACGGGCTTGTTGTCGTCAGTGGCGGCAAAAGCCGAAACCGTTGTTAGGAGCGACAACAGAAAGATAGAAATTTTTTTCATCGCTTTGGTTTTTATTGGTTTTCATTTTCAAAGATAATTCATTCTCGAGGGCTTTGCAAGTTGGGGCTGTTACAAATTTGTTAAATCTGCATTGACTCAGCAAAACTGATGCCTGAAAAGGGAACTTGGAGAGAGAAATCGAGGGTAGATCCCTGATAATATGGGTATTTTTACCGATTTTTTGGAAATTTTGGTCGAAATATTTGGGAATAGCGGGCTAATATGGTACATTTGTACCGATTTTTTATACAAAAAGGCCCTTTTTGGTGGTCCAAATGGCTCCCCGAGGAGGGTAATGTGAAACCAAAAAATTGAAGAAAATGAAGAAAATTTTCCTTTCGATCGTTGCTGCCATCGTGGTATTGCCCGCCCTGGCAGGTGGTCTGATGACCAACACCAACCAGAGCGCCTCGTTCCTGCGTAGCGTTGCTCGCGGTACCTCGCTCGATCCTGATGCCGTTTACCACAACCCTGCCGGTTTGGTATTCATGGAGAACGGCTGGCACTTTGGTCTGAGCGACCAGATGGCCTACCAGACTCGTACGGTGGATGCCACCTTCGCCCCCTTTGGCATGAATGCAGCCAACCTCGGTCAGACGACCAAGAGCTATAAGGGTGATGTCTTCTCGCCGGTTATCCCCAGCTTCCACCTCGCATGGAAGAAGAATCGTTGGGCCGTGATGCTCGGTATGGGTGTGAACGGCGGTGGCGGTTCGCTGGAGTTTGGCCAGGGTCTTGCTTCGTTCGAGCGTCAGTTTGCTGTGCTGCCTGCCGGCATTTCGCAGCTGGGTCAGCAGTTTGGCTTGACGGCCAACCAGTACGCCATGGATATGTACCTGAAGGGTAAGTCGATGACTCTGGCCTTCAACCTGGGTGCCGCCTTCCGCATCACCGATTGGTTGTCGGTATCGGCTTTGGTGCGTTATAGCAATACCTCGAATGGTTATGAGGGCTACATGAAGAATATTCAGGTGAACCCCTCGGCTCCTGCCATGGGTCTGAATGGTCAGATGATGTCGGCTTCGGCCCTCTTCACCACGGCTGCCCAAATGTTGCAGCAGATGGGTATGCTGAGCCCCGAGATGCAGAAGGCCTTGGGTGAGAATGCCGTGAAGACGGCCGACCACACCCTCGATGTAAAGCAGAAGGGTTATTCGATCAGCCCCGTGCTGGCTGTGGCTTTCCACCACGGCAAGTGGGATGCGTCGATTAAGTATGAGTTCAAGATGGCTACTGAGCTCGAGATTGAGTCGGCTCCCGTTTCAGCCAACGACCCCGTGATCAACAGCATCTTTACCCACGGTACTAAGGTGAAGGCCGAGACTCCCGCCCTGTTGGCCGTAGCCGCCAGCCGCAACTGCGGTCCCGTGAAGGTGACCTTGGAGTGGCACCACTTCTTCGACAAGGATGCCGAGAACAGCTTCACGCAGGCTGGTACCGTATTGGGCAACACGAACGAGTACTTGGCCGGTGCTGAGTGGTCGATCACCGATCGTTGGATGGTCAGCCTTGGTGCTCAGCGTACGCAGCTGAACCTCGATGAGTCGAAGTACTCGGATATGAACTTCTCGATCTCGTCGACCTCGGTAGGTTTGGGTCTCAAGTTCCAGATCACCGACTTCATGGCTCTCAACGCCGGTTTCATGAAGACCTTCTACGACAAGGACATTACCAACAACTTTGTGGATGCAACCAATCCTGCGTTGAGCTACAAGGATGTTTACAACCGTACCTCGATTTCGTGGGGTCTGGGTCTGGACTTCAAGTTCGGCACGAAGTAGTTGTAGATTTACATAAAATTCGTATATTTGCGGTGCGATTTCTTCGGAAGTCGCACCATTTTTGTTTTCGGAGTGAGAGTGACTTGGCCGGAGTACCGGTTTTACTCGTCCGAACATACAAAAATTAAGAATCAAAAGATGGAAAACAGAGAGCAGCATGAACGCTTTATGCGTATGGCCATTGAGTTGGCCGATATGAGTGTCGCTACGGGTGGTGGCCCCTTTGGTGCGGTGGTGGTCCGCAATGGCGAGGTGATCGCCCGAGGTACCAACAACGTGACCAAACTCAACGATCCGACGGCCCATGCCGAGGTGCAGGCTATTCGCCATGCTTGTGCCGAGTTAGAGAATTTCAACCTGGCGGGTTGTACGGTATATACCTCGTGCGAGCCCTGTCCAATGTGTTTGAGTGCGATCTATTGGGCTGGTATTGACAAGATCTACTATGCCAATACGCGTGGGGATGCTGCGATGATCGACTTCGATGATTCGCTGATCTATGATGAGATTCCGAAGGCGCCCACCATGCGCCAAATCCCTGCTGAGCAGTTATTGCGTGAGGAGGCATTGCATACCTTCCGTCTTTGGCAGGAGAAAGAGGATAAAGTGGAGTATTAGTAAAACTCTGTCGGCCCTATAGTTCAAGGGATAGAACGAAGGTTTCCTAAACCTTAAATTCGCGTTCGAGTCGCGGTGGGGCTACAAAATAAGAGCGTATTGCCAAGCAATACGCTCTTATTTTGTTGTGAGTTGGACAAACGATTAGTCGCGCTTGATGGTCTCCTCTCTTACGAGCGTACCCTCCATGATGTTGTTGGCACCCGAGGTGATCTCGAACGTGGTGGCTGTGAGGTCTGCGTTACCGGCCTCATCCTCCTCCGAACCCTTAGCCTCACCGGCGGCGATGGCGGCGGCATCCTCGGCGGCACCGAAGCGGTTGTCCCAAATCTGACCCTTCACGGGCTTCAGCGTAGCGATCGTCTTGTAGGTGTACTCACCCGTCTCGGGATCCTGTACAGGCATCACAGCCTTGTAAACCGACTTCTCGTTTACACCCTCCTTCAGACCCACGGGGATCTGGCAGGTCTTGCCATCCTCGCTGATCGACATAATGGGCACATTCACCTTGAACTCATCGTACTCGCGCTGCAACTCCACGATCGACTTGTCGATGGCGCGGGTGCAGACCTTCAGCATCTGCTCCTCCTTGCTCTTCTGAGCGAAGCTCTTCGACGAGAGGTTGCCGGCCTGGGTCTCGGTCTGACCGATGTAGGTGAGCTTGAAGATATCCGTAGCATCGAAAGCGGCACGCTTCTGAGCGATTTCGTCGGCCGACATGTAGGAGTGGCTCTCGGCATCGATCCAGTGGTCGTTGTAGAAGGTATTCATGATGTGCTCGTTCCAATCCAGGCGGAAGAGGTACGACACGATCTTCACGGTGAAGCCGTCGATCTCGTTCACTGCATCACCTGCCGCGTTACCCAGGTCCTCAAAGGCCGACGAACCCGTCACGGCGCTGGCCAGGGCACCGAAAATCTTCAGACCTGCGGCCGCCTTGGCCGACTGCTCGCCCTTGTCCACAAAGACGATATCGTTGACCAAGAGGAAGGTCTTGCCCACGAGCTCCTGACCGATCTCGGTCTTGAGCTGGTCTACGCCCAGGATCGTGCTGGCAGCCTCGGCTTTATCGGCCCACGAGGCACTGCTGATACCGCACTCCTGCACATAGGAGGTATCGAAGAAGCCTGTCTCGGCGTCGCGGTTGAACCACTTGGCCACCATGCGGCGAGCCACATCGTGCTCCTGCATAAAGGCCTCAATATCGGCCTGGTTGAGCTCCTCCTTCTTCTTGGGGTTCTTGATCATCTTCTCCGACGACGACTCGAAGATCTTGGCTGCCACATCGTGGCTGTTGAACTTGTCGGGGGTGGGGATCGATACGAAGGTCTCCTTGATCACATCGCCATAGTTGAAGGTCGAGTGGGCAATCAGCACCGAGTAGAGCGAGCTGCGGCGATACTTCTGCATCTTGCCATCGGCAGCTTTGCCCTCTGCGTCGGTGATGACGGTCTCTCCCTTGGCTACCTGCGACTCCTGGGCCGAGGTGGTGCCGCAAGCCAGGATGGCGGCTGCGGCCAAAAGAATAAGTCTCTTCATAGTAGGTTGATTTTGTAAATTGTTGTTTCTGTTCCGAGGGTTGGTTGTAAAACATCCCTCCCGCGCCGAATGGTCGTGGGAGAGGTATTTTCGCTTTTGCTTGGAGGGTTATCCCGGGGTTAGCGGAGAACCCAGGCGTCGTAGTAGGTGTTCTCCTTTTGGTTGTTTCCAAAGGCAAGACCTACCTCCTTCCAAGCCTTGATGCGCTCCATCTCTGCCTCGTGGGCCTGGGCATTGTCGCGTGCCTCGAGCGAACGGTAGTACTCGATGTCGTCGCCCACGCGCTGCTTGATCTCCTCCGAGAGGGTCAGGGCCTCCTTGTAGCAGGTGGCCTCGGGCAGGATCTCGGCCAGGTAGATGGCGGCCTCGGCAGCGGCATTGGCATCCAGTCCGGCATTCCATATCGAGCGAGCCTTGGCCAGGTTGCGGTTGGCCAGGTCGTCGATATACTTCTGATAGATCGACGTGGCGACATCGACTACCTGATCGAAACCGGCGCAAGCCTCGGGATAGATAGCCAGATGGAAGAGTGCCTCATCGTACTTGTAGACTTTGGCCAGCGACTGGGCCATCTTGATGATGGTTTCGCGCTGCGACTCGTAGTAACTCTTGATCTTCTGGTTTGTCGTGGTGAAGAACTGTTTCAGCTCGGGGCTGTTGTTGGGGATCTTGCGGAAGCTGTTGATGTAGGCCTGCTGCTCCGAATCACCGATACCCTTCACCGTGATCGAGGTTGAGTTGAAGATCTTCTTGGCAAAGGCATCTACAACATGGAAGGTAAGCTCCACCTCCTGCATATACTTTGCGGGAGCACCTCCCACCACATGCTTCTCGAGCATCGTCGATACGCAAGTGGCATAGAATTGGGCGAAATCCTCCGAGGCACCCATGCCGTTTTGGGCGGCAATCAGGGTGATCTTGTTGGTCAGCATCTTCTGTGCGGCTACGGGGATATTGCACTCCTCGGTGGGGAGATAGATCGAAATCGGAATCTTCAGATCGGTCGACGGCTGTTGTGCTCGGGCTCCGAAGAGGGAAGCCGAGGCCCATACCGAGGCAACAACCAGATAAATTAACTTTTTCATGGTGTTTCGTTTTAGTGGTTGGATAAAATCCTTCTCTGATAACTGCTCGTGGGACTACTTCTCACCGAGGTAGAGGACGGCCTCACCCAAGCCGGGCGAGTCGAGCTTGATGGCCTCGATGCTGTAGGGCTCCGAACGCAGGTGGCGGATCAGACCGCGAGCCCAGGCACGGGCATCCTGTGCGCGACCGCGGTCGTCGTAGATCGGGATGCGTACCTCGACGAAGTTCATGTGAACCTCCGAGTCGTCGCTCAGGTTGTAGCGGTGCGACTGGGTGTTCTCATAGACCCAATCCTCGATGATTTCACGCAACTCCTTGTACTCGTCGCCCATCTCCGACTCGAGGTCGATACCCATCGGGTTGTTGTCCACTACGCGGATCTGCAACGATACCGAACGGCCGTTCTCGAACATGTCGTCGAAGTGGGCCTGCAGACGGTCGCAGAAGAGCGGCATGTTGGCATTCACAGCCTCCTTCAGCAGCACCGGCGTGGCTACCGAGTTGGTGGGCGTACCCGTACCCGTTACGGTAGTTACCGACATACCCGTGTAGGGATCCTGACCGTCGAGCGTGTAGGTAGCCGAGCGGTTGGGGCCGATGCGGTTGATCGACCAGGTAACATAGATCATGATGTCGGCCTTGGCTTGATTGCGCAACTCGCGTAGGTCGTTGGTCATGGCCTGATTGCCGGCCTTGGTCTGCAGAGCAGCCTCCTCGGCACGGCGGCGGTTGATCATGTTCATCGTGGCCTGCATGTTCAGGGCGGGGAATCCCTGGTCAGCCATCAGACCGTTCAACTCGGCCAGCACGGGCAACAATTCGCTGTCCTCCAGAGCCGCCGTGTAGTTGGGTACAAACTGCTCAACGCCGTTTACATCCACCGTCGAGCCGTACCCCTTCTCCTTGCACCAAGCATTGCTCGGTACGAACATGATCGAAGGTTTCTTTGCCTGCGAGAAGGCGGGAAGGGCCATCAGGCAGACCATTGCCAATACAAATAAGCGTTTCATATCTTTCTTTAGCGTTTTGATTAGACTTTAAGTGGTTGGTGTATTTTCTCTGGGATTAGGGGTTGACGATGCCGTTGTCGATCAGGTAGAACTTCAGCTCCGAACGCAACACGCGCACCGTGGTGCTGAGCTTCACGTTTACCATGTTCTTCTCCTTTTTGTTCGAGCCCGACTTGCGATCCTCCGAGGTAACGAATTTTTTGTACTCGCCACCATCCGAGAAGAAGGCGTTGAAGAACGAGGCGTACTTCTCTTGGGCATTCACGGTCATCACCAGCGGCTTCGAAAGTTCGGGGTTGCCGGGAACCGAGACTCCCTTGAAGATCACATCGCGCACGGCGTTCTTGGCTGCCTGCTTGATGGCATCGTTGCGGGTTGAGCCGTGGCCGTGGGCACGCAGGGTGAGCGAGCCGTCGCCCTCACTATTTATATAGACGGTCTCGGTGGGGATGTAGGACGAAACCTTTACCTGTTTCTTGGCCATGACACTGCCCGAAATACCGAGCAGCAGCATCAGACTCAAAATATACGCTTTCATATTCATCTTGTTGCTAAGGTTTATGTGGTTGATAAAGTTGTTTTTGGTTTAGAATTGGTAGCCGAGACGGAGTTGCAACAGGTGCATGGGGCCGAATTCGCGGCTCGGGCCTCCTTCGAGGTTGGTTCGTAGCCAGGTCCACTGGGCCGTATAGTGCAGACCCAGAGTGAAGTGGTTGCGCTCCGTGCTTCCGAAGCGAAGACCCAGGGCGGGCGAGAGCATGAAGCCGTCGTTGAAGGTGTGGCCTACGCTCATCTGCCAGAAGGGAACCGTCGTGCGCGACTGTCCCGAGAAGAAGAGACCGCGCAACTGACCGTAGACGGGGAAGCTCCAACCGTAGTTTTGGTATTCACCCTTGCTGTTGCAGTAGGCGCGGGCCTGGTCATTGTTGAAGTAGTAGCGGAAGCCGGCACCCGCACCCACCTGGAGGAACTCACTGAAGCGGTAACCAAAGGTGACTTGCAGGTCGAGGGGCATCGAGCCGCTGATGCCGAACTCATGCTCCACATTGGCACCGAACATCAGATCGGCTGCGGCCCAGAAGCCTTTGGCCTGATCCGAGTAATCCTTGTAGAGCGACTTGGGAGCCTTGGGCCAAGCCTCGAGTTGCTGTCCTTGGTCGATTTTGCGGATTGTTACGCGGTCGAAGGTGTGCAGGTCGCCGTTGGCGGTACGAATCTGCACGGTCGAGTCGCCCGAAGCGACAATCTCTCCTTTGACGATGTTTCCGTTGTTCAGGTAGATCACATCGTTCGTCTCTTGAGCCGATGCCTGGATCGACCAAAGAACGAGACCTAAAAATAAGAATAACTTTTTCATGAGATACGCTGTTTTTTTGTGTAAAACGAGGTTGCCCGACGACAACCTCGTGTAGAAGTAGTGGTTGGGGACGAATTAGAAGCCCGACGAGAGGCCACGGATGATATTGGCCTGCTCAAGGTGCTTGCGCAACTCGTTCGTGCGCACGCGTACCACGATACCCACCTTATACTCCTTGCCCTGCTTGGCTACTTCGAGGGTGCCGGGAACCGAACCCTCCACATAGCGCTGGAAGTCGCCACCATCGGCAAAGAAAGCCTGGAAAAACTCGGCGTGCTCATCCAAAGCCGTGGCGCTCTTTACGATCGGGTTGTGTACGGAACCCTGTCCCGAGTGGCCCTTGAACAATACGCCGTGTACGGCATTCTTGCGACTCTGCTCGGTAGCGATCTCCTTCTTCTTCGAGTAGCTCCATACCTTGACATTCACGACGCCCGAACCGGCCGAGCGAACGTATTCCAAGTCGTAGCGGAACATGTCGGTATCGGCATTGGCTTTCTCCTGTTTTTTGTTTCCTGCAGTGGCCACCAGGCAGCAGCAGGCCAGGACCACGATAAGCGATAAGATCTTTTTCATAATAATTTTATTTAATGATTCTTTGAGTTTTTCAAAAAAAATAGTCCAATCGGATTTTATCTTATTACAAAGGTAGGAAAAAAAATCTCCCACAACAAGTCTTAGCGTAAAAATTATTATACGCAGGGGCTCTTTGTGCTATTTTCTTCTCTATTTGGTGGTTGCTGTGATGTGTCCCTCGGCGAGTTCGATTTCGAGGGTCGATCCGGTGGGGGCCTCCTCCGCAGAGCGGATGGCTCGGCCGGCGAGGCGTGTGACGGAGAATCCCAGGCGTAGAATCCGCCTCGGAGAGTGGCTCTCGGTGAGGGTTTCGAGGTGACGAATTCGCTCCCCTTCGCGGCGCAGCAAACGACCGCACTCCTCGGGGAGTCGGAGCGCGTATTGCTCGAGTCGGCTCCGTTGAAGATCAATCAGTCGGCGGCTCAAGTTTTTTACCTCCTCTTCGTAGCGTTCCAGGCGCAGCAGGTGGTTGCGGGTGAGGTTCAGGGAGGCATCATGCAGGGTGAGGGCTGCCCCGTCAAGCCACCCCTCGATCTGTTGCATTCGGTCGATGAGCCAGCCGGCCACGGCTGTCGGGGTCTTTAATGCCGTGTGGGCCACCAGGTCGGCCACCGATTGGTCTTTGTCGTGGCCGATGCCGGTGAGTATGGGGAGTGGAAATTGGGCAATGTGGCTGCACAGCCGATAGCTGTTGAAGCAGTTCAGGTCGCTTGTGGAGCCTCCGCCACGGATGATCACCACGACATCGTAGTCGTCGATCCTCTCGGCCACCTCGCCCAAGGCGGAGATCAGCGAACTCTCGGCCGCTTCGCCCTGCATCACAGCCTCGAAGAGGTCGGTGTGGAATCGGTAGGGGCTTTGCGATAGCTCCTGGTAGAAGTCTTGATAGCCCGCGGCCTTGCTGCTCGAGAGGATCGCGATGCGTTGCACGACCGGCGGGAGGGGAAGGGTTTGATTCATCTCCCACACCCCTTCGGCCTTCAGTCGGGCGATGGTCTCTTGGCGTTTGCGCTCCATCTCCCCCAAGGTGTAGGAGGCGTCGATGTCGCTGATTTGGAGCGAGAAACCGTAGAGTTCGTGGTAGCTGACGGTGGCCTTTACGAGGAGTTGCATACCCGCTTCGAGGCGTTGCCCTGTGGCGCTTTCGAAATAGGAGGCGATGCGCGGGTAGTGTGTGCGCCAGATGACCGCCCGAGCCTGGGCCTTCGGCACCCCATCTGAGGCCCCCTTCTCGATGAGCTCGAGGTAGCAGTGGCCCGAGTAGTTGACCTTCAATTCGGCAATCTCGGCCACGATCCATATCGGCAACGGGAATTGGCTCGACAGGTGTTGCTTGATCCGAAGTTGAAGCTCCGAAAGGCGCATGGGGCTATGTGTGGAGAGATTCATCTATGCAAAGATACGAAAAAGATACGAGAGTGATGCACTTTCCTTGGTTTTTGTAATGGTCAGGGAAAGAAGAAGAGGGACGAAACCCTTGTGTGGTCGTCCCTCTCTTTTCAAAATGGGATCTTCGTACTACCAGATGTAGGCACGCTCTGCCTCCTCGAGGAAGAGCTCGTGGTCGGCATTCACCTCGAAGAGGTCGTACCATAGATCGGTGTTGCGAACAATACCGTTGATACGCTCCTTGGGAGCCGAGTGCTCGTCCTTTCCATACGACTCAACGATTACCTCATCGCTGTTGTACTCACGCCAAAGGTTGGCATAAGCCTGGTAGAAGTGGCGGCTCTCAATGCGGAGTTCCTCTTCGGTAGCCCCCATCTCGCGCAGTTTGTTCATCAGGGCGTCGTAAGCGATCAGGAAACCGCCCAGGTCGGCGATGTTCTCGCAGAGGGTTTGCTCACCGTTGTTGTAGACTCCGGGGACAACCTCCAGCTCGCTGTAGCTCTCGACGAGAAGTCGCTGACGAGCCTCGAACTCGGCGCGGTCGGAGGGATCCCACCACTCCTCCTCATAGCCCTCGGCATCGAATTGCGAACCCTCGGCATCGAATCCGTGGGTCATCTCGTGGCCAAGAATAACCATCGTAGCGTAGTTGTAGGCCTCTGGTTTCGAGGCATCGATCATCGGCTCGCTTGTGATGGTGGGCAGGATGGCAATCGCGTTGAACTGGGGTGCATAGAAGGCGTTGAAGATAAAGATCGGGCACTCATCGATTATTGCCATATTGAGCATGTTGTTGTCGCAAGGCTCACCAATCAACGAGCACATGCCCTCGAAGTTTGTCTTCTGGAACGACAATGTATTATCCAACAGCGTAGGGCCATTTGCCGTATAGGGGCCTATCTCGAGCCAATTCTCGGGATAGCAAGCCTCGATATTCATCTGGGCCAACTTGTGCTTGGCCTCTGCGCGTGTCGTCTCATTAATCCAATCCACGTGGTCAAGACGCTTGTCGAAGCTTTCGCGAATCTCCTCGCAGAGGTTCTCGGTCAGGATCTTCTGGCTCTCGGTTACAAAGGCATCGGCATAGAGCTTCGAGATCGGGAATCTGAGGAGACCCTCAGCCAACCAAACAAGGCACTTATCGTAGTCGTTCGAAGTGTCGTAATTGTTTGTCTTGTCGAGCGTCTGATTGAATGCCTGTGCATTGAAAAGGTAGCTGACCTGCGCAGCAATAAACTCAATATAGTTTATCTTCACCTGCTCCAGCGGAGCCTGGTTGAACATCTCCAACGCCTGGAGGGTGGCCTCATCGATGACCACCAGGCTGGGATCTACTCCCAAAGCATCGATCATCGTGATCAGCAACGAGCTGGCGTCGGAGCGAGTTACATCGGCGGCCGAGCGCAGGTGCTTGCGCCACTCGGGGTGCTTGCTTAACTTCGAGATCGAGTAGTCGCGACCGGTTTGGGGACGAATCATATCCAGGATGTTGGGCGTCTGCTCCAGCGTCTCAGGCTGGTAACCCATGCGGGTGAGAATGCGCAAAGCCTCCTCTTCATCCTCTTCACCCTCTTCACCCTCATCCTGCTGGGGGGCGATGGCCAACTTAATTATGCCGTTCTCGGGAACGAGCGAGAACTTGAAGAGGTTTTCGGGGTAACCACGCTTCGAGATCTCGACGATGGCGCGAATCATCTGCTCGGGACTTTGAGTCCAGCCGATCTCCTCCTCCAGATAGGTGAAGTCGGCGATCAGGCGATTCTGGGAAGCCTCCAGGTTTGCGTCGATCGAGAGTACCTGCTCGTAGATCTGGTCAACGAGGGGAATCTCCAGCGAGAGGAGCTTGGTGTAGCTCTCGTTTACTGCAATGGATGTATAACCATCGCCATCATTGATGTTGCCACTATTTAACCAGCTTCCATTGCAATAGAAGTAGAAGTTGTCTCCAGGGTGCACATCGATGTTCATGTTGTCTCCAAAGATCCACGGATCATAGTAGGCCGGGGTCTCGGGGGTGGGGGGGATGGGATCGCCGCCATTGTTGGGTTCGGGATCATCCGTACAGCCGATGCTCCACAGGGGAGCTACCAACAGCAGCAGAAGCCACTTTGTGTAGATTGAATTTTTCATTTTTTCTTTTTTTGTTTGTAATATTTTGTTTTCTTGTTGTTTTTAAGTTCTATCGCAGGATCACATAACGCTCCGGCGGCAACTCGCGCCCTTCGGGGAGAGTCAGTCGCAGGACATAGCCGGCACTCTTCACGGGGCAGTTCTCCTTTTGGGCTGGCTCCCAGCGCGGGCACTCCTCGAGAGCCTTTTCGATGCGGCGCAGCAGCCGTTTGTCGGTGGCCTCGAGGATTTTATCTACCTCCAGGATTCCCTCCTCCGAGATGTGGTAACGGATCGCAATGCGGGCCGTGAGGTCGTTCTCCTGCCAATCGACTTCGCGGGTGATGTACTCCGCAAAACTCCACCCCTCGGGGTGGTTGAAACGGGGCGCGCGGTCGAATTTGAGGGTTACCACTACCGCTCCGTTGCCGGCCTCGGGGCCGAAGCGGGCAATGGTCTCCTCGTTGGCCGGAAACTGCTCGATGTGCTCAATGTGCTCGGGGTTAATCGTCTCAATCTCCTCGCGTCGCTCCCCGTTGACCAGGTAGAGGGGCTCCTGTGCCGAGAGTTTCAGCACAGAGATCACAACCATCAGGGCGGAGAGAAGATACCTTTTCAATTCACGAAGCACAATTAGAATTCAGAACTCTCGAATTACAACTCGCTCTCCTTCAATCGCTCTGCGTTTTCTGCTACAATCAGATGGTCGATGCAGTCCTGAATGTCGCCATCCATGAAGGCCGAAAGGTTGTAGATCGTGTAGTTGATGCGGTGGTCGGTGATACGCCCCTGGGGGTAGTTGTAGGTGCGAATCTTGGCCGAGCGGTCGCCCGTCGAGACCATCGTCTTACGCTTCGAGGCGATTTCGTCGAGATACTTCGAGTACTCGAGGTTGAAGACGCGCGTACGCAACTCCTCAAAGGCCTTATCGAAGTTCTTAAGCTGCGATTTTTGGTCTTGGCACTGCACAACAATACCCGTAGGGATGTGGGTTAGACGAATGGCCGAGTAGGTGGTGTTCACCGACTGACCTCCCGGACCTGAGGCGCAGAAGATATCTTTGCGGATGTCGTTCATCGAGATCTCGATGTCGAACTCCTCGGCCTCGGGGAGCACGGCTACCGAGGCGGCCGAGGTATGTACACGGCCTTGCGTCTCGGTCTGGGGTACGCGCTGCACACGGTGTACGCCCGACTCATATTTCAGTGTGCCATAAACATTGGCACCCGTGACCTTCATTACCACCTCCTTGAAGCCGCCGGCGGCACCCTCCGACTGCGAGGTGATCTCGTAGCGCCAACCCTTCGACTCCACATACTTGGTGTACATGCGCAGCAGGTCGCCGGCGAAGATGGCAGCCTCGTCACCTCCCGTACCACCGCGAATCTCGACAATGGCATTCTTGGCATCCTGCGGATCCTTCGGGATAAGGAGGATTTTAATCTCCTCCTCCATCTGCTCAATTTGGGGCTCCAACTCAGCTACCATTTCGCGTGCCATTTCGCGCATCTCCTCGTCTTTATCATTTACGAGCGTATCCTTGGCCTCTGCGAGGTTGGCAAGGGCGGTGCGGAAGCGGTCGGCTGTTTCTACGATGGGCTCCAACTCCTTATACTCCTTGGTCAGCTGTACAAACAGCTTTACGTCGGCGATCACCTCGGGGTCGGTGAGTTTCTGGCCAGTCTCCTCGTATTTGAGTTTTAGGCCATCCAGACGCATTAAAATTGAATTATCTGCCATAAAAAATAGTGTATCTTTGCTTTTGGGTGCAAAGGTATAAAATAATTGGGAATTAGGAGTTAGGAATTAGGAATTATTTTCGTGCGCGGGGCCAATCTTTTCGGAGACCCTTCGGCATGAAAAAAGTGGGCAGCAACAAGGGTTTCCCCGATCTTACTGCCCACTTTGTATAGAGAGGTTGGGTGGATTAGATCACAATATTGATGATCTTGCCCGGGACGACGATCACCTTCTTGGGGGCTTTTCCTTCGAGCCACTTCTGTGCCTCCTCGGCCTTCACCACATCGGCCTGGATCTCGGCTGCGGAGAGCGAGAGGGCATACTCACGCTTGAAACGCAGTTTGCCGTTCACCGATACGGGGTACTCGAAGCTGTTCTCCACGAGCCACTGCTCCTCGAATTTCGGGTAGGGGGCGTCGCACACCGAGCCCTCGTGTCCCAGGGCCTCCCAGAGCTCCTCGCAGATGTGGGGGGCGAAGGGGGCCAGCAACGATACCAGGGGCTCCAATACACCGCGCTTGTGGCAGTTACCCAGCTCGTTGAGGCAGATCATGAAGGCGGCCACCGAGGTATTGAACGAGAAGTTTTCGATATCCTCTCTTACCTTCTTGATACACTTGTGCAGGGCCTTCATCTCGGCCTTCTCGGGGGTCTCGTCCACGATGGCAAAGTTTCCCTCCTTGTCGGTGAAGAGTTTCCAGAAGCGGCGCAGGAATTTGTGTACGCCGTCGATGCCGTTCGTATCCCAGGGCTTCGACTGCTCCAACGGGCCGAGGAACATCTCATACATACGTAGCGTGTCGGCACCATAGTTCTCGACGATGTAGTCGGGGTTTACGACGTTGAACATCGATTTTGACATCTTCTCGATGGCCCAGCCGCAGATGTACTTGCCATCCTCGAGGATGAACTCCACCTCCTTGAATTCGGGTCGCCAGGCGCGGAAGGCATCCAGGTCGAGCACATCGTTCTTGACGATATTGACATCCACATGGATGGCCTGGGTTTCGTATTGGTCGCGCAGGTTCAGCGAGACGAACTTGTTGGTGCCCACTACGCGGTAGACGAAGTTCGAGCGACCCTGAATCATGCCTTGGTTTACCAACTTTTTGAAGGGCTCCGGCTCGCAGACATAGCCTAGGTCGTAGAGGAACATATTCCAGAAGCGCGAGTACATGAGGTGGCCCGTAGCGTGCTCAATACCACCCACATAGAGGTCTACATTGCGCCAATATTCGTTGGCCTCCTTCGAGACCAGTCCCTCGTGGTTGCGCGGGTCCATGTAGCGCAGGTAGTAGGCCGACGAGCCGGCAAATCCGGGCATCGTGGAGAGCTCGAAGGGGAATCCTTCGGCCGTGTGCCACTCCTCGACACGAGCCAACGGGGGTTCACCCTCGGCCGTGGGGCCGAAGTCGGTGATGGCGGGCAGGGTCAGCGGCAGTTGCTCCTTCTCCAGGGGGTAGGCCACGTCGTCCTTGTAGTAGATCGGGAAGGGTTCGCCCCAATAGCGCTGGCGCGAGAAGATGGCGTCACGCAGACGGTAGTTGATCAGCTTCTTGCCCAGGCCGCGGCGCTCCACCTCCTCGAACATCAGGGGAATGGCCTCCGTTACATCCATTCCCGTGAGGAAGTCCGAGTTGATCATCTTGCCCGACTTGGCATCGTAGGAGGCCTCCTCGATGTTGCCGCCCTCGACTACGGGGACGATCTCCAGGTCAAAGTGGCGGGCAAAGGCCCAGTCGCGCGAGTCGTGGGCCGGAACGGCCATGATGGCTCCCGTGCCGTAACCTGCCAATACATAGTCCGAAATGAAGATCGGAATCGCCTTGCCCGTGAAAGGATTGATGGCATAGGAGCCCGTTCTGACACCCGTTACACGCTTTGTTTCGGCGATGCGTTCACGCTCCGAGCGTTTCTTGGCCTGCTGGATGTAGGCCTCCACCTCGGCCTGCTGCTCGGGGGTGGTCAGCTCCTCCACCCACTCGTGCTCGGGGGCGATTACCATGAAGGTAACACCGAAGATCGTGTCGGGGCGCGTGGTGAAAATTTCCAGTTTGCGGTCGGAATTCTGCACGTCAAAGAAGACCTGGGCTCCCACCGAGCGGCCGATCCAGTTGCGCTGGATCTCCTTCAGCGAGTCGCTCCACTCGAGTTGCTCCAAACCATCCAGCATGCGCTGGGCGTAGGCCGTCACGCGTAGCAGCCACTGCTTCATGCGCTTTTGCTCCACGGGGTGTCCTCCGCGCTCCGAGAGACCGTCTTTCACCTCGTCGTTGGCCAACACCGTGCCCAAGGCGGGGCACCAGTTTACCATCGTGTCGGCACGAAATGCCAATCGCCAATTTAAGAGGGCTTGCTCCTGCTCCTGCTCATTCATGTTGTTCCAAGCCTCGGCCGAGAATTTGAGCGTCTGGGTCTGTGCGGCATCGAGTCCCTCGGTGCCGTGTGCGGCCAGGTGCTCCTTCAATGCGCTGATCGGGCGCGCCTTTTGGGCTGCGTTGTCGTACCAGTGGTCGAACATCTCAAGGAAGGCCCACTGCGTCCAATGGTAGTATTCGGGGTCGCAGGTGCGCACCTC
Source organism: Alistipes sp. (assembly GCA_045614985.1). Taxonomy (GTDB): domain Bacteria; phylum Bacteroidota; class Bacteroidia; order Bacteroidales; family Rikenellaceae; genus Alistipes. The sequence goes on along the minus strand of JAZLDX010000008.1, from coordinate 53,782 downwards.
GCGGCTCCAGTCAAACGAAAAGCCGATCTTATCCAGCTGTTCGCGGTAGCGGTTGATGTTTTGCTCGGTGGTCTTCGCGGGGTGCTGACCCGTCTGAATGGCATACTGCTCGGCCGGCAGACCGAAAGCATCGTAACCCATCGGGTGAAGCACATTGAAACCGCATTGGCGCTTATAGCGTGCATAGATATCCGAGGCGATGTAGCCCAGCGGGTGGCCCACATGTAGACCTGCCCCCGAGGGGTAGGGGAACATGTCGAGCACATAGAATTTCGGACGCGCGGGATCCACCTCCACTCGGTAGGTGCCACGCTCCTGCCAGCGCTTCTGCCACTTTGTCTCCAATGATTTGAAATTGTATTCCATGGTTATTATTTGTTTTGATTTTTGTTCTAATCGGCAAAGATAATAAATAATTAGGAATTAGGAGTTGCGAATGAAAAATTATTTCTATTCAAAACGGTTTTTGGGGAGGGTGGCGGCGGCTTTTGGTGTGTAAATGTGTGAATGATTGGGGCTGAAAGAGTGTATTTTGGGTGTGTGGTGGTTGATAAGTGCTGTTTTTTTGGGGGGGTATGGGGTTGATTCCTTGAGAAGTGTACGAGTGTTGTTCTTGACCTTGCTCCCTACTGTGCCTGAAAAAGGGTGTGTGTTTTTGCTTTTTTTTGAAAGTTTTTGAGGGCTTGCGCCCCCTGGGAATAGGGTTTGATTTTTTTTGAGTGAAAAAGTTGGTATACAGGCACTTGACGGTTCTTACATAATAAATTATTTATAGAATTTAAAAAATTATAAATAAAAAGAATCGCTATTTTGGCTCAAAACAGCCGAAATACGCGAAAATCAGTGCAAAAAGATGGTCGAAGGTTTGTTATTTCAGATTTTTTGCGTACCTTTGCAGTCCGAATTAAGGGGTAATAGTGCCCTTTGACAAGGGGTAAGGTGCTGAGATTTAGCGGGTTTGGCGCGTTGAAGCGCGGCCAACGAAGCGGTGGAGGTGCTGAACCGAAACAAAAGAAACGAAATCGGGGTCGTAAAACACCCGAAACGAGTAAAAATAATTAACAAATTTAAAGGACAAAATGCCAACTATTCAACAGTTAGTAAGAAACGGTCGAGTAAGCCTGGTCGAGAAATCGAAGTCGCCGGCACTCGCTGCGTGTCCCCAGCGCCGCGGCGTTTGTACCCGTGTGTACACGACGACGCCTAAGAAGCCTAACTCGGCTATGCGTAAGGTTGCACGTGTAAGATTAACGAACGGCAAGGAGGTGAACGCCTACATCCCGGGCGAAGGCCACAACTTGCAGGAGCACTCCATCGTATTGGTGCGTGGTGGTCGTGTGAAGGACCTCCCCGGTGTACGTTACCACCTGGTACGCGGTGCGCTCGATAGCGCAGGTGTAGACGGTCGTCGTCAGCGTCGTTCGAAGTATGGTGCCAAGCGCCCCAAGGCAGGTGCAACGGCCGCAAAGAAGAAGTAATTAGAAGAAAACTTTTAGTTTAAGAAACAAAAATGAGAAAAGCTAAGCCAAAGAAGCGAATTCTACTTCCGGACCCCAAGTTCAACGACGTGATGGTTACGCGTTTCGTGAACAATTTGATGCTGGATGGTAAGAAGAGTATTGCCTATGAGATTTTCTACGACTCGCTTGAGCTCGTGGGCAAGAAGATGAAGGATGCTGATAAATCTCCCCTGGAGGTCTGGAAACAGGCTCTGGAGAACATCACGCCCCAAGTCGAAGTTAAGTCGAAGCGTATCGGTGGTGCGACGTTCCAGGTTCCTACGGAGGTTCGTCCCGAGCGCAAGATTTCGATTTCTATGAAAAACCTTGTCCTTTACTCGCGCAAGCGTTCGGGTAAGTCGATGGCAGAGAAACTCTCGGGTGAGATTGTAGACGCCTACAATCAGATGGGTGCCGCCTTCAAGCGTAAGGAGGAGATGCACCGCATGGCCGAGGCCAACAAGGCATTTGCACACTTCAGATTCTAATAACAGAGTACGAAAATGGCAAGAGATCTTAAATATACACGTAATATCGGTATCATGGCTCACATTGGTGCCGGTAAGACCACGACCTCGGAGCGTATTCTGTTCTACACGGGTAAGACCCACAAGATTGGTGAGACCCACGAAGGTGCTGCCACCATGGACTGGATGGTTCAGGAGCAGGAGCGTGGTATTACGATTACCTCGGCTGCTACGACCGCTTTCTGGAACTACAAGGATCACCAGTACCAGATCAACTTGATCGACACCCCGGGACACGTTGACTTCACCGTAGAGGTGGAGCGCTCGTTGCGTGTGTTGGACGGTGCCATCGCTACGTTCTGCGCCGTAGGTGGTGTGGAGCCCCAGTCGGAGACCGTATGGCGTCAGGCCGACAAGTACAACGTTCCCCGTATGGGTTACGTGAACAAGATGGACCGCACGGGTGCCGACTTCCTGGCCGTATGTGCCCAGATCAAGGAGCACTTCGGCGCTACCGCTCTCCCCGTTGTTCTGCCTATCGGCGTTGAGGACAAGTTCGAGGGTTTGGTAGACCTTATTTATAATAATGCGATCTACTACTTCGACGACAAGACCGTTCGTGACAACTTCGAGATTCGTGAGATTCCCGAGCACATGAAGGCCGAGGCTGAGGAGTGGCGCAACAAGCTCATCGAGGAGGTAGCTTCGACCGACGATGCTTTGATGGAGAAGTTCTTCGAGGATCCCGATTCGATCACCGCTGACGAGCTGTTGGCCGCTATCCGTAAGGCTACGATGTCGATGCAGTTGGTGCCCATGCTCTGCGGTTCGTCGTTCCACAACAAGGGCGTACAGAAGCTCCTGGACTATGTGATGGCTTTCCTCCCCTCGCCGCTGGATGTTCCCGCTGTGGAGGGTGTGAACCCCAAGACCGAGGAGACCGAGACCCGCAAGCCCGATGAGTCGGAGTCGTTCTGCGGTCTGGCCTTTAAGATTGCTACCGACCCCTTCGTAGGCCGTTTGGCTTTCGTTCGCGTATACTCGGGTAAGCTCGATGCCGGTTCGTATGTGCTCAACGCTCGCAGCGGCAAGCGTGAGCGTATCAGCCGTATCTATCAGATGCACGCCAACAAGCAGAATCCTCTGGAGACCGTAGGTGCCGGTGATATCTGCGCCGCCGTAGGTTTCAAGGAGATCCGCACGGGTGATACCCTCTGCGCCGAGAACGCACCTATCGTTCTTGAGCAGATGACCTTCCCCGAGCCCGTAATCGGTTTGGCTGTAGAGCCCAAGACCCAGAAGGACTTGGATAAGCTGGGCATCGCTCTTGGCAAGTTGGCCGAGGAGGACCCCACCTTTACGGTGAAGACCGATGAGGAGAGCGGCCAGACCGTGATCAGCGGTATGGGTGAGCTTCACCTCGATATCATTGTTGACCGTCTGCGTCGCGAGTTCGGTGTGGAGATCAACCAGGGTGCTCCCCAGGTGAACTACAAGGAGGCTCTTACCCAGACCGTTCAGCACCGCGAGGTATTCAAGAAGCAGACCGGTGGTCGTGGTAAGTTCGCCGACATCATCTTCGAGATCGGTCCTGCCGAGGAGGGTAAGATGGGTCTTACGTTCGTCGACGAGGTGAAGGGTGGTAACGTACCCAAGGAGTTCATCCCCGCCGTACAGAAGGGCTTCGAGGCTGCTATGGCCAACGGTGCTTTGGCAGGCTACAAGATGGACTCGATGAAGGTAACCCTGAAGGATGGTTCGTTCCACCCCGTGGACTCGGATCAGCTCTCGTTCGAGATCGCTGCCCGCAACGGTTACCGTGCTGCTGCTCCCAAGGCCGGTTCGGTGATCATGGAGCCTATCATGGCTGTTGAGGTGGTAACTCCCGAGGAGTCGATGGGTGATATCATCGGTGACCTGAACAAGCGTCGCGGTCAGATCCAGAACATGGATTCGAAGGGTACTGCTCGCGTAGTGAAGGCTCAGGTGCCCCTGTCGGAGATGTTTGGTTATGTAACCGTACTGCGTACCATTTCGTCGGGTCGTGCCACGTCGTCGATGGAGTTCGATCACTTCGAGGAGGTTCCTGCCAACCTGGCAAAGGAGATCATCGAGAAGTCGGCCGGCAAACGTAAGGATATGGAATAAGAAAAAAACGAATCGATATGAATCAGAAAATCAGAATTAAGTTAAAGTCGTTCGATCACAACCTGGTTGACAAGTCGGCCGAGAAGATCGTAAAGACGGTGAAGAGCACGGGTGCCGTAGTTAGCGGTCCTGTACCCCTTCCGACGCACAAGCAGATTTTTACGGTAAACCGTTCGACCTTCGTAAACAAGAAGGCCCGTGAGCAGTTCCAGCTCTGCACCTTCAAGCGTATCCTCGACATCTACTCGTCGACTCCTAAGACGATCGACGCGCTGATGAAGCTCGAGCTCCCCTCGGGTGTTGAGGTAGCCATCAAGGTTTGATAAACAATCTGCCGAGCAGATATAATAAATAGGTGTGGCCCCTGCGGGAATCCAATGGGGTCCACCTTAAAACCGGGAGCCAATGCCGTGAGATAAGCACGACAAACTCCCTAAAAAAAGAAGAAATCACTTCTATTTATATTAACAAACGTAAATTGACACAAAATGTCAGGACTTATTGGAAAGAAAATCGGAATGACTTCCGTTTACAGTGCCGAGGGTAAGAACATACCATGCACTGTCATTGAGGCTGGTCCGTGTGTAGTTACGCAAATCAAGACGGTCGAGAAAGATAGCTACGAGGCCGTACAGATTGCCTATGACGACAAGAGTGAAAAGCACACCAGCAACAGTTTGTTAGGACACTTCAAGAAAGCCGGTACGACGCCCAAGCGCAAGCTGGCCGAGTTCAAGGACATGCCCGAGGTAAACCTGGGCGACACCCTCACGGTGGAGATGTTCTCGGAGGAGGATTGGGTAGACGTAACGGGTATCTCGAAGGGTAAGGGCTTCCAGGGCGTAGTGAAGCGTCACGGTTTTGCCGGTGTGGGCGGTCAGACCCACGGTCAGCCCAACCGTCAGCGCAAGCCTGGTTCGCTGGGTGCCTCGTCGTATCCCTCGCGCGTATTCCCCGGCAAGCGTCTTCCGGGTCAGACGGGCGGTGAGCAGGTGAAGGTTTTAAACCTGCGCGTATTGAAGGTAATCCCCGAGAGCAACCTCATCTTGGTGAAGGGCTCGATTCCCGGGGCAAAGGGTGCTTACTTAACAATTGAGAAGTAGTATGGAATTAGCAGTATTGAACGCACAAGGCAAAGAGACCGGTCGTAAAGTAGTTCTTAACGACGCAGTCTTCGGCGTGGAGGCTAATGACCACGCTATCTACCTCGACGTAAAGCAGTATTTGGCTGACCAGCGTCAGGGTACTCACAAGGCAAAGCAGCGTAACGAAGTAGCCGGTTCGACCCGCAAACTGAAGCGTCAGAAGGGTACCGGTGGTGCACGTTGCGGCTCGATCAAGTCGCCCCTGTTCCCGGGTGGTGGCCGTGTATTCGGTCCCGTACCCCGTGATTACAGCTTCAAACTCAACAAGAAGCTCAAGCAGCTGGCTCGTCGCAGCGCACTCAGCTACAAGGCTCAGGCCGGTGCCATCATCGCCCTGGAGAACCTGCAGCTCGAGGCTCCCAAGACCAAGAGCGTAGTTGCTATGCAGTCGGCTCTGAATGTAGCCACGAAGAAGGTGCTGGTCGTTCTTCCGGAGACGAACGTAAACCTGCAGCTCTCGTGCCGCAACATCCCCAACGTAAAGACCATCCTGGCTCAGAACCTCAATACCTATGAGGTGATGAATGCATCGTCGGTGGTTCTGGTCGAGGGTGCCGAGAATGTACTGAATGTCATGTTAGCTTAAAACGCACAAGAAAGATGGAAATCATTATTAAGCCTATTTTGACCGAGAAAATGACGATTCAGGGCGAGAAACTGAATCGCTACGGTTTTATCGTTGACGTACGTGCTAACAAGTTGCAGATTCGCAATGCCGTAGAGCAGATGTATAACGTCGTAGTTACCGATGTAAACACCATCAACTGTATGGGCAAACTCAAGAGCCGCTACACGAAGGCCGGTCTCTTGGAGGGTCGCGCTAACAACTTCAAGAAGGCTATCGTAACCTTGAAGGATGGAGATAAGATTGATTTTTACAGTAATATCTAAAGAAGATGGCAGTAAGAAAGTTTAAGCCGGTAACCGCCGGTACAAGACATAAGATTATCGGTACGTTCGACGAGATCACCTGCAGCGTACCGGAGAAGTCGTTGCTTGCCCCTAAAAAGAGCACGGGCGGTCGCAACAATTCGGGTCACATGACGGTTCGCTACATTGGTGGTGGCCACAAGCAGATGTACCGAATGATCGACTTCAAGCGTACGAAGGATGGCGTACCCGCCACTGTAAAGACGATCGAGTACGACCCCAACCGTACGGCTCGTATCGCTCTGTTGGTATACGCTGATGGCGAGAAGAGCTATATCATCGCTCCTAACGGCCTGCAGGTAGGTCAGACCATCGTAAGCGGCTCGGGCGTAGCTCCCGAGGTAGGTAACACGTTGCCCTTGTCGGAGATTCCCCTGGGTACGGTTATCCACAACATTGAACTCTACCCCGGTCAGGGTGCCGCAATGGCTCGTTCGGCCGGCTCGTATGCTCAGCTGTTGGCTCGTGAGGGCAAATTTGCCATCATCAAGTTGCCTTCGGGTGAGACTCGTATGGTACTCGTAACTTGCCGTGCTACGGTAGGTGTGGTTTCGAACGTGGACCACAACCTCGAGAGCTCGGGTAAGGCTGGTCGCAAGCGTTGGCTGGGCCGCCGTCCGCACAACCGTGGTGTTGTAATGAACCCCGTAGATCACCCGATGGGTGGTGGTGAAGGTCGTGCGTCGGGTGGTCACCCCCGTTCGCGTAAGGGTCTGTTGGCTAAGGGTTACAAGACTCGCAACCCGAAGAAGACGACCTCGAAGTTTATCATTTCCAGAAAGAAAAAGTAATTAAATAAGAGTACATAATGAGCCGTTCATTAAAAAAAGGACCATTCATTGACCCGAAACTGGAGGCTAAGGTAGTCGCTCAGGCCGAGGGCAATAAGAAGTCTGTCATCAAGACTTGGTCGCGAGCAAGTATGATTTCGCCTGACTTCGTAGGTCAGACGATCGCTGTCCACAACGGAAATAAGTTTATTCCCGTTTATGTAACCGAGAATATGGTCGGTCACAAACTCGGCGAGTTTGCTCCGACGCGTAACTTCCGTGGTCATGCAGGTAACAAGAAAAAGTAGGTAGAAAATGGGAGCAAGAAAATCAATAAGAGCCGAAAAACTGAAGGCTGAAAAGAAGCAGAAGGCTATCGCTATTATGCGCGATTGCCCCACCTCTCCCCGTAAGATGCGTCTGGTAGCCGATATCATTCGCGGTGTGGAGATCAACAAGGCATTGGGCATCCTTCGTTACTCGAAGAAGGAGGCATCGATCCGCATGGAGAAGCTCCTGAAGTCGGCAATCGCCAACTGGGAGGCTAAGAACGAGAACGAGCGTCTGGAGGATACGAAGCTCTGCGTGAAGGAGGTATTCGTAGACTGCGGCCGTATGCTGAAGCGTATCCAGCCTGCACCCCAGGGTCGTGCGCACCGCATCCGCAAGCGCTCGAACCATGTGACGATTGTAGTTGACAAAATGGTAATCGAAGAAAACAAGTAAGACAAATGGGACAGAAAGTTAATCCAATAGCAAACCGTCTTGGTATCATCCGCGGTTGGGACTCCAACTGGTTCGGTGGTAAGGATTTCTCGGAGAAATTGGTAGAAGACGCTAAGATTCGTAAGTACCTGAATGTCCGTTTGGCCAAAGCAAGTATTTCGAAGATTATCATCGAGCGTACGCTCAAACTCGTAACGGTAACCATCGCTACCGCCCGTCCGGGTATCATCATCGGTAAGGGTGGCCAGGAGGTCGACAAACTCAAGGAGGAGCTGAAGAAGCTCACCGGCAAGGAGGTTCAGATCAACATCTTCGAGGTGAAGCGTCCCGAGGTGGATGCTACGCTCGTAGGCCAGAACATCGCCCGCCAGCTGGAGGGTCGTGTATCGTTCCGCCGCGCTGTGAAGATGGCTGTAGCCTCGACCATGCGTATGGGTGCTGAGGGTATCAAGGTACAGGTTGCAGGCCGTGTAGGCGGCGCCGAGATGGCTCGTACCGAGACCATCAAGGAGGGTCGCGTGCCTCTGCACACCTTCCGTGCCGATGTAGACTACTGCCTGACCGAGGCACTCACGAAGGTGGGTATCCTGGGTGTTAAGGTGTGGATCTGCCAGGGTACGGTTTACGGAAAGCGTGATCTGTTCGAGATCGCCGGTGCTTCGGCTCAGCAGCACGGTGGCGAGCGTCAGCAGGATCGTCGTGGTAAGGGTGCCCCCCGTAAGCGCCGCAATAACAACAATAAGTAGGACCTTTTAACGCGATAGTACAGTTATGTTACAGCCAAAAAAGACCAAATTTAGAAGAATGCAGAAGGGCCGCATGAAGGGTATTGCTCAGCGCGGTAACCAGCTTGCATTCGGTTCGTTCGCCATCAAAGCACTTGAGTCCACTTGGATCACGGGTCGTCAGATCGAGGCTGCTCGTCAGGCCATCACCCGTTACATGAAGCGTGAGGGTCAGATTTGGATCCGCATCTTCCCCGATAAGCCGATCACGAAGAAGCCCGCCGAGGTTCGTATGGGTAAGGGTAATCCCGAAGGCTTCGTAGCCCCCGTTACTCCCGGCCGTATTCTCTTTGAGGCAGAGGGTGTACCCTTGGCAATTGCCCAGGAGGCACTCCGTCTGGGAGCCCAGAAGCTGCCTATTACGACCAAGTTTATTGTAAGACGTGACTACGTCGAGACTAACATCTAAACGAGTAAGGAAGCTATGAAAAGTGCTGAAATAAAGGACCTGTCGGTAAAGGATCTGCAGGAGCGCATCGAGGGCCAGAAGGCCGAGCTCACGAAGCTGAAGGTGCAGCATGCAGTTTCGCCCGTCGAGAATCCGTCGATTATCAAGAAATCCCGCAGAGACATCGCACGTATGCTGACAATTCTGCGTCAAAAGAACGCTAAATAACAAGTAACCACTATGGAAAGAAATCTTAGAAAAGAGCGTATCGGGGTTGTTGTCAGCAACAAAATGGAGAAGACCATTGTGGTTGCCGTTGCACGTAAGGTGAAGCACCCGATCTATGGTAAGTTCGTGAACAAGACGACGAAGTTCGCCGCCGAGTGTCTGGACGAGACCATCAAGGAGGGCGATACCGTACGCATCATGGAGACGCGCCCCTTGAGCAAGACCAAGCGTTGGAGATTAGTACAAATCATTGAAAGAGCGAAGTAGTTATGATACATCAGGAAAGTAGATTGGTGGTAGCCGACAACAGCGGTGCAAAGGAGGTTCTCTGCATCCGCGTGTTGGGCGGTACCAAGCGTCGCTACGCTTCGATCGGCGATAAGATCGTTGTTTCTGTCAAGAGCGCAACTCCCTCGGGCGATGTCAAGAAGGGTACCGTGTCGAAGGCAGTCGTAGTAAGAACAAAGAAAGAGATTCGCCGTGCCAACGGTTCGTACATTCGTTTCGACGATAACGCCGTGGTACTGTTGAACAACCAGGGTGAGATGCGCGGAACCCGTATCTTCGGCCCCGTAGCTCGTGAGCTGCGTGACCAGTACATGAAGATCATCTCGCTGGCACCCGAAGTATTGTAAATTAAAAACACTTATCGAAGTATGTCAGTTAAGTTACATATTAAGAAAGGGGATATGGTTTACGTCAACGCCGGCGACAACAAAGGTCAGCAGGGTAAGGTCCTGAAGGTAGACGTTGAGAAGCAGCGCGCTATCGTGGAGGGCGTAAACATCTGCAAGAAGGCTACGAAGCCCAATGCACAGAATCCTCAGGGTGGTATCGTTGAGCAGGAGGCTCCGATCCACATCTCGAATCTGCAGGTTATCGACCCCAAGAGCGGCAAGCCCACTCGCGTAGGTCGTAAGGCAGACGACAAAGGTAAATTAGTTCGTTACGCTAAAAAGTCAGGGGAGGAGATTAAATAATGGCAGCTTACATTCCTACACTCAAGACCCAGTATAAGGAGCAGATCGTTCCTGCCCTTATGAAGCAGTTCGGCTACTCGAGCGTTATGCAGTGCCCGAAGCTGGAGAAAATCGTCGTAAACCAGGGTATGGGCCAGGCTGTTGCCGACAAGAAGCTCATCGACGTGGCTCAGGAGGAGCTGACCCTCATTACCGGACAGAAGGCCGTACAGACCAAGTCGCGTAAGGATATCTCGAACTTCAAACTCCGTAAGGGCATGCCCATCGGTGTTCGCGTTACCCTCCGCCACCACCGTATGTACGAGTTCCTGGAGCGTCTGATCGCTGTGGCTCTGCCCCGTATCCGCGACTTCAAGGGTATCAACGAGAAGTTCGATGGTCAGGGTAACTACACCCTCGGTGTAACCGAGCAGATCATCTTCCCGGAGATCGACATCGACAAGATCACCAAGATCTTCGGTATGGAGATCACCTTCGTTACTTCGGCCAAGACCGACGAGGAGGCTTATGCTCTCCTGAAGGAGTTCGGTTTGCCTTTCAAGAACGCTAAAAAGAACTAACGACTATGGCAAAAGAATCAATGAAGGCACGCGAGGTGAAGCGTGAGAAGCTCGCCAAGCGTTACGCGCACAAGCGCGAGGAGATCGCTGCCAAGGTAAAGGCCGGTGAGATGGACCACGAGGAGGCTTGGATCGCCCTCTCGAAGTTGCCCCGCAACTCGAATCCCATTCGCCAGCACAACCGTTGCAAGATTACCGGTCGTCCGAAGGGTTATATGCGCCTGTTCGGTATCAGCCGTATTCAGTTCCGCGAGATGGCCTCGAACGGTCTCATCCCGGGCGTAACGAAGGCCAGCTGGTAGTAGATTGAGGGCGGAGAGCGAGGTGAAAACCTCGCCCTCCGATCCTCATTTTTTTTGAACTCCCTCCGGAGGGTGCAGAATATACGAGAGGCGCACTATATATAATTAGGTGTGTAGATCGTAGGTGCCCGTTTCGAGAAGAGAAAAGGAGAGTGTTCTATACGGGTGTCGTCCCGAAGTATTCTTGCCGCAAAGTCGGGGAAAGTGTCGCTACCAAGCGATAACTTCTCGGTGGCGAGGCGGAGGAAACGAGTCGGCATTTGTAACCAAGAATTTCCCGAGCCACCCTTTTGGGGTGGTCCTTTGGGAGGTTTGTTATGTGTGTACGAGGTTGGCCCTTTGTGAAGGTGCTGACTTTTGGTGTGCTCCGACAAGCCTCGGTTCAAGGAGGAGAACAGGCCACGAAAAGCGAAAAAAATCGCTAAATCGTTGGTAGTATGGGAAATTATGCGTAAATTTGCCCGCTTTTCGAGCGCGTATGCAAGTGTGCATGTGTGTGTATGGGCACCTGGCGAGGGTGGCGGATATGGGCGGCAGCCTTAGTGAAGTTGCTGAATGTCAGGGGTTTAGAAAAGAAAAAAGAAAACCAATTAACTAAATTTATTAATTTTTAACTTTTAATTCATCATGACGGATCCTATTTCGGATTTTCTCACGCGAATTAGAAACGCGGTGAAAGCCAACCACAAGGTGGTTGAAGCTCCCGGCTCAAAAATTAAGCAGGCAATCACGAAGATTCTGTTTGAGCAGGGTTACATTTTGGCCTACAAGTTCGACAACAACGAGCAGGGTCACCCCATCATCAAGATCGCTTTGAAGTGGGACGCTGCTTCGAAGGTGAACGCTATCAAGGGCTTGAAGCGTGTCAGCCGTCCCGGTCTGCGTCAGTATGTTTCGGTGGCCGATATGCCCCGCGTACAGAACGGTCTGGGTATCGCTATCCTCTCGACCTCGAAGGGTATCATGACCGACGCTGCAGCTCGCAAGGAGAACGTAGGCGGTGAGGTGCTGTGCTACATCTACTAATGAAAAACTTAAAAAACTAAACACATTATGTCAAGAATTGGTAAATTACCTGTAAACATACCCGCAGGCGTGACCGTAACGGTCGAGGCTGGTAACGTGGTATGCGTGAAAGGGCCTCTTGGTACGCTGAGTCAGAAGGTTGATTCGGACATCAAAGTCGAGGTCGGATCTTATGTAGACGCCAAGACTGAAAAGGAGATTCCCGCCGTTTTGGTAAGCCGTCCTACGAATCAGCCCCGTCACCGTTCGCTGCACGGTCTGTATCGTGCCCTGATCAACAACATGGTTGTTGGTGTGTCGAAGGGTTATGAGATCAAGCAGGAGCTCGTAGGCGTTGGTTTCAAGGCCGAGGTGAAGGGCAACATCCTGGAGATGAGCCTTGGTTACTCGCATGATACGCACCTCATGCTCCCCGCAGAGGTAACGGCAACGGCTGTAACCGAGAAGAAGGGTAACCCCATTGTAACGCTGAAGAGTATCGACAAGCAGTTGGTAGGTCAGGTGGCCGCCAAGATCCGTTCGCTGCGTAAGCCGGAGCCTTATAAGGGTAAGGGTATTAAGTTCGTAGGCGAGGTTCTGCGTCGCAAGGCAGGTAAGTCTGCAGGTAAATAGTAAATAGAGTATAGAAGTATGTCACTGAATAAGATTGAGAGAAGAGAGCGCATCAAGATGCGTATCCGCAAGATTGTGAGCGGTACCGCATCGCAGCCTCGTATGACTGTATTCCGTAGCAACAAGCAGATCTACGTGCAGTTCATTGATGACCTGGCAGGTGTAACCCTCGCAACGGCTTCGTCGCTGGACAAGGAGGTTGTAGAGGCTGCTGCTGGCAAGAACAAGTGTGAAGTAGCTGCTTTGGTAGGTAAACTCGCTGCTGAGCGTGCTGCCGCCAAGGGTATCGAGACCGTGGCTTTCGACCGTAACGGTTACCTCTACCATGGCCGAGTAAAAATGTTAGCTGACGCTGCTCGTGAGGGTGGCCTTAAATTCTAAGCGATTATGGCAAATATGAATGTAAAGAAAGTACGCACGAGCGACTTGGAGCTCAAGGATCGTCTCGTTAGCATTAATCGCGTTACCAAGGTTACCAAGGGTGGTCGTACCTTCACCTTCTCGGCTATCGTTGTGGTAGGTAACGAGAATGGCGTGGTAGGCTACGGTCTGGGTAAGGCGTCGGAGGTTCAGGCAGCTATCGCCAAGGGCGTGGAGGATGCCAAGAAGAACCTGGTGAAGATCCCCGTTATCAATGGTACGATTCCTCACAAGCAGGAGAGCCGTTTCGATGGTTCGCTGGTGATGATTCGCCCCGCAGCCCCCGGTACGGGTATCATCGCCGGTGGTGCTATGCGTGCCGTGTTGGAGTCGGCCGGTATCAAGAACGTGCTCGCAAAGAGCAAGGGTTCGTCGAACCCCCACAACCTGGTGAAGGCTACGATCGCCGCTCTGTGCGAGTTGCGTGATGCCTACACGGTTGCTCAGGTTCGCGGTATCTCGTTGAAGCAGGTGTTTAACGGTTAATTTTCAAGAAGATGGCAAGATTAAAGATTACTCAGCTGAGAAGCCGCATTGGTGCTACGAAGCAGCAGTGCAAGAACCTCGACGCACTTGGTCTGCGGAAGATTAACGCCAGCGTTGAGCACGATGACTCGGTGATCATCAAGGGTATGATCGAGCGCGTGAAGCACCTCGTAAAGGTCGAGGAGGTAAAATAAGTAACACTTAAAGCGTAAAGTAAACTATGGAACTCAATAATTTGAAACCCGCAAAGGGTTCGACCCACCACGATAAGCGTGTCGGCCGCGGTGCCGGTTCGGGTCACGGTGGTTACTCGACGCGCGGTAACAAGGGTGCTCAGTCGCGCTCGGGTTACAAGCGTAAGTTAGGCTTCGAGGGTGGTCTGATGCCCCTTCAGCGTCGTCTGCCCAAGTTCGGCTTCACCAACCTGAAGCGTGTGGAGTACAAGGCCATTAACCTCTCGACGCTCGAGGAGCTCTCGACGAAGAAGAATCTGTCGGAGATCACCTTCGAGACGCTGGTTGCTGCCGGATTCGTTTCGGGCAACGACCGCGTGAAGATCTTGGGTAACGGTGCCGTATCGAAGGCTCTGCAGGTGAAGGCTCACGCCTTCTCGAAGAGCGCTGAGGCTGCTATCTCGGCTGCCGGCGGTAGCGTAGAGAAGTTGTAATCTCAAAAACGAACTACTATGAAAAGTTATCTCTTGGTTGGTATCGTCATCGTGGCTATCGTGGCCATGCTGGCGACCAACAAGAAATTTATTGAAACGCTCAAAAACATATATAAGATTGAGGAGTTGCGTAAACGTATTCTCTACACGCTGGGTCTTCTTCTTATCTATCGTTTGGGCAGTTTTGTGGTGCTCCCGGGTATTGACCCCAACGCATTGCAGGGCCTTGCCAGCCAGTTGAGCAGTCAGGAGAACGGTCTTCTGGGTCTTCTGAATGTCTTCTCGGGCGGTGCATTTGGTAATGCCTCGATCTTTGCCTTGGGTGTGATGCCTTACATCACCGCCTCGATTATCATCCAGCTGGCCGGCATGATGATTCCCGCCGTGCAGAAGCTGCAGAAGGAGGGTGAGAGCGGACGCCGCAAGATGAACCAGTGGACGCGTCTGCTGACCATCGGTGTGCTGGCACTCCAGGGCCCCGCCTATGTAGCCAACCTGGCTATGACCTCGGGTCCCGCTTTCGTGTACGGTGCAACGCCTTGGTTCTACGCCTACGCTACGGTTATTCTGATCGCCGGTACGATGTTCGTAATGTGGCTTGGCGAGAAGATCACCGACAAGGGTATCGGTAACGGTATCTCGCTGATCATTATGATCGGTATTGTGGCTCGCCTGCCTCACGCCCTTTTGGCCGAGGCTACGGCTCGCTTCTCGACGTCGGCCGGTAGCGCGTTCATGCTGATTCTTGAGCTCGTGCTCCTCTTCTTGGTCTTCATGGCCACGATCGCACTGGTTCAGGCAGTCCGCAAGGTTCCCGTACAGTATGCCAAGCGCATTGTCGGTAACAAGCAGTATGGCGGTGTACGTCAGTACATTCCCTTGAAGATGAATGCAGCCAACGTGATGCCTATCATCTTCGCCCAGGCGCTGATGTTTGTTCCGATGTTGTTCCAGTCGGTTGCTCCCGGCTTTGCCGCAGCATTTGCCTCGATGACCGGCTTCTGGTACAACTTCACGCTGGCAGTGTTGGTAATTGCGTTTACCTACTTCTACACCGCAATTATCATCAATCCTCAAATGATGGCTGACGATATGAAGCGTAACGGTGGCTTCATCCCCGGCGTTAAGCCCGGTAAGCAGACCGTGAACTACATCGACGGCATCATGACGCGAATCACCCTTCCCGGTTCGGTGGCTCTGGCTATCGTGGCAATCCTGCCCGCCCTGGCTATGCGCTTCCTGAACATCCAGCAGTCGTTCGCCTACTTCTATGGCGGTACCTCGCTGCTGATTATGGTGGGTGTGGTTCTCGACACTCTGAAGCAGATAGAGAGCTACCTTCTGATGCGTCACTACGATGGTCTGATGAAGACCGGACGAATTCAGGGTCGCCACTAAAATGTTTTGCCGAAGTAAGATCGAATAAGAGATGATTTATCTGAAGACGGACGAGGAGATCGAGCTGTTGCGCGAGAACAACCTGTTGGTGAGTAAAACGCTCGCCGAGGTGGGCAAGCACATCAAGCCCGGAGTCTCGACAGCCGAGTTGGATCGTGTGGCCGAGGAGTTTATCCGTAGCCACGGTGCCGTGCCGGCGTTCCTGGGTTACCAGGGCTATCCCGCTGCAACCTGCATCTCGGTTAACGAGGTGGTTGTCCATGGCATTCCGTCGGAGAAATGCATCCTGAAGGAGGGTGATATTGTATCGGTCGATATTGGTACGTTTATGAAGGGGTTTGTTGGTGATTCGGCTTATACGTTTGCCGTCGGAGAAGTTGCTGATGAAGTTAGGCAGCTGATGACCGTTACCAAAGAGGCTCTTTATAGGGGTACAGCACAGGCGAAGGCCGGAAATCGCGTAGGCGATATTTCGGCAGCCGTGCAGGAGTATGCTGAAAAATTCGGCTACGGCGTAGTCCGGGAGTTGGAGGGACATGGCCTGGGGCGTAAGATGCACGAAGACCCCGGCGTTCCGAACTACGGAGCTCGCGGCAGAGGCCCGCTCTTAAAAGAGGGTATGGTTATCTGTATCGAACCGATGATCACTTTGGGCAATAAAGCGGTTGCGTGCGAGCGAGATGGTTGGACCATCCGCACACGCGATCGCAAGGCAGCGGCTCACTACGAATTTGCTGTAGCGATCCGCAAAGGCGGGCCCGACATTTTGACAGATTATACCATCATTGAAAACAACTTGTAGAAAATAGATTTCTATGGCAAAACAGACTGCAATCGAACGGGACGGTACCATCATCGAGGCTTTGTCGAACGCAATGTTCCGCGTTGAGTTGGATAATGGCCACGTGATTACGGCCCATATCTCGGGAAAGATGCGTATGCACTACATCAAGATTCTTCCCGGAGATAAAGTGAAAGTGGAGATGACTCCCTATGATTTGACCAAGGGACGTATCTCTTTCAGGTACAAATAACAAATGATTGCTTGAATTATGAAAGTAAAAGCATCGATCAAGAAAAGATCAGAGGATTGCAAGATCGTGAAGCGTAAGGGCAAGCTCTACGTGATCTGCAAGAAGAACCCGAAGTTCAAAATGCGCCAGGGTTAATGTTTTTAGTAATTAAAGAAAAGAGAAATTTATGGCACGTATAGTTGGTGTAGATTTACCCAAAAACAAAAGAGGCGAGATCGGCTTGACCTATATCTATGGTATTGGTCGCTCGACGGCTCGCCAGATCCTCGACGTGGCCGGTATCAGCTACGATATCAAGGTCGAGGATTGGACGGACGATCAGGTAGGTGCAATTCGTTCGACGATTGCCGACCTGGGTATCAAGGTCGAGGGCGAGTGCCGCTCGGTCGTTCAGCTCAACATCAAGCGTCTGATGGATATTGGTTGCTACCGTGGTATCCGTCACCGTCTGGGCCTTCCGGTTCGCGGTCAGAGCACGAAGAACAACGCTCGTACGCGCAAGGGCCGCAAGAAGACTGTCGCAAACAAGAAAAAGGCAACGAAGTAATCATAGAGAGTTATGGCAAAGAAAACTGGAACTGTTAAGAAGAAGGTTGTTAAGGTGGGCGTACAGGGCATGGCCTTTGTTCACTCGACGTTTAACAACGTAATTGTTACGATTACCAACGAGAACGGTGACGTAATCAGCTGGTCTTCGGCCGGTAAGATGGGTTTCCGCGGCTCGAAGAAGAACACTCCCTATGCCGCCCAGACGGCTTCGGCTGACTGCGCAAAGGTTGCCTACGATATGGGTCTGCGCAAGGTGAAGGTCTATGTGAAGGGTCCCGGTGCGGGTCGTGAGTCGGCCGTTCGTACCATCCACGGTGCCGGTATCGAGGTAACGGAGATTATCGACGTTACGCCGATGCCCCACAATGGTTGTCGTGCTCCCAACCGTCGTCGCGTATAACACAAGACGAGGTTAAGAAAGTTTTTTAACGCAAAAAAAGTAAAAGACAATGGCAAGATATATTGGACCTAAATCGAAAATTGCCCGTCGTTTCGGCGAGGCTATTTATGGAGCCGACACGGTTCTGGAGAAGCGCAACTTCCCTCCCGGACAGCACGGTTTGGCTCGCAAGCGTAAGAAGGTATCGGAGTACGGTACGCAGCTCAACGAGAAGCAGAAGGCTAAGATGACCTATGGTCTCTTGGAGAAGCAGTTCGCTCGCACCTATGAGCAGGCTGCCCGTATGGGAGGTATCACGGGTGAGAACCTGCTGAAACTGCTGGAGTGCCGTCTGGACAACGTGGTTTACCGCCTGGGTATTGCTCCCACGCGTGCTGCCGCTCGTCAGCTGGTATCGCACCGCCACATCTGCGTAAACGGTGAGGTAGTAAATGTACCCTCGTACGCACTCAAGGCCGGTGACGTGGTATCGGTTCGCGAGAAGTCGAAGAGTTTGGAGGTGATCACCTTGGCTGTAGCCGGTTCGTCGAAGAGCCGCTACGCTTGGTTGGAGTGGGACGGTGCTACCCTGACGGGTAAGTTCCTGCAGAAGCCCGAGCGCGAGGAGATTCCCGAGAACATCAAGGAGCAGCTGATTGTCGAGCTCTACTCCAAGTAGTAATTAAACAACCAATTCAATATTATGGCAATATTAGCATTTCAGAAACCTGAAAAGGTGATCATGCTGAACTCGACCTCTTCGTTCGGAACCTTCGAGTTCCGTCCGTTGGAGCCCGGATTCGGTATGACCGTCGGCAATGCTCTGCGTCGTGTGCTGCTCTCCTCGTTGGAGGGTTACGCCATCACGACGGTGAAGGTCGCCGGCGTGGACCACGAGTTCGCCGCCATACCCGGAGTGAAGGAGGGAATGATCGAAATCATTCTCGCCCTGAAGCAGGTTCGATTCATTCGCACGGTGGACAACCAGGAGGCCGAGAAGGTCACCATCAATGTCGCCGGTGTTACGGAGCTGACTGCAGGCTACATCTCGAACTTCCTCTCTTCGTTCAAGGTATTGAACCCGGAGCTGGTAATCTGCCACCTCGCACCCAACACCAAGATGCAGATGACCATTACCATTGGTAAGGGTCGTGGCTATGTTCCCGCCGAGGAGAACACCCCTGCCGAGTGCGAGTTCGGAACGCTTCCGATTGACTCGATTCACACTCCCATCAAGAATGTGAAGTATTCGATCGAGGACTACCGTGTGGAGCAGCGTACCGACTACGAGAAGTTGAATTTGGAGATTACTACGGACGGTTCTATCCACCCGAAGGATGCTTTGAAGGAGGCTGCGAAGATCTTGATCCAGCACTTCATGCTCTTCTCGGACGAGAAAATCACCGTCAACATGGAGGACACCAATGGAACCGAGGAGTTCGATGAGGATATTCTCCACATGCGTCAACTGTTGAAGACCAAGCTCTCGGATCAGGATCTGAGCGTTCGCGCCCTGAACTGTCTGAAGGCTGCCGATGTCGATACGGTAGGCGACCTTGTGAAGCTCAGCCGCAACGACCTCTTGAAGTTCCGCAATTTCGGTAAGAAGTCGCTCACCGAGCTGGACGAGTTGCTCACGTCGCTCAACCTGAAGTTCGGTATGGACGTATCTATCTACAAACTTGATAAAGACTAATTAAATGAGACACAATAAGAATTTCAATCACCTTGGCCGTCAGGCAGGTCACCGCAAGGCTATGCTTTCGAACATGGCTTCGTCGCTCATCCTGCACAAGCGTATCGAGACGACGGTTGCTAAGGCTAAGGCCCTGAAGCGCTTCGTAGAGCCTATCGTCACGAAGTCGAAGGAGGACAGCACCCACTCGCGTCGTATCGTTTTCTCCTATCTGAAGCAGAAGGAGGCTGTTACGGAGTTGTTCCGTACCATCGCTCCCAAGATTGCCGATCGTCCGGGCGGTTACACCCGCATCCTGAAGACCGGTTTCCGTCTGGGTGACGGTGCCGATATGTGCATCATCGAGTTCGTTGACTTCAACGAGGCCTACACGCTCGGTATCCAGCCCGCTGCTGCTACGGAGGCTAAGCCCAAGACCCGTCGTTCGCGCTCGAAGAAGACGACCGACGCCGTAGAGGACGCAACGGTGGTTGCCGAGAAGAAGAATGCCAAGGCTGCCGCTCCTAAGGCTACCAAGGCTTCGGCTCCTAAGGTGGCTAAGAAGACCAATGTTGGCAAGAAGATGTAAAATTTCCGATTTGTAAGCGGTAAATTTTGCACTGCCTCGACTGCCCCGAATGGGAAGTACGCCAAGTACATCCCATCCGGGGCATTCTTCGTTATCACAAAATTTCCTCGCTTAAAATCAGAAATCGCTGCTTTCTGACACTAAAATCAATTTCTTTAAAATCGGAAATTCTGGAGCGGGATGGTGGTGTTTTAGAAAATTTAGGGAGGTTAGGGCGTTAAGGGAATTTATCTCTTTCCTTAATTTCCCTGATCTCTCTAACTAAATTCCCAAAACCACCCAAGCGACAAAAAATCCGCCTAAAGGTGGCGGATTCTTCATTGCTCATTCTTCATTGCTCATTTGGCTTTCAGCCTTACGCTTGGCGCTCGGCTGTGGCCGCAGTTACTCATTGTATTGTTTGCGTACCTTGTGTTCGATGATAAGTTCGATCAGTAGTGTAACAGCACTACAGATGAGGCCGCATCCGATGAGGGCAAAGGCGTTCAAATCATCGGATAGCTGGTTGGTTTTTCCGAATTCAATCCCCCAATTGATGATTATAGGGCTTAAACACAGGGTGATGCCTGCGCCGATCAAGAAGGCGGCGAAGCGCATTATCCACCACTTGCTCTTTTCGAGCGAATTACTCTTCTCCTCTGGTTCAGCCTTGCCGAGGTAGGCAATAAGGTCGGCCCCCTCTAATTTCTGCATCGCTTTTAGGCGCTCGTAGCGCTTGAGCGAAAACTCCACCACCCGATAGATGGCAAACAGGAGCGAAAGGGAAAATAGGAACATCAAAAAACTCATAATCGTCTGTTTTTTATTAAGGTTTTCCAATAAAATATCTCGAATCAAGTCTCATCTCTGCCGGCAGACGATCCTCTTTTGCCCCTTTAGACGCCGGGGTGGGGAAATGGTTACATGGGGTTGTCAATCTTGCAAAAAGGGCTAACTTTGTAACCCGATAGGAGAATCTTCGTCTAAAGTTGCGAGATGAACCACGAAGAGGAACAGCGATTGATTCGCCGGGTGTTGGGTGGCGATGCGGAAGCCTTTGCCCCTTTGGTCGAGCGCTACAGCCGCCCGATTTTCTCGCTTGTTTATGGGATTGTCGGGCGGCGTGAGGAGAGCGAAGAGCTGACGCAGGATATCTTTCTGAAGGCCTACACCCATTTAGGAAGTTATGGCGGGCGTAGTCGTTTCTCGACCTGGCTCTACCGCATTGCCTGCAATAGCGCCCTCTCGGCCGTACGCCCCAGGCGGAAGATCTTTTCGCTCTTCGACCGGGAGCGCCCCGAGCGTGTAGCCGACCCGTCGGCCGAAGAGCGGGATGTTGCTGCCTGCCAAGAGGCTCGGGAGGTAGCACTTTTGCGTGCTCTCGACCGTCTTGCCCCCGAGGAGCGGGCGTTGGTACAACTCCATTACTACGAAAACCGATCGCTGGCGGAGTGTGGTGAGATCCTCGGCCTGACGGAGAACAACAGCAAGGTGCGTCTGCACCGCATACGAAAAAAATTGGAACAATGGATCAACGAAACGAGCTAACTGAGCGTGAGTTGCGCCGTGTGGTGCAGTCGCGCCCCATGCCCTATCCGCCACTCTTTATCACCGAGCGGGTGATGCATCGTGTGCGTCGGGAACAACAGATGCAATTTCGTCGTCAGGTGCGCTTCCTCTTCCTGCTGACGGGGGGGGCTGTGGTGTTGATGCTTGGTCTGGGGGGAGGAATGCTTATGTGGTTGAGCAACGCTGCTGCGGACTTCTCTCTGGTGGAGCGTTGTCTGCTGAGCTTTGTGCTGCTTGGGATTCTCCTGTATGATCTTCACCGACGACTGCGCCGTCGTTTGGGAATTCCTGAATAAGTCTGCGAGTTCGATTATTTCTTATCCGGTTGATTCCGATCGATTTATCTTTTTTCTAAGCTCTCCTTTTACTCTCGCTTTGGGTGAAAGGAGTGGGCTTTTTTCTGTCTGAAGATGCAATTATGTCGCTGAAATTTTGTGCCTTTGCGAATTTCTGTGTATCTTTGTCCGGTTTATAGTCCCTTTTGACAAAAGGGCGAAGAGCTGAAACAACTAAACAACAAACTTATATGAACAAATTTTTGCAGAGATTGCTCCTCGTGGCCATGGCTGTCGTGACCTTTACGGCGTCGGCCCAGGAGGTGGTAAAGTGGACCAGTGAGTCCAAAGAGTTGGGCGATGGCTTGTATCGCTTGGAGTTGCGCGCCAACATCGAGAAGGGTTGGCACGTCTATGACATGGGTCCCTATGAATTGGGTGGTCCCGTGGCTACGGAGGTGAAGCTCGAGCCTCAGACTGGTGTTGCTCCCGAGGGAGAACTTCAGGTTGAGGGTGAGCTTGTTCGCGTTTATGACGATATCTATGAGATGGAGATCGGCTACTATGAGAACGAGGTTACCTTTGCACAGGAGGTGCGTGTGGCCGGCGAGGCTGCTACCGTGAAGATGACGGTGGATTACATGGCCTGCAACGAGGGTACCTGCTTGCCTCCCACGGATCAGGAGTTTGTCTTCGACCTCAAGGGCGACGGTTCGGCCGCTGCCGAGGTGGCTCCCGCTGCCGAGCAGAAGGGTGATGCCTCGATTTGGGGCTACATCATCGAGGCTGTGCTGTGGGGCTTTGCCGCGCTGTTGACCCCCTGCGTGTTCCCGATGGTGCCGATGACTGTGTCGTACTTCCTCAAGGGAGAGGGTGGTGCTGCCATGGGTCGTGTGCGTGCTTCGCTCTACGGCTTCTTCATTGTGGCCCTCTACACGCTTCCCATTGCTGCCATCATCATCATCACCCGCGTAGTGGGTGGCGATGCCGTAACGGCCGACATCTTCAACTGGTTAGCTACGCACTGGTTGCCCAATATCATCTTCTTCCTCGTCTTCATGGTCTTCGCTGCTTCGTTCTTCGGTGCTTTTGAGATCACGATGCCCTCGTGGCTGGTAAACAAGACCGACGAGAAGGCCGATACGAAGGGCTTGGGTGGTATCTTCTTCCTGGCCCTGACGCTGGTGCTCGTATCCTTCTCGTGCACAGGTCCTATCGTGGGCTCGGTGCTCATCAAGTCAACCTCGGGTGAGTTCTGGACCCCCATCGTAACGATGTTGGCCTTCTCGCTCGCCTTTGCTCTTCCCTTCACGCTGTTGGCTTTGTTCCCCTCGCTGCTGAAGAACATGCCTAAGAGCGGTGGTTGGTTGAACTCGGTGAAGGTGGTGATCGGTTTCATTGAGGTGGCTCTCGGTATGAAGTTCCTCTCGGTAGCCGACCAGACCTACCACTGGGGCCTGCTTGACCGTGAGGTATACCTCGCTATTTGGATCGTAGTCTTTGCTCTGATGGGTCTCTACCTGCTGGGTAAACTCAAGTTCTCGCACGACAGCGACATGCCCTACCTGGGTGTTGGCCGTTTGGCTCTCTCGATTGTGGTCTTCTCGTTCGTTGTCTACATGATCCCCGGTATGTGGGGTGCTCCGCTGAAGGCCCTGTCGGGTTATCTGCCTCCCCTCACCTCGCAGGACTTTGTGATTGGTCAGGGTACGGCTGTAGCGGCTCCCAATGCTCCGGCTACCGGTGAGCAGCGCAAGTATGCTGATTTCCTCCACCTGCCGAACGGCTTGAACGGCTTCTTCGATCTGAAGGAGGCTGAGGCCTATGCTGCCAAGGTAGACAAACCCATCTTCATCGACTTCACGGGCCATGGTTGTGTGAACTGCCGCGAGATGGAGCAGCGTGTATGGTCGGATCCCCAGGTGATGCAGATCCTGGCTAACGAGTATGTGATCGTTGCCCTCTATATGGACGACAAGACTGTTCTTCCCGAGAGCGACTGGGTGGTAACCGATTCGGGCAAGACCTTGAAGAGCCTCGGTAAGATCAACTCGCACTACGCCCTGAAGAACTACGGCGTGAATGCTCAGCCCTATTACATTCTGAAGAATGCCGAGGGTGAGATGCTCGTAGATCCCCACGGCTACGACCTGGAGGTGGCGAACTTTGTGAAGTTCCTGCAGGATGGTATTGCTGCCTATAAGGCCGGCAAGTAGTCCGCTCCGCATCGTAAAGATCGAATAGAGAGAAAACAAAATATTGTAAAACCTAAAATAAAAAGCTATTATGGAAATCCCATTTGCAGAAGCCTACCGAATTAAAATGGTAGAGCCCTTGCGCAAGAGTACGCGCGAGGAGCGTGAGAAGTGGCTCAAAGAGGCCAACTACAACCTCTTCGGCTTGAAGTCGGAGCAGGTATATATCGACTGCTTGACCGACTCGGGTACGGGTGCTATGAGCGACCGTCAGTGGGCCGCCATGATGACCGGTGATGAGGCTTATGCCGGTTCGAAGTCCTTCTTCGAGTTGAAGGAGACGATCGGCCGTCTTACCGGTTTCGAGTATGTAATCCCCACCCACCAGGGTCGTGCCGCTGAGAACGTGCTGTTCTCGCACCTGGTAAAGGCTGGTGATATCATCCCCGGTAACTCGCACTTCGATACGACGAAGGGTCACATCGAGTTCCGCAAGGCTGTGGCTTTGGACTGCACGATCGACGCAGCCAAGGATACACAGCTCGAGCTCCCCTTCAAGGGCGAGGTAGATTGCGCCAAGTTGGAGAAGGCTTTGGCCGAGCACGCTGAGAAGATCCCCTTCATCATCGTAACCGTGACGAACAACACCGCCGGTGGTCAGCCCGTTTCGATGAAGAACCTGCGCGATGTACGCGCTATCGCCGACAAGTATGGCAAGCGCATCGTATTCGACTCGGCTCGTTTCGTAGAGAACGCCTACTTCATCAAGACCCGTGAGGAGGGTTATGCCGACAAGACCATCAAGGAGATCGTGAAGGAGATGTACTCCTACGCCGATGGTATGACCATGTCGTCGAAGAAGGACGGTCTGGTGAACATGGGTGGTTTCATCGCAACCCGTCACGAGGATTGGTATGAGGGTGCTAAGCGTTTCTGTATCCCCTTCGAGGGCTTCTTGACTTATGGTGGTATGAACGGCCGTGATATGGCTGCTCTGGCTGTTGGTCTGGATGAGAACACGGAGCTTGAGACCATCGAGACCCGTATCAAGCAGGTGCAGTACCTGGCTGCCAAGCTCGACGAGTACGGCATTCCTTACCAGCGTCCCGTAGGTGGTCACGCCATCTTCGTTGATGCTTCGAAGGTGCTGACCAACATCCCCAAGGAGGAGTTCCCCGCTCAGACCCTGGCTCTGGAGGTTTACCTTGAGGCTGGTGTGCGTGGTTGCGAGATCGGTTACATCTTGGCCGACCGTGATCCCGTAACGCGCGAGAACCGCTTCGGTGGTCTTGACCTGGTTCGTTTCTGCATCGCTCGTCGTTCCTACACCAACAACCACATGGATGTGATCGCTGCCGCTCTGAAGAACGTGTACGACCGTCGCAATGAGATCAAGCGTGGTGTGAAGATCGTATGGGAGACCGAGTTGATGCGTCACTTCACGGTTAAGCTTGAGCGTTTGTAATCCTCTTTAACGGAGGCCGCAATAAGCTTTTGCGAACCTTAAAAATAACAATGGGTTGTACTTCGGTGCAACTCATTGTTGTTTTTTTTGTGAGGGGTCTGCTCTCTTTTGGCCTCTCTTTTGCAGGGAAAGGGTAAAATTGCAGACATGCTTCACTTTTTATTATCCTTTTTAATGCTCTTTACCATGCAGAACACAACCAATGAGAGGGCTCCTCATTTCGAGATGAAGCCACTCCCGTATGCGCACGATGCCTTGGCACCGGCCATTTCAGCCGAGACAATCGACTACCACTATGGAAAACACTATCGCGGGTATGTTGAAAAACTCAACGAGTTGGTGCGCAATACCCCCTTTCAGCGCATGGAACTCGAGCAGATTATCTGCGATGCCGAGGGGCCAATCTTTAACAATGCGGCGCAGGTTTGGAACCACGAATTCTATTTTGACACCCTTTCACCTGGGGCACATTCCGAACCTACGGGCGATTTTCGCGAGGCTGTGGATCGCTGGTTTGGCTCGGTTACGCATCTGAAGGAGGCCTTGACGAAGGCTTGTCTATCGCTTTTCGGATCGGGCTGGGTCTGGCTCGTGGAGGAGGAGTCGGGGCGTTTGGCTATTGTGAGTGAGCCCAATGCCGGAAATCCATTGCGTTATCACATGCGCCCTCTGTTGGTGATTGATGTGTGGGAGCACGCTTACTACATCGACTACCGAAATCAGCGTGCCAAGGCCATCGAGGCGATCTGGCCCTTGATTGATTGGCAGGTCGTGGGGGCGCGTTATGTGGCGCACGATTGATGCACAAGGAGGCTTCGACAAGGGGCGGGGTTGGCAGCAAATAGGTGCCAACCCTTACTATTTGGCTGAAAATCTTGGAGGATAGAAAAAAAATCCCTACTTTTGTACGAATGTTATGTTGTGAGATAGAAAAAACTAAATAATCATTTTTAATTAAACTCATTAGCTATGAAAAAGTTTTTCTTTTCGGTAGTTGCCTTGGCGGGTCTCTTCCTGACCTCGTGCGGCAATGATCCCGCGCAGGAGGTAACTCCTGCAACGAAAGAGGGCAAGGAGATCTCGCTCCAGGCATCGATGGCCGACTTTACGCGTGCCACCGATACCGCCTTCGAGCAGGGCGACCAGATCGGTCTCTTCATCTTCAACCCCGAGGCTTACCTCTCGAACGTAGCCTACACGTTCGGTGCCAACGGCTTTGCTGCGGCTTCGAAGCAGGTGTGGTACGAGGACGAGACCTTGGAGTCGCAGGTGGTAGCCTACTATCCCTATAGCGCCACGGTGGGCACCTTTACGGTAGCTGCCGCTCAGACCTCGCACGCCGCCTACACGGCCAGCGACCTGATGGTGGCTTCGACGACTGCTACCCCGACAGAGAATGCTATTACCCTTCCTTTCAAGCACATGCTTTCGAAGGTGAAACTTACGGTGGTAAACGAGACCGAGGATGCCGTGGCAAGCGTACAATTTGCCAATGTGGCTGGTCAGGTTGCCTATGAGGTGAAGAACGCTGCTGAGACCCTCGCCGCTACGGGTTCGATGACCATCGAGGCCGGTCTGCTGGAGGATGGTACCTATACGCTGATCATGGCTCCCCAGACCGTAGCTCCCAAGATGGTGATCACCACGGAGTCGGGTCAGCAGTACAACTTCAAGGTAGAGAACGCCGTGGAGTTCAAGGCCGGTACCGTATCGACCGCTTCGGTGAAGATCGAGAAGCAGGAGGAGCCGCTGCCTCCTACGCCTCCCACGCCCGATCCTATTGAGATCACGATTGATTGGACAATCACCGACTGGGCTGAGGGTGAGGAACTCGACTTCGTTCAGACTGATGAGGAGATTGTCGTTCCCGAGAATAAGATTTATTTGCAGCCCAATGCAAACTGGATGGTAGATGGTGCTCGCTTTGCTGCTTACTTCTGGTTTGAGGCTGGTGATGCTTGGGTTTCGATGACCGCTTCGGCTACTGCTGGTATCTATGAGTGTGAGGTTCCTGCCGGTGCAGCAGGCATGCTTTTCTGCCGTATGAACCCCGGTACAACGGAGAACACTTGGGACAACAAGTGGAACCAGACCGCTGACCTGACCGTTCCGACTGATGGCAATGTGCTCTATATCGTGCCAGCTGATGCTTGGGATAACTCGGACAACACGAATTGGACGACCCTCTAATTAACCTTGAGAGAGAAGATGTTAAATCTTCTTGAAAAGGGCATAGGTCGGCAGACTTTGATCGGTCTGCCGATCACAAAAAACTAAAACAAAATGACGATGAAGAAGTTTTTATTTGCTGTGGCGGCCCTGATGGGTTTGTTTCTCTCCTCGTGTAATACAGAGGAGTCGCTGATGCCGACTACCGATTCTTCGAGTGCTAAAGAACTCTCGCTTTCGGCCGCTTTGGCAGACTTTACACGAGCCACCGACACGGCCTTTGAGCAGGGGGATCTATTGGGCTTTTACATGTTGTTGCCTGATGCCTACCTGGAGGCTGATCCCCTGGTGAAGAAGGCTCACTTCGATAACCTCTGTTTTGAGGTGGCCGAGGGAGGCGCTTTGACCTGTGATGTGAATGGCGATGGGCTGATTGATGTCTTGGATACACTCTTCTGGTATGCCGACGAGGCCTATACCGCTGACCTGGTGGCCTACTATCCCTACGATGCGGATAAGCAGTATAGCCATGCGATTGGCGAGCTGATGTCGTTCCATGTGGAGGGTGATCAGAGCACTTGGGCTAACTATACGGCCAGCGATCTGATGTTGGCGCGAGTGCAGTCGGCTCCTACCGAGCAGACCCTCGCGCTCCCCTTCCGCCACCAACTCTCGAAGGTAGTGGTGACGGTGAACAACGAATTGGGCGAGGAGATCTCGGATCTGTGGTTTGCTAATGTGCATGGTGCTGTGCAGTACAACATCGAGACCCTCGATCTGATGACGGTCAGCAAGTATCAGGGTACAATTCGCGCCTACCGCGAGCCGACCCGCGCCACGGAGACCTTCCGTTTGATTTTGGCTCCGCACGACAATGTGCAGCCTTTGCTGATCGTAACGACCGCTTCGGAGAAGCAGTACACCTTCCACCTGGAGCAGGCTGTAACCTTTGCCACGGGTAAGCAGTACACTGCAACGATTACCCTCAATGCCGAGAGTTCCTCGACTGAGTTTACCCCCGAAATTACGGATTGGGTGGGGGACGAGCAGTTTGTCTTTGTGCCCCATGAGAGCAAGTGGGGTGTCGTTGGCGACTTTACCGCTTGGGACAACGATGTGATGATGACCGAGGTGGCCGAGGGGATCTTCGAGGCCGAGGTGGAGTTTGCCGGTGCCGCCGCGTTCAAGGTGCGCTACAACAAGAGTTGGGGTACAAATCGCGGCCTGAAGAGCGGTTCGACGGTGCAACCCGGAAATGAGTATGCCGTATCGCAGGATGGTACGAACCTCTCGATCAACCACACGGGCCGTTGCAAGATTACTTACGATGCCAACCGTGAGGTGATTGCGATTACCGCATTGTAAGGAGAAATTTTCTATACCGTAAAAAATTAGGAGTTTGACATCAAAAGTCAAACTCCTACTTTTTTTTGATGCTTTTCCCGAAGATTAGAGGAACTCGAGGGTGTAGTCCAACATCTTGACGCGCACGTTGCGGCGGTCGTCGGGCATCATCGAGTGGTTCTGATCGGGGTAGATCATCATGTCGTAGCGAGCACCATCGCGATTGAGGCGACGAGCCATCTCCATCACATTCTGCACATGGACATTGTCATCGCCCGTACCGTGGATCAGCAGCAGGCGTGTGCGAGGTGAGAGTTTCTCCTCGAAGTTCAGAGGCGAGTTCTCGTCGTAGCCTGCGGGGAAATCCTGTGGCAGACCGTTGTAGGTCTCGGTGTAGACCGAGTCGTAGTAGCGCCACGAGGTGACGGGGGCCACCGAGATCACCATCTTGAAGAGGCCATGGCCCTTCAGGGCGCAACTCAAGGACATGAAGCCACCGTAGGACCAACCGTAGATGCCGATGCGGTCGCCATCCACATAGGGTTGTGCCGCCCAATAGCGGGCAAAGGAGAGTTGATCCTCCACCTCGCGACGACCCAGGTCGCCGTAGGTCTGTTTCTTAAACGCCTCGCCACGGAATCCCGTGCCGCGGGCATCGATGCAGGCTACCAGGTAGCCCTCCAAGGCCAGAGCCTCAGTCCAGTCGGGACGCCAACGGTCGGTTACCTCTTGTGAGCCGGGGCCCGAATATTGGGTCAGCAACACGGGGTAGCGTTTCGAGGGGTCGAAATCGAGGGGCTTGACCACCCAAGCGTTGAGCTCGTCACCTCGTTCGGTACGGAACATGAAGAACTCACGCGTGGGAACGGCTTGGGCTGCCACCGCCTCATGGGCGGGCGACTCGTCGCTTGAAAGGGGGCGGACAAGCTCACCCTTGTTGCCCTCGCGCAGGGTGATCTGTGTGGGTTGTGTGGCCGAGGAGTAGCTGTCGATGAAGTAGCTCATATCGGCGCTGGGCAGGATTGTGTGCCATCCCTCCCCCTCTGTAAGGCGAACTTTGCCCGAACCTTTGAGGTTGATGTGGTAGAGGTCGCGGCGCGTAGAGCCCTGCTCCGTGGAGGTGTACCAAACACCGCGCTTGTCGGCATGGAGTACCGAAACCACCTCCCACTCCCCTGTGGTCAGCGATTTTAGACGGCCCTTTTCGATGCTGTGGAGATAGAGGTGCCACCAACCCGTGGAGGTCTCCTCGCGGACGATGAAGCGATCTTGGTCGATGAAACGTATTACCTCACCAATCGGGCGCTCTACATAGCGAGGCGATGATTCGTGGTAGATCACGCGCTGCTCCTCGGCGCGATCCAAGACCACCTCAAAGAGACGCTGGCGACGATCTATGCGGTAGAAGAAGAGCTCGCCGGCAGGGGTCCATCCGATATTGGGGATGTATTGATCCGTCTCACGGCCGGTGTCGATTTGGCTCTTCTCACCCGTTGCGAGGTCGTAGAGCCAAAGAGTGATCACCGAGTTTTTGTCTCCGGCCTTGGGGTATTTGAAGGTGTAGGCTCGGTTATAGAGCGTACCATCGAAGCGCATCATCTCGAAGAGAGGTACCTCGCTCTCGTCGAAGCGCAGGTAGGCCACCTTTTGGCTGTCGGGCGAGAAGGCGAAGCCCTTCGTGAAGCCGAACTCCTCCTCGTATACCCAGTCGGTCGTACCATTGATGATGTGGTTCCAGAGGCCGTCGTCGGTCAGGCGCAGGGTCTTGCGCTCCTTCAGGTCGAAGATGTAGAGGTCGTTGCGACTCGAAAAGAGAACCTTCTCGCCATTGGGCGAGAGGATGGCATCACGCTTTTCGGCGATTTCGGGCGAAACCTCCACAGCCTCCCCCTCCACCACGCATACGAGGCGATCCACCCAAAAGGAGTGGCGGTAGATAGGGTGAGCTCCGTAGCTTACAAGAATCGAACCGTTGGGGGCTACGGTGTAGTCTGAAACCTCTTTGCCAGCGCGGTAGAGTTCGGTGATGGTATTATCGGCATAGGCGATTTGCTCGATGCGCTCGCCTGCTAGACGGGTGTAGTGTTTACCATCAGCCATCGGGACCACCATGCCCGTGGTCGGAACGATGTTCCAACGCTCGTAGTGGTCGTAGAGCGCATTGGCGCGCTCGAAGGTGCTCTGTGCCCAGAGCGGAGCACTCGCAAGAAGTGCAAAAAGGGTTGTCAGTAGTCTATACATAGGATTGAAATTCAAAATTCTATTAGATGTCATCCACATTGAAATCGTAGTCCAAACGCTTGCCGGTGATGAACTTCGAGTTATCCATGCGCGTGTTGAACTGGTCTACGGTTACGCGCTTCGATTTCTCGTAGGGGGGCAGCAATAGGTCGAAGCCGAGGGCGTAGTGGATTGCGGCCTCGAGGATCGAGACCAATGTTCCACGGTCGATTTCGCGCTTGCCGAAATCCTTGGCTCGCACCAACGTCTGACGTTTGCCCTCGACAAAGAACATCCGCTCGCGGTTGATGAATAGGCGACCGATCAGGTAACCCTCGTCAGCGTTGCGGTTGAACTTGAAGGAGTCTGAGAGGAAGTTGTAGATGTTGATCACTCCGCAATAGGAGTTGTCGGGATCGGCCTGTACATAGGGATTCTCCCAAATCACATGGTTGGTCTCAAATTCAAAGACATTGGTGTGCATTTGGAAGATCAAGAGGTCGCTTGCCACCTGCAATTGTGCCTCGAACTTTCCGCGGTCGCGATACTCGATTCTTACGCGCTTGTCGATGCGTCCCTCCATGTCGTCCTCCATCTCGGAGGCCATCTCCAAAAGGGTGTCCTTGAGTTCGTTGAAAATAAAGAAGGTGTTGTCGAAAACCTTCTGCTTGAGAGCCGATTTCTTGATGATCGTCTCTTCGATGCGTGCTCTGAGTGGGCTGATCTCCATAATATTCTCTTTTCGTTGGCTTGCGGGCGAAGTTTTGCCGTCCGCAATCGTTAGCAAAGTTACACATTATATTTCAGATAGGGAACAGCGAACGAAAATTTTTCTTATCTTTGCTTTCGATCTCCTCTTTTTGGGGTAGATCCATAGGAATAAAAAAGCGCATCGGCTTTTTTCTTGTCATCGGAACTTGGACACTTTCGTATGGAGCAAGGAATAAAAGTTGGTGTTTATGTCGTTTTACGGCGTGAACATTTCTTTTCTTCTGCTCCAAGGTAGTCCAAGACCGCGATGGCGAAAGAGGAAGTGGCTCACGCTGTTTTTGTTGCGGTACGGAATGATACATATTGGAAATTTGATTAAGGAGGAGCTTCGCCGGCAAGGACGCTCGGTGGGGTGGTTCGCAAGGGAACTCTATTGCGACCGAACCAATGTGTACGACATCTTCAAACGACAGAGCCTCGATACGGCCCTCCTGCTTCGAATCTCTCAACTTTTGCAACACAACTTTTTTCAATACTATGTGGTGCAAATCGACCCTTCTTGCCCCTCGCCCCGGGATCGGGTGTCGAAATAATCTCTACAGATTGTAGAATACTCCTCTACGCAAGCGAAGGCATTGTCGCTGAAAACCTTTCTACCTTTGTGTTAGATTTATCAAACACTATTATTAACCCTAAAAAAATGAAAGGTATGAAAATTTGGAAATTGATGATGATGCTCTTCGTGTTGTGTGCAACGAGCGTGGCCTTTACGGCATGCGACAAGGAGGACAAGGACGAGCAGGCAGCGCAAAATAAAAATGCGCAGATTGCCGGTATATGGCACTGCTATCATTTCCCCTCTTGGACCTTGAGCTTCTCCACGAACGGAACCTATACGGAATCAATTCCCGAGGAGGGCTACTACGATGCAGGTACTTATACGTTTGATGGTACGGTGATTCGTATGGTTGATTCTTGGGGTGATGTGTACGTAGCCACCTATGTGACCGAGGGTTCCGGTAAGGTCTATATCAGTTTTGATGGGGATATGTTTGTGCGCTGATCCACTCAATCAATAAAGTCTAAGAGCCTGTCTGACAGAGAAAAAAGTCAGACAGGCTCTTGGTTTTTTTGAGGTGTGATCTACCGAATCCGCACCTGCTGACCCGTGGCGAAGAGGTGCTCCGTGCGTTTCATGCGGTTGAGTTTGCGGAGGCTCTTTTGGCGGATGCCGTAGCGTTGCGATACCGAGAAGAGGCTCTCGCCCTCGACCGCCGTGTGGAACTCCTCGGTCCCCTGCCAGCTGTTTCGCTTGCGCTCGAGGAAGATCACCTCGCCGGCCAGGGGTTGGGCTGTGGGCTCCACCTCGTTGAACTTGCGTAGGTTGCGGGCCGAGAGGCGCAACTCCTTGCCGATGGCTTCGAAGGTGTCCTCCTGCTTGGCTCTTACGAAGGGGATGCCGTTGCAACGGTGGACGCTGTGGGCTCCGTGGTGGCCGATCGTGACCTGGAAGTTGTCGGGATCGACCCCTTCACCGGCCGCCTCGGCCGGTTGGTATACGGTAGCCGAGGAGAAGAAGCGTTCCTCTTCGTTCTGAGTGTAGAGTGAGCGACCTCCCTCGCGGTCGAAGAGGTAGAGGTGGCTCTCCTCGATGATCTTGATGAGACGCTGGGCATAGTCGGGGGCTGTGGCATAGCCGGCCGCCTTCAAGCCTCGTGCCCAACTGCGGTAGTCGTCTGGAGCATAGACAAAGAGTGAGTCGTAGCGCGGCTGCTTGTCCAGGAACTCGGCGTGATCCTCGTAGGAGGCCTCGACGGTGGGGTAGGCGCGGAAACATTCGCCCTTTTCGTCGTCGTCGTGATAGACCTTTTTACCCGTCCAATTTTTCTTACACTTGATACCGAAATGGTTGTTCGATGAGCGCGACAGAAAGCTGTTGCCGCAGTCCGATTCGAGAATTCCCTGTGCCAGGGTGATACTGGCAGGGATTCCATACCGCTCCATGTGGTCGATGGCAATGGGATGGTAGCGGTCGATATATTCTTCGCGGGTCTGCCTTGTTTCGCGCTGTGCACGGGCCGAAACTCCGATAAAAAGCGCAAAAAGGAGTAAAATGATTGCTTTTTGGGAAATATTCATTATATTTGTTAAATATTTGGTGCTTTTACAAAAGCAAAGATAGCGGATTATAACGAAATAAACAATATAAACCCAATAAAACCGAAGAGTATGTTTACCGAAAATGCCAATCGTATTTTCCGTCAGGTAATCGACGACTACCACCGCCACGATGATGTGGATTTCCCCATTGCAAACCCCTTTGAGAAGGGCTCGATCGACTTTCTCCTTTATGAGAAGTGCTGGGTGGATACCGTACAGTGGCACTTGGAGGACATCATCCGCGATCCGCAGATTGATCCCGTAGCCGCTTTGGCGCTCAAGCGTCGTATCGACAAGTCGAACCAGGTGCGCACCGACATGGTGGAGTACATCGACTCCTATATGCTCGAGAAGTATAAGGAGGTGGTGCCCGCAGCCGATGCTCGTATCAATACCGAGACCCCCGCTTGGGCCATCGACCGTCTCTCGATTCTGGCGCTGAAGATCTACCACATGCATTGTGAAACGGTGCGTGAGGATGTGTCGGAGGATCATCGTGCCGCATGTCAGAAGAAACTCGATGTGCTCCTGACACAGCAGGTGGATCTCTCGCAGGCCATCGAGGAGCTTTTTGACGATATCGCTTCGGGTCGCAAGTACATGAAGGTCTACAAGCAGATGAAGATGTACAACGATCCCGCGCTGAACCCTGTACTCTATGCCAAAAAGTAAACAGCCGAAGCACCTGTTGGTGATCCGCTCGTCGGCCATGGGCGATGTGGCGATGTTGCCGCATGCCCTCAGGTCGTTGCGCAAGAGCAACCCCGAGCTGAAGATTACCGTGGTGACGCGAAAGCTTTTTGCTCCCTTCTTTGCGGGAATCGATCTCGACTTCCTCTATATCGACCCGAAGGGTGCCCATAAGCGTCCGTCCGGAATTTGGCGACTGGCTCGCGAAGCCAAACGCTTGGGGGTAGATGCTGTGGCCGACTGCCACGATGTGCTGCGTTCGCAACTCTTCCGCCTCTTTATGAAGTTGCGCGGGGTGCGCGTGGAGTCGATCCACAAGGGCCGCTTCGCCAAGTGGCTCCGCATGGGGAGCAATTCGGAGTGCATACAGCCCCTGAAGCACTCGGTGATCCGCTACTGCGATACGATTCGTCGCTTGGGATTTGAGTTTGACGACCCCTCGACCTTCAAGCCCGAGTTGCCCAATCCGATGGGTGAGAAGCAGGGCCGTTGGGTGGGTGTTGCCCCCTTCTCGGCCCACAAGGGAAAGATCTATCCGCCCGAGTTGATGGCGCAGGTGATCGAGGCTCTCAGCAAGCGTTATGACCGTGTTTTTGTCCACAGCGGAGGGGGGGCTGAACTTCAATTCGCCCAAGCACAGGAGGCTCGCCATGAAAATGTAACGGCCCTGAACGGTCGCCTGGATCTGAAGGGGGAGCTGGAACTGATCTCCCACCTGGATTGTGTGGTCTCGATGGATTCTCTCGTAATGCATATGGCCTCGTTGGTCGATACCCCCGTGGTTTCGGTCTGGGGTGCCACCCATCCCAAGATGGGATTCTTGGGCTATGGTTGCAATCCCGATGGGGTGGTGCAGCGTGAAGATCTTAACTGTCGCCCCTGTTCGGTCTATGGCAAGAAACCCTGTAAGTATAAGGACTATCGTTGCATGATGGGTATTAAGCCCGAAGAGATCGTGGAGCGCGTGGCCAAGTTGATCGGCTAACCCTTCTCGCCATGACACAAAAACTCCTCTCCAATTGGGGAGGAGTTTGTTTTTCGTCGGTTCTCCTCCCGCTTGCCGGAGCTCAAGAAAGCCTCTCCTTGCGAAAGGAGGGGTTTAGGGTGGATGTAGGATATCTTCTCCGCAAAAAAGAAACACGACTCAAACGACTCTTCAAGGGAGTTCTTTTTATTGGTAGAGCCACCATTCGAATAAACTCGATGGTGGCTCTACCAATAAAAACTTCTGCCTTTCAGCAGAAGTCGTTTGAGAAATCGTGTTCCCTTTTTGCGGAGAGAGAGGGATTCGAAGCGTAGGGCTTTAGCCCAAGCTCGCGGGGATACCTTATTGGCGCCGGAGTTTAGTCCGATCCATCAAATCCACTATCCCCGCAACCCCCATTTGTGAGAATCACCCTCTTGGTCCAAGGGCAGGCCGGCATCGCCGGTTATTGTTTTGGTCTCTGCAGAGAGAGGGATTGGCTACTCCGCAGACTGAAGTCTGCTCCGCTACGCCTTTCCCATCCGCTTGCCGCGGAGGCCCTTGCAAGTCCTACACTCGCCAGAAGCTACTTCGTAGCAGCCTTTTGTTCTTTATGCCTATGTATGCAAGCCAGCTTGCGCATAGGCATAAAAAACAAAAAGATGTCTTTCGACATCTTCTTGCTTCGTTTGGTCTTGCGGAGAGAGAGGGATTCGAACCCCCGGAACAGTTGCCCGTTCACCGCATTTCGAGTGCGGCCCGATCGACCACTCCGGCATCTCTCCTTTAGTATTCCGGTCGTTTCGGAGTGCAAATATAGTAATTATTTTACAAAATCATACATTTTTCGAAAAAAAACAAAAAAAATCTTATTTTTTTCTTGTTTCCTGCCTCCAAATCCCCTGTCAAGGGGCCTTCGTAGGCGAAATCCGGACAAAACGCCATGCATACGAAGGCTGCCTAAATACCACCCCAAAAGAGAGCCTGAATAAAAAAAAGTGGCGTATGCAGGAACTACACGGTTCACTACATACGCCACCATTGTTAAGTATGGTTATTCACTAAAAGTTAATAGACATCACCAAAGATATAGTTGGCATACTCCTTCCAACCAATGGCTGTTTTGTACGCCTCTACACTCTCCTCGGGTACATAGATTGTTTTTAGCATTTTAGCACCTCTGAAGCCGCCCCAATAAAGAGTGCCAGTGCCGTCAACGATTGTCAAACCTGAACCTGGCGGAGTTGTTGGCTTGCAATATACACTTGTCAAGCCATTGCAATAGAAGAATGCCTCATAGCCAATCGA
Organism: Alistipes sp.; assembly: GCA_045614985.1. Lineage (GTDB taxonomy): Bacteria > Bacteroidota > Bacteroidia > Bacteroidales > Rikenellaceae > Alistipes. The sequence goes on along the minus strand of JAZLDX010000008.1, from coordinate 16,970 downwards.
AGTAACACCATTGCCAATGGTTACCCATTCCAGCGAGGCGCACTCCGCGAATGCATATTCCGCAATCTCAGTCACGCTATCGGGGATGGTTATGCTTGTCAGATTGATGCAATTGGAGAATGCCATATCTCCAATCTCAGTCACGCTATTGGGGATGGTAATCTTACTCAACGAGGTGCAACAGAAGAATGCCCTATTGCCAATCTCTGTCACCGGCCCATCAAAGAGCATTACACCTTTGCCATTGGTGTAGGTGTTGGATTGCAGGGTGGCACCAAACTGATTTGTGCTTTTTGGTTTCACAACCTCCCCATCGTCCGAGGTGTACCAGATTTCATTCGTAGGAGAGGGGATTGGGTAAATCTTACTCTCATAATCCCACCAAGCTACATTCGTTTTATATGCGTTTATGCTCTCAAAGGGCACATAAATCTTAAGCTCAGAAGCGTAACCCAAGAAAAAGTCCTGACTAATGGTTGGTGGTGTTGTCGGTAGGCAATAAACACTTGTCAAGCCAGTGCAATCCTCGAATGCGTAACTTCCAATCGAAATAACGCTCTCGGGGATAGTGACACTTGTAAGAGTCGTGCATTTGGCGAATGCAAATTCGCCTATAAATCTGGTTCCCTCTTTCATGGAGATTGTCTCTGTGTCGGTAGTAGCCTCCACTAAGTATGTGTCGGCATAGCGGATATTATCCTCAACGGGTAAGCTGGTACAATCCTTGAATGCATAACTTCCAATTTTAGTCACGCTCTCGGGGATCGTGATGCTTGTCAGTGAGGTGCAGGCCCCGAATGCCATATCGCCAATCGAAGTAACCCCATCCGGAATCGTAATACTTCTCAGGTCGGGTTGACAGGACAAAGCCTCTCTTCCAATCGAAGTAACCCCTTCTGGGATTGTGTATTCGGTTAGTCCGGCGGGGGCAAAAGAGTTCAATACACCATCAACAACCAAACAACGACCATCCTCCGAGGCGTACTTGCCCTTAAATTCGGTAAGTTGATAACCTGCAAATGCTAATACTCCAATCTCTGTAACACGATCGGGAATGGTCACACTTGTCAGGTTCGTAGCCACAAAAGCATATGCTCCAATCGAAGTAACGCTGTTGGGGATAGTCACACTTTCCAGCGAGGTGCAATAAGCGAATGCCTCATCTCCAATCGAGGTTACGCTATCGGGAATAGTGATACTTGTCAGCAAGTCGCAACCTTCGAATGCTTCTTCTCCAATCTCAACGAGTTCGCGATCGAATACGATTACGCCTTCTCCATCTTTATAAGTGTTGGATACGATGTTCGCATCTCCAAATGGATATCCACTATGCATACTTGGTTTAATCACCTCGCCATTGTATGTGGTATATTCAAGACGATAGGAGCTCTCTTGGGTTATCGTGTACTCTGCCATCAACTCACTATTGTTCTTTGCAACAACCTTTACAACAGCACTTCTCTCTCCAATCGTATTCTCTGCAACGGTCAGCGTTGCCTTCTCGCTAACCAAAGCCTTCGTGTCGTCAGCAAGCGAAATCCAACTTTGGGCCTCCTTGGGGATAATGACCTCGCACTCAACGGTGGTTTGGTAGGCAATCTCCACGGTGCCACCTTCGACGGGGAGATTAAACGAGTTGTTTTCACCTGCAATAATAGCCTCCTTAAAGGATTGCGACACCACCAAGAGTTTCTTTGCCTTGCCACAACTGAAAGTTATGGTACCCTCGCGGTCGTCGTACGCAATATCGGCAGTGAGGGTAACGGTTGCACCCTCCTCGCTTGCCTCTCCATTTGTTACGGAAGTGGTTACCCAATCGCAATTGTTGGTCAGCTCCCAAGCGTAGTTGCTATAGACCTTAATATCTATACTCTCGCCATCGGGAGCAAATGCGATATTCTCCTTGTTTAGTGTAATGTAGGCATCGTCGGGTTGTGTGGTCTTGCCTTCATCGGGCGAAACCACATCGTCGCCACCACTCCCGCAACTCCATGTCATCAGGAGCAGAAGCATGGCCAAAAGTGTAAGAAGTTTTTTCATGGTGTTATAAGTTAAGGTTTAAGTCAATTTGTAACTTATTGTAAATCAACGAAATACCCCCCCCCGAAAATCGAGGAGGGGTATTCTATACCCTTATTGCGCAAATTGCCCATTATTTCGCTGATATGTTACTACAAAATTAAGCAAAATTTTCGAAACGAACAACACGGTGTGGGACATTGTTTTAATAAAATAGAAAATCACCTCTCACAGCGTGTGAAAGGTGATTCTATTGGAGGGGAGGAATTCTTTATCGGCGGAAGGAGAACATCCACTCGAGGAGCTCGGGCGAGAAGCGCACGCCCTCGTTGTCGTAGCCCTTCAGCGGGGTGTAGCGCACCTCGCCCCCTTTGCGATCGATCTTCTCGGCCAGGTCGCGGGTCAAGGCCTGCTTCTCGGGGTCGAAATCCGAGTAGGAGAGGGCCACGGGGGTCTTGGCAATGGCCGCGGCCGAGTTGCTCTTGTGGGGGTAGCTCGCAGCCGCGATGGCCCCGGCAAAGAGTTTTGGGTAGGCATCGAGCGTATAGAGTACCCCGGCACCGCCCGAGGAGTCGCCCACCAGATAGATGCGCGTCGGGTCCACCTCGGGGTGGTCGGCCAGCAGTTGGTCGATAAGGCCCTTCAGCACGATGGGCATCTTGTCGCCCAGGGTGGCATAGTTCTCGTTCCAACGACGGTCGGGGCGGCACTGCGGAGCCACCAGGAGCACCTTTTCGCCGATCTTTTCCAGGTTTTTTACCACCGTCTGCACGCTTCCGCGCAGCTGGCCGCGGTTGTCTACGCCACGGCCCTTGCTGCTGTGAAGAAAGATCACCAAGGCCTCCTTGCCACTCTTTTCGGGGGCTAGGTGAAGGGTGCGATAGGGCACCTCCAACCCCTCGTGGCGGTAGGTTGCCTTCTCGAAGCGGCTCTCGAACTGCTCGAACCAGGCTTTGCGGGCCGCCTCCCGCTCCTCGGCGGTCATTGCCGATTTTTCGTGCTTTTGGGGCTCGGTGGTCGCAACTTGTCTCTCGACCTCTTGTCCTACCACCGGCAGAGCCAACAATAGACAAATTGAAGCGAATAAATTTTTCATACCTTAAATATTAAAGGGGAGGGAGCAATGTCCCTCCCCAATGATTTGATTTTGGATGGCGTACCCGGGTCTATCGACTACTTGGCGTAACTTACGGCGCGGGTTTCTCGGATCACCGTGATCTTCACCTGACCCGGGCCCCTTGGGGCTAAAGCCCCTCCCTTTGCCAAAGGGAGGGGATGGGGAGGGAATGTCTATATCGCCGGATGGCGTACCCGGGTCTATCGACTACTTGGCGTAACTTACGGCGCGGGTTTCGCGGATTACCGTGATCTTCACTTGACCCGGGTACGTCATTTCGTCCTGGATCTTCTTGGCGATATCGTGCGACAGGCTCTCCGACTCCTGATCCGAGAGTTTGTCGGCACCCACGATCACGCGCAGCTCGCGGCCGGCCTGGATGGCGTAGGTCTTCACCACGCCGGGGTAGGAGAGGGCGATGTCCTCCATCTCCTTCAGACGCTTGATGTAACTCTCAACCACCTCGCGGCGGGCACCCGGGCGGGCACCCGAGATGGCATCGCAGACCTGAATGATCGGGGCGATCAGTGAGGTCATTTCGGTCTCATCGTGGTGAGCTCCCACAGCGTTGCATACCTCGGGCTTCTCCTTATACTTTTCGGCGAGTTTCATACCGATGATGGCGTGTGGCAGTTCGGGCTCGTCATCGGGCACCTTGCCGATGTCGTGTAGCAAACCGGCACGGCGGGCCAACTTGGGGTTCAGTCCCAATTCTGCGGCCATGATACCGGCCAGGTTGGCTGTTTCACGAGCGTGTTGCAGCAGGTTCTGACCATACGACGAGCGGTACTTCATCTTACCGATCAGACGAATCAACTCGGGGTGCAGGCCGTGGATACCGAGGTCAATGGTGGTGCGCTTACCCACCTCCACGATCTCCTCCTCGATCTGCTTCTTGACCTTGGCCACCACCTCTTCGATGCGGGCGGGGTGGATGCGGCCGTCGGTAACGAGTTGATGCAGGGCCAGGCGGGCGATCTCGCGACGCACGGGGTCGAAGCCACTCAGGATGATGGCCTCGGGGGTGTCGTCTACAATGATTTCGATACCCGTAGCAGCCTCTAAAGCGCGGATGTTGCGGCCCTCGCGGCCGATGATGCGACCCTTTACTTCATCACTTTCGATGTGGAATACCGTTACGGCATTCTCGATGGCTGTCTCTGTGGCTACGCGCTGAATTGAGGCGACGATGATGCGCTTGGCCTCCTTCGTCGCGGTGAGCTTGGCCTCCTCGATCGTCTCGTTGATGTAGGCAGCGGCATCGCTTTTGGCCTCGGCCTTCATGTTCTCCACCAGGATGTTCTTGGCCTCCTCCGAGCTCATGCCCGAGATCTGCTCCAGGCGGCTGTTTTGCTCCAGGCGCAGGCGCTCCACCTCCTCCTCTTTGCCCTGCAGGCGTTGCATCTGGCCCTGCATCTGCTCCTTGAGGCGGTCGTTCTCCTTAATTTTGGTCTCGAGGTCGCGCTGTTGGTTCTGCAGATTGCTCTCAATCTGCTTGGCACGCTGCTCGCTTTGGGCAATCTTTTGGTTGCGCAGATTCACCTCGCGATCGTGTTCACTTTTGAGTTGTATGAACTTCTCTTTTGCCTGCAGGATCTTCTCCTTTTTGATCATCTCACCCTCGGCTTCAGCCTCCTTGACAGCGGCCTCGCAGCGCTTTTTGATGCTCTGCTTGAGCACGAGGTTTGTGATTACCACATAAACCCCGATGCCGACGATGGCAGATATACAGGCGGTTAAAATAATAGTACCCATTTGTTTTGTTTGTTTTTATATAATTAGGTTAATGGTTCAAAAAAAAACCGCATAAGATCCCTTCTTTCGTTTGACGAATCTGCAAGATAAGTCAGGTGTGGGGTCGCTGCTATTCGCAACCTTCCAACGGTCGCCCGCGGGCGACACCCCGAGGGGTTAAGGCCTGATTTTGACAAAGCATCCGTTGCCCCAATGTAATAATTGTTCAGTTTCGCAAAGCTTAAGGAATCTATGCGGGTAGATTTTTCCTTCTATATGTCAGAACGCTGTCGGCTTTTTAAAGCGGGCCGGCCCCTCTGTTCCGAATTAAATCTCGGTTTTTAACTCATTCAAATAGTGATCCAGGCGATTGTTCATCGCGTCGAGAGCTTTCAAGTCTTCGCCACCCACCTCGCGGCTTTGGCGCAGTTGTACGTTGGCAATTGCCAAATGCAGGGCGGCCATCGCAAGGTAGTCGCGATCCTCAAACCCCTTGTATTTTCCCTTCTTGAAGCTGTTGATATAGTCATTGACCTCCTGCTCCGCGAGTCGATAGGCCTCCTCCTTCTCGGGAAGCGTATTGACGCGGTAGGCCTTGCCGGCCACCTTCAGGTTCATGGTCAATTTTTTGGTCTCCTCCATAGGGCGTTATTCGGCTTTGTTCAACAGGGCGATACACTTGTCGACCTCCCGCATCAGCTGGTTGACTCGCGCACGCGCCTTCTCTTTGTCGGCTTTTCCGCCGGCCAGACCTTCGCTTAGCTGTTGCTTCGAGAGCTCTCGATCCAAGTCGCGAACTCGCTGCTCCAAGGCGCGTTTCTCCTCCTTGAGCGAGTCGCGCTCGGCCGTGAGTTTCCCACACAGAGTCACCATCTTGCGGTGCTCCTCCACCAAACGCTCCAAGCGTTCGTTCAGTTCTGTGATTACCCCTTTTACAGCCATTGTTTCGGTCTATTGTACAATTATTTTCCCCAAAGGTATAAAAAAAGTTCGGAATTTCCAAATTTCCGAACTCTTGTGATGGAAAAGGCACTTTTTGTGCCACTCTTTATCGCCTGCTGAGCGTGTGTGGTCGATTAGATGACCTCGCCGTAGAGGTCGTACTCGGTAGCATCGGTGATTCGTACCTCGTAGAAGCGGCCGCGGAAGAGGCGTTTGCCGTCGGCCGGGATCAGAATCTCCTGATCCACCTCGGGCGAGTCGTATTGCGAGCGGGCCACATAGAAGTCGCCCTGGCGCGAGTCGATGATCACGCGCTCGGTGCGCCCTACGCGGCGTAGGTTGTTCTCGCGAGAGAGTTCGCTTTGCAGGCGCATCAAGCGCTCCACGCGCTGCTGCTTCACCTCCTCGGGAACATCGTCCGTAAGTGCTGTGGCTGAATAGGTTCCCTCCTCTTCGGAGTAGGCGAAAACACCCAAACGCTCGAAGCGCACTTCTCGCACAAAATCCATCAACTCTTCGAAGTCTTGCTCTGTTTCTCCGGGGTAGCCTACCAGCATGGTGGTGCGCAGCGTGAGGTCGGGCATCGCCGTGCGCAGTTTGCGGATCAGAGCCTCGGCCTCGGCCTTGGTGTGGCGACGCTTCATGGCGCGCAACTGGTTGTCTGCGATGTGCTGGAAGGGGATGTCGAGGTATTTGCAGATCTTGGGCTCCTCACGCATCACCTCGATCACTTCGTCGGGGAAGGCGGTGGGGTAGGCGTAGTGGAGACGAATCCACTCCAACTCCTCGATGCGGCAGAGGGCACGGAGCAGATCGGCCAGGCGGCGACGGCCGTAGAGATCCAGGCCGTAGTAGGTGGTATCTTGGGCGATGACCATCAGCTCCTTCACGCCCCCTTTGACCAACTTTTCGGCCTCCTCCAGGAGGGCCTCCATCGGTACCGAGCGGTGCTCGCCACGGATGATCGGAATGGCGCAGTAGCCGCATTTCCAGTTGCACCCCTCGCCGATCTTGAGGTAGGCGTAGTGTTTCGGGGTGGTTTGCACACGGTCGGTTTCGCACGAGGAGCGGTACTCGGCACCCAGGCGACGCACTACGCCCTCCCAATCCTTTACACCGAAGAAGTCGTCCACCTCCGGCAACTCGGCGCGCAGCTCGTCGGCATAGCGCTCCGAAAGGCAGCCGATCACGAAGAGCTCCTCGATCTTGCCCGCCTTTTTCAGCTCGGCCGCCTGGAGGATCAGTTCGATCGACTCCTGCTTGGCGTCACCAATGAAGCCGCAGGTGTTGATCACCACCACCTTGGCATCCGTGCGGTCGCTGTCGGCCACCACCTCATAGCCCGAGGCGTAGAGTTGGGCCATCAAGTGCTCCGAATCGACCGTATTCTTCGAGCATCCGAGGGTTATGACGTTAATTTTTTTCATCTCCGAACAGGGCTTTAACGAACTCTTTGCGATCGAACATCTTCAACTGATCGACCCCCTCGCCCACACCGATATAGCGGACCGGAATGTGGAATTGATCGCTGATGCCGATTACTACGCCACCCTTGGCCGTACCATCGAGTTTGGTGATCGTGAGCGAGGTTACCTGCGTGGCCTGGGTGAACTGCTTGGCCTGCTCGAAGGCGTTCTGACCGGTCGATCCATCCAATACGAGCATCACTTCGTGCGGAGCATCGGGAATCACCTTGGCCATCACGTTGCGAATCTTGGTCAACTCATTCATCAGGCCCACTTTATTGTGTAGGCGGCCCGCTGTGTCGATCAGAACCACTTCGGCCCCATTGGCCACTGCCGATTTCAAGGTGTCGAAGGCCACCGAGGCGGGGTCGCTGCCCATCTCCTGGCGGATCATCGTGGCCCCGGCGCGCTCGGCCCAAACGGCCAACTGGTCGATGGCGGCGGCACGGAACGTATCGGCTGCACCGATATAGACCTTGCGCCCGGCCTTAGTGAGTTGAGCGGCCAACTTACCAATCGTCGTGGTCTTGCCCGCACCATTGACACCCACCACCATCATTACATAGGGCATCCCGGGCTTTACTTCGATGCCGAAATCCTCCTCCGAGCGGTGCGACTCCTCCATCAAAAGGGCAATCTCCTCCCGAAGAATCGACTGTAATTCCGAAGTGTTCATGTACTTATCGCGTGCCACGCGCTCCTCGATGCGGCGAATGATCTTCACGGTGGTGTCCACACCCACATCCGAGGTGATGAGCACCTCCTCCAGATCGTCCAATACATCGGCGTCCACGGTGGAGCGGCCCGCCACGGCACGGGCCAACTTCGAGAAGAAGCCCGTCTTGGTCTTCTCCAGCCCAGCCTCCAATTCGCGGCGATCGGCCTCGTGCTGTTCTACTTCGGCCTCCTGCTCGGCTACCGCCTCGGGGGTGGCGGCTTCGGGGCTCTCGGTTTCGGGGGCGGCGGTGCTCACTTGGGGCGCTGCCGACTCCTCTGTCTTCTTTTTCTTAAATAGGTCAAAAAATCCCATAGGTTTCGTTTTTGGGTTGAGGAACTTATTGTCCTCAACGGAAAATGAAATAATTTCTGCAAAGGTACAAAAAAAGGTCGAAGGGTTCAATAAGGAGGGCTTAAATTTCCCCTGAAAGGGAGTATAAAGCGCTCATTTTGGATAAAAAATTGATTTTTAGACGAAAAAATTTTGCAGGAGCGGATTTTTATCTTTACATTTGCGGGCTGAAAAGCGTGAAAACACTAAAAACAATTTAATATTAACAACAAAAACCTACGAAAATGAAAGCAGGAATCCATCCTCAGAATTATCGTATTGTGGCCTTCAAGGACATGTCCAACGACCACGTGTTTTTGTGTCGGTCCGCCGTTTCGACAAAAGAGACCATCGAAGTGAACGGCGAAACCTATCCCGTGTATAAGATGGAAATCTCCAACACCTCGCACCCGTTCTATACGGGCAAGATGAAGTTGGTTGACACCGCCGGTCGCGTCGATAAGTTTATGAGCCGCTACGCAAAGCGCTACGATAAGAAGAACGCGAAGTAAACCGACGGGATACTTCAAAAAAGAGCAGCATGACAAACCTTTGTCATGCTGCTCTTTTTTATTGTACCCATCCTCGGTTATCGACATTTGTTGCTGATCTCAATAAAATAACTCCGTTGTCAGGTGTACCTCGACAACGGAGTTATTAAGAAATCGGTATTGTTTGGGTTATTTCTTGGTCGCAACGGCTAGCAGGACACCGAGAACGATACCCAGCAGGGCGGCGAAGAGGACACGCTGTTCGGCCGGAAGCAGGAAGGTGATCGTGTGGGCGGGGTACCAGAACAGGGGGATGGTCTTCTTGAAGACAAAGCCCCACTGGGCCTGCCAATTGATCGAAGCGAAGCGCTCGGCCATCGGGATCGGCGTGATGAGGGCCTTGAGTGAGCCCCCGTGGGCGGCGATGTGGGCATCGGTGATCTTGTGCAAGGTCATGAAGACCGGAGCGAAGATGGTGTTCATGGCCACCGAAACGGCCAGGGCTACCCAGAATTTATCCATCGTAAAGCCTTCGGCCACGAAAGCTTCTACAGCATTCGACATTCCCATATACTCCATGAATAGGGGGGTGCCCTTCGAGAAGATAATCATCGCCATGTTGATTCCCATGCCGAGAAAACCCCAGACGATCATACGGGGCAACATGCCGAAGGTGGGGGTAAGGTAGTTGCCTGTAGCAATGCGGCAACCGAGCATTTCACCCAAAGTTGAGAGGATACCGAATTTTAGGAAACTCATCACCATGCCATGGGCGGCATTGAATGATTTGTACCATGCATAGAGTGGGTCAAAAAGGAAGAAAGGGGCGAAAATTGCCACAATCACTAAAAGAAAGTAAAGGTCGGTTTTTTTCATAATTAGGAATTGGTTTTTAGTCCTATATAATTAAAAATGTATATTGTTTACTGAATCACTCCCGAGCCGACCAGTTCGTCGTTCAGGTACCAAGCGGCAAATTGTCCGGCGGTGATGCCTCGCTGTGGTTCATCGAAGCGAATGTAAAGCCCCTCTTCGCGCCGGATCAACTCGCCCTCCTGGAGGGGTTGGCGGTAGCGGATGCGAATCTGAAAACGTCGGCTCTCCCCTACGGCCATTTGATGCAGGGGGTTGATCCAGTGGATCTCTTCTGCTTTGATAAAGAGTACCTTGCGGTAGAGGCCAGGGTGGTTGTCGCCCTCGCCCACAAAGATTACATTCTCCTTGACATCGGTGCCGAGGATGAAGAGCGACTCCTTGCGACCTCCGATGCCGAGCCCCTTGCGTTGGCCTATGGTGTAGAAATGGGCCCCTTGGTGGGTGCCGATCTTTTTGCCGTCGCGCACCGTGAAGGGCCAGGGCTTTGCCAGGGTCGCAAGATCCTCTTCGTCGGCCCGCTGCTGAAATTTAGGCCACTCGGCCTTGATCTCGTGGATGTTTCCACTTTTGGCGTTCAACTTTTGTTGCAGGAATTGCGGGAGGTCAACCTTGCCTACGAAACAGATCCCTTGCGAATCCTTGCGCTTGGCCGTGGCTAACTTCTGCTCTTCGGCAATGCGGCGTACCTCGGGCTTCAGCAGATGGCCCACAGGAAAGAGAGCGTAGCGCAACTGCTCCTGCGAGAGTTGGCAGAGGAAGTAGCTTTGATCCTTATTTGGGTCGCTACCCGCCAGTAGTTTGTAGACTTTGGTCCCCTCTCCCGTAATCTCTTCGGCTTTGCGACAATAGTGTCCCGTAGCAACATAGTCGGCACCCAATTTGAGCGCCTCCTTTAGAAAGACATCGAACTTGATCTCGCGGTTGCACAGCACATCCGGGTTGGGGGTGCGCCCCTGCTCGTATTCGGCAAACATGTAATCAACCACACGACGGCGGTACTCCTCCGAGAGATCGACCACATGGAGCGGAATATCGAGTCGCTTGGCCGTCAGCTCGGCAAAGACTCGGTCGTCGTGCCACGGACAGTCGCCCTCGAGCGTTCCGGTCGTGTCGTGCCAATTGATCATGAAGAGCCCCACGACCTCGTGCCCCTGCTCTTTGAGCAGATAGGCCGCCACCGACGAATCCACACCGCCCGATATGCCTACTACAACCTTTGCCATCTTCTATTCTATAAATCCAATAGCCCCTCGGGGAGGATAAATTTGATGCGTCGCCCCTCGAAGTCGATGTGGGCGATAAACTCCTCGGCGGCGGGAACCAACACCGAGCGACCTTCGAGTTCCAACTCGAAGAGCGGATTGGCCTCGCTGTCGTAGTAATCCGTAAGGGAGCCCGAGATCGGCTCCTCGGAGCCAACCTCCGCCACCTCGACCCCGAAGCCGATCAGATCCTCCATGTAGAACTCATCCTCATCGCGCTCCTCCTCAATCTCCTCCATGTAGAGCTCCTTGCCCAACAATTCCTCCACACGGCGCTCCGTTTCGAGGTCAGCAAACTGCACCAGGGCCCCCGTGCGACCTCTGCGCTCGAAGCGGTCGCAAAAGAGCGGCACGGTCAGCCCATCGATTTGGGCGAGCAGGGCCTCTGTCGAAGAATCGAAATCTTCGGGGAAATCGGGGTAGAGCGAGAGCATTACTTCGCCCTCGGCACCAAACTTCTTATTTATTCGGGCTACAGGAATCATCGGTCGTTATTCTTTACTCATGCAAAGATAGCAATTTCGCCGATACGGGCAAAGACTCGCCGCGGTTTTCGGTAAAAAAAGGGGGATGGCGACAAAAAAAGGGCAGACTTTTTAGTCTACCCCTTCTTTCGACACTGGTGCGAAGAACTACTCCTCGGCAGCGGGAGCCTCAGCGGTCTCCTCCGTAGCCTCGGCGGCAGCCTCCTCGGCAGCGGCCTTAGCAGCAGCCTCAGCCTCGGCCTTCTTCTCGGCGATAGCCTTGGCGCGCTCCTCGTTTACCTTGGCCTCAGCAGCCAGACGAGCCTTCTCGGCAGCCTTGGCATCCGAAGCGAGCTTCGAGGTCTTGGCGTTGATCTTGCCGTTCTTCTCATCGATCCACTTGTTGAACTTGGCCTCGGCGTCGCTCTCCGAGAATGCACCCTTGGCTACACCGCCCAGGAGGTGCTTCTTGTAGAGTACACCCTTGTACGAGAGGATGGCACGGCAGGTGTCGGTGGGTTGTGCGCCTTTCTGCAACCAATTCAGAGCTTGCTCGAAGTTCAGATCGATTGTAGCAGGATTCGTGTTGGGGTTGTAGGTACCCAGCTTCTCGATGAATTTACCATCACGTGGCGCCCTGCTATCGGCAACGACGATGTGATAGAAGGCATAACCCTTCTTACCGTGACGTGCCAGACGAATTTTAACAGCCATAATGCTTTAAAATTTTAGTTGGTTAATAAAAAAATTACGCATAACCCATTTCGGGGTTTTTAGCGCACAAAGATACAAATAAATTCAAAAATCAAAATTCAAAACGCGAAATAATTTCGATTTTTTCCTCTTTTTTCTTGATTTTCGGTTTTTTAGACCCTTGTAGAGTTCGTTTTCTCCCTTTTGGTGCAAGATTGACTCTGGAGGTTCTGCCTATTTTCTCTTTTTCGAACTCTTCGACGCTTCGCCTCGGATTGCCTGCTCCTCGCGTTCGAGCCGTCGCACAACATCCTCCTCCGTTTCGCGTCGCAGGGTGAGCGTCAGGTCGGGTTGGGCAATAACCAATCGGTCGGAATCGAGCAGGAGGATCTCCCACTCCTCCGAAAAACTCACCGTATTACCATTTCCGAGGCTGTGGCCGCTGAGCAGCAGTCCTCCCTCGGGGGTAAGTTCCCATCGGCGAAAGACGAGGGTTTGCATTCCGATTGAGGAGGCGTTGGGTTCGTTCTTCTTTCCGCGCGGAGCCAATTCGAAGCCCATTCCGAGTTCGTCAGCCCCCTCTCCGGTTTCGATCCAGCGACCCAAGAGACGGGCGTAGGTGGGGTCCACCTCGATGCGCAGAGCCGGGATCTCCTCTCCTTTGTCGATCCGTCCGGTGTAGGTGACCTGCACGGGGGATCCGGGGATCAGCTCCTCGAAGCCGATCAATTCGGCCCCCTCGGTAGAAAAGGTGACCGCCGCCCCCTGTTCGGGAGCGATGGTCACCGTATTGAGTTCAGCCTCGGTGAAGGTGCCCGTGAAGAGGGAGGGTTCACCCGCTCCGCACCCCACAAAAAGCCACCCCAAGGCCGCAAAGATCCAGCCTCTCATCCTACTTGTTGCGGATGTATTCGTCAATGGCTTTGGCGGCACGACGACCGGCCCCCATGGCCAGGATTACCGTGGCGGCACCCGTTACGGCATCGCCTCCGGCAAAGACTCCGGCACGGGTCGTGGCACCTGCTTCATCGGCTACCAGACAGCCGCGTCGGTTGGTTTCGAGGCCTCCCGTCGTCGAGGCGATCAGCGGGTTGGGCGAGGTACCCAGGGCCATGATCACCACATCGCAAGCCATATCGAACTCCGAGCCCTCCTTTACCACGGGCGAGCGGCGGCCGCTCTCGTCAGGCTCGCCGAGGGTCATCTCCACGCAACGAATGGCGGTTACCCAACCCTTTTCGTCGCCCAGGATCTCCGTGGGGTTCGTCAGCATGCGGAATTCGATACCCTCCTGCTTGGCGTGGTGTACCTCCTCCACGCGGGCGGGGAGTTCGGCTTCGGAACGGCGATAGACGATGGCCGCCTCGGCACCCAGACGCTTGGCTGTACGCACGGCATCCATAGCCACATTGCCACCACCGACAACCACCACTTTCTTGCCTACATAGATCGGCGTGTCATACTCCTCATCGAAGGCGCGCATCAAGTTGGCGCGTGTGAGGAATTCGTTGGCCGAAACCACACCGTTCAGGTTCTCGCCCGGGATGCCCATGAAGCGGGGCAGACCGGCGCCCGAACCAATAAAGACAGCATCGTAGCCCTCCTCGTCGAGAAGCGAATCTACGGTCATCGTGCGACCTACGATCACATCGGTCTCGAACTTCACGCCCAGGCGACGTACGGCTTCGATCTCGCGCTCCACGATGCGACTCTTCGGCAGACGGAACTCGGGAATACCATAAACCAATACGCCTCCCAATTTGTGCAGTGCCTCGAAAACATGTACCTCATAGCCGGCCTTCTGTAGGTCGCTGGCACAGGCCAGGCCCGAAGGGCCACTGCCCACCACAGCCACCTTATGGCCGTTCTTCTCGATGGCGGGAGCCTCCGTGGGGTTCTCCAACGACCAATCGCCCACGAAACGCTCCAACTTACCGATAGCTACCGGCTCGCCCTTGATACCAAGGATACACGAGCCCTCGCACTGGCTCTCCTGCGGGCAGACACGACCGCAGATCGAGGGCAGCGAGCTGTCCTGATGGATGATATCGGCCGCCTGCTGGAGATTTCCCTCGCAGATAGCGTGGATAAAATTGGGGATCTGAATATTTACGGGGCAAGCTGCTACACAGCGCGGATTCTTGCAGTTGAGGCAGCGGGTAGCCTCCAAAGAGGCCTCTTCGAGGTTGTAACCGTGGCACACCTCCTCGAAATTGGTTGCTCGCACCAGCGGGTCTTGTTCGCGTACCGGGACGCGGGGTATCTTGTTTGCCATATTGCTTTTTTTCTATTTATCCAATCCAACTTTGCACTTGTGGCCGGCCTGACGCTCGGCATAGATGGCGGCTGCGCGCTGCTCCTGGGTCTTGTACATCCCCTGACGGCGCATGGCCTCATCGAAATCGACTTGGTGACCGTCAAATTCAGGACCATCCACGCAGGTGAAGAAGGTCTTGCCTCCCACCGTGACGCGACAAGCACCACACATGCCCGTACCATCCACCATCAGCGCATTGAGCGATACGATGGTCTCCAAGTCGTACTTCTTGGTCGTTAGGCAGACGAACTTCATCATAATCATCGGGCCGATGGCGACACAGATGTCATACTTCTTGCCCTGCTTCTCCACGAGTTCGTCCATCAGGTTGGTTACCAATCCGTGGAAGCCCTCCGAGCCATCGTCGGTGGCAATGTAGAGGTTGGTAGCCACTTTTCGCATCTCCTCGGTGTAGATCAACATCGACTTGGTCTTGGCACCGATGATCACATCGACCTCCACACCCTGCTCATGCAGCCACTTCACCTGTGGGTAGACCGGAGCGGTACCCACACCGCCGGCCACGAAGATATAGCGGCGCTTCTTTACCTCCTCGATGGGCTCCTTGACGAAATCCGAGGGGCGACCCAGCGGACCGGCAAAGTCGGCCAGGGCCTCACCCTCGTTCAGGGCGCAGAGTTTACGGGTCGAAACGCCCAGCGTCTGCGTAACAATCGTTACCCAGCCCTCTTCGGCGTTGTAGTCGGCAATGGTGAGGGGAATACGCTCACCCTGCTCATCGACGCGCACGATAACGAACTGTCCGGGCTGTGCGGAGCGTGCCACACGAGGAGCCTCGATGCGCATCAGATAGATACCTTCGGCCAAAAGCCGTTTTTCAAGAATCGTATACATCTTATTTGGTTGTAGTTTGTAGTGTTTTCTCAAGTGGTCTTGAATAAAGGAATACTTCCCAAAAGACAAAGATAGAAAAAAAATGCGAAAAAAGCGAATTTTACACCTATTCGATTACAATCGCCGAGATACGCGGTTGCCAAAGGGGGTGCTGGGGGTCGTTGGTGACCACCAAAAGTCGCTTGACAAACGAGCCGAAATCGAGATCGCGGGAGTCGAATTGCAGGGTGTACTCGCGGCTTTGTCCCGCCGGAATCCGCTCTCCGGGGGTGAGCGTAGTGCGGATTCGCTCCGGCAACTCCACCGCGCGAACAATCAACGCGGCCATCCCCATGTTGCAAAGTGTGAAGCGCAGGGTAGTCGTCTCCCCTTGTCGTACCTCGCCAAAGCGCAGCAGGTCGCCTGCGGTTTTGAGGCGGGGGGTCTGCTTTGGAGATGCTACAGCGAAGTTGTCTACGGCTACCGCCTGTGTGGCAAAGCGGGTGAATTGTCGTTTTCCGTCCACCTCTATATAATAGGTATCCTTCAGGGTGCCGTAGGTGT
Source organism: Alistipes sp. (assembly GCA_045614985.1). Taxonomy (GTDB): domain Bacteria; phylum Bacteroidota; class Bacteroidia; order Bacteroidales; family Rikenellaceae; genus Alistipes. The sequence goes on along the minus strand of JAZLDX010000008.1, from coordinate 1,143 downwards.
GGCTTTTTGTCGGAAGGGAATAGCCAACGCTCAAGCTCCCCTCTTCGCCAGCCTCCAGAAGGGTCGGGTGGTTCAATTCGAGGTGTCTGCTCTGTTCCTGTGGGATAAATTGGATTCGGTGAGGCTTGTTGTCGGTGTTGATGATCCCTATCGAGGCTGGGGCTATCTCCCCGTGCGGCACTGTGCCAAAAAAGAGGTGGTTGTTGGAGAGCCGGATTCCTTCACCTACCTCCACCGGGAAGATCTCCTCAAGGGTGCGTTTGCGTGGAATTACCTCGCCCACTACTCGCAGGTGGGCGATCACTTGGCGTCGATCTCCGAAGACCGTCAGCGTGCGATTGATCTCCCCGCGTAGGCCGGCCGGCTGAAAAGATACCTCCACTACCGATTCTTCGCCTGGCAAAATGGGTTTGCGTAGAAACGAAGGTTTTGTACAACCACAACCTGCTGTGATGTTGAGGATCACTTCGGGATGCTCGCCGGTGTTGCGTACCACGAAGCGATGGGTTAAAATGCCGTTCTCCTCGCCGATGGTGCCAAAGTTCCACTCCGGAGAGGGGAAAATAAGCCCCGACTGCCCAAATGTGTTTAAGCTGCAGATAATGATAGAGATAAAGAGTGTGTATAGTCTTCTTTTCATGGGGTTCTTTTATGCAAAGATACATTTTTTTTAATTTTTTTCATCAAAAATTTTGCAGGAAGAAAAAAATGCTCTATATTTGCACTCGCAAAACAGGGATATACATCCCGAAGTTCTTAAAAAAAGCCTGAATAGCTCAGTTGGTTAGAGCACATGACTGTTAATCATGGGGTCCTAGGTTCAAGTCCTTGTTCAGGCGCATGCGCGCGGGTTGCGAAACTTTTTTGAAGATTTTTTCAAAAAATACTCAAAAAAAGTTTGGAGGTTCAAAAAAATGAATTACCTTTGCAGTCCCAAGCCAACAGTTCGGGAGCTTAGCTCAGCTGGTTCAGAGCATCTGCCTTACAAGCAGAGGGTCAGGGGTTCGAATCCCTTTGCTCCCACACTTAAAACGACAAGCCACTCATATGAGTGGCTTTGTTGTTTTTAGGAGTTTGCCTAGATGAGCAAGCTCTGAGTCAACTCCTAAAACAGGCAGCGCGCACGATGTGCGCGTTTGTCGT
>JAZLDX010000007.1:0-8409 GCA_045614985.1 Alistipes sp. | reverse complement strand
TCTTCCATATAAGCAAAAGCTTCGGTGAATGACTCGTGGAAGCGTTCATAAGGACCAATATGTTTCATACATAGCGCCTTGGGCACAGCCGCAAAACGCTTGAATTGTATGATATCGTTATCTGTGCCCATATCTTCCACCTGTTCGCAATACTCGATGTCAATGTCAGTGGGGCGATACTCTTTGTTGTGCTCAATGGTAAAGCAATAGCCAGGCTCTGTACATTTGCATCCGAGGCGGTGCATTTCGGGGCCAATTGTCTCTACGCATAGTTGTCCAAGAGCAGCGTAATTAGAAATCACTTCACGATGGCTTGCCACAATAATCTCGGGCAAGGTTTGAATACTAAATTTTTCCATTTTTTTGATCTGTTTTTGATGGTCCACCCATTTAAGCAATTGACTACGGCGCTCCATCAGCAGTTGCAATTGTCGCTCTGTCTCCTCTATCTTTTGAGTCAGCTGGTCAATGCTCGGCATCTGCGCACCATCCTCTAATAGTTCTTTGATCTCTTCGAGAGAGAAACCTTGCCGTTGGAGTCCACGAATGGTGCCCAACCGCTGCATTTGCTCGACGTTGTAATAACGATAGCCTGTCCACTCGTCTACTTCGCAGGGAAATAGCAACCCTTTTTGTTCGTAGTGGCGCAGAGTCTTAACTGTTACTTGCATCATCTTTGAGAACTCTGCGATTTTTAACTTTGTTAATTTACTCATAATTGTACGATTCATTTGCTAGCGAGTGCAAAGTTAATATATGCCCTTAGGGACGAGTCAAGAGAAAAATGAAATATTTTCAGCAGAAAATTAAAAATAGGCAATATTATATGTCGCACTTGTATTGGCTCCTATTTTAGATTACATAGAAGACTACACGCCAAAAATAAATTAGAGTTCAAACGATTTTACAAGCAAAGTCGTTTCACAATACAAAAGAATAATATCTTGTGTATAAACAAATTCGGCGGTAAAAATAATTCACCGCCGAAAAAGTGCAACCCATTTTGTCACCCTCGCTTTTTATTCCGTCAGTTTTATCGTTTCTTCTTGCGCACCGACCAGCCGAAGTGGCCGAGCATCTCGCCCAATTTGAAATATTCGCCATGCGAATAGACGATCGGCTTCGCCCTATCGAGGCTGAACTTTCCGCTCTCGGGGTCGATGTAGCGATCATCGGCCTGGATGGCCACCACCTCGGCCAGGAACATATCGTGCGACCCCAAGGGGATGATCTCCTTCACGCGACACTCGATCGAGAGGGGCGACTCGCCCACCACCGGTGCCTTGACCTCCACACCGGGCAGGGGCGTAAGGCCCATTTCTCGAAACTTATCGTGGTCGCGACCCGACTTCACGCCGCACCAATCCGTGGCGCGAGCCAACTCTTCGGTCGTGAGGTTGATCACGAATTCTCCCGTGCGCTTGATCAGTTCGTAGCTGTGACGCTCGGGGCGCACCGAGATGTAGCACATCGGGGGGTTGGTGCAGACCGTGCCCGTCCAGGCGATGGTCAGCAGGTTATAGTTATAGGGGCTATCGCCACAACTTACCAACACGGCAGGCAGCGGATAGATCAGAGTTCCGGGTTTCCAAGTCGTTTTCATAGGCAAATCGTTTTCATTGCGACACCAAAGATAGGAAATTTTCGAGCCACAAAAAAGTTTTCAGCCAAAAATCGGGGATTGCGGAGTCTTGGCACGCGACTTGCGGTAGGAGAAAGCCGTAAAACCAAATCGTAAACGAGTGTATGAAAAGAATTTTACTTTCGTTGGCCGTGGTGGGGTTCTTCCTCGCCCTCGGCAGCTGCAAACAGCATCCCAAGCAGTGGAAACATGAGGAGCGCAAAGCAGTGCGTCAGGCACTGAATGAGTATCGTCAGATGGTCTATTTGGAGGATCTGACCGATGCCGAATTCGGGCTCTTTGCCGATGGCGTGGCCGTGGATCTGGAGAATAGTTATCCGATCTATGCCGAATTTGTGGAGCTTCCCGGGGTGGAGGACACCGTGGAGATGGTGGTCGTTACCTCGATTGTCGAGGAGCTCGATGCCGATGCCCGCAACATGCGCCACCTCTACCCCTACGACTACCTGGTAGCCGAAGGCATCCTCCCCTCGGGCCTCACGCACGATCAGCGACACGCCTTCTACAAATGCTTCGCACAGCATGTAAACACACAATTCAGCTCCATGGGGCAATTCTTCAATGCCATCTTGGCCGACACGACCAACACTTCGCAAATTGCGCAGATCGAGAGTCAATGCGCCAACGACCTCTTCGGCTGGGAGGTGGTCATCACCGAGATCGTAGAGGAGTAGCCCAAGGAGCCGACAACGCCCCCTACTATTCCAAGGGAGGATCCAACCGCGAGAAGTGATCGGCTGAGATAGAAAGCGTAAAAAAGATGCGAGGCTGTTTTTAGCCTCGCATCTTTCTCTTGGTGTGGAAGTTATTGCGCATGATCCGCTGCGGTGCGTTGTTCCAGGAACTCCCTCGAGACCACGAACGAGATGGCCCTCGGAAGTACCGAAAATTCGAGGGGCGTATGGCCCAAGAGCTCGCCATCGACCTCCACCATCATCTCGGGCGAGGATTCGATGCGGATTCGGCTACCGCGCTCACGAATCACATGGCGAATACGATAGATCCCTCCATTGAAGAGGTAGTGGAAGCGGAAGAGGATGTGCCAAAAGTGAATAGGGCGGATCAGCGAGATATCCAGCAAGCCATCGTCGGCCACCGCCTCAGGAAGTTGCTGCACGCCGCCTCCGTTGTACTTGCAGATACCGACCGCAATACTGAGCAGCAGGTTGTTATAGACCCTGCGCCCATCAACCCAGACCTTCACCCCCGTGGGCTTATAGCCAAAAAAAGAGCGAATCAGAGCCCAGGTATAACTCCAGCGATGCAAGCGTTGCTTCTGCTTGAGGTGGCTGACCCGTTTTACAACCAGGGCATCTAACCCCGCACCGGCCACATTGGCCATGTAGCGCGATTGACGATAGAGCGACTCCTCATAACTTACCACCCCGACATCTTGCAGGAAGCGGTTCTCCTCCTTGATGGCGCGTATGGCCTCGCTGTAACGCGCAGGGATTCCTACCGTGCGCACCCAATCGTTTCCCGTACCCACGGCGATCACCGCCAACAACACCTCTTTCGGATCGACCTCCTGTTGAATAAAGAGTCCGTTAACCACCTCGTGCAACGTACCATCGCCCCCCACGACAATCAGGTGGCGACACCCCTGCTTCACGGCAGAAACCGTGAGCTCGGTGGCGTGGTACTTATGCTCCGTAAAGAGGGGTTCGTAGTCGATCTCCTGCTCACGCAGTAGCTTCGAGATCTGGGGGAAATCGTCCAACCCGCGGCCGTCTCCGGCCACGGGATTGACGATAACAACCCATTTGTGCGATGCAGCCATGGTAGAGGGAAGACTACTTCACGGGGGCATTCTTCAGCGTGTGGGTGAGGAAGTCGAAGAACTTCTCCACCGAGGCGATCTCCACCTTCTCATCGGGCGAGTGGGGGTAGCAGATCGTCGGGCCGAACGAGATCATGTCGAGGTTCGGGTAGTTCGAACCGATGATACCGCACTCCAGACCGGCGTGGATAGCCGTAACGGCAGGCTCCTTGCCATAGAGGGCCTGGTACGACTCGCGCATCGCCTTCAGGATGGGCGACTGCATATTGGGGTTCCAACCATCATACGAACCCGAGAGTTCGGTGGTAGCACCCACCAGGTCGAATACAGCCTTGATCTGGTCGCCCAGGGCCTCCTTCTCCGAACGCACGGAGCTACGCAGCAGGCACTGGATCTTGATGGTCTTACCATCCGATACGACACGGGCCATGTTGGTCGAGGTCTGCACCAGGCCGGGCATGGCAAGCGACATCTTCTGAGCACCATCGGGGCAAGCTACCACGGCACGGATCAACTTCTCGGACAAAGCTGCGGGGATGCACTTCTCAGGCATAGCCACCTCGCGAGCGAAGATCTGCACCTCGTCCTCGATGCCGGCATACTCCTTGATGATCAGCTGCTCGAAGGCCTTCACCTCCTCCATAAAGGCAGCCACCTTGTCGGCCGGAACAAGCACCGTAGCCACGGCCTCACGCGGGATGGCATTACGCAAGCCGCCACCGTCGATCGAAGCCACCTGTACGGGAATCTCGGTCTTATAGAGCAGACGGAACAAGGTCTTGTTGGCATTGGCACGCTGGGCCACGATCTGGATACCCGAGTGGCCACCCTTCAACCCCTTTACGGTGAGCTCCAGAGCCTTCAGACCCGCTGCGGGAGTCTCCTCCGTGTAGTTGAAGAAGATATTGGCATCCATACCGCCAGCGCAACCTACATACAACTCACCCTCGGTCTCCGAGTCGAGGTTCAAAAGGATATCGCCCTGCAACAGACCGCCCTTCAGACCGAAGGCACCATCCATACCCGTCTCCTCGGTAGCCGTGAAGAGGGCCTCCACGGGACCATGTACGAGCGTGTTGTCCTCCATTACGGCCAGGATCGCTGCGGCACCGATACCGTTGTCAGCACCCAGGGTCGTACCATCGGCCGTTACCCACTCACCATCGATATAGCAGTCGATCGGATCCTTCTCAAAATCAAACACCTTGTCGTTGTTCTTCTGGGGCACCATGTCGAGGTGGGCCTGAATCACGATCCCCTTGCGGTTCTCCATGCCGGGGGTAGCCTCCTTGCGAGCGTAGAGGTTGTGGGCCTCATCCTCGGTACAGGCGTAGCCCATACGCTCCAATTCGCCCTTTACATAGGCACGAATCTTCTCCTCGTGGTGCGAGGGGTGGGGAATGGCGCACATGGCCACAAAATGTTTCCAAACCAATGCGGGCTTCAAGCCGCTAAAATCTCTGTTCATAGTTCGTTTTGGTTTTATTAGTTGTTAGTTTTTGGTTTTTCACTCTTCTCTTTATATTCACTCTGCTTATCGAAAGCCTCCACGATACGCTTTACCAATGGGTGTCGCACGATGTCGCGTTGGTCGAACTCCACGCGACCAATCTCCTTCACAGGCTCCAGGATCTGCATGGCACGCATCAGACCACTATCAGAACGGTGTGGCAAGTCGATCTGCGTCATGTCGCCCGTCACGATGAACTTCGCCGAGCGCCCCATGCGCGTGAGGAACATCTTAATCTGCGAGAGGGTCGTATTCTGCGCCTCATCCAGGATCACAAAGGCGTTGTCGAGCGTGCGACCACGCATGTAGGCCAACGGAGCGATTTGCACCGTGCCATCCTCCATAAACTTTTGCAACTTGGCCGCCGGTATCATATCGTTCAGGGCATCGTACAAGGGTTGCAGATAGGGGTCGAGTTTCTCCTTCATGTCGCCGGGCAGGAAGCCGAGTTTCTCGCCCGCCTCCACCGCGGGACGGGTGAGAATGATACGCTTCACCTGCTTTTCGCGGAGGGCTCTCACCGCCAGGGCGATGGCCGTATAGGTCTTACCCGAGCCGGCAGGGCCCACGGCAAAGAGCAGGTCGCAGTCATCGTAAAGCCGAACCATGCGCTGTTGGTTCACCGTGCGGGCACGGATCACCGCCCCATTGTTGCCATAGACGATCACATCCTTGTCCACCGGAGCATCCTCCTGCGAGATTCCACCCGCAAAGGCTTGGGCCACCACCTCCTTCGAGATGTGTCCATACTTCAAATAGTAGGCCACAAGCCCCTCTACCCTACGCTCGAAACGCTCCTGCTCGGCCTTCGAGCCAAGCACCTTGAGTATCGAGCCACGAGCCACGATCTTCAAACTCGGATGCAGGGCCTTGATCTGCTCCAAATAACAATTTTGCGGGCCATAGAGCTCGCGGGGATCGACCCCCTCGATCAGAATCTCTTTGTCGGTTGCCTCCATCCAATTCGCATTCGGTTAAAGAACAAAACCCACACTGAGCTGGAGCGAATTTTCGCGGATGCTCACCTCGGGGCCACCATCGTAGAAGACCCCCTTCGCGGGCGAGAAGTCGCCGTTGTAGCGCAGGTCAAGGATCCAGTGGCGACCCAACTTCAGGCCGGCACCCACCGTAAAGCCCACCGTGGGGCGCAACATACCGAAATCGACCAACAGCCCATTGACGGTCGTATGCTGACAATTGTTCAAGACACGAAAGACAGGACCGAGATGAATACGGAAGATACTCGGATTGAAGGCGACCAGAATCGGCACCTCGACCTTGTTATAGGACATCTTCACCTCGGGATAGTGGCCGTGGGGGATGAGATCCACCCCATGACGGGCATAGTTGGCCTCGAAGCGCACACCCACCGAATTCCACATGAAGGCCGCCTGCAGACCCGCCTGCCAGCCCAGGCCCCCCTTCACCTCGTAGAGCTCCACCGAGGAGTTGTAACCATACCAGCCGGCACCGGCCGTAAGTCCCCAATCAATCGAGGTCTTGGGTTTCTTGGCTTGATAACCCTTCGTGGCGTAGTAATCATTGTAATAATCCTGTGCCGAGACCGCCAGCGGGGCCATGAGCAACAGAACCAAAAAAAGTCGTTTGATCATTGTATTCAATCTTTTGCTTCAAATTATTTTTCAAAGATACAAAAATAATTCAAAACCCAAGTGCAAACCTCGGAAAATATTTGCTCCAACCCGGGAATCGGCCAAAACCAAAGGCGAAGAGTCTGCGATTTGAGAGAATTACAAAATTCGAATTTTGAATTTTAATAATTCCCAATTATTTTGTACCTTTGCCGCGCGATATTATTTTTGTAACCAAATAAAACGAGATAGAGCATGTCATTGGTAGCCATCGTAGGTCGCCCGAATGTGGGCAAAAGTACCCTCTTCAACCGCTTGGTGGGTCAGCGCAAGGCCATTGTCGACGCAACGGCCGGAACCACGCGCGACCGCCACTACGGAAAGACCGATTGGAACGGTCGCGAGTTTTCGATCATCGACACGGGCGGTTATGCCGTCAATACGGACGACATCTTCGAGGAGGAGATTCGCCGCCAGGTGATGTTGGCCATCGAGGAGGCCGATGTGATCCTCTTCTTGGTGGAGGTAGCCACCGGTATTACCGACCTCGATGAGATGATGGCCTCGGTGCTGCGCCGTACCAACAAGCCCGTGATTTTGGTCTGCAACAAGGTGGACAACTACGACCTGATCTACTCCTCGCACGAGTTCCACGCCCTGGGTCTGGGTGCCCCCTTCTGCATCAGCTCGATGTCGGGAAGCGGTACGGGCGACCTGATGGACGAGATTCTCGCCAAACTCCCGGGAGAGATTCGCTCCGAAGAGGAGGAGGATCTGCCCCACATCACCATCGTCGGCCGTCCCAATGTAGGCAAGTCGTCGATGACCAACGCCCTACTGGGTCAGGAGCGCAACATTGTAACAGACATCGCCGGCACCACGCGCGACTCCATCCACACCCGCTACAACAAGTTCGGCATGGATTTCTATCTGGTCGATACGGCGGGTATGCGCAAAAAAGGCAAGGAGATGGAGGACTTGGAGTTCTACTCCGTGATGCGCTCGATTCGCGCCATCGAGGAGTCGGATGTCTGTATCCTGATGCTCGATGCCCAGCAGGGACTCGAGTCGCAAGATCTCAACATCCACAATCTGATTGTCAAGAACCGCAAGGGATGTGTCATCGTCGTAAACAAGTGGGACCTCATCGAGAAGGAGAACAACACCATGAAGGAGTGGCGCGAGTTCCTCGAGAAGAAGCTCGCTCCGTTCAGCGACATTCCCATCATCTTCACCTCGGTAATCAACAAACAGCGTATCCTCGAGGTGTTGCAGACCGCCATTCGTGTACACCAGTCGCGCAAGCGTCGCATCTCGACCTCGGAACTCAACGACTTCTTCCTGCCCCTGATCGAGAACTACCCGCCCCCCGCAACCAAGGGCAAGTACATCAAGATCAAGTATGTGACGCAGCTCCCGACCCCCACGCCACAGTTCGCCTTCTTCGTGAATCTGCCCCAGTATATCCGCGAGCCCTACCGCCGCTTCCTCGAGAACAAACTGCGCGCCGAATGGGATTTTTCGGGAGTTCCCGTGCAGATCTACTTCCGTCAGAAGTAAAAGTCAAGATTTTCGGGCTGCTGATCCTTATCGACACTCCCGAAAACCCCGATATCCTACATCCCCCTAAATCCCCCTTGCAAAAGGGGGACTTTTCTTTTGGGGAGTCCCCGTGCAGATCTACTTCCGCCAGAAGTAGTATCGAATGTTTCGGGTAGCACAACCTTAACGACACTCTCGAAAATCCCGATATCCTATATCCCCCTAAATCCCCCTTGCAAAAGGGGGACTTTTCTTTTGGGGAGTCCCCGTGCAGATCTACTTCCGCCAGAAGTAGTATCGAATGTTTCGGGTAGCACAACCTTAACGACACTCTCGAAAATCC
>JAZLDX010000006.1:0-130677 GCA_045614985.1 Alistipes sp. | reverse complement strand
CTTAAATTAGGGAGAGGATAAGATGAAAAAAGAAAAAAACTTAAAATAAACTTAAACTAAACAAAAAAAGATGAAAAAAACGTATTTGAGCTATGAGGCTCCCGAGGTGGAGCTCGTAGAGATGGCCGTGGAGTGCGGTTTCGCCGCTTCGGATTTCGAAACCTACAGCGAAGCAAACAATGGTGAGGAAATCGAGTGGTAACAGATTGTAGAAAAGAGAAAAATTTGAAGAAATCATGAAGAAGTTTTATTCGTTTTTGTTTGCAGCTGTTGCCCTGGTAGGCTTCGCTGCTTGTAACTCGGATTCGACCGAGGAGCCCGCTCCCGCTCAGCAGGTGGGCAAGATGGAGTTCACCGCCAATATCGGTGAGGATACCAAGACCCAGCTGACCGAGGGTACGAAGGTAAAGTGGTGCGCTGGGGATGCTATTGCAATATCGAACGGTACGGTGGTTAAGAAATATGAGATCAAGTCTGAAATGATCAGCAATAATGGTAAAACCGCTACTTTTGAGGGTGACCCTATGGATGGTGACACTTTCTATGCTGTTTATCCCTATGCTGAGGGTGCTGCTTATACTGACGGCAAGTGGAATGTAACCATTCCCACCGAGCAGGTTGCTGTTGCCGGTTCGTTTGCCGATGGCGCCGCTCTTGCTTATGGTGAGTATCAGGATAATTACACCTTCTCGTTCACCAACGAGAACGCTGTTCTGAAGTTCCAGGTTCCTGCAGCTTGCGAGATGGTAGAGTTCTTCAATGGTGAGAATTCGGTTGTTAAGGTTGAGGGTGCGATGGATAAAGATAAAGATTATTATGCCGTAGTAGCCCCCGGAATCCCCTACACCTTTACCGTTCGTATTGATGGTTACTTTTCGAAGCAGAGCACCAAGGCTCTCGATCTCGAAAAGAACAAGATCTACAACCTCGGTGTTCTTCCCGCTCTGGAGAAATATACTTGGGGCTTAGTCGGTCAACACCAGGGTTGGGATATTACGAAACCTTCCGCAATGTACAAAGTTGCTGATAAGGTATATGCAGCACTGAACCAGACCCTCAAAGCTGACGGCTTCAAGTTCGCAAAGACCGGGCTTGCAAACTGGAATACGGCGAATACCTATTTTGGTGCATGGAAAAAATCTACTGGCAAGAACTATTTCGACTTCTCGACTGAAATGGGTGCTGGCGCTTGGTACAGTGTTTATACTAATAACTTGGGAGGACAGGCAAATGACATTGGCGTTTCGGACTTTGACAAAAAGTACGACATCTATGTAAAAGTTATTACGAATGCTGATTGGGGTCAGGAGCTTGGATATACCGTAGTTGAAGCTGGCACTGCTGTAACATTCTAATGGAGTAACGCCACTAATAAAAATGCGACTTTCGGGTCGCATTTTTTGTTGGGTTTAAGGTGTAGGAGTTATGGGAGGTTATGGGAGGTTATGGGAGGTTATGGAGGTTAGGGAGGTTAGGGAGGTTAGGGAGGTTAGAGAAGTTAGAGAAGTTAGGGAAATTCATTAGTTTCCCAAAACACTAAACTCACTAAACTCCTTAAATTCACTAAATTCACCACCAAATCTTAGGGTCAATCCTCGTTTGGTTTTTGGGCGGTGTGGGCGGTGTGGGAGATGTAGGAGATGTAGGAGATGTAGGAGATGTAGGAGGAATGGGAAATATGGGATTTTTTTAATTCCCACAAATCCTATATCTCTCAAAATTCCTACAACTCCTACAGCAACAAAAAAATGCGACCCGAAGGTCGCATTTTTTTATTCCTATTTCCGTCATTGCGAGCATCTTTAGATGCGTGGCAATCTTTTTATCGGAGAATCATTCTCGCGATCGGTCGCCGATGAAAAGATCCCCACGTCGGGCTTTCCGCCCTCCTCGGGATGACGCGGTGTGGACTTGGAGTGCCGTGCATCCCATAGGAGATTGCCACGTCGCTCACGCTCCTCGCAAAGACTGGCGGGGTCCTCCTCCAAGGTAGAGGGGGAGTATTCGGGGTATTAGAGCCAATACAAACCATCCCGAGCCGTAACGGCCCGGGATGGGTGTAAATGGCGTGGCTATGGAGCCACGAAGCGTCGTGGGGGGGGTTATTTCACCTCCCAGGTCTCGCCCGAGTGGAGCAGATCCTCCATGCAGTGGATCTTACTCTTGGCCTTGACCTCCTCGACCTGGCGAGCAACCTCCTCATCGTAGCTGGGTTGACCCTCTACGCAGCGGATAACGCCCACGGCCACGGGGTACTCAGGATACTTCATCGCAGCAAGTTGCACATGCATCGTAGTATCCTCGGTATGTGCATCGTGAACGAGCACGTCGTCCAGCGTATAGCCATCCTCGCCTACCGTTACGACCTTGAGCTTCATATCCTCGAATACAAGGCCCTTTTCGTTGTTCTCACCGAAGAGCATCTTCTCGCCATGACGCAGAGTGATGGTATTCTTCTGACGCGTAGCCTTATCACCGGCAAAAGCAGCGTGGGTCTTATCGTTGAAGATCACGCAGTTTTGCAGCACCTCAACCACCGACATACCCTTATGCTGGGCGGCGGCGATCAGGCAATCCTGGGTGGTTTGGAGCTCCATATCGATCGAACGGGCAAAGAAGGTACCCTTGGCACCAATCACCAACTCACCCGGCGTGAAGGGCTTCTCGACCGTACCGTAGGGCGAGGTCTTCGTTACCTTACCGAGCTTCGTCGTGGGCGAATACTGACCCTTCGTCAAACCGTAAATCTCATTATTGAAAAGAATCATATTGAGGTTTACGTTACGACGAATAGCGTGGATGAAGTGGTTACCACCAATAGCGAGCGAGTCACCGTCACCCGATGCTACCCAAACGCTGAGGTTGGGGTTGGCGGTCTTCACACCCGTAGCCACGGCGTTGGCACGTCCGTGTACCGAGTGGAAGCCGAAAGTCTTCATGTAGTAGATAAAGCGCGACGAGCATCCGATACCCGATACGAAGGTAAAGAGATGGTGGGGCGTGTCGGTCACGTCAGCCACCTTGGGCAGGGCGCGCTGTACGGCGTTCAAAATGGCGTGGTCACCACAACCCGGGCACCAACGTACCTCCTGATCGCTCTTAAAATCAGCCTGTGTATAATTAAACTGTGCCATAATCTTTCTTTACTTCAATAAGGATTCAAACTTCTCAACGAGCTCAACCACCGTGAAGGGCTGACCCTCGCATTTGTTATACTGCTCGTAGTTGAACTGCTGCTTCTTGCCACGCAGATAGTTGGCAAACTGACCCTCGTTCAACTCACAAACCACGATCTTCTTAAACTTCGAGAAGATCTCATCCACACCCTTCGGCAGCGGGTTGATGTAGTTGAAGTGGCAGAGCGAAACGCTGCGACCCTCGGCCTGCAACTGCTCGACGGCAGCCTGCAGGTGACCACGAGTACCACCCCATCCTACAACCAACAGATCGCCCTCCTCGGCACCGAATACCGTCTGTGCGGGAATGTCGTCTACCACCTTGGCCACCTTGGCAGCACGGTTCTTCACCATCAACTGGTGGTTGGCGGGATCGTGCGAGATAGTACCCTTCAGGGCATCCTTCTCCAGACCGCCCACGCGGTGCTGCAAGCCAGGCTTACCGGGGAAGGCCCAACCGCGAGCGTAGTTCTCGTTGCGGGCATAAGGCATAAAGCCACCCTCGGGAGCCTCGTCTACGATCGGGGGATTGATCGCGGGATAATCGGCCATCGAGGGGATGCGCCAGGGCTCCGAACCGTTGGCGATGAAGCCGTCCGAGAGGAGGATGACGGGAGTCATGTGCTCCAAGGCGATGCGGCTGGCCTCGAATGCGTAGTGGAAGCAGTCGCTAGGCGATGAAGCGGCCACCACAACCACAGGGCACTCACCGTTGCGGCCATAGAGAGCCTGTACCAAGTCGCTCTGCTCGGTCTTCGTGGGCAGACCCGTCGAGGGGCCACCACGCTGCACGTCAACGACAACGAGCGGAAGCTCGATCATCACGGCCAAACCCAAAGCCTCGCTCTTGAGCGAAAGACCGGGGCCCGACGTGGTCGTCACGGCAAAGTTACCGGCATAAGCAGCACCAATGGCGGTACAGATACCGGCGATCTCATCCTCGGCCTGCACGGTCTTCACACCCAGGTCGCGACGCTTGGCCAGCTCCTCGAGGATTACCGTGGCAGGAGTGATGGGGTACGAACCGCAGAACAAAGGCAGATTGGCCTTCTCGGCAGCTGCCATCAGACCCCAAGCCGTAGCTACGTTACCGCTAATCGAGCGATAGGTTCCCTTCTCCAACTTGGCGGGAGCGATCGTGTAGGTATTGGCAAACTGGTGGGTATTGGCGGCGTAGTTATAGCCGGCATCAATGGCCTTGATATTGGCCTCAGCCACCAGCGGATTCTTCTTGGCAAACTTCGACTGGAGGTAGCTCTTGGCATAATCCTCCGGACGATGATAGATGTAGAAGCAGATACCAAGTGCAAACATGTTCTTGCACTTAACAACCGACTTCAAATCCAGGCCAAGATCCGACAAGGCATCGCGCGTCATCGACGTAATGTTGGGGGTTACCACGTTGTATCCCTCCAAATTGAGCTCCGCAATGGGATCCAGGGTCTGGAAACCGGCCTTCTTGAGGTTCTCCTCCGTTACGGAGTCGCCGTCCAAAATTACCGTTGCCGAGGTCTTGAGCCACTTGCGGTTGGCCTTGAGGGCTGCGGGATTCATCGCCACCAACACATCGCAGTAGTCGCCGGGGTTGAGTGCGCGATGGTCGCCGAAATGAACCTGGAAACCCGAAACACCGGCTACCGTACCCTGCGGGGCGCGAATTTCTGCCGGATAGTCGGGGAAGGTCGAGATGTCATTTCCGAGCAACGCCGAGGTGTCGGAAAAGAGCGTACCCGTGAGCTGCATACCGTCGCCCGAGTCGCCCGAAAAGCGAATCACGACGTCATGTACCTCTTTTACGAAAGTATTATCCATGTCTTGTATGAATTAGGTTAGTTTTTGTCAAAATGCAATTAGCATTACAAATATAGAACTTTATTTCCGAAAAGAGGAATTTTTCGACAAAAACTTTTCGCTTTTACCCACATTTTCTCTCCAACGGCAAGTTTTCTCTCCCGAAAAGTGCACCCCAAAGGGCTATTTTCTCGTACCACCCCACAGCGACACGCCTCAGCTCTCCGGGGTACAAAAAAGCCGCCCGACGAATCGGACGGCTTGACAACCTCAATTACAGGGGGGCTATTTCTGTTCGGCAACCACTTGCGTACCCTTGCCCTGCTTCGTATAGAGGAAGCGACGAATCTTCTTGGTCGGGGTGCGCACGAAGTCCTCCTTCTCCTCGATCACCTCCGAGATGCGCGAGAAGCGGTTCACCTTCGAGTTCACATACTCCATGATCTCCTTCATGAGCTCCTCCTTCTTTTCATCGAAGGCCTTGCACTTGACATCCCACTCGGCCTTCCATTCGCCCTTCTTCGAGTCCCACTCGGCCTTCCACTCCTCAAACTTGGCCTCCAAAGCCTCTGTATTGAAGTGAACCAATGCCACCAGGTGCCCCTCCTTCTCGGTAACCACCGAGTCGGCCACGAACACATGCGAATTCAAAACATTCTCGATATCTTCGGGATAGATATTCTCTCCACTCGGGCCCACGATCATATTCTTCAGGCGACCACGAATATAGACAAAGTTGTCCTGGTCGAACTCCGCAAGGTCGCCCGTACGGAACCAACCATCCTCGGTGAAGACCTCGGCCGTAGCCTCGGGATTCTTATAATAACCCATCATTACACTCGGTGTCTTGGCCACCAATTCGCCCAGACCCGTGTGAGGATCCTTATTGATGATCTTAAGCTCCACCTGAGGAGCGGCCGGGCCCGTCGAACCAATACGCACCTTCGAGGGGATGGCACCCGCCAACAGCGGGGCGGTCTCCGTGAGTCCGTAGCCGATAGCATAGTTCACCCGACCCTCTTTAAGGAAACGCTCGGTGGTGGCATCGAGTTTTGCACCACCAATTCCGAGGAAGCGGATACGGTCGCCAAAGACCTTGTTGAGTTTCTTACCGGCGATGCGGTGGAGGTAGCGACGCACAAAGCCCACCTTATAGAGCGAGCGCAACAGGGGGTTGGCATTGAACTTGGCCTGTACCTGCGAACGGAAAATCTTCTCGATCACCAGCGGCACGATCAGCAGGAGCGTGGGACGCACCTTCTTCAGGGCGGGCATCAGCACGGCTGCCGTGGGCGGACGATCCAGGTAGACAACCTTCGAGCCGCAAGCGTAAGCATACAAAAGGCCGATCGAGCACTCGTAGGTATGGGCCAACGGGAGCACCGAAAGGAAGACATCCTCCTCGTTCACAGGGAAGAGTTCGAAATCAATATCGACCTGCGAACAAATCGCCTTATGCGAAAGCATCACACCCTTGGGGCTCGAGGTGGTTCCCGAGGTATAGATAATGGCAGCCAAATCCTCCGGCTTCGGGGTAGTCATCTCACCGGCCTCCTTGACATGCTGTACCAGCGGTTTGAGGCTCTTGGTACGGATCACGATGTTCATTGCATCGACCGTCTCCTTCGAGAGTTTCGTAAAGAGTTTATCCGAGGTAAGCAATGCCTTCACCTCGGCATGCTTCAGGATCAAATCGAGCTCCTCACCCGTAAAATCGGGCAAGATAGGCACCACCACCATACCGGCCGAGGTTACAGCCAAATAGCAAACGCCCCAGTTGGGCATGCTGCTACTCAGAAGGGCTACCTTGTCTCCGGGCTTCAGGCCGGCACTCACCAGCAACTCCTGCACCGTTTCGACACGCTTGCCCACCTCTTCGTAGGTCACCTCCTCGCCGTCAAGCATGTGAAATGCCACACGCTGGGGGAACTGCTCCACACTATTGTGCAGAAGCTCATAAAGAGTTTTTGAACTTTTCATCTTCATCAATTATAGATCGCCCGAACGGGTTTTCGTTGATAAAATTACCCGATTCATGCGCAAATTTGGCACAAATGTACGAAAATTTCCGTAAAAAGCACTATTTTTGAGCAAAATTAGCCATGTTAAGCGCAGAAAGAGTCAAAGAGGCAATGTTCAAGGCGGGGTTCGACCAGGTAGGAATCGTCGCCGCATACCCTTTTCCCCAGGAGGAGAGGAGGTTCCGTCAATGGGTCTCCGCGGGACGCCATGCCTCGCTCGGCTACCTGGAGCGCAACATCGAAAAGCGTTTCGACCCGAGCCTTTTGGTCGAAGGAAGCCAAACCATCGTCGTGGGTGCCGTAAGCTACAAGAACCGCCATTCGCTCGGTTATCCGCCCCACTTCGCCCCCAAGATCGCCTCCTACGCCCTCAACCAAGACTACCACACCTCCCTCAAAACCATGCTCCACGAAGCCTTCGTGGCCCTCAAGGGCGACTACCCCACGCTCACCGGACGCGCCTTCACCGACTCGGCCCCCTTGGCCGAAAAACGGTTGGCTGTCGAGGCAGGCATTGGCTGGGTGGGTCGTCAATCACTCATCATCTCCCCCACCCTGGGCAGCTTCTTCCACTTGGGTGAACTGCTCCTCTCGGCCCCCTGCGACCACTACGACACCCCCTTCGGGGAGAGCCGTTGCGGCTCGTGTCGTGCCTGCATCGAGGCCTGCCCCGTGGAGGCAATCGGCGAGGATCGGATGATCGACGCCCGTCGTTGCATCGCCTGCCGCACCATCGAGCGAGGCGAAAGTTCCAACGAGGATCTCCACGGATGGATCTTCGGTTGCGATGCCTGCCAAAGTTGTTGTCCTCACAACCGGCAAACTCCGCTCGCCACCCATCCCTCCTTTCAACCCATAATCGACCCGCTGGAGTTCGATACCGAGCGGTGGCAACAAATGACTCCCGAGGAGTTTTCGGAGAGGTTCGACTCAACACCCCTCACCCGGGCCGGGTTGGAACGACTGAAAAGGAGTGCCCGTCAAATCAACCACGAGCACGAGAAATAAAAAAAACGGCGAACCAAAATTCGCCGTTTTTATGTATGTATTGGGGAAAAGCCCTAAATTTCTACAGACTCATCTTCATGGCTTGGGGATCGCGCAAACCGAGCAACAACTCCTTGACGGGCATGGCGCGTTTTCCAGCCATCTGAATCTCCTCGATGCAAATCCATCCATCCGAGCAAGCCACCTTCAGTGTCGCACGCCCATCGCTCTCAACCGTACCGCACGCCACGCCATGATCCGCCTTCTCAAAAGTGGCAAAGAGAATCTTGGCAGAACTCTCCTCGGCCCCCTCTTTATAAATAGGTGTCCAAGCGGCCGGATAAGGCGACAGGCCTCGTACAAAATTAACGATACGCACCCCCGACCAACTCCAATCGATACGACAATCCTCCTTGAAGATCTTGGGCGCAGGGCGCAGCGTATTTTCGTCGATATGCGCCTGCTCGATGGGCTTCACCTCCCCCGCAGCCAAACGATCCACGGTATCGAGCACCAATCCCGTGCCCGCCGTCATCAACTTTTCGTACATCGTTCCAATCGTATCGCGCTCGCCGATCGGCAGACGCAACTGCCCTACAATGGCCCCCTTATCGATCTCATGGTTCAAAAGGAAGGTCGTTACCCCGGTCTCGGTGTCGCCATGGATGATGGCCCAATTGATCGGAGCCGCCCCACGGTATTGGGGCAAAAGCGAGGCGTGCAGATTGAAGGTTCCCAAACGGGGCATGGCCCACACCACCTCGGGCAACATACGGAAAGCGATCACGATCCCCAAATCGGGTTTCAGGGCCCGCAACTCCTCCACAAAGGCCTCATCGCGCAACTTCTCGGGTTGCAAGATCGGAAGGCCCAACTCGCGAGCCGCTACCTTCACATCGCTCTCATGGAGTTTGCGCCCGCGACCAGCCGGTTTATCGGGTGTAGTCACCACAGCCACCACATTATATCCTTGTTCAACAAAGGCCTTGAGTGAGGGTACGGCAAATTCAGGCGTACCCATAAAAACGATGCGTAAATCTTTGGGATTCATTTTATTTTTTATTTTTCCTGCTGAGCCAAGCGTTTGGCTTCTCGCTTCTCCTTTCTGCGTTCACGAAAGGCTTTCCACTTGCCGATATACCAATCCATATCCAAAAGGCCCGAGTCGTTGGTCGCCTGATAGGTCAGATAGAGGGCGATCGGTGCCAAAATAAAGGCCGAGAGCCACATGCCGTAGATGGCCTCCCAGGTACCCTCCTTAGCCATCTTTTCGCCCGAGAGGGAGATGATGTAGTAGATCACGAAGAAGATAATCGAGATCACGATCGGCATACCCAAACCACCCTTACGGATGATGGCCCCCAGGGGGGCTCCAATCAAAAAGAAGATCATAATCGAAATGGGAAGCGAGATTTTGCGGTGCCACTCCACCTTGCTGCGATAGAGTTGGTTGAGCGACTCCTTGGCAGCACTCTCATCAAAATTAAACATCCCTCGCGAACTCTTGGCGGCATTGCGGGCTCGATCCCACACCTCTTCGGCCGCGCGCGTATCGAGCCGGGCGATCGAATCCATCGCCTCCACCTCGCGAAACCCCGTCTTATCGTACATCAGGCTGTCGGACAGGGCTAACACCGTATTGTCTTTCGAGAAGATATGCTCCTTGAGAAGCGGCTCATAGGAGCGTGTCGTGGAGGTATTCACCGCCTCCTCCAACTCTCCGATTACGGTCTCCAACTCTGCAATATTCTTTGTCTGCTCGTTGTTGTAGAGTTCTGCATCGGTACGCGCCATATCGAAACCCTCCATCGGGATATTAAGTTTCTGCACATCGAAAATATGACGGCTCAAAGCACTCTGCGAATACCACTTTTGTGAGTTACGCGACTGGTCGTAGGTCTCGCCATGGTAGAGCGTTACGCGCAGATATTTCTTATCGTCGGAAAGACGGATATAGCCCGAATCGGCCATCGTGGTGGTCATATTTCCATCCGAGGAGCGGTTGTCGTAGATCAACACATCGGTCAGAAGGCCCGTCTCAGGATCCTGATGCCCCACACGGATCGACATATCGTCGATTCCATTGAAGAATAGGCCATCTTGAAACTCCAAGGTCTGCTTCTGCTGACGAATATCGTAGCGCAGGCTATACATCTGGCGATAGGAATAAGGCACCAGGTTGTTGATCAGGAAGAAACTTCCGATGGCCATAATCCCCACCAACACAGTCAGAGGCTTCATGATCTTCGGGAGCGACATACCGGCCGACTTCATCGCCAGCAACTCGTAGTTTTCACCCAGGTTACCCATCGTCATGATGGCCGCCAAAAGCATTACTAGCGGCAATCCCATGGGCAACATGGTAATCAGGGCATAACCCAACAATTCGAGGATGATACTCATACTGAGACCCTTGCCGACCAATTCGTCGATAAAACGCCACAAGATATTCATCAACAGGATGAACATGATGATGAAAAAGGTCATCACCAGGGGCCCGAGGTAGGACTTCAGGACAAGTTTATGGATTGTTTTCAAATCGTTTTCGCTTTATTACGCGGCAAAGATAGTAAAATTAACGCAAATTTCACAGCCGCGAGGGTCAAAGTAAGGGTGAAAATGGTGGCTGCCCCGGGAGGCACCTCATAATGGTAGCTCAGCACAAGCCCCACCACATTGCCCATCACCGCCAAAGGAGGGGCCAACAGGAGGATCCGACGGTAATCCTTGGTCAGCGCGTTGGCAATCACCACCGGCAGGGTAACGAGCGACAAAAGCAACACGATCCCCATGATTCGAATCGAGAGCACGATAGCCAAAGCCATCACCGCCGCCATCAGGTAACTCACCCTTCGGGTCGGAACGCCTTGCGAACGGGCAAAATCGCGGTCGAAGGCGGTATAGATCACCGGACGATACCAAAGCAGGGCTGCCAAAAGAATCACCACAGCCAACAGCGCCAACGCCACCACATCACCCGTCGTAACGGTGATGATGCTGCCAAAAAGGTAACTCGACAGGTCGCCCGAGGTATAGCCTGGACGCAACGACATGAAGAGGGCTCCGATCGCCATACCGACCGACCAAATGATACCGATGGCCGAATCCTCGCGGATGCGTCCTCGTTCCGAAGCCCACTCAATTCCCAGAGCCGACAAGATAGCAAAGAGCGTGGCTCCGAGAATGGGATTTGCCCCCAAATAGAAAGCGATACCCAACCCTCCGAACGAGGCATGGGTGATGCCGCCCGCCAGGAACACCATGCGACGAAAAACCACATAAGTACCCACCAACCCGCAGACCACCCCCGAAAGGAGCGAGGCCCACAAGGCATTGCTCAGATAGCCGTATTGAAAAATATCGCTAAAAAAATCCATCTCTGATGCGCTTTGCGAGGGGCAAAGATAGCAACTTTTTCAGTAAAATTCTTATCTTTGCCCCATAATTGCAAGAACCATAGACTTTATGACAGCACGAAAAGTCAGTTTTCATACCCTGGGCTGCAAACTCAACTTCTCGGAGAGCTCGACCCTGGCCCGACAGTTCGAGCAGGGAGGCTTCGAGCGCGTGATCTCGGAGGTCGATGCCGACATCTGCGTGATCAACAGCTGCTCCGTCACAGAGCATGCCGATAAGAAGTGTCGCAACCTAATCCGCCGCATCCACCGCCGCAACCCACAGGCCATCATTGCCGTTACGGGTTGCTACGCCCAACTCAAACCCGAAGAGATCGCCAAAATCGAGGGGGTATCTATTGTCTTGAGCAACAACGACAAGGGCGACCTCTACGAGCGCACTGTCCGCCTCTCGCGCACCTCTCCCGTGGAGGTTTATCCCTGCGATGTGGATTCGCTTACGCGCTTCTTTGCCGCCTTCTCCTCGGGCGACCGCACGCGTACCTTTCTCAAGGTACAGGATGGCTGCGACTACTGCTGTGCCTACTGCACGATCCACTACGCCCGCGGTTCAAGCCGCAACATGCCCATCGCCGACTTGGTAGAGGAGGCTCGCCAAATCGCCGCCGGAGGACAGAAGGAGATCGTCATCACGGGGGTCAATACGGGTGATTTCGGCCGCACGACGGGCGAAAATTTCCTCGATCTGCTGAAGGCTCTCAACGAAGTAGAGGGGATCGAACGCTACCGCATCTCATCCATCGAGCCCAACCTTTTAACCGACGAGATCATCGCCTTTTGCGCCTCGTCACCCAAATTCCAGCACCATTTTCACATTCCTCTTCAGAGCGGCTCCGACCGCATTCTCCAAAGCATGGGGCGACGCTACACCTCCGCCCGCTTTGCCGACCGCATTTCCAAGGTCAAAGAACTGATGCCCGATGCCTTCATCGGCATCGACGTCATCGTCGGCTTCCCGGGCGAGAAGGAGGAGCACTTCATGGAGACCTACCGCCTCTTGGAGCAGGTCAAACCCGCCTTCCTGCACATCTTTCCCTTCTCGGAGCGTCCCGGCACTCCGGCCGTGAATCTACCCGAGAAGGTACAATCTTCGGTGGCCACCGAGCGTGTAGAGCGATTGGAGGAGCTCTCCCGCCGACTCCACAGCGACTTCTGCCGGGCTGGAGTGGGCCAAGTGCAAGAAGTCTTGTTCGAGAGCACCCTACGAGGAGGAATGATGACGGGATTCACGGGCAATTATCGCCGCGTCAAGATCCCCTACCAACGCCAATACATCAATCAAATCGTCCCTGTCCGACTCCTCGAAATGGACGAACAACACGACCTCGCAGGCGAGATTTTGGATTAAAACGAACTTCAAAGAGGAGGCCGGGTCAAAAATCGTCCAAAAAAATTGGTAAACCCGTGCGCTTTTACTACCTTTGATGTCGTAATTAGAATATTGTTACCTCAACAAGTGAAGCGAAAATTAAAGTCAAGTAATTGAAACGAGAGGTGAAAAAATTTCTCTTTGCTTGTTGTATTTAAGCAAAAAAGAAGCCCATGACCGGAATACGAAAACGCATAACTATAGGTTTCTTCAGCATCGTCTGTCTGCTCTTCATCTCCGGAATGCTCTCATTTCTGGAGCTCAACATGTTGAGCCGCGATACGGGAGAGATCCTTGCCGCTAACCAACGAAACATTGAACTCTCGAGAGAGATGCTCGATGCGGCCCACGAACAGAGCCGTGCCTTTACACGCCTGACACTCCACCACGAGGCCCAATACGACTCCCTCTGCCGTGCCAGTATGAGCCGATTGGAGCAGACCCTCGAAACGGCTAAAAAAGAGGCCGTCGACAAGAGCACACTCGATTCGCTTTCGATGGTAACGACAGAACTTCGTCTGCTGACCGATCGTTTCCTGGCCCGCTTTGCTGAGCAACGCGCCCACGAGCAGCGTTTAGCCATTGAGGCTCAGCAACGCCGGCTCTTGGAGCAGATCGACACGCTGAGCGTGATTCTTCCAGACTCGATCCGTCAGGCCGACTCCGTGGCAATGGTGCAAAGCGGACGTTCACTCTCCTCGGCAGAGAGCTATCTGGCCGAACAAGAGCAGCATGACCGCATCTATCGCCGTCTGACTTCGGCCATCCAAAACTACATGACCTCGGCACAGAGTTCGCTAGCTCCGCGCACCGAACAGTTACGCAAAAATGCCTACCGCGCCGTAACCCCCGTGCTGATCTCCCTTTTGGTCATGATCGCCATCGTACTATTGCTCTACTACTTCATGTTGCTCTACTGCGTCAATCCTATCCTGAAGATCAATCGCGCCCTCGGGGAGTGGCTTCAATTCCGCATGCCCTATCGCCCGAAAGGAGAATTCCAGGACGAGTTGAAAGAGATCAATGAAAAGGTAGAGACCATGATCAACCTATCGAAACAGGCCCAAAACAACCGATAGAGGAATGCGTTTTCAAGTCGTCATACGATACATCGGATTGGTATTGCTAATCTTCGCCGCCTTCATGCTCTTCTCGGCAGGTATTGCTTGGTGGTCGGGACCCGATTCGTCGTACTATCCCCTACTACTTTCGGCCCTGCTGACAGCCCTGCTGGGACTCTTCCCCATCATCTTCGTAGAGCGTTCGGAGCAGATCAGCAGCAAGGAGGGCTATTGCATTGTCGTAGGTTCTTGGCTTGTAGCCTGCATTGTAGGAATGTTTCCCTATCTAATGTGGGGAGGAGAATTTACCCTGATCAACGCCTGGTTTGAGAGCGTTTCGGGATTGACAACCACCGGATCCTCGATCCTTACCGACATCGAGGCCCTACCTCGCGGATTGATGTTTTGGCGCATCTCCTCGGCCTGGGTAGGAGGTATTGGCGTGGTGATGTTTGCCCTGCTGATCCTGCCTTCGATGGGCCGCTCAAAAAAGGTACTCTCGAATGTGGAGCTCTCGGCCGTCTCGCACGACGACTACCACTACCGCACACAACGTATCGTACAGATTCTACTCTTCGTCTATGTGGGGCTCACCGTCACCTCAACCTTGTTACTAAAGGTGGCCGGCATGAATTGGTTTGATGCCTTAACCCACGCCATGTCGGCCTCGGCCACCTGCGGTTTCGGCACCAAGAATCTTTCAATCGCCTATTTCAATTCGCCTCTAATCGAGGCCGTGCTGATCGGCACGATGGTCATCGGCGGTATCCACTTTGGATTGATCTATGCCACTCTGATCGGTAGTCAGGCCAACATCTGGCGCTCGGAGGTAACACGCACCTACTTCGCCTTCCTGGGATGCGGTGCCCTGCTGATCGCCCTGAGTCTTTGGTTTACGGGAATCTATCCCGGCTTCTTCTCCTCGCTGCGCCATGCCCTCTTCCAATTTGTGGCACTGACCACCACTTCGGGTTTTGCCACGGCCAACACGAACCTTTGGCCCTCGTTTGCGATCATCCTGCTGATCTTCGGCTCCATCGTCTGCGCCTGCGCCGGCTCCACATCGGGCGGTCTGAAGATGAATCGTTTGATCTTGGCCTTTAAGATGCTCGTGGCACGTCTCAAGCGACAACAACACCCCAATGCAATCATTCGAGTCCGCATGGATGGTGTCCTACAAGAGGACGAGGTGGTACATACGGCGATGATCTTCATCGTTACCTACTTCATGCTGATGCTTTTGGGCACGCTGATCAACACGCTGTTCGGCGACGACCTACTCACGGGCTTTTCGTCGGCCGTGGCCTGCCTGGGCAACGTAGGCCCCGGATTCGGTGAGGTGGGGTCAATGAGTAACTTTGCCGCACAACCGGCCGTATTGAAGTTCTCGGGCACGCTGCTGATGCTCTTCGGCCGTCTCGAAATCTTCGGTTTGGTTCAACTATTCTTTATCAAATGGTGGAGATAATCATGAGAAATAGATTGCTACATATCCTTTTGGGGCTGCTGCTCCTCTCGCTCTTTGATCTTCACGGTCAGGAGCTCAAACCGCGCATCGCAGGCATGGAGCACGACTCAACCTACATGGCGTTGCTTCACAAGGAGTACCTGCTCTCGCGGCAACTCGACTCGCTGGAGGGGGCGACCTTCGAGGCTCGCCAACGCTTCCGCGAAGAGCCACAACAGCGCGATGAGCATACGGCAACGATTCTAAACCTCGAGTCGCAAAGCATGGCCCTACAAAGCGAAAAGCGCACGCTTGACCAGCAACTCAAAGCCTTGGAGCACGACTGGTTGCTAAAGCATTGGGAACAACCGACAGCCTCACAACCCGACGAAGAGAAGGAGAAAAACCGCAACTACGAAGAGGAGCCCCAAAAGCGTTATCTGACGGCCAACGCCTGTTTCCGTGGGGAGCTTCCCGCATCCGACTACGCCCTGCTTTGCCAAATGCAGGAGCAAGAGCGCGACGCGGCACAATGCATCGAGCAATATGCCGAGAACTACGCCCTGCTGCTTGAGAAGCAACAGCAACACCTCCTCGCAACCGAGCAAGGCGAAGCCGATGCTCTCTACGACCAAATGGACTCGTTGCTCATGGCAAACAACACGCTCGATAGCCGACTTCGTGAGTTATGGGAGCCGATCTTCGACCACAAGAGTTATGCCTACGCCTACCTGCTCGATCGGATCAACTGCGATCTGCTGTTAGAAAGTCAGATCGAACGGCTGAACGAAGCACAGCGCGAGGCCGATGCCGAAGAGGGGGAATTTGCCTCGGATGCCTTGGTGGACTACTTTATCGAGAAGCGGGCCCTGGTGAGTTGCGAGATGGAAGTTGCCTCCGCCTGCCATCTCTTCTCGGCACGCGACTCGTTACAACAAGAGGCCGATTACCTCGCCTCGGTGGAGTTCCGACTCCCCCGCATCAGCCCCGAGCGTCGCCATCTGTTGGACTACGCCTCGATCGAATTCCCGAAAAAGGTGAGTTATACGACCTACTCCGTTCCGGAGTGTACTGTCTATGAAACGGGAACAATCTACCGCATCCGACTCATGGATTCGCGCTATCGTCAGCAGGCCAATATCTTCCGAGGGGTAGAACCCCTCTACCTCTTGCAAGAGGGCGGTCGCTACATCTACTTCACCGGAGGTTTTGCCACCCTAACCGAAGCTCGCCTGGCCTGTGAGCAACTTACGGCCAAGGGGTTCAAGATGCCCGTGGTGGTGCGCTGGGCGGATGGCAAGCGCGAAGAGGTATCATCCGAGGAGAGTGCTACAATACTCCGCATCGAAATCAGCGGCACAGATCTTCTTTCGGATGAAGTGCGAGGGGTGA
Source organism: Alistipes sp. (assembly GCA_045614985.1). Classification (GTDB taxonomy): domain Bacteria; phylum Bacteroidota; class Bacteroidia; order Bacteroidales; family Rikenellaceae; genus Alistipes. Next base: position 114,017 of record JAZLDX010000006.1, on the reverse strand, counting down.
TCCGCGAAGCAGCACCTGGGCAGGAGATCAGCCGCATGGGTTCGACCTTCCGTATCGGAGGCTTCTCAGACCCGACAGCTGCTGAAGAACTCGCTCGCAAGATCCGCCTTAAGGATGGATCGCTGACCGTGAAGGTGGTAGAGGAGAACTAACCAACCGACATAGAAACAGCCTCAACACAAAGAAAAATGATTTAAGTATAACGGCTGAAAGCTATTTGTTAAAAGCTGAATACCTAAAAAACAAAACCTATGATTACGATTATTGTTTTGATTCTGTTAGCCATTCTTTTTTTGGTGGCCGAATTGGTACTCCTACCCGGTGTTACCCTCTCGGGCATCTTGTCGCTGATCTGCGGCGGAGTGGCCATCTACTTGGGTTTCATCAATTTTGGCCCGACGATCGGTTGGATTGTTGTCGCCTCGGAGGTTCTTTTGGTTCTGCTGACCATCATTCTCTCGTTGCGGTCAAATACATGGCAACGCCTGGCCTTGAAGCAAGAACTCGACGCTACTCCATCGGCTCCCATTGAAGAGCAGGTAGCCCTCGGCACGCGCGGTCGCACCCTCTCGCGCCTTTCGCCCATGGGAACGGTCGAGATCGAGGGAAAGATCTACGAAGCCAAACTTCTGAGTGGCTATGCCGATCCGCACTGTGAGGTAGAGGTGGTGGGCTACGAAAACAGCAATATCATCGTTAAAGTGATTCAATAATTCATTAACAAAAAATAGAAAATTATGGAGATGGGATTCTTGGCCCTTGCTATCTTTTTGGGCTTTATCGCCTTATGGCTGATCTTCTACTTTATTCCGATGGGCATGTGGTTCTCGGCCTTGGTGTCGGGTGTACACATCAGCCTGCTGCAACTCGTGCTGATGCGTTGGCGCAAGGTACCCCCCTCGATCATCGTCTCGTCAATGATCGAATCAACCAAGGCGGGACTAAAACTCAACCCCAACGAATTGGAAGCCCACTACCTGGCCGGAGGAAATGTTACGAGCGTTGTTCACGCCCTCGTATCGGCCCAGAAGGCCAATATCATGCTCGACTTCAAGATGGCGACAGCCATCGATCTGGCGGGTCGCGACGTCTTCGAGGCGGTGCAGATGTCGGTAAACCCCAAGGTGATCAATACACCTCCTGTCGCAGCCGTGGCCAAGGATGGTATTCAGCTTATCGCCAAGGCACGTGTCACGGTGCGAGCCAACATCAAGCAGTTGGTGGGTGGTGCCGGTGAAGAAACCGTATTGGCGCGTGTCGGCGAGGGTATCGTCTCGTCGATCGGTTCGGCCGAGTCGCATAAGATCGTCTTGGAAAATCCCGACTCGATTTCTCGCGTGGTACTCGACAAGGGTCTAGATGCCGGTACGGCTTTCGAGATCCTCTCGATCGACATCGCCGATATTGATGTAGGCAAGAACATCGGAGCACAGCTTCAGATGGATCAGGCCGAGGCCGACAAGAACATCGCCCAAGCCAAGGCCGAGGAGCGCCGTGCCATGGCCGTCGCCCTGGAGCAGGAGAACAAAGCCAAGGCGCAGGATGCTCGCGCTAAGGTGATTTTGGCAGAGGCCGAAGTACCCCTGGCCATGGCCGAAGCCTTCCGCAACGGGAACCTTGGGATCATGGATTACTACAAGATGAAGAACGTGATGGCCGACACGCAAATGCGCGAGTCGATCGCTACACCGCAGAAAAAATAATCACACCCAATCAACCAGCAGGGGCTGTCCGATGATCGGACAGCCCCTGCTGTTATCAAAGAAGATATCAAAGGCTGAAATCACTATACCAAAAAAGGCATAAGGATTTGATTCAACTGCTCGTGTTCGACCAAGAAGCCGTCGTGGCCGAAGGGCGATGCGATTTCGTGGTAGGAGCTCTCGGGAATTTGGGCCGAGAGTTCGCGCATCTCCTCGGGGGTGAAGATCAGGTCGGTGGTAATCCCCACGACCAGGGTTCGGGCCGTGATACGCTTCAAGGCCTCAGCCACCCCGCCACGCCCGCGCCCCACATCGTGGGTATCGAAGGTATCGAGGATCGCCATATAGGAGTAGGCATCGAAACGACGGCAGAGTTTTTCACCCTGATAACTTTGGTAGGTACAGGCCCGGAATCCTTCGTAGCGGGGAGCCGAATCCAGCTCCTGCTGCGTGAGGTTGTAGCCCTCGGGGCCGCGATAGGTCAGCAGACCGATGGCACGCGCCGCAGCCATCCCTGCCAAGCCGGCATCGGGACGCTTCTCACCGTAGGTTTGGTCGGCCAAAATGGCCATGCGCTGTGTCTGGTCGATGGCAATCTGCCAGGGAGTAGCCTTTGCCGCCGTGGCGATCAAGACCAGGCGTTCGATAAATTCGGGCTCCGAAACGGCCCACTCCACAGCCTGAAAACCTCCCACCGAACTTCCAATCAACACTTTGATTTTTCGGATTCCGAGGTGGTCTGCCAAGAGGCGATGCGCACGAATCACATCGCGCATGGTAAGTTTCGGGAAATCAGCATACCAAGGCTCCCCCGTCGCCGGATTCGTGTGCAACGGGCCCGTAGTTCCGTAGTGCGAACCCAAGATGTTGGCACAAACCACAAAGTGGCGCGAGGGGTCCAGGAATCGCCCGGACTCGACCGTGTGAGGCCACCAATCGGCCACCTCCGAATTGGCCGTAAGAGCATGGCAAACCCATACCACATTGTCCCCCGCAGGGTTCATCGTCCCGTAGGTATGGTAGGCAATCTCAAGCGAAGGGAGTACACCCCCGCGCTCCAAATGGAAAGGGGTTGGGGAGTGGAAATTCAGTGGCTCCATGAAATAATCGTCGGCTGAAGGGTAAAAATTTATTCTTCCAAAGTTCGAAATGCCTGGTCGAAGTCGGCAATCAGGTCATCGACATGCTCCAAACCGAGCGAGATACGCAGCAACGTGGGGGTTACGCCCGCGGCCCGCAGATCCTCGTCCGAGAGTTGCTTGTGGGTGGTCGATGCCGGGTGGGTCACCACCGTGATCGAATCACCGATCATGGTCATGTGGGCCGCCAACTTCAGGTGCTCAACAAAGCGCACCGTACTCTCCAGCGTACCCTTGAGTTCGATGGCGAAGACGGCCGATGAACCATAGCGGTAGTATTTCTTGGCATTTTCACAACTTGGGTGCGACTCAAAGCCCACGAAGCTCACCCGCTCCACCAGGGGGTGGTTGCGGCAATACTCGGCCAGCCGCCAGGTGGACTCCACCTCATGCTTTACACGCAACGAAAGGGTCTCCAAACCGATCAGCATGAGATAGGCATCGAAGGGCGAGGGGCAACAGCCGAAGTCGCGCAGGCCATCCACACGGCACTTGGCCACAAAGGCAGCTGCTCCGAAATTGTCGGCCAAATTCAGCCCATGATACCCCTCGGAGGGGCCGTCAATCTGCGGGAATTTTCCATTGCGCCAATTGTAGTTACCGCCATCGACAATCACACCGCCCATGGCCGTTCCGTGGCCGTTGATCCACTTCGTGGCCGAATCGACCACAATATTAGCCCCCCAATCGAAGGGGTTGCAGAGGTAACCCGCGGCACCAAAGGTATTGTCCACCACAAAGGGCACATCGTTGCGTTTGGCCACCGCTGCCAAGGCCTCCAGATCGGGTACCGTGCAGGTGGGGTTCCCCATCGACTCCACATAGAGAGCCTTCGTGCGGTCATCGACCAATTTTTCGAAATCGGCAGCCTCAAGGCTCTCGGCAATACGCACCTCGATTCCCAATTTATCAAGCGAGTGGCGGAATTGGTTATAGGTACCGCCATAGAGATAGGGCGAAGCGACAATATTATCCCCCTTTTGGGCCAACGAGAGGATAGTGAGCAGAATAGCCGACATGCCCGACGAAACGGCCAACGCCCCAACCGCTCCGTAGAGGGCGGCAATGCGCTCCTCGTAGACCGAGGTGGTGGGATTTTGCAGACGCGTGTAGATGTTACCCGCCTCGCTCAACTCGAAGAGACGGGCCGCGTGATCGCAATTTTGGAAGCGATAGGCGGCCGTGGGATAGATCGCCACGCCACGCGAACCGGTAGGCTCATCAGCCTTCAAACCCGCATGAATCTGGCGAGTCTCGAATTTCATATCTTTCGTATTCATAGTTGCATTTTGCTATTTGCACAAAGATACGAAAAAGAAATGAGAGAGATGCAGATTCTTCGTTTTTTTGTAACAACAAGGTTGCTGTCGTAACAAAAGTATCGTTACGACACCAAAGACACCCATTTTTTCAATAAAAAAAGGCGAGCGGCAGGAGCTTTTCCTGCCACTCGCCTGAAAAAAGGGCTTTACCTTACTATCTCTTACGCTTCTCTTCGCGTCGAGTTACGCGCTCAGCCTTCTTATCCTTCGGAGCCTCATAGGCCGCCTCATCACGACCTCCACCCAGCGCGGAGTAGAGGTTGATGGTTCCTTGAATCTCATCGAAACGGTCGGTGATCTGCGAGATCTTGCCCGAGAGGAGGTTTTGCTCGGCCGTCAACACATCCAAATAGGTGGTCGAACCGTGCTTCATCAAGAGTTGGGTACTCTCGTAGGCCGACTCCAAAGCGGCAATCTGCTGTTCGCGCCACTTGCGCTTGGCTCGTGCCGTTTGGCATTGCGACAACGCCTCGTTGACCTCCGAACCGGCATTGAGGAGCGACTGCTGGAAGGCAATCTGCGCCTCCTGCTGCTGTGCCTTGGCAATCTTAAGTTGGGCACGCGCCTTGCCCGCGTTGAAGATCGGAGCCACGAGCGATCCGGCTGCAGAGAGGAGGATCTCCGCCGGGTTCACAATGGCCGAACCGGCATTGTTTGTCCAGCCGAGGGTTCCGCTCAGGGTAAGGGTCGGATAGAGGGCTGAACGAGCGGCAGCCGTAGCATAGTAGGCCTGCATGAGCGAGTACTCAGCCATACGCACATCGGGGCGGTTCGAGAGCAAGCGCACCGGAAGTCCCGTAGCCAACGACTCGGGCAACTCCTGCGTCGAAAGCACCCCGCGTTCGATCTCGTGCGGGATCTCACACAAGAGCAGACAGAGGGCGTTTTGCGCCTGAAGAATCGAGTGCGAAAGGTCGTAGAGCGAGGTGTTGGCCGAGAAGTAGGCCGCCTCGATCTGCGCCACGCCCGCACGGTTGGTCATACCGGCCTGCATCATGGCAGCCATCGTCTCGGCACTCTGCTGAAGCGATTCGGCCGTGCGCTTGGTCACCTCGAACTGGCTGTCGAGCATCAAAAGCGTATAGTAGGCGTTGGCAACCCCGGCAATGAGTTGCGTGCGCACCGCTTGACGATACTCCTGCGACTGGTAGAAGGTTGCCTTGGCCTTGCGCTTGGCATTGTTGATTCCTCCAAAGAGGTCGATCTGCCACGAGGCGTTCAGAGGAACCGAATAGGTCCAACCGCTCGAATTGCCCGCAAAGCTCGAGATTCCACCATTGGGCGACAGGTTGAACGAGGGCAAGAAACTCAGGCGAGCCGACTTCAGTGTGGCACGGGCCTCCTCCACACGCAGGTGGGCCGTTTGCAGGTCGCTGTTGTTCTCCAGGGCCCGCTCGATAAGCTGCTGCAGGTAGGGGTCAGTGAAGAGATCGCGCCAGCCCAGGTCGGCCAGCGAGGTGGTATCCGTCGTCTCATACTCCACCCCGTAGAGGGCTTCGGTCTTTACCTCGGGACGCGAATAGGGCTTATAAATGCCGCAACCCACCATGAGGGCCACGGTGCAAAAAATCAAAATTCGTCTCATAACTCGTTACTCCTTATTATCATCGTTGAGCACTTTGTTTACCTCCTCGATCTCGGCTTGGATGGCCCAATCGGGGTTGTTGGTAATGTGTACAGGCTTTACCTTCTCCTGCAACCATTGGAAGAAGATGAACAGACCCGGCGTGAGGAAGAGCAGGGCTGCCGTTCCAATCAGCATACCGCCCACAACACCCGTACCGAGCGAGGAGTTACCGTTGGCACCCACACCCGAAGCGAACATCAGCGGCAACATACCGAAGATCATAGTCGAAACGGTCATCAACACGGGACGCAAACGCGCCTTGGCGGCTGAAACAGCAGCCTGGGCAAGCGTCATGCCGCTCAAGCGACGCTCCGTGGCAAACTCTGTAATCAGGATAGCCGTCTTCGACAAAAGACCGATGATCATAATCATACCCGTCTGGAGGTAGATGTTGTTCTCCAAGCCGAAGAGCTGGGCAAAGAGGAGCGAACCCATCAGACCCACCGGCACGGTCAGCAAGACAGCGAAGGGGATGAAATAACTCTCATAAAGAGCAGCCAACAGGAGGTAGATCAGCAAGAAACAGATGCCATAGATAACCAAAGCATTGTTAGCGGTACCCTCCTCCTCGCGCGTCAAGTCAGCAAACTCATAGCCATAGCCGCGGGGCAATACCTCGGCAGCCACCTCCTTGATGGCGCGAATGGCATCACCCGACGAATAGCCCTCGGCGGCCTCGCCATTTACAGCAATCGAGTTATACATATTGAAGCGGTTCATCGTCTCGGGACCATAGACCTTCTCCAGCGTAACGAACTGGCTCACCGGAGCCATCTGACCATCCACACGCACATAGATGTTGTCGAGCGACTCGACATCCTTGCGGTGCTCGGCCTCGGCCTGGATCATCACACGATAGACCTTCGAAAAGCGATTCATGTTCGAGACATACTGACCTCCGTAGTAACCTCCAATCGTGGAGAGCACATCGGCTGGCGAGACCCCGGCACGCTTGCACTTCGCAGCATCAACCTCCACCATATACTGCGGGAAGTTGACATTGTAAGTCGTGTAGGCCATCTTGATCTCGGGTCGCTGATTCAACGCCCCGATATACTGCATCGCCACATTGTAGAAGTCACGAATATCCACACCGTTGAGATCCTGCAAGTGCATCGAGAAACCACTCGAAGTACCATAACCAGAGATCATCGGCGGCACGATGGCTACGATCTGTGCATCTTTAATATCGGCACAAAGGGCCATGATCTGTTGGCTGACATAATCCACATGATCCGTCTTCTCGGGGCGCAACGACCAATCCTTCATCTTGACGATGAGCATACCATACGACGAGCCCTGACCGGCCAACAGACCGTAACCGGCCACCTTGTCGTAGATACGCACCTGGGGTAGCGAAGCGATACGCTCCTCGACCTGATCCATCAGTTTGCGGGTCTCCTCGAGGGTCGATCCGGGGGTTGCAGTAACATTGACCATCACCGTACCCTGATCCTCCGAGGGGATCAGACCCGTCTTGGTGGTCATAAAGAGGTAGACCATCGCAACGAAAGCCACCAACAGCGTACCCCAAAGCAGCGTTTTACTCTTGATAAAGAGTTTCACTCCCAACTGATATTTCTTGGTCATAGCACCGAAGGCCGTGTTATAGGCCTTGCGGAAACGCGATGCAAAGTTCTCTTTCTCTACCCCCTCTTCGTCCACATAGGGTTTCAAGATCATGGCACAGAGAGCCGGTGAGAGGGTCAGTGCGTTCAACGCCGAGATTGCCACGGCCACAGCCATCGTAATACCGAACTGCGTATAGAAGACACCCGACGTACCGCCCATCATCGACACGGGGAGGAACACGGCCATGAAGACCAACGACGAGGTGATGATGGCCGAGGTAATACCTCCCATGGCATCGACCGTAGCCATATAGGAGGATTTGTAGCCCAAATCAAAGCGTGCCTGCACAGCCTCGACCACAATGATGGCATCATCGACCACCGTACCAATTACCAATACCAAGGCAAAGAGGGTCAGCAGGTTGATCGAGAAGCCTGCCACGATCATAAAGGCGAAGGTTCCCACCAACGAGACGATGATCGACACCAAAGGAATGATCGTCGAACGCAGATCCTGCAAGAAGATATAGACCACCAAAATTACGAGGATAATAGCCTCGAAGAGGGTCTTGATCACCTCGTGAATCGAAGCAAAGAGGAAGTCGTTGACATCTTGAATCGAAACAAACTCAATGCCTGCGGGAGCCTTCTTCTGCTCCTCCTCAAGGAGTTTGTCGATGTTTTTCAGGATCTCGGTAGCATTTGATCCAGCCGTTTGGTAGATCATCGAGGCGACACCTGGGTGACCATTGATCTCACCCGAATAGGCGTAATTTTCCTGTCCGAACTCCACGCGGGCTACATCCCTCAAACGCAAAACCTCACCGGTCGAGAGCGAACGGATCACCAACTCCTCGAACTCTTCGGGCGTTACCTTGCGACCCGTATAGCGCATCGTGTACTGGAACGTATTGTCAGAATCCTCACCCAGGTTACCCGTCGAGGACTCGATATTCTGCTCGTTGAGAATGTTCGTGATATCCGAAGGTACCAGGTTGTACTGCGCCATGATATCGGGCTTCATCCAGATACGGATCGAGTACTTGGCTCCCAGCGTATTACACTCACCCACACCGTTGATACGCAATATCTTGGGCTGAATGTTATTCATAAAGTAGTTGGCCAGGAAGGACTCGTCGTAGGTATCATCGGGCGAGGTGATTCCCAGCACTTTGATCATCGAACTCTGACGCTTGAAGACCTGAACACCCACCTTGTTTACCTCGGCCGGAAGCACCGAGGTGGCACGCGATACGCGATTCTGCACATTCACCGCCGCCATATCGGGGTCGGTTCCTTGCTTAAAGTAGACCGTGATCGAGACACCACCGGCATTCGATGCCGATGAGGTCATGTAGGTCATATCCTGCACACCATTGATCTGCTCCTCAAGGGGGGCAACCACCGATTTCTGAATCGTCTCGGCCGAAGCTCCCGGATAGGAGGTGCGCACCACCACCGTCGGAGGAGCGATATTGGGATACTGCTCGATGGGCAACATCATCAAACTGACGATGCCGGCCAACATGATGAGCAACGAGATGACCGTCGAAAGTACCGGACGGTCAATAAAATGTTTCAGATTCATACGCGCTTACTCATTGGGTTCTTGATTCTCGGCTGCGGGGGTTGCAGGCTGCTCCTCGGCAGGTGCAGCAGCGGCGTTTACATCACTCTCAAGCACCACAGGGGTACCCTCGCGCAACATCGAAACGCCCTCGGTGATGATCACCTCACCGACCGAAAGGCCACGCTTAACGATGTAACTCTTGCCATCGAGTTTAATTACCTCGATCATCTTCGAGGTGGCCTTGCCATCCTCCACGGCATAGACAAAGACCTTGTCCTGCAACTCGTAGGTGGCGATGCAGGGGATTACGATGCAGTTCTTGTTCAGGTGTCTTAAAACCACATTGCCCGAGGCTCCACTATGGAGCAGACGGCCCGGATTGGGGAAAACGGCACGCACCGAGATCGAACCCGTCGTGGGGTCGATCACACCACTGATCGACTCGATGACACCCTGCTCGGAATAGAACGAACCGTCACTGAGTTGCAACAACGGTTTGGGCAGATTTTTCAGCGCAGCCTCCATCGAACCCTCATTGCGCGACATATTCAGCAGCGCCGTCTCGTTCATCGAGAAGTAGACATACATCTGTGAATTGTCTGACACCGTAGTAAGGGGTTGAGACATTGAGGGACCCACCAAGGCTCCCACACGATAGGGAATCGTTCCCACTACGCCGGTTGCAGGGGCCTTCACCACCGTATAGCCCAGACTGTTGCGAGCGTTCACCTCCTGAGCCTCGGCCTGCGCCAGAGTCGCTTTGGCCGTCAAGAGTTCATTCTCGGCAAGACGCAAATCATACTCCGATACGACATTCTTGGCAAAGAGCTCTTTCTTGCTGTCGTAGGTGAGCTGGGCCGTGGCCACTCCAGCCTCGGCAGCCTGCACATTGGCTTCAGCCGTACGGAGGGCCGCCTGGTAGGGCACCTGGTCGATAACAAAAAGCGTCTGACCGTTACGCACCTGCTGACCTTCGGTAACACACACCTTGGAGATGGTACCGCTGACCTGCGGCATGATGTTGATGTCCTGACGGCCACGGATCGAGGCCGAGAAACGAGCTTCGATCTCGGCATCGGAGGTGGTAAGAGTCAGCGAGGCGTAAGGCACAGCCTGCTGGGTCTGCGGAGCCTTTCCACACGCCGTAAAGAGGAGTGCGAAAAGAGCCGCGGCATAATAAAAGTTCTTCTTCATGTTGATATTAATTATTTGATTTGAATTTTTGTCTATCACCTGGCAAAGATATGAATTTTATAGGATTTATCCTATTTTTTACTCAAAAAAAACAAAAGTAAACCCTGTACTTTTTCCACACCCACGAAGCATCACCACATTTTCCGAGACCGGAATTTTTCGCGCTTAAATCGAAAAAAACTTGGGCGACAACAAAAAAAATTCCCCGAGAAGGCCGCTGCCTCTTCGGGGAATCATTCAAAAGTCTCAAGCAGTGCTATAAAGCCGGAAATTCGAAGGGATAGCGCTTGATATCCTCCTCCACCAATTCGTCGCCCGCCTGCACCTCAATAATCTCCAAATCCGTAAGGGCCTTTACAGCATGGAGTTCACCACGACGGATGTGGGCCACATCGCCACGTCCCACCTTCGTCACCTTACCCTCGAGCACCAAAAGACCCTCGCCATCGACAAAGGTCCAAACCTCCTCGCGACGCGCATGGGTTTGGTAACTGATCGAGCAACCGGCATTCAAGTGAAGGAGTTTGGTAAGCGAGTGATGGCCATCGGGATAGACCGTCTGTCCCAGGACACGATAGGTACCCCATCGACGCTCTTCATACATGGGACGGCCATCGAATTTCTCTACCTCCGACTTCATACCCTCGCTGGCCGCTTTATCGCAAACCAGGATGCCATCGGGCGAAGCAGCCACGATCACATCCTTTACTCCCACGCAGAGGATCGGCAACTCCAACTCATTGACCACATGGGTATTTTCGCACTTGGGGTCGATATGTCCGTTGCCCATGCAGTGCTCAGGCAACTCTTCGGCCAAGCTATTCCAAGTACCCAAATCCTTCCAGGCCCCGGCGTAGGGAACCACAGCCACCGACTGCGCCTTTTCGGCCACCTCGTAGTCGAAACTAATCTTGGGAAATTCGCCATAGCGGCTGCGCAACTCGGCAAAGTCGGCCGCCTTGATATATTTTTCGATGATATCGACCATGTAGCCCAAACGGAAAGCGAAGACTCCTCCGTTCCAAAAGGCCCCTTCGGCCAGGAGCTCCTCGGCGCGCTCACGCGAAGGCTTCTCCGTAAAGCGAGCCACCCGCTGCACAGGCTTACCACTCTCCCCGACTCGAGGCACGACATAGCCGAATTTTGTGGAAGGATAGGTGGGCTGAATACCCATCAGCACGAGTTCGGCAGCACCGCTCTCCACGGCCTCAACCATGCGGCCCACGGTCTCAAAATAGCGCACCTCGGTATAAGGGTCACAGGGCATCACCACCACCACCTCGTCGCGACTACACCCCTTTTCCAGGGCAAGCCAGCCGGCCGAGAGGGCAATGGCGGGGAAGGTATCGCGGCGCTCGGGCTCGGTTACTACCGAAACTCCGCCTCCCAACTGGTTGGTAATCACCTCGCGCTGCGTTTCGCTTGTGGCGATGGTTACATCGGCCGCAAGGCCCGCCTCACCAATCTGACGCATCACGCGCTGCACCATCGACTCATAGATGCCCGAAGGTGATTTTAGCACGCGCAGAAACTGCTTTGAGCGCGTACCGTTCGAGAGCGGCCAAAGGCGCTTGCCCGAACCTCCCGACAAAAGAATTATCTGCATACTCTTCTCTTTTTTCGTTCGTTAAAGTTTGTGCGTAAATACAAAAGTAGTAAAAATTTTCAGAATTAGGACTTCAATTGCCAAAATTATTTTTCTCTTTTCTATTTTTTGAGCCGAAATCAACGACGAATCCTTCTCCTACCCGTCCTCTCGCTTCATTTTAGAAAAAAACCTCTCCAAAAGTCGCTCTATTCTCCATTTCTCAGAGAAGAAACGAATAACTATAAAATCTTTTTCTTATCTTTGTCATATCTTAGCATGTCATTAACTCCTAAAATAAAGATTTATGAAAAAACTGCTATTTGTTGTTGCATTTATGCTCATAACTCTCGGGATTAGAGCGCAGGAGCTGACCGTGAAGTCAGAGTTGGCACTGGAGCCTACCGCCATGGCGGCCAAAATTCACCCGCGCTATGACCTGAACGGCAATGCCGCCGCAGTGATCCTGGTCGATGTGGCCTCGGACAAGGCCAAATTCCCCACCTCCTGGAAGTTGGGCGAGGTGGAGCGCAAGGGCGGCCACTATGTGGTCTATGTGGCTCCCGGAATCAAGAAACTTCCGGTAGAGGTCGACGGTTGCCTCCCCTTTGAGTACGACATCAAGGCCTCGGGGGTCAAGTTGGAGTCCTTCCGCACCTACAGCCTGCGCCTGCTGCTGCCCGCCAAGGAGCGCACCCGCGCCATCATCATGCCCCAATACTCCTTCGGCAAGAACCAGGGGGCCTATGGCCTGATGGTGGGCTTCGTGAAGAAGCACGGCGCCTTCCTGCGTGCGAAGAGCGACTTCAGCTTTATCTCCACCCACGGTGCGTGCGACGAAAACGGACTCATTGACGGCCACATGCCCTGGTACACGGGCAAGAGCGCGAAGAAGCGCTGGGCCGTGACGGCGGGTTATGTGGCGCGCGTGGCCAAGCCCCTCTACCTCTACGGCGGTGTCGGTTACGGTCAGCGTGTCCTGGCCTGGGAGCGTCAAGACGGCTCCTATGTGGAGTACCAGGAGAACACCTACAAGGGCATCGAGGCCGAATTGGGCGTGATGGGCCGCTTCGGCATCTTCGCCCTCTCGGCCGGTGTGCAGACCAACTCGTTCAAGTACATGGAGTTCAATGTCGGTGTCGGCGTGATGTTCTAAATCCGAAAACCTCCCCTTATCAGAACCATCAATTAGGAAAAAGTTATGAAAAATTTCTACAAAATATGGGCATTGAGCCTTTTGGTATTGGCTCTTTTCCCCTCCTGCAAGGAGGATCCCGAGGCGATCAACAACACCCCCGAGGTCTTTGTCGACGAGGCTTCGGAGATTCTGCGTTCGTCGGCCATGCTCTCGGGCCGTCTGTTCGCCACAGCGCAATCGCAGATCAAGGAGTGTGGCTTCCTGGTGGGCTCCGACTCCGACTTCTCGGGTCCCGACACCCAAACGATTTTGGTCGACACCGACAACGGCAGTTTCGAGGCCCAAATCACCGGCTTGGAGATCGGATCGCCCTACTTCTACGCATCCTTTGTCTCCAACGGTCGCGAGCGCATGCTCTCGACCATCAAGGCCTTCACCACCCCCACCCGCTCGGGGGCCCTGCTAACCGACCTGCGCATGGTCGATGAGGCCACCGCAACCGTTTCGGCCCTCCTGGCCGACGATGGCGGCGGCGAGATCCTCGGTGTGGGCTTCTGCTGGGGCACCATGGAGAAACCGACCCTCTTCACAGGCGAGATGACCGAGTCCACCCTGGGCACCGACGGCCGCTTCACTGCCTCGCTGCCCCTGCAGAAGGGGACCACCTACCACATCCGCGCCTACGCCCTCTCCGACATCACGAACGACGGCGCCGAGACCATCTCCTACTCCCAGCCCATCGCCGTAACGCTCGAAAACGAACCCGAGCCCGAACCCGAACCCGACCCGACCTGGATGCTTTCGGGTTCGTTGCAGGGGGGAGAGGATGAAATCTACTTTGTGGAAGATCTTGAGCGCGGTATGTTCGTGGCCGAGAATGTAAGCCTCACCCTTTGGTGTCGTTTCAAGGTGTATAATGTCGAGGAGCGCGAGGTGGCCTATGGCTATTCGGCCCAGACCCGCACAACCCACGATATGGTCGACGCCCGCCTGCCCCTCGATCTGAATGGCGAGGATATCGAGCCGACCCATGCCGGAGTCTTCGATATCTGGTTCGACCTCGAGGGCAAATACCTTTATATTATGTCCGACGGCAAGACCCCCGAGCAGGCCGACGACTACGAACCCAAACCTACGGGGCCCGCATCCAATGAAATTTGGTACACCTCGACCGATGGGAATATCGTGGAGCCTTATGATGCCACCGGTTTCGGGGTCAACATTGTATCAAACACCTATGAAAATGGGAAAGGCGTGATTACGTTTGATGGGGAGGTAAAAACTATTGGTAGATATAGCTTTGCATATAGATATAACCTATTATCAATGACAATTCCCAATAGTGTCACCAATATTGGCGTTATGGCTTATTTCTCCAGTTATTACATGACTGATGTAAATATTCCCGAGGGAGTTATCTCAATCGAGCAAGATGCGTATTGCGGATGTGTTGCTTTAACCCATATAAGTCTGCCCGATAGTTTAACCGAGTTTGGACGCCAACCTTTTAGAGCTTGCTCAGGATTGCTTAATTTTTCAGGTAAATATGCCTCGGAAGATGGCCGATTCTTGATGATTGGCGACAAGCTGGTTGCCTTTGCCCCTGCCGGTTTGACAGAATATAGTATTCCCCAATATGTTACCCAAATTGGGGAAGATGCGATGTGCGGAAATACTCTCACAACGGTATATATGCCCAATACCATTACTACAATTGAGGATTGGGCGTTCAGTGATTGTTCTGCATTAACCAGTATCCATATCCCCGAGAGCGTTACCTCATTAGGTGTTGCATTTATGGGTTGCTCGAAGTTGGTGGCTTTTAGTGGCAAGTATGCAACAGATGATGGCCGTTGGCTGATTGATAATGGGGTCTTGAAAGGGGTGGCTCCTGCCGGCATGAGCGACTTTGTAATTCCTGATTCGGTGATTGCTATTGGTCCTTCTTGTTTCCAAGATTGCAAACTGACCGAAATAGTGATTCCGGATAATGTAACCGAGATTATGCATCAAGCATTCTACTATTGCAACAATCTTACCACAGTGCACTTGGGAAGCAATTTAACCTCTATTTCTGCTCACGCGTTCAACTATTGCTCAAAATTATCCGAGGTATATTGTGATGCTGTAACTCCTCCTGCAGGAGGGTATTCGATGTTTGGGAATAACGCCTCCGGCCGCAAAATCTATGTGCCCAACGCTTCGGTTGAGGCTTACAAGAGTGCTCAATATTGGAGCGATTATGCCGATGCGATCTTCCCGATGGATGGGGAAGAGGTCGATCCCGAGTTGTGCAAGATCTACTACACCACGACCGACGGGAAGGTGGTTACCCCGACGCTTAGCGGATACTACGACGAGGAGTATGGCTTTGGAGCCGAGGTGGTGTCGAACACCTACGAAAACGGCCGGGGCGTGATCCTGCTCAACGGCCCCGCAAAGTATGTGGGAGCCACGGCCTTCCGCACTTGCGAGACCCTGCGTTCGATCACCCTGCCCGAGGGGATCACCCTGCTGGGCAACCAGGCCTTCATGAGTTGTACCTCGCTGGAGAGTGTGCAGTTGCCCTCCACGCTGAAAAGCATCGGTACGGATGCCTTCTACGGCTGTACCCTTCTGAAGGAGATCACCCTGCCCGAGGGGCTGACCACGATCGGCAGCGGTGTCTTCTACGAGTGCGATAGCCTGACCACTATGGCGATTCCCAACTCGGTAACCGAACTCAGTTGGCAGGTCTTTACCTACTGCAACAACTTGGAGAGTGTCACCCTCTCGAACAACCTGACCGTCATTGAGGAGAAGATGTTTATGGGCTGCTCGGCGCTGAAATCGGTCCATATCGGTGAGAAGGTTGAACAGATCAAGTTGCAAGCCTTCTCGGCCTGCTCCTCGCTGCCCACCCTCACGGTGCCCGCCTCGGTTACCTTGGTAGACGATGCCTCGTTTGGCGATTGCAGCGTGTTGCGCGAGATCTACTTCCACCCCACGACCCCGCCCACCATGCTCCTCAACAGTTGGTGGGGTGCCACCACCTTCTCGGGAATCCCCCAAGATGCGAAGATCTTTGTTCCCAACGCCTCGCTGAATGCCTACAAGTCGGCCGAGGGTTGGATTGACTACCGCGACTACATCTACCCGATGGATGGAGAAGAGGAGGTGCCCGAAACCTGGAAGATCTACTACACCTCGACCGATGGGGCGATCATTACCCCCAGCAACACAACCGGTTTTGGAGCCAACATCGTGTCGAATACCTACGAAGACGGACAAGGTGTAATTCTTTTTGATGGCCCGGTGACTTCGATAGGAAAGCAAGCATTCGAGGATTGCAGCAACCTGACAAGTGTTACGATTCCTGATGGCGTTACTTCGATTGGAGTTTGTGCATTCAGATATTGCAAAAGCCTGACAAGTATTACCACTCCCGACGGGGTGACTTCGATTGGAAGGGAAGCATTCTCTGGTTGCACCGGCCTGACAAGTATCACCATTCCCGACAGCGTGACTTCGATTGGATTGTATGCATTCCGTGATTGCACCGGCCTGACAAGTATTACCATTCCCGATAGCGTGACTGAGATTGAATATGATGCATTCCGAAATTGCACCGGCCTGACGAGTGTAACCATTGGCAATAGCGTGACTGAGATTGAATATGATGCATTCAAACAATGCTCCAGCCTGACAAAAGTGGAAATTTCCGATTTGGCGGCTTGGTGTAAAATAGAGTTTGGTTCTTCAGATTCAAATCCGCTCTGTTATGCAAAGAATCTCTACTTGAATGGGGAATTAGTAACCGATTTGGTTATTCCCGACAGCGTGACTTCGATTGGATATTATGCATTCTATAATTGCTCCAGCCTGACAAGTGTCACTATTCCCGATAGCGTGACTTCGATTGGAGAGTATGCATTCCGTGGTTGCTCCAGCCTGACAAGTGTCACTATTCCCGACAGCGTGACTTCGATTGGAGAGTATGCATTCTTTAGTTGCTCCAGACTGACAAGCGTCACAATTGGCAACAGCGTGACTTCGATTGGATATGATGCATTCTGGGGTTGCACCGGCCTGACAAAAGTGGAAATCTCCGATTTGGCAGCTTGGTGTAAAATAGAGTTTAATAATCTATATTCAAATCCGCTCTATTATGCAAAGAATCTCTACTTGAATGGGGAATTAGTAACCGATTTGGTTATTCCCGACAGCGTGACTTCGATTGGATATGATGCATTCTTTAGTTGCTCCAGCCTGACAAGCGTCACCATTCCCGATAGCGTGACTTCGATTGGAAGTAAAGCATTCGAAGGTTGCTCCAGCCTGACAAGCGCCACAATTGGCAACAGCGTGACTTCGATTGGACATTCTGCATTCTATAATTGCTCCAGCCTGACAAGCGTCACAATTGGCAACAGCGTGACTTCGATTGGAGGTGGAGCATTCTTTAATTGCTCCAGCCTGACAAGCGTCACCATTCCCGATAGCGTGACTTCGATTGGAGAGTATGCATTCTGTGATTGCTCCAGCCTGACAAGTGTCTATTGTAGGCCAACGACACCGCCTACGGGAAAAACCGATATGTTCGATTACAATGCCTCCGACCGTAAAATTTATGTGCCGAACGCTTCGGTGGATGCCTACAAGGCTGCCAAGTATTGGAGCTCCTATGCCGACTACATCTACCCGATGGATGGCGAAGATACCGGAGAAGATACCGTGGTTCCCGAGAGTTGGAAAATCTACTACACCGCCTCGGACGGAGCCGTTATCTCCCCCAGTTCGAGCAGTGTATTCGGAGCCAATATCGTATCAAATACCTATGAAAACGGCCAGGGTGTAATCATCTTCGACGGAGAGGTAAGCCAAATTGGCGAGAAAGCATTCTACAACTCTTCGACTCTGACCCACATAACCATCCCCGAAAAGGCCAGCTTGATTGGTCGGGAGGCATTTGCCTATAGCCGAAATCTGATTGAAGCCCACATCCCCAACGGGGTTGAATCCATCGGATACGGAGCCTTCTGCGGATGCTACCACCTGGCCAATATCTCGATTCCGAATAGTGTCACCACTCTTGGCTCCAGAGTCTTCACCGATTGTTACGATTTAGCCAATGTAACCCTCTCGAATAATATCACCACCATTCCGAGTGAGGCATTTAGGAATTGTAACACCGTTACGGAGATTCAAATTCCCAATAGTGTTACCAACATCCAAAGCTCTGCGTTTGAAAGCTGTGATAACCTAACAAGCATCGATATTCCCAACGGGGTTAGCAATCTTGGAGATTTAACTTTTTCTGATTGTGTCAATTTGAAAAGTTTCACGATTCCTCGCTCTGTCCAGAGACTCGGTGTCAATGTCTTTCGAAATTGCAGCAGCTTAACAACCATGACTATCCATGAGGCTATTACCCGAATCGGAGATTATACTTTCCGTGGTTGTAGCAGCTTAACAAGTATCTATTGCCTTCCGACAACCCCTCCGGAAGGGAATCAGGGCATGTTTGATGAAAATGCTCCCGATCGTAAAATTTATGTACCGAACGAGTCGGTTTATACATATAAGAGTGCTGAATATTGGAGCACCTATGCCTCCGATATTGTCGGCTATGCATTTTAAGGGGGAATCGGATTCTTCCCCAAGTTTGGGAGAAGAGGTATAGAATATAAAAAGAGGAGAGAGTATGGCGGACAACTATTTGGAGAAGAAGATGGAGGAGTGGCGCGAAAAAACCTCCTCGAGCAATCGCAAGGCCGTGGGCGGACTCGCGAAGTTGCTGCTGAAGAACCGCAGCCACCGCGGCTACGACCCCGCATTTCAGGTGCGCGAGGATCAGTTGCACCGTATCATCGCGGTGAACACGCGCATCCCCTCGGCCCGCAATCAGCAGGTATTGCGCTTTCGCCCCGTACTCGCGGACGAAGCCATGAAAGTATTGCCACACATCAAGTTGGGCGGAGCACTCCCCCACCTCGGGCTCCCCTTTCCTGGCACCGAGCCCCGTGCCTTTGTGGTCATCTGCTCAACCGTTGCCGAGGATCGCTATGTGAGCGTCGATCTCGGGATCTCGGCCCAAACGATGCTCCTGCAGGCCGTGGAGATCGGCCTCAACGGCATCTGCATCGGGGCCTTTGACAAGGAGGCAGTGCGCTCGGCCCTCGACCTCCCCTACGAACCATTGCTTATCCTGGCCATCGGCAAGGGGACCGAAAAAATTCTTTTGGAGGAGATTTCGGCCGACGAGGCTCACGCCTATTGGCGCGATGAGGCGGGTATCCACCATGTTCCCAAAGTTCGGCTCGAAGAGTTGATCCTACGCTAAAAAAGATTTTCCCCGGAAGAGCGGTATAAAGACCACCTTCCGGGGAAATTATTTCCAGGGATAAACCCTCTCGAATTACTTCGTCAGCTCGGCCAAAGCAGCCTGGGCAGCCTCCATCGAGGGGCCGGCGGTTACCTTCTGCAGGGCAGCGATCGCCTGGGGCTTCATCTCCTTGGCGTTGTAGGCCGAACCCAGCAGGTAGTAGAGGAAGCTGGCATCCTCGGCATCGGTCTGAGCCAGAGCAGCAGCCTCGGCAAGCTCGATCACCTTATTGAGATCCTTCTTACCCTCATAAGCCTGTACACGGATCTTCAAGGCCACAGCGTTCTCGGGCTCCGAAGCGAGCATCTGCTCAGCCGCAGAGATCATACCATCAAAGTCTCCGTTCTGCTGGAAACCGGCTACCATATTGTTCGTATAGAGCTTCACAAGGTTCTGAGCCTCGGCAGCCTGCTCGGCATACTTGGGGTTGGGGTTGCCGGCCACCTTATTCAGGATAGCCAAACCCTCGGCATACTGACCCAACTCGCAGTAGCAAGTACCCAGCCAGTTGGCCATCTGCGCGTTGCGGGGATCGGCCTCATAACCCTTGGCGAAGATCTCGGCAGCCGTGGCATAATCCTTGGCGTTGAAAGCCTCGCCACCCTGAGCCTGATAGATCATACCCAACATACGCTTGGCATTGGCCTCCACCTTGGGAACATCGTAGAGCAAAGCCAACTCATAAGCCTGATTGGCATACTCCAACGCTTTCTCATAGTTTTTCACCTTAACCTCGGCCTGCGACAGACGGAAATAGCAGTTCGGAAGGTTCTGCTTAGCAATATTGGCGTCATCGCCCCCATCGCTGAGTTCGATAGCCTGCTCGAAAGCGGCTGCCGCTGCAGCATAATCCTTGGCATTGTGAGCAGCGATACCCTGCGAGCACAACTCCGAAACACTTTGGGCCGACAACGAACATACAGCTGCCATAGCCACAATCGTCAAAAACAGTTTTTTCATTTTCTTAATTTTATTAGGTTTCTACTTTCTTAAACTATCTTTCCCTCTTTTTTATTGCCTTAGAAACAGCTCTCCAACTCTATTTTTACAAAGTTCGGCTGATTTGGGCGCAAAATTAGTTGCAAATGTAGTAATATTTTTGCGACAGACAAATTTTTATCGGCGAAGGTCGGCAAAAAAATCCTTCATCAACTGCTCGCACTCCTCCTTCAATATCCCCCTCACCACTTCGGTTTTCGGGTGGAAGATCTGTTCCGAATAGCAACGGTGCCCCTTCTTGGGGTCGTCGGCACCCCACACCACACGTCCTACCTGACTCCAAGCAATTGCTCCGGCACACATCACACAAGGTTCTACCGTCACATAGAGGGTACACTCCTTGAGGTACTTTCCTCCAAGGGTCGAGGCAGCGGCAGTCAGGGCCTGCATCTCGGCATGAGCCGTGGCATCCATCAACATCTCCACCAGATTGTGTCCACGACCGATGATACGGTCGCCCGCCACCACCACCGCACCAATTGGTACCTCGCGTTGTTTCAACGCCTCGCGGGCCTCCAAAAGAGCATGGCGCATAAAGCGCTCATCGGTTTTTCGCTGCTCTTCCATGACATCAACGGCCTCTTCGAGCCGGACGCGGGGTGGGTTTCGGAACCGGACGCGGAGCGGGTGCATGGGGTGCAACCGGAGGTCCAATATAGCTATGATTTTGGAGCGTAAGGGCCAATAACTGGCGCGAACGTATGGGATTTCCTAACAAATCATGACCAGGCTCCCATTCGGGCGAGAAGAGGATAACTCGTTCTATCTCAAAAACCAAGTGAGGATAGAGTTGCTTGCTGGATGTCTCCTCGTCACACAGCGAAGTAGAACCATCAGCCTCGACATAGAACGGAACCTCCACTCGTACATGGGGAGTATCGGGGGGTAGGGTTCCAAAATCGAATTTTAGGTTAGCTACTACCCAAGTCTCGAACTTGTCAATGTCGCCCCCTTTGAAGTGAGGCTGGGCCAAGCGTTCAATCTCGTGAATGCGTTCACGTTCCTCGCGTTCGTGTTTTTTCTCGGCCTTTTTGGCCATCTTCAGCGAATCGTTCTTGGCCTCCGCGGGCACCACGGCCGCAAGGAGCCACAAGGCCGAAAAAATCAAAATCAGTCGTTTCATATTCACTTATCTTTAATTGGTTTCTTTTTCCTAAAGGACAGAATCAATAGCCGTAGGATGCGTGAGGTTGATGCAGCGTACTCGGGGTTTGCCCCTTGGTGTTGGGTTTATGGGAATTTTCGTAGGAGGTAGGCGTCCAAGTATCAATACTTGCACCCTCGATAGGCATCGTGTAGCGAACACGCATCAACTCTCCCAATCCGGTCCTTCCGGGCTCCCAGCGCGGGGATTCGCTCAGGGTCTGGAGTACAGCCCCCAGCAGGTGAGAGTCGTTAGACTCCACCACCTCGTGCAACGAAAGCGAACCATCCTTTTCGACCACAAAACAGATGACCACTCGAGCTCCGGGCCCGATCTTTTTTATGTACGAAACCTGGGAGAGGCGCTCCTGAAACCATTTTCTGAAATCGAGCAGATCGCCCCCTTGAAAGGTGGGCATCACCCGATTTTTCTCCTCCAAATAGCGTTCGCGCTCCTCGGGGGTCATTTTGGCCATCTTCTTCGCCTCACGCAGCGAATCCCTCTGTTCCTTTTTGTCCTTCTTATCGGGCAGGGATTGTGCCTCAGCGGGCGCACTCAAAGCCAGCAAAAGGAACGACAATAAACCTACGAAAACAGTCCTTTTCATAGCAAAATCTCTTATTTTCTAAACCGATCATGACAAAGATAATATTTTTATCCGTAAAAAGGAATACGAACCAAGAAAAATCGTTAAATTTGCCGATTGGAAAGTCGAATTTATAACAAAAAACTAGATAACACCATGTACAGAACTCACACTTGCGGCTGTCTGCGTGCCGCAAACATCAACGAAACGGTCACCCTGGCCGGCTGGGTACAGAAGGTGCGCAACCTGGGCGCCATGACCTTCATCGACCTGCGCGACCGCTACGGCATCACCCAAATTGTCGTGGAGGAGGGCTCGCCCGCCGAGGCCCGCGAGGCCGCCGAGAAGTTGGGCCGCGAATATGTCCTTCAGGTAACCGGTACGGTTATCGAGCGTTCGTCGAAGAACCCCAAGATGCCGACGGGCGATATCGAAGTGGCCGCCACCGAACTCAAAATTTTGAACGAGGCTCAGACCCCGCCCTTCACCATCGAAGAGGTATCAGATGGTGGCGATGATCTGCGTATGAAGTACCGCTACCTCGACCTTCGCCGTCCGCCCCTGCAGCGCAATATGATTTTGCGCCACAAGATGGCCCAAGAGATCCGCCGCTTCCTTTCGGACGAGGGTTTCTTGGAGATCGAGACCCCCTACCTGGTGGGCTCTACGCCCGAGGGTGCCCGCGACTTCATTGTTCCGAGCCGCATGAACCCCAACCAATTCTATGCCCTGCCCCAGTCGCCCCAGACTTTGAAGCAGTTGCTGATGGTGGCCGGCTATGACAAATATTTCCAAATCGTGCGTTGTTTCCGCGACGAGGACCTGCGTGCTGATCGTCAGCCCGAGTTCACGCAGATCGACTGCGAGATGGCCTTCGTAGAGCAAGAGGATGTAATTTCGGTATTCGAGCGTTGGGCCAAGCACATGTTCAAGGAGGTGATGCAGGAGGAGTTCACGGAGCCCTTCCGCCGCATGCCTTGGATCGAGGCGATGGAGAAGTATGGTTCGGACAAACCCGACCTGCGCTTCGGTATGGAGTTTTCGGACATTACCGACCTGGCCAAAGGCCACGGCTTCTCGGTATTCGACGATGCGGAGTACATCTGTGGTTTTGCCGCTACGGGTTGCGCCACCTATACGCGCAAGCAGATTGACGCCCTCACGGAGTTCGTAAAGCGTCCGCAGGTGGGTGCCAAGGGTCTTATTTGGATTCGTGTAGAGGAGGCAGGCGTAAAGTCCTCGATCGACAAGTTCTACACGCCCGAAGAGGTAAAGGCTATGGCCGACAAGTGCGGTGCCAAGGCCGGAGACATGGTCTTCATCCTCTGTGGCAAGAAATTCAAGGCTCTCACGCAACTCTGCGCTCTGCGTTTAGAGGTAGGTCAGCAGCTCGGCCTGCGCGACCCGCAGAAATTTGCACCGCTCTGGGTTGTAGATTTCCCGATGTTCGAGTGGGATGAGGAGACCCAGCGTTTCTACGCCATGCACCACCCCTTCACCTCACCCAAACCCGAGGATGTCGAGTTCCTCGAGAGCGATCCGGGTCGCGTGCGTGCCAACGCCTACGACTTTGTCTGCAACGGAACGGAGATCGGCGGTGGCTCGATTCGTATCCACGACGCCAAGTTGCAGGCCACGATCTTCAAGTGCCTGGGCTTCACCCCCGAGAAGGCGCAGGAGCAGTTCGGCTTCCTGATGAACGCCTTCAAGTTCGGCGCTCCCCCGCACGGTGGTTTGGCCTTCGGTTTCGACCGTTTGTGCTCGCTGTTCGGAGGTTCAGAGTCGATCCGCGACTACATCGCCTTCCCGAAGAACAACGCCGGACGCGATGTGATGCTCGATGCTCCGGGCTTTGTGGACCAGGCACAGCTCGACGAGCTCTACCTCTCACTGGTCAAGCCCGAATAATTTTTGATTTTATAGGGCATATTTTGCACCTCAATCATTGGGGCGAATGGGACGTACAAAAGTACTACCCATCCGCCCCAATTTCATATCGGCGCAAAATCCCATCTAAAGGGAAGGAACGCAGACAAATGTTTTTTTTGCAATCAACTACAAATCCCCCAAAATTGCATATACGCAAAAAAATTCCTATCTTTGTAAGGATAAAATAATTGTTGAATTAACACAAAGCCATGGCAGCCCCATTAGCCGAGCGGTTACGGCCGCAGTCGCTCGATGAATATATCGGCCAGCAGCATCTGGTCGGCCCCAACGGAGTCTTTCGCAAGTTCCTCGAGACGGGAAACCTCCCCTCGTTTATCCTTTGGGGTCCGCCGGGGGTGGGAAAGACCTCTCTCGCTAAATTGGTAGCCACTCAACTCGAACGTCCGATGTTTACCCTCTCGGCTGTTACCGCCGGTGTAAAAGAGGTGCGCGAGGTGATCGAGCAGGCCAAGCGGCAACACTTCTTCAACACCAAGACTCCGCTGCTCTTTATCGACGAGATCCACCGCTTCAACAAGAGTCAGCAGGATTCGCTCTTGGGGGCTGTGGAGCAGGGGGTGGTAACCCTTATCGGTGCCACCACCGAGAACCCCTCGTTCGAGGTGATCTCCCCACTTCTGAGCCGTTGCCAGGTCTATATCCTCAAGTCGATGAGCGAGGAGGAGTTGCAACAATTACTTGACCGAGCTTTGGCTGCTGAAGAGGGGCTAAAAGAGCGCGAAATTGAGGTAGTAGAGACCGAGGCGCTCTTCACCTTCTCGGGGGGCGATGCCCGCAAGTTGCTCAACATTCTGGATATTATCACAGGTGCTTCGAGTGGAAAAATCACCATCACCGATGACTATGTTACCGAGTGCCTGCAACAGAACATTGCCCTCTACGACAAGAACGGCGAACAGCACTACGACGTGATCTCGGCCTTCATTAAATCGGTGCGGGGCAGTGATCCCAACGCGGCGATCTACTACCTGGCTCGCATGTTGGCCGGAGGCGAGGAGCCCCGCTTCATCGCTCGCCGCTTGGTGATCCTCGCCTCGGAGGATATTGGCCTTGCCAACCCCAATGCTCTCTTGCTGGCCAACGCCTGCTTTGACACGGTTCATAAAATCGGGATGCCCGAGGCCCGGATCACCCTGGCCGAGACGACCATCTATTTGGCCACCTCACCCAAGAGCAACTCAGCCTATATGGCGATCAACAAGGCCCTGCAATTCGTGGAACACGATACCACGAACCGCCCCGTGCCGCTCCACCTGCGCAACGCCCCCACCAAACTGATGGAAAAGGCCGGCTACAGCAAAGGCTACAAATATGCCCACGACTACGCCGGCCACTTTGCCGACTTGGAGTTCCTCCCCGAGAGCCTTTCGGGCACCCGTTTCTACGAACCCGACCCGCAAAACCCCACCGAGGCAAAGATTGCGCAACGCATCCAAGAACTTTGGAAAGGGAAATACTAAAAAAATCCGCCCTTCGAGGCGGATTTTTTCTTACTTATGTCGGAATTCTTCCGATCGGTTTTTTACCACAATTTCGCGGGATAGGTGCCGTCGGCCTGCATTGCGGCCAAACGCTGACGCAGAGGCTCACGGTCTGCCTGGTAGGTAACACCAAACCACTGGGCCGAGGAGCGCAACACACGCAGCGTGGCCGTACCCTCCTGGATCAACTTATTGACCATCATCGGCATATAGCACTCCGACTTCAACTCCGAGCCACGCTCCTTGAGGAACTCCTTGAAGAAGGCCTCGGAGTGGGTGAAGTAGTCGGGCGTAAAGCCGAAGAGGTTCATCGAGACGGGAGCATCCTCGGCCAACTCCTCGTCGGCACCCTCGTCGTGGAAGAGGATGCGACCGTCGGCCATGCGCTCAATCTGCGTGCGCTCAACCATACCTCGCAGGTTGCCCTCACCATCCACCGAGCAGACACCGCGCGATACGGTACCATTTTCCGACAAAGTTTTCGAAAGTTCATAGGCCACCATGCAGTAGCGGTTCTCGCTCTGCGAAAGGCTCTTGAGGTAGTCGCTCATCACACGGAATGCATCGGCTCCGTAAAAGTCATCGGCATTGATCACGGCGAAGGGCTCCTGAATCTCGGGGGCACCCATCATCACGGCGTGGTTCGTTCCCCACGGCTTCTCGCGCCCCTCGGGCACGGTGAATCCCTCGGGCAGACGGTCGAGTTCCTGGTAGACATAGCGCACCTCGATCTTACCACCGAAACGCTCTGCATTGAATACCTCGCGGAACTCCTTGCCGAAGCTCTCGCGAATCACAAAGACCACCTTACCGAAACCGGCACGAATGGCATCATAGACCGAGTAGTCGATAATCGCCTCACCATTGGGGCCTACGCCATCCATCTGCTTGAGCGATCCATAGCGCGAGCCCATGCCCGCAGCCAATACCAACAAAGTAGGTTTTACCATCATAACACTTATATATTTTTGGATTATTTCCGTTTTCGTGGGCAAAGATAGTAAGAAAAGAGAAGCGGAGCGTAAATCCGGCCCTATATTTCAACACTTTTCTCCTAAAAGGAGAAATAAGTTTGGTGAGAGGATCGTTTTTTTGTAAATTTGCCGATTATAAGCATACTAAATCGAATTGGTCATGAATTTTTTTCGCAAGATAGCCTCCTGGTGGCGTGAAGCCCGACGCAAACGCCGCGTGGTGATGCAACACGCCTCGTCAGGCGAAGAGGAGTGGTATATGCACCTCTCGCCCGCAGGTCTCCTCTCGGGATTCTGCGCCCTTATTCTGATTCTGTTTGTCGTCATCCTGATTTTGGTGGCCTACACCCCCGTCCTGGAGTTCCTGCCCGGCTATCGCACCGAAGCAACCCGCTCGCGGGAGAGTTTGGTAGCCAACATCATGCGCCTGGATTCGATGGAACGCATGATGCAAAACATGCTCACCTACAACGAAAACATCTCGCTGGTGTTGGATGGTCGTTCTCCCGTAGTGCGTAGCCGCTTGGAGAGCGATTCGCTCAAGTTGGATAAAAAACTCGTACCAACCAACGCGGCAGACTCGGCGCTCCGTGCCCAAATGGAGGGCGAGGGGCCCTATTCGTTGGGAGCCGGGGCCGCATCGCGCCGGTCGGTACGCGAAGCCGTGGAGATGATCACGCCGGTCGAGGGAATCATCACGCGACGCTTCGATGCCAAGCAACAGATGTGGGGGGTCCGTCTGGCCACCGAACCCGAGGCCGAGGTGGCTGCCGTAGAGGGGGGAACCGTTGTACAGTCGATCTGGGCTCCCGAATCGGGCCATGTGATCACGATCCAACACAATGCCAACCTGCTATCGATCTACCGCAACCTAACCCGCTCGAACGTGACGGCCGGAGAGCGAGTCAAGGCGGGCGAGTTGATCGGAGTAACCGGAGACAACAACCGCGAGGGGTTGCGCCCCTTTGAGTTTGAACTTTGGAACGCCGGTAAGGCCGTGGATCCCGAGGCGTACATTATATTTAATTAGGAGATAGGAGTTAGGAATGAGAAATTTGGGGCCGAGAATAGTTGTCGGCCACCGCTAAAAAGACGAACCATGAGAGAGAAGATCGTTTTATTGGGTTCGACCGGTTCGATCGGAGAACAAACCCTGGACATTGTTCGCGAAAACAGCGAACGCTTCGAGATACAGACCCTCACAGCCCACGGGAATTGGCAGCGACTGGCCGAACAAGCTCGCGCTTTCGATGCCGACAGCGTGGTAATTGCCGACGAACAGTATTACGCCCCTCTGAAGGAGGCACTCAAAGATACCGACACGAAGGTCTACGCCGGAGCGGAGGCCGTGGCGCAATGTGCCGCCCAGGGATCGGTATCGACCGTAGTAAATGCCTTGGTGGGCTACGCCGGTCTGCACCCCACGGTAGCCGCCATCGGTGCCGGCAAAAAGCTTGCCTTGGCCAACAAAGAGTCGCTGGTCGTAGGTGGCGACTATGTGATGCGTCTTTCGCGTGAGAAGCAGGCTCCGATCCTCCCGATCGACTCCGAGCACTCGGCTATCTTCCAATGTCTGATAGGTGAGCAAGCCCCCTTGCGTCGTTTGATTATCACCTGCTCGGGAGGAGCCCTTCGCGACCTAAAGCGCGAGGAGTTGGCATCGGTTATCCCCGAGCGCGCCCTGCAACACCCCCAATGGTCGATGGGAGCCAAGATCACGATCGACTCGGCAACGCTCGTCAACAAGGGATTTGAGGTGATTGAGGCCCACTGGCTCTTCGGGATGCCGGCCGAGAAGATCGACGTAGTGATCCACCCGCAGTCGATTATCCACTCGATGGTGGAGTTCGAGGATGGAGCCATCAAAGCACAACTCGGCACCCCCGATATGCGGATGCCGATCAGCCTGGCCCTGATGTTCCCCGAGCGTGCCAACCGTCCCCAGGAGCGTTTTTCGTTCATGGAACACCCGACACTCACCTTTTCGGAGGTAGACCACGAAAAGTACCCGGCCTTGGGGATCGCCTACGAGTGTCTGAAGCGCGGAGGTACGGCAGCCTGTACGATGAATGGAGCCAACGAAGTGGCCGTAGCCGCCTTCTTGAAGCATCAGTGCGGCTACAACGACATCGTAGGGGCCATTCGCTATGCCCTCGAAAAGGCGACCTTTATCTCCTCGCCCTCGCTCGAAGAGTATGCCCTCTCGAACGAAGAGTCGCGTCGCCTGGCCCGCGAATACCTTAAGTTATAAATTCACAAAGACGAGAAGTAAATTGCATTCATAACCAAACACTCGAAATGGATATTTTAATCAAAGTAGCACAGCTTTTCCTGGCCTTTACCATTTTGGTAGGCCTCCATGAATTCGGACACTTCCTGATGGCACGTATCTTCAAGATTCGTGTCGAAAAGTTCTACATCTTCTTCGACCCCTGGTTTTCGCTCTTCAAGTTTAAGTACAAAGAGACCGAATATGGTGTGGGTTGGCTCCCCTTAGGTGGCTATGTAAAGATCGCCGGCATGATCGACGAGTCGATGGACACCGAGCAACTTAAACAGCCTATGCAGCCTTGGGAGTTCCGTTCAAAACCCGCCTGGCAGCGTTTTCTGGTGATGGTGGCCGGTGTAATTATGAACATCCTCTTGGCCTTGGTGATCTACTGCGGTATTAGCTATGCCTGGGGCGACCGCTATCTCTCGAATCGAGATGCCGAATGGGGCTACCTCTTTAGCGAGAAGGCCGAGGGTTTCGGATTCCGCGATGGTGACCGCATCGTAAGCATTGATGGGGAGGAGATCGACAACATGAACCTCATCACTACTCGTTTGCTCATTACAGACAAGGATCGCACGGTGGTAGTGGATCGCCAGGGTGAGGAGATAGCCATCACACTTCCTTTGGAAGAGCTCATCGAGATGCGCCGCACAGAGCAGGTTGCAGACTTCTGTACCCCGGTCATCCCCTTCAAGATCGACAGCGTGATCTCGGAGCAGAGCCTCCGCGCCGGCCTACAACGCGGTGACCAAGTGATTGCCCTGGGAGATCTGCGCACCACGGATGCCCCCACCCTCTCGAATGAACTCCGAAAGATCAAGGGCGACACAGCCCATCTGACCGTCCTGCGCGGTACGGAGGAGCTGACCCTGGCCGTTCCGGTGGATACGACCGGCATGATCGGCATCCGCCTCACCCCCTTCCCCATCCGCACCCAGCACTACACCCTTTTGGAGTCGATTCCGGCCGGCATCAAGCGTTGTGGCCGCACGATCAGTTCCTATTGGGAGCAACTGAAACTGATCGTACAGCCCAAGACGAAGATGTACGAGGAGCTCGGTGGCTTCATCGCCATCGGCTCGATCTTCTCCTCCGAGTGGAATTGGCTCGACTTCTGGTCGAAGTGCGCCTTCCTCTCGATCATCTTGGCCGTGATGAACATCCTCCCGATCCCGGGTTTGGATGGCGGACACGCCCTCTTCACGCTTTGGGAGATGATTACCGGACGCAAATTAAGCGACAAATTCCTTGAAGTGGCCCAATACATCGGCCTCTTCATCCTGCTGGCCCTGCTCCTCTACGCCAACGGAAACGACATCTACCGCTTTTTCATTAAATAAAGGGAGCTAACCACCCAAACCCAAGAGAAAAAAGTATGGCCAAGGTCAAGAAAGCATATTTTTGCAAGAATTGCGGATTCGAAGCCCCCAAATGGTTGGGACGCTGCCCCTCGTGCGGCGAGTGGAACAGTTTTACGGAGGAGGTGATTGCCAAGGAGAGTTCATCCCTCTCGGCCACCCTTGCCGGCAGCCTGCCTACGAGCCATCCCGAACGCGTGGGGGAGATTCGCAAAAGCGAGGTGAAGCGCATCGACACGGGCAATCGGGAGGTTAATCGCGTATTGGGTGGAGGCCTGGTTCCCGGATCACTCATCCTGCTTGGAGGCGAACCCGGAATCGGAAAATCGACCCTCTCACTCCAAATCGCCCTGGCCGACAACGGACTGAAAACCCTCTATGTCTCGGGTGAGGAGTCGGCCGAGCAGATCAAGATGCGTGCCGACCGCCTCGGCATCGGCAACGAAGAGTGCCTGATCTACACGGAGACGCTCCTGGAGAACATCACCACGCAGATTCGCGAGCAGCAGCCCGACCTAGTGATCATCGACTCGATTCAGACCATCTACACCGAATTGATCGACTCTTCGGCCGGCTCCGTGTCGCAGATTCGCGAGTGCGCCGCCACCCTATTGAAGGTAGCCAAGACGCTCGGAGTCTCGATCTTCATCATCGGCCACATTACCAAAGACGGCACCATCGCCGGCCCCAAGATCCTGGAGCACATTGTCGATGTAGTGCTTCAGTTCGAAGGTGACAACAACCTGAGTTATCGCATCCTGCGCGGCATCAAGAATCGTTTTGGAGCCACCTTCGAGATTGGTGTATTCGAGATGCAGGAGGAGGGACTAAAGGGGGTGGAAAATCCCTCCGAGATCCTCATGTCGCACTACGATGAGCCCCTGAGTGGCATTGCCGTGGGGGCCTCTGTGGATGGTATACGACCCTACCTGATCGAGGTGCAAGCCCTGGTCAGTTCAGCGGCTTATGGTACACCACAACGCTCGGCCACGGGCTACGATGCCCGCCGCATGAATATGCTTCTAGCCGTCTTGGAGAAGCGCGTAGGGATGAAGATGTTTCAGAAGGATGTCTTTCTGAACTTTGCCGGCGGATTCAAGATTGCCGACACGGGGCTCGATCTGGCTGTCGTGGCTGCTGTGATCTCTTCGTACTACGACCGACCGATCCTCGAGGGGGTCTGCTGTGCTGCCGAGATTGGCCTTTCGGGCGAGGTACGCCCTGCACCGCGCACCGAACAGCGTATCAGCGAGGCGGCACGCCACGGATTTCGACGGATCATTGTTTCGGGTTTCCTCTCCCCGAAGTTGAAACTCCCGAGAGGGATCGAGGTAGTGCGCATCAATCGTATCGACCAACTGCCCCGCGCCCTCTTCTCCTCGGAGGGGGAATAAGAGCCAATGCAACCGATATACGGCATATAAATTGCAAGGTCAAAGAGAAAAAACTCTGCCATGCAAAAAAAAGTCGTTGTTCTGGGAGGTGTCGGGGTAATCGGCACCCACCTTTGCTACAAGTTGATGGATCGCGGAGACGAGGTCTATTGTGTCGATTCGCGCGAACTCTCTTCGTCGCCCCTACTTCGCGAGATAGAGCAGGAGCGATTTCATTATGTGCGCCACAACATCACCATCCCTTTCACTATTCGGTGCGACGAAATCTACAACCTCTGCGCTCCTACACGTCTGAACTACGACAAACAACTCCCCGTAGAGAGCATGAAGACCCACTTGCAAGGGGCATTCAACACCCTAGAGAATGCCCGTACCAAGTTTTCGAAGGTGGTCTTTGGTTCCTCCTCGGCTATCTACACCTCCAATCCGCATCCCGACTTCGACCCTCGTAACAAACGAGCCATATCCACCGAGGGGATTCGGGCAGCCGAGATGATTCATCGTGCCTACGCCTCGGAACATGGGGTGGACTGTCGCATCGCCCGCATCTTCAACACCTACGGATCGGGGGCTGACCTGAACGATCGAAGGGTCATAATGCGCATGATCGCCTCGGCCCTCCAAAATCGAGACCTCACCATCTTTGGAAGCGGGGAGCAGGTCCGCACCTTTGCCTGGGCAGGCGACATTGCCGATGGATTGATCGCCTTGATGGAGAGTCCTCCGGTAAGCAACATGCGCCTGGTCGACTTAGGCGGAGATACGGAGATCTCAATCCGTGCTCTGGCAGAAAAAATCATCGAACTAACAGGAAGTCGCTCACGCATCAACCATCTCTCGGCTCGCTTCGGAGATGTACGCAGTCGCCATCCCGACCTCTCAACCGCCTCGCGCGAATTGGGATGGCAGCCCAAAATTTCTCTTATCGAGGGGCTGAAACGAACCATCAAATATGTAGAGCATGAGTTAGCATCGTACAGCGGTACGACGCGCACTTGGGTAGAGATCTACGGATAAGGGCTTTTAGCCAAACAGGGCATTGAGTTCACCCTTTACGAAACGGCCGGAGGGGGTGTCGGGAAACTCTTCGAGAGCACATGCTCCATAGTGAAAGGTCGAATAGGCCAAGGCTGCACGAGCCACATTCCAATCCTCGGGAAACTTTTTCAAGATATCGTAAATCGCAGGAAAGATCTCCTCGGCAGGGATTGAAGTACGATTCAGCGACATCAACGAGGCATAGCAATTCAGCGAATTCTCCCCCTTGAGCCAAGAATCGGTCATTGCGCGATGCACCTCCCCCGAGGCACGACTCAATAGGCACATGGCCACCTCGTCCACAATCTCCAACGATCCGGCTCCGGCCACCCACTCCTCGGCCTCCGAGGGGGTTACACGGGAGGGCTCGGCGATTGATGCGGCTGCCAAACGAAGTTCGCGCACCTGCTGTTTGAAAAGAAAGCGGGCAAAGGCATGATCCGAGCCTTGCTCTCGAGCAATAGCCCTTAAGGTGGGAATGCTAACACCGTAGTTCAACATACCACGCACCCCGGCCCGCTGCATCGACTCGACAACAGCACCATTCATTTCACGACGCAGGCGACCCATCAAGGCCGCCATGCGCGAGGTAAAATTTTCGATCTTGGGCTCCATGCCGATTAGCGTTTACGCGGTAAGAGCACCTGCACCGTATGTCCATATTCAAAGAGAGGCAACGTGCGCTGTACGAGCTCTCGTCCAGCCGTCTGCACCGAACAGTTACAAGGGGCTGCAACACGGCAAGGGACAATCGTCGTACTCTTGACGGGGGCCTCCTCCACCGAATAGGGGACCTGAGGCGTAATATCCAACATCACGATCTCTCCAGAAAGGTCAGTCGAGGGCAACACGCCCTCCTGCTCGCTGAAGCGACAAAGGATATATTGCTTCTTGTTGCCTTCGGGGATCAGGGTGAGGCGATGGTTCTCCACGCGCTTGGTTTTTGTTCCGAAAAAGAGCGACAGAAGGGCCTGCTCCTGACGATTGATCTCCTCCAAAGCACTCTTCAATCCCTCACCAAAAACATGCTCGCCCACCTCACCGGAGATCAACTCCAGACGCGTGCGACGCAATTGGAAGATACGCTTTGCAGCCTGCATGGCTGCCTCCTCCTCAGTCGGTTGCAAAAGGTCGATACGATCTATCGGAAGCATCGAGGCAACATCCTCCACCTCCTCTTCGGGCAGAGGGAGACTCTTGGCCACCAACTCTTCCTGGGCTAAGAGAGCCATATCAGCCCCAACGATTCGCCACGAAGTCTTATCCGAAAAGGGGGCACGAACTCCCAAACACTTCAATGCATAGCGGGCATAAGGGCCGGCCTCTACCTGCTCCTTTTCAACCACGAGATCAATGGCCAAGGGGCTTTGCGGCAGGCTATAGACCATGCCATCGGCCGTATCGACCATTCCCTCCGGCATCACATAATGGCTCTGCGCCGAGACAGTCAGTCCTGCCATCAAGAGCAGGCTACACAAGAGAAAGATCCTTTTCATCGTCTTCTATTTTTTTGATCCTTATCTACAAATGTAGAAAAAATTTCTTTCGTTTCAAAATTTCAGATAAAAATCGCGCGTCAAAGCACGATATTCGGGGGTGAACTCCTCGGGGGCTGTTTGGATCACCAACTCCTCGCTCCTAGGAGATTCGGCCGGCTGCCGCCGCGAAAAGAGCATCAGCGAACGCTTGACGGGACGACGAGGCGTAGTTCGCACATCGAGCCACTGCTCTAACCAAAGGTGCGCGGTGGCCAACCTCCGGAAGCGTTGCGCCTCCTCGACGGGAAGGACCACCGCAAAGCGTCCTTCGGGGGCAAGGAGTCGATGCACAGCCCCCAACAACTCCTCAAACGAGAGCGAAGCGGTATGACGAGCAAGGGTACGCCCCCGGTCGGGCGAAGTGAGCGAATTTTCGAAAAAGGGGGGATTGCTGACAATGAGGTCGAAGGGTTCGGACGATAAAAACACCTGCGCAGCGGCCTCCACAACCTCCACTCGATCACCCCACAAAGAGCGATCGGCATTCTCACGCGCCTCCCTCACACAGCACGGATCAATATCAAGGGCCGTGATGTGGGCATCGGCCTTGCGCTGGGCCAACATCAGGGCAATGACTCCGGTTCCGGTTCCCAAATCAAGCAGACGACAATCTCCTTCGCGCAAAGGCACCCAAGCTCCAAGCAGTACACCATCTGTTCCAACCTTCATTGGCGAAAGTTCCTGCTCGATCGTAAACTCCTTAAAGCGAAAACTCCCCATTGCTTACGCCACAATCAATCCGTCACGCATCACGATTCGACGATCGGCCATCGCGGCCAACTGCTCGTCGTGGGTTACAATCACAATGGTCTGCCCCAACCTCTCGCGCAACTCAAAAAAGAGGCGATGAATCTCCTCACGATTCTGCGAATCGAGATTTCCTGAGGGCTCATCAGCCAACAAGACAGCCGGAGAGTTGATCAGAGCTCGAGCAATAGCCACACGCTGTTGCTCGCCACCCGACAACTGACTCGGCTTGTGTTTTCCTCGCTCGGACAATCCCACCAGGTGCAAAAGTTCCGCAGCGCGCTGCTCGGCCTCACGCTGTGGCATTCCTCCGATCAAGGCCGGGATAGTTACATTCTCAAAGGCCGTAAACTCGGGAAGCAGGTGGTGAAATTGGAAGACAAAGCCGATCTTTTGGTTACGAAAACGCGACAGCGTACGGTCGTTCATCTCCTCGACGCGCTCACCGTCAATCAGCAGTTCTCCCCCGTCGGCCTTGGAGAGGGTTCCCAAAATCTGCAGAAGGGTGGTTTTTCCTGCACCGCTGGCCCCCACAATCGAGATCACCTCGCCACGTTTCACCTCCAGCGAAACCCCCTTGAGCACCTCCAACGCTCCAAATCGTTTTCGAATATCGACCGCCTTGATCATACCCCTTAAATTTATTGCTTGTTGCTATATTTTTCAAAGATTTGCACCACATCGCGTGCCGCGCGCACATCATGCACGCGCAAGAGTTTGGCCCCCTGGCGAAGCGACTCCCAATGCAGGGCCGTGGTGCCATGCAGCGCCTCTTCGGGCCCCACTCCCAGCGTCTTATAGATCATGGATTTACGCGACAAAGCCGACAAGACCGGATAACCCAACTCCACCAAGCGATGCAGCCCCGCCAAGAGTTGAAAGTTCTGCTCCGTGGTCTTCGCAAAGCCAAAGCCGGGATCGAGAATCAGTTGATCGACACCGGCTCTCTTGAGATCGGTGATTCGCTCACTAAACCATTCGACTACCTCGGCCACCACATCCCCATAATGGGTCATCTGCTGCATGGTCTGCGGTGTACCGCGCATGTGCATAGCAATATAGGGCAACGCATAGCGAGCCGCCACCTCCACCAGGCGAGGATCAAGTACCCCTCCCGAGATATCATTTACGATCACGGCACCAAAGGCTTCGACCGTGCGCTCCACCACCTCCGAGCGAAACGAATCGACCGAAACGGGGATCTCGGGATTTAGGCGACGAATGGTGGTCAAGGCTCGGCTCACACGCTGAAACTCCTCCTCGGGCGAGATATCCTCCGCCCCGGGGCGCGAAGAGTAGCCTCCCACATCAATCCAATCGGCTCCTTCGGCGAGCAACTCCTCAACACGATGCTCGATCTCCTCGGTCGAAAACGAGCGGCTTCCGGCATAGAACGAATCGGGCGTGACGTTCAAAATGGCCATCACGCACGGACGCGAAAAATCGAGATTAAGCTTTTGAGGCTGCATGCAGAAGACGTTTATGAAGCGATTCGGCCTCCTCACGGAGCTCCTCCAGACGGATGTTTACCAACGAATAGTCGGCCCGTCGAGCGAGTTCATCGTCGCTCATCTGGGCCTCGATACGGCGCGTTACGGCCTCCTTATCGGCCCCATCGCGTTGCGAAGCTCGCTCCACACGAAGCGACACGGGTGCCAGGACGGCCACCGTACAATCCACATAACTTTCTAAATTTGCAGAGAAGAGGATGGCACTCTCCAAAACCACATAGGGCGAGGTCTGCTCCTCGGCCCAGCGCTCGAAATCGGCCATCACAGCGGGATGAACCAGGCGGTTCAGGGCAGCCAACCGCTCCGGATTGCGAAAGACACGCTCCGAAAGCCAGGCGCGATTCAGCACCCCATCGCAATAGACCTCCTCACCGAATTCGGCCACCAAAGCCTCACGCAACGCCTGGTCGGCGTGCATCAACTCCTTGGCCCGATCATCGGAGTAGTAGACCGCCACGCCGAACTCCTCCAGAAGGCGACATAGGGTCGATTTCCCACTTCCGATTCCACCGGTTATACCGACCTTAATCATTCTCTGTCGGGGTTGGGATTTCGGGGATTGAACCGATCGAAACGATCTTCACATCGCTAAAGCGCACAGCAATGGCCTGCTGCAACGAAAGCGGATCAATGACGAGCATTCCCTCGTGGCCCTCCTCGCGCGAACGCTTGTACTTCAACTCCGATAGCGGAATACGCAACGTCTTGCCAAAATTCGTGTGATAGCCCACCAAATTGGTACCCACACCCTCGAAGATACAGGTTACCTTATACTTTTCACCATCGGTATTGATCTTGACAGTGTAGTCAGTCGTGTAGGTATAGCTCAACTTCGAGATATACCACAAGACAAATGCGGCCACAAGCATCACCAAAAACACGGGTGACACATAACGCTTGATCCAGGCAATTATACTCTCCATAATCGTTGTTTTCTACTTTCTTTGACAAAGGTAAAAAAAATTTAGTAATAATTTTAATGTGTCTTGAGAAATGAATCTTGAGAAACGTTTTTTCCACCGGAAACGAAGAACTACACGCAGATGATAGGAGAATTATCAAGAAAGAATTGGTTATCCCACACGCACCCTAATCATTAAACCGGAGAGAGAATAGAATGGTCTTTCCAAAAAGCAAAGGTTTTCATTTCAACAAAAAACCGGTAATGGAAGGCTCCATTACCGGTTCTTATTAGCGGTCAAAAATACCGCCTTATCACAACAGCCTACTTATTGGCTTTCTTGTTCATCATCGTGTAGGCAATCGGCGTGGCGATGAATACCGACGAGTAGGTACCGATGATCACACCTACCAACAGGGCGAATACGAAGCCGCGGATCGTCTCGCCACCGAAGATGAAGATGGCCAAGAGGGTTACGAGGGTCGTACCCGAGGTGTTGATCGTACGCGACAGAGTCGAGCAGATAGCATTGTTGATGTTCTCGCGCATGTCACGCTTGGGATAGAGGGTCATGTACTCACGAATACGGTCAAAGATAACCACCGTATCGTTGATCGAATAACCAATCAGGGTCAGGATGGCAGCAATGAAGGCCTGGTTCACCTCGAGGGCGAAGGGCATCACGGCGTAGAGCATCGAGAAGAGACCGATCACGATCAGGGCGTTGTGTGCCAAAGCGGCGGTAGCACCCACAGCCCACTGCCACTTCTTGAATCGGGCGGCAATGTAAAGACCAATGGCCACGAGCGAGAAGAGCACGGCATAGATGGCGTTCCAAGTCATATCCTTGGCGATCGAGGGACCGATCTTCTCTGCCGAAATGATACCATTCAAGTCATCCTGCGTAAAGCGGAACGAGTCGAACGAGATATCATAGCCATAGAGGGGCTTCAAGGCGTTGTAGATGATCTCATCCACCTCGGCCGTGGTCTCCTCCGACGTGTCATCAAACTTGTACTGGGTTACGATACGCATCTGGTTCTCATCACCATACTGCTTCACCTCGCAGCTCACAGCAGCAGCATCACCATCCACGAAAGCACCATCCAAAGCAGCGCGAACCTCTTCAGCCGAAACAGCCTTGTCGAAGCGGATCGTGTAGGCACGACCACCCGTGAAGTCGGTACCGAGGTTCAGACCCAGCACGAAGAACGAGATCACCGAGAGAACGAGTACCGCACCCGAAGCAATGAACGAGTACTTGCGCTTGCCGATGAAGTCGAACTTCACGTTGGCCAGGAAGTTCTCCGAGAACTTGCGCGAGAACGAGATCTTACCCCACTTGGCAACAACCCACTCCAGCAGCAGACGCGTGATGAAGATCGAGCAGAAGAGCGAGGTCAAGATACCGATAACGAGCGTCGTAGCGAAGCCCTGAACGGGACCCGTACCGAAGACGAAGAGGACAATACCGGTGATGATGGTCGTCAAGTTACCGTCGATAATGGCCGAGTAGGCATTCGAGAAACCATCCTTGATGGCCATGCTCAAGCCCTTACCGCCACGCAACTCCTCCTTGATACGCTCGTAGATAATTACGTTGGCATCCACAGCCATACCCATCGTCAAAACAATACCAGCAATACCAGGCAGGGTCAGTACAGCACCAAACGACACAAGTACACCCATCAAGAGGAATACATTGCACAGCAGGGCGATATCGGCCATCCAACCGGCCGTGCGGTAGAAGAGACCCATGTAGAGGAGTACGAGGGCGAAGGCCAGCACGAACGAGAGCAGACCGGCATTGATTGACTCCTGACCGAGCGAGGGACCTACCACCGTATCCTGGATGATACGAGCGGGAGCGGGTACCTTACCCGACTTCAGCACATTGGCCAAGTCCTTGGCCTCCTGGATCGAGAAACCTCCGGTGATCTCCGAGTTACCACCCTCAATCTTGGTGCGCACGGCGGGAGCCGAGTATACATAGCCGTCCAGCACGATGGCGATGCACTTGTTGATGTTCTCACCCGTGAGGCGAGCCCACTCCTGAATACCCTCCGAGTTCATGGTCATCGAGACGCGAGCCTCGGCGCTCTGGTCGGCATAGCTCTCACGAGCATCCACCACTACGCTACCGTCCAGCGGAGCCTTACCATCGGCGCGCTCTACCTTAATAGTATAGAGAGCAAAGCGACCATCCATCTGCGGATCACCCTTCACAGCCCACTTGAAATCGACATCGGCGGGGAAGAGCTCGCGCACCTGGGGAAGCGTAAGGTAGTACTCCACGGCATCCATATCGGCGGGATAAGCGGCACCGATCACGGCACCACCGGCGAACGAGGGATCCAGGAGAGCCAGCAGAGGATTCTGCTCGGCATCGTAGGTCGTTACGACAGCCTCCTCGGCGGCGGCCTCCGTAGCCTCGGCAACCTCGGCGATAAGATCCTTCTGCTCCTCGGCAACAGCAACCTCCTCAGTAGCTGCAACCTCCTCAGCGGCAATCTCCTCCGAAAGGAGCGACTTTACCATGCGGTCGGCACGGGCCAGAGCCGAGTGGAGCTCATAGCCGTTGTAGGTAGTCCAGAACTCCAGCGAAGCGGTACCCTGCAGCAGCTTACGCACACGCTCGGGCTCCTTGACACCGGGGAGCTCGACCAAAATACGGTTCGAATTGGGCAGGCGCTGAATGTTGGGCTGCGTTACACCGAAGTGGTCGATACGCGAACGCAACACGTTGAACGAAGCGTCGATCGCATCGCTCGTCTCCTGACGAAGCACCTT
The DNA here is from genome assembly GCA_045614985.1 of Alistipes sp. GTDB lineage: Bacteria > Bacteroidota > Bacteroidia > Bacteroidales > Rikenellaceae > Alistipes. The sequence continues at coordinate 74,118 of JAZLDX010000006.1, read as the reverse complement.
CTCCACCTCCTCGTCCGACGAGTTGGGGTTGATGTCTTTGCGGTCGGGGCTTACGAAGATCGAAGCGAGCGAAGCACCATTCGAATTAGCCTTGAAGGCCTTCACGAAAGCACCGATGTAGTCGTTCGTACCAGCTTTAAGAGCGGCATCGGCAGCCTCAATGGCAGCCACGAAGGCGGGATCGTTCTGGCTGTCGCCGGCCAGGGCCTTCACTACGTCGGCCACCTGAACCTCCAACATCACGTTCATACCACCCTTCAGGTCAAGACCCAGGTTGAGCTCACGCTCCTTACACTCCTTGTAGGTGTAGGTCTGGAAACCCAGGTTGTAGACCGGCTGGTTGGCTACCGAATCCAAGTAGTGGCGCACCATCGAGTCGCGCACCTCTACCTCATACAACGCGGCATACTCATCGGCAGCCTTCTCCACGCTACGCGTCTTGAAGGAGAACGAGAGCTGGAAGATGCAGGCCAGGGCCAGCAACGCCGCAATCAGTTTGATAAATCCTTTGCTTAGCATTTTTTGTAAAAGTTTTTGTTATTATTTTATTGTTTTTCGTGTCAATAAACCCACCCTTTCGGGCACAAAAAGTCTATAAGCGCACAAAGGTAGTAAAAAAAGTGTGAATCGACAAATAAGAACCGAAAAAGTTGCACATAAAAGGGGGCAAGAGGGGTTGTTTTTGTCGATTTTTTACTACCTTTACACCGCATAAAATCCACAAAAGAGATGAAAAGAGGACTTTTTGCCACCCTTTTGGTGGCCACCACCCTGCTCCCCCACCTTTCGTGGGGCCAAAATTTGGATTCGATCCTTGTCGAACTCGGCCGTCGCGACCAAGAGGTACGACGCCAGACAAGCGCCATGCTCCTCTCCAGGAGCCTCGACACGCTGCTCATGGCCGCGGCAATGACCGAAGAGGTGGACAACCACTGCCGTGCCACCCTCTACCCGTTACTCGATACCGTAGGCTGGCCCAAGGGGCTCTCAACCGAGGCCAACAAGGCCATTTGGCTTATCATTCAGCACGATGGCGAGTCGCAACGCAAGTACCTCCCCCAGATGGAGCAGGCCGCCCTTCAGGGGTCGATCGACAAGGGGGATTACGCCCTCTTCGAAGATCGCCTGAACATGAACGCCTCGCGCCCGCAACGCTTTGGATCGCAGACCGTGGTAGTCAATACTCCGGATGGCGGACCAACCATCTACCTATGGCCCGTGGAAGATACCGAACACCTTGACAGCCTGCGCCATAGCGTAGGACTTCAACCCATCGAGAAGTACCTCTCGATCTTCGAGAGCGCCTACGGCCGCAAGGCGGTTTGGGATCCTTCAATCACGGTCGAGCGCATGGACAGCCTGCGCCGTGGCACCAACACCGTACAGATGAAGACCAACTTAAAGAGCGAGTAGGTTGAAGATTCAAAATTCAAAATTCAAAATTAAGAAAAGAAAAGCGGGCCGTTCGCCTTGTGGGTTCGAATGGTCCGCTTTTCTTATCTATTTTTTCTTATTTATTTCTCTTTGCGCTGTTTTCAGCCGCCCAGAAAGACTCCAAAGCGAAGTTGAAAGCCATTGAATTTATTGATAAATTTATAGCCGAGATCCGCTTTGAATCTGCGTGTCTTAACACCTATGGAAGGACAAAGATAAAGGGAGGCTCGCACCCGATCGTCATCAAAATGAGGGGTAAGTCCTGCATCGAGTGAGATATAGCCCGTGGTTCGTTTCGAGGCATTCAAATAACCCTTGAAATTAACGAAGACGGGGAGCACCAGGCCGGTAAGAGCATGGTTACACTCGTAGGGAGCCTCCTCCTTGCAACTGTGTTCAGCCAGCACAGCCTCAATCCCCAAACCGCCTCCGACCGAAAAGTGGTCTCCAATACGCGCCCCTTGTACGGTTTGTAGAGACACCCCGGCCATCTTGTTATTCCAAAAGCCACAGGTAAGACCTAAATTCACCTCACCTTGATAGATCGACCTCTTCTGCGCCTGAACTCCAAGCACCACCCCCAAAAGGAGCATCACAAGAAAAATGAGCTTTTTCATAAGAGAATTTATTTGGGTTAGTAATCGGTTTCAAGAGTGCTCGTTACACCCTCGTTCGCAAAATTAAAAAAAAAAAAACGAAAAGCAAATTTTTCGGGCAAAAAGTACTGCAAATCAAGAAAAAAATAGTGTCAACGTAATTTTTGGGGATTGGTGGCGTTACGCCACTTTTGACTTTCAACAGCACCACCCAATTTTTGATTTTACGGCGCGTTGCCGTTGGCAACTTTTTGCGCCGTTTCTACTCTGGCACCTCGGCAAAGCGACCTTGAAGAGGTAATGCCCAAAAGGGATTGACCTTGGCAAATAAATTTGCCGCTCATCCCTTTTGTTCATTAGGCTTTCGCCTTCCGCTTTGCGCTCGGCTGGGGACGCAGTTAGAGGAGCAGATTTTGTCTTAACGAAGCAAGGCAAGGCAGAAGGTGCCCTATAAAACGAAGCCTGTTTTGATTTTAGAGGAGCAGATTTTGTGCCGACATGAAAATTCCCCGGAAGGGTTGTACTTGACGTACTACCCTTTCGGGGAATTGATTGAGGTGCAAAATATGCCCTATAAAATCAAAAAGTGAAAAAATTATTTCAACTCATTCAGAATACGCATCGCCGCATCCAAAATAGCCGTATCATCGAGCGTTACCACACCACCATCGGGGCCCTGCTCAAAGTGTACACCGGCACCGTGCTTGGCATCGGTATGCTTGCCACCGAAATAGTTTCTTACGGTCTCTACGTCGATTCCCAACTCGTCAGCGATGCGCTGCGAGCTTCCGCTGGGCAACTTGTCCTTGATCTTGCGGAGTTCGTTAAAAGTGATAATCATATCTCTTAATTTTTTAAGGTTAATTCTTCGTTATCAAAATTACGACATTTTTTTTGGACTGACAACTTTTTTGACAACTTTTTTACATTTTTTTAGAAATTGACACTTTTTCGCGCCTTAAAAGGGAGAAAGCGTCGCAAAAATGGGGTCGTCTCAAAGGAAGAGTGCCCCTTGTACACAAATGCATACAAGGGGCACCCCATCGAGTGTAACGCAGAAAATAACTTTTTCTATCGTTTTTATTTCACCTCCTCAAACTCTACATCCTCAGGCTGCTGCTGGGCACCACCCTGCTGACCGGCATTCTGCTGACCGGCACCCGGGTTGGCCTGCGGCTGAGCCTGCTGCTGGGCGTAGATATCCTGCGAAGCGGCCTGCCATGCCGTATTGAGCTCGGCAATGGCCGAATCAATGGCGGCGATATCCTGATTCTTGTGCGCCTCCTTGAGCTTGGCAAGAGCCCCCTCGATGGCCGACTTCTTGTCTGCGGGGATCTTATCGCCATACTCCTTGAGCTGCTTCTCGGTGGCGAAGATGTTCGAGTCGGCGGCGTTGATCTTGTCGATACGCTCCTTCTCGGCCTTATCCTTCTCCTCGTTGGCCTTGGCCTCATCGCGCATGCGCTGGATCTCCTGCTCGGTCAGGCCCGACGAGGCCTCGATGCGGATCTTCTGCTCCTTGCCCGTACCCTTATCCTTGGCCGAGACATTCAGGATACCGTTGGCATCAATATCGAAGGTTACCTCAATCTGCGGCACACCGCGGGGAGCGGCGGGGATGCCGTCGAGATGGAAGCGACCGATCGACTTGTTGTCGCGAGCCAAAGGACGCTCACCCTGGCATACGTTGATCTCCACCGAGGGCTGGTTATCGGCAGCCGTCGAGAAGACCTCCGACTTGCGGGTAGGAATCGTGGTGTTGGCCTCGATAAGTTTGGTCATCACACCGCCCAGCGTCTCGATACCGAGCGACAGGGGGGTAACATCGAGCAACAGCACATCCTTCACCTCACCGGTCAGCACACCACCCTGAATGGCGGCACCTACGGCAACCACCTCATCGGGGTTTACCGACTTATTGGGGGCCTTGCCGAAGAACTCCTCCACGATCTTCTGGATGGCGGGAATACGGGTCGAACCGCCCACGAGGATCACCTCGTCGATCTGCGAAGCCGAAAGACCGGCATCGCGCAGGGCGATCTTGCAGGGCTCGATGGTCTTGCGAATCAAGTGGTCGGCCAATTGCTCGAACTTGGCACGCGTGAGGCTCATCACGAGGTGCTGCGGAATACCGTTCACAGGCATGATGTAGGGGAGGTTGATCTCCGTGGAGGTCGAACTCGAAAGCTCAATCTTAGCCTTCTCGGCAGCCTCCTTCAGGCGCTGCAAAGCCATGGGGTCCTGACGCAGATCCACGCCATGCTCGGCCTTGAAAGCCTCGGCCATATAGTCGATCAACACATGGTCGAAGTCATCACCACCGAGGTGGGTATCACCATTGGTCGACTTTACCTCGAAGACACCGTCGCCCAACTCCAGGATCGAGATATCGAAGGTACCACCTCCCAGGTCATAGACGGCGATCTTCATATCGTTCTCCTTCTTGTCCAAACCATAAGCCAGGGCAGCAGCCGTAGGCTCGTTGATGATACGGCGTACCTTCAAACCGGCAATCTCACCGGCCTCCTTGGTAGCCTGACGCTGCGAATCGCTAAAGTAAGCAGGTACCGTAATCACAGCCTCCGTCACCTCCTGGCCCAGGTAATCCTCGGCCGTCTTCTTCATCTTCTGAAGCGTGATAGCCGAAATCTCCTGCGGAGTGTACTGACGGCCATCAATATCCACACGGGGCGTGTTGTTATCGCCACGAACGATCGAATAAGGAGCACGCTTGATGTCGTTCTCCACCTTATCATAACGCTCTCCCATGAAGCGCTTGATCGAAAAGACCGTACGCTTGGGGTTCGTAATGGCCTGACGCTTGGCGGGATCACCCACCTTACGCTCACCACCCTCGGTGAAGGCTACCACCGAAGGGGTGGTGCGATGACCCTCCGAGTTAGGAATAACAACGGGCTCCGAGCCCTCCATAACGGCTACGCACGAGTTGGTCGTACCCAAATCAATACCAATAATCTTTCCCATAGTTTTCGTTTTTATTTTAATTAACTTCTTTTTCTCTCTTTTTCGCAACCTGCTGTCGAGGCGCGTTTGCCCTCTCTATGATCAAAGGTTATACCAAACGATTAGAACCCTCCTTTTTTGGTGATTTGTCCGTTTTTTGTCAGCCTCAACAAAAAAAACTGCCATTTTGACTGACAAAACGGCAGAAATGGAATTCAAATTTCCTTTTCAGGCTCACAATACGCTACCCAATTTTTGATTTTAGAGGTGCAGATTTTGTGCCAACGAAGATTGGGCCGGATGGGCTGTACTTCGCGTACTGCCCATTCGGCCCAAGCAAGGCGGTGCAAAATATGCCCTATAAAATCAAAAATTACTTGAAGGGGGAATCAGGCTCCTTTGCCATCACCCAATAGAAGAGTTTATCCAACAAGGCCGGGGCAAACTTTTTGATGAAGTGAGTGGCACGCCCCTCCGCCTCCATCAGGCAGAGGCGTTTGCGGCGACCGGTCGCCTGGGCCACGATGCGGGCAACCTGGGCGGCGGTCATCATCTTACCCTCATTGCGCGGGGTAGCCCCCTGCTGCGAGCCATCGGCCGTGAGGGCCGAAAAACGGACATTGGAGGCGGTAAATCCCGGGCAAGCGATCATCACATGGAGTCCCTTTTTGAGGTTCTCGATGCGCAAGGTCTCCAGGAAGCCGGTCATGGCATATTTCGAGGCCGAATATCCTGTGCGACCGGGCAGGCCATGCAACCCCGCCACCGAAGAGATACCCACAATCGAACCCTTCGACTTTTGGAGATAAGGCAGAGCATATTTACAGCAATTAACGGTACCCCAAAAATTGACATCCATCAGACGATGAAGTACCGAAAGTTCCACCTCATCAAATATGGCACGCATGGAGAGGCCGGCATTGCAAATCAGCACATCCACCCCTCCGAAACAATCGACCGCTGTATCAATGAGGCGTTTACACTCCTGCTCTTTCACCACATCACAAGCACACCAGGCAGCCTCGGCTCCCGTGGCACGGATTTTTTCGGCCACAGCCTTGAGTTTATCTTCGCTACGGGCACCCAACACCACACGCGCCCCGCGAGCAGCAAATTCATAGGCCATCGCCTCTCCGATGCCCGACGAGGCTCCGGTTACGACCACCACTTTGTTGTCAAACCTTTTCATATTGTGTCGTTTATCTCTATTTCTAACCCATCATAAGCCGAAAAGACCTCTTCGGGGAGTTCGCGCTCCAAATCGGCATGAAGACCCATGTCGTGCGACTGGTGGGTGATGTAGGCGCGTTGGGGCCGCACCTCGCAAATCAGATCGAGGGCCTCGGCCAGCGAGAAATGCGAATCGTGGGGACGCTTGCGCAGGGCATTGACCACCAAAACCTCCACCCCCCGCAACTTTTCGATCTCCTCCGGGGCGATGTTTTTAAAGTCTGTCAAGTAGGCCAAACCTCCGAGACGATAGCCCGTCACGCGAAAGCGGGCATGGCTTCCCACCACCGGCAGGATCTCGATCCCCTTCACCTCGAAGGGAAGGTTGGTATCGACCTCCACGAGCTCCATCTCCGGCACCCCTCGGTAGCGTGGCCGCCCCTCGACAAAGGCATAGGCAAAGTCGCGGCGCACAGTCGAGAGGGTGTGGTCGGCCCCGTAGATCGGAATACGGTGGATCTTCTCGGGGTAGTCCACAAAGTTGAAGGCACGCACATCGTCCAATCCTCCGATGTGATCCTTGTGCTCATGGGTCAAAAGGATGGCATCAATATGACGCACGCCAGTGCGAAGCATTTGGTAGCGGAAATCGGGGCCGGCATCGATCACGATTCTTACCCCCTGCACCTCCACCATGGCTGCCGTGCGCAACCGCTTATCACGGCGATCTTCGGAGCAACAAACCGCACAGCGACACCCGATGACGGGTACGCCCTGCGAAGTTCCTGTGCCGAGAAAGGTGAGTTTCATCTTGCAAATTTAGGGTGCAAAATCGAAAAATCAAAATTTATTTTTCACCCTGGCTCTTCGGCTCTTGAGAGAAAAAGAGGCTAAAGAGAAGAACGAGAGATCCACCGCATGGAGTTTTTCATGCGGTGGATCTTCCTCAAAGCAGGAGCCATTAAACAAACCAATTACCACCCCACCCCTTGCAAAGGGCCTGCCAAAAAAGGAGGGGCAGGCCCGTAAGGTGGCAAAAGAACTCTGAGCGGAGAGCAAAAAAGGGCCAATAGATAACAAATAGCGTTTTCCCATCGATTTACAGCTCGCAAGCGTTGTTTTTCTCAAAAAATTGGTTTAATTTTGTGAAGTACTATAACCGAAAAAAATTAAAATTTAATAATAAGAGAGGAGTGTTGGCTCTTCAATCCCTCTAAAAAAACCGCATTACACCATGGAGTTTGTCCTCTTAATGTTTGGAATATTCGTCTGCAGCATCCTGATTGTCCTGATCCTACGGCTGGTAAGGATTCATCAAAACGAACGCTACACGGATCGTTTCCATGACTATGTCTACGACGAACGGATGGATCCACCTAAAAAAAGAGGGTAGAAAAAAAGAGAACGAGGAGACTACAAACGCAGTCTCCTCGTTCTCTTTTTTCTCTATGCGAGGCCCAACGCCCCGAGGGAGTATCTCTACAAAGGCTGACTACCCCTTGATAGCAGTGGCGACCCACTGCGTCAGGGCCACAAAATCGGCCACCGAAAGCTGTTCTGCACGTTTCGAAAAGAAGGGGTGCTCCTGCCCACCGAAATCCCCAAATACGGCCTTCAAAGAGTTTCGAATCATTTTACGCCGCTGATTAAAAGAGGCTTTTACCACCTTCACAAAGAGCTGTTCATCGCAATCCAAACGCTCCACGCCATTGCGTTTGAGGCGAATTACTGCGCTTTTCACCTTCGGAGGGGGATTGAAAACCGACTCATTCACCGTAAAGAGATATTCGATATCATACCAAGCCTGCAACAATACGCTCAAGATACCATACTCCTTCGAGCCGGGAGGCTCTGCCAAACGAACAGCCACCTCCTTCTGAATCATCCCCACACACTCGGGAATCAGGTCGCGGTTCTCCAAGACCTTGAAGAAGATCTGAGAGGAGATGTTGTAGGGGAAGTTACCAATCACACGCAACCCCTCGGGAAAGAGTTCGCGCAGATTCATCTTCAGAAAGTCGCCCTCCATGAGGCGGGGCGAAAATTCGGGATAGTGGGCGTGCAGATAGGCCACACTCTCCGAGTCGATCTCGGCTCCGTAGGTGATCACATCGGGTCGTTCGAGCAGAAAACGGGTAAGGACACCCATGCCGCACCCCACCTCCAACGTAGGAGCCGGAGCCTCTTCTGTTCCACCCGAAAGCGAATAACAAATCTTGCGGGCGATATTCAAATCGACCAAAAAGTGTTGGCCCAAGGCCTTCTTTGCGCGTACTTCACTCATAGCGAAGGCAAAGATACGAAAAATTCAAAATCCAAAATTCAAAATTCAAAATTATTTTAGCACCCAAGATCGGATCTCCTCCAAGATTAGAGGGTAAGTACTCCCTTTATATTAAAGGTATCGAAAAAAATCGACCTCCAAGGGGAAAATTTTGAATTTTGAATTTTGAATTTTGAATTATATCGCTTACCTTTGCATCAGCAAGAAGGGTTTCGAGGCGACCATGCGTTGCCGAGAATGAAAAGGGAATCCGGTGCGAATCCGGAACAGTACCTGCTGCTGTGAGTTCCAACTCCGTAAGGAGTTTGATTTCGTTGCACTCTTTGCCACTGATCCCCCGGGGATTGGGAAGGCGCCACGAAAGGAACAAGTCAGAAGACCTGCCCCATGCAATTGCATACGGATTTTCAGCCTGCAGGTTATGGGCTCGAGGTCAAATGACACTTTTCCGCTTTCTTTGAACGAAACGCCAAGGTTGTAAGTTGAAAATCCAAATGCAAAGCCCGCGAGGGGTTGCATCGTATCGTCGTGTGCTTCCCATCGCTGTTTGCAGGAGTACGAACACTTTGTTTAACTAAAAAACTTACAACGATGCGTAAACTAATCCTTTTCGTGGCCGCAGCCACCCTGCTCTTCGCCTGCTCGGAGGGCAACAACACGATCACTCCCGAGGAGTTCCAAACCCAGGAGCATGGCCTCTTTATTGCCAACGAGGGCAACTACATGGCGGGCAACGCCTCGCTCTCCTACTACGACCCTGCAACCAAGCAGATCGAAAACGAGGTCTTCCTGCGAGCCAACGGCCACCTGCTGGGCGACACGGCCCAGTCGATGACTCTCTACGACGGAAAACTGTGGATCTGCTCGAACAACTCGGGCGTGATCTTCGCCATCGACCCTGCAACCTTCAAGGAGGTGGGACGCATCGTCCTCCCCGGCCCCCGCTACATCCACTTCGAGAGCAACACAAAGGCCTATGTCACCCAACTCTGGGACAATCGTATCGCCATTGTGAACCCCTCGACCTACAGCGTAACGGGCTACATCGAGACCGAGATGGCCTCGGCCGATGCCTCCACCGAGCAGATGGTCAAGTGGGATAAGTTCCTCTTTGTCAACTGCTGGAGCTACCAAAAGACGATTCTCAAGATCGACACCACGACCGACGAAGTGGTGGAGACGTTAGAGGTGGGCATCCAGCCCGAAACAATCCTACTCGACAAAAACGGAAAACTCTGGACGATGACCGATGGTGGCGGTTGGGACGGCAACCCGATCGGCTATGAGGCCCCCGCAATCGTGCGCATCGACCCCGAGAGCTTCACCGTAGAGGCCCGTTTCGAGATGTCGAAGGGCGAATTCCCCACCGAATTGCAACTCAACGCCGAAGGCGACACGCTCTATTGGCTCAACGGAGGGGTTTGGCGCATGTCGATCGAAGCAGCAACGCTCCCTGCATCCGCTTTCCTGAGTTCGGGCTTCACCTCCTCCTACGGCCTGACGCTCGACCCCTCCAGCGAGGATATCTACGTCTCGGATGCCATCGACTACCAGCAGAACGGCATGGTATTCCGCTATTCGGTGGCGGGTGAGGCGATCGACTCGTTCGGCGTAGGCATCTGCCCGAGTGCCTTCTGTTGGAAATAGTTCGTGAAATTCAAAATTCAGAATTCAAAATTCAAAATTGGGTTTACACACCACGCTATTATTTGGTAAAATACGCCACAAAACAAAATTCTGAATTATGAATTACCCGCAGACAATATTTCCGACAAAAGGAAATATTTGTGAATTGTAAATTGTGAATTATAAAAAATGTACCGAGTCCTACGATTGGTTGTTGCCGCTTCCATCTGGCTGTGTCTTGTCCCCGAAAGGGTACAGGCACAGCGAGAGGACTCGTTGTGGTGGAATCGCAACACGGGCTTCGTAGTTCCGATCCATGAGGTCGAAGTCGAGGGGCGCCGCCCGATGAAGGAGATCGGCCTGCAGCAGACCCGCCTCGAAGAGCCCATACTGCACGACAACATCGCCTCGTCGATGGCCGATGTATTGACCTTTAACTCTTCGATCTTCGTGAAGCAGCACGGCCGTGCCACCCTCTCCACCATCGCCTTCCGTGGCACCTCGGCCTCCCATACACAGGTCTCATGGAACGGCATGAAAATCCAATCGCCGATGCTCGGCACCACCGACTTTTCGCTCATTCCCTCCTACCTGGTAGATGGGGCCACGCTGCTGCACGGCACCTCCTCGGTGGGGGTTACGGGCGGAGGATTGGGAGGAGCCGTACTTCTGCAATCGTCCCCCGCCACCGCCCCCGGCCTTCAACTTCAATATGTCCAGGGGATCGGATCCTACAGCACCTTCGACGAGTTCCTGCGCTTGAGCTACGCCTCCGACCGTTGGCAGTTTCAGACCCGCGTGATGCACTCCATGTCTGCAAATGATTTCCACTACACGAATCACAAAAAGAGCGAACTGATCTACGACGAAAAGCACCAAATCATCGGGAGCTACCACCCGACCGAGGTGAATCGCAACTGTGATTTTCGCGACCTGCACCTGATGCAGGAGGTGGCCCACACCCTGCGCAACGGCGACCGCCTGGGGCTCGAGGCGTGGTACCTCGATTCGCGCCGTGGCGTGCCGATGTTGATGGTCGACTACAACAACGAGCGCGACTTCCTGAACGAGCAGCGCGAACGCACGCTGCGCACCGTCTTTTCGTGGCAACACCTCGATACGCGCTACAAGGCCGAGGCCCAAGCCGGCTACGTCTACTCGTGGCAGGCCTACGACTTCTCGAAGGATCGCGGCAACGGCCTTTTCACGGAGTTGATCCGCTCGCGCAACCGACTCCACACCCTCTACGGCCGAGCCCACGGCGAATACTACGCCGACCGCTGGCTCTTCACGGCCACGGTGAGTCTGCATCGGCATTGGGCCGAGAGCCGCGACGACCGCTCCCTGCAGGGGGAGATCTACGATGCGGGGCGCACCGAACTTTCGGCCTCCGTCACCGCCCGCTGGTCGCCCACCGACCGTCTGGGACTTTCTATCATTCTGCGCGAAGAGCTCTACGACAGGGAGCTGAGTCCACTGATTCCCGCCCTCTCGGCCGACTATCTCCTCTCGAAGCGCGGACAAGTGATGCTGAAAGGATCGCTCTCGCGCAACTTCCGCTACCCGACGCTCAACGACCTCTACTACGAGCCCGGAGGCAATCCCGACCTAAAACCCGAGCAAGGGTTGAGCTATGATGCGGGGCTCTCCTTCTCGCTCAAAAAGGAGGGTCGCTATACCTTGAGCGGCAGCGCCACCTGGTTCGACTCCTACATCGAGGATTGGATCCTCTGGCAGGCAACCCACCAAGGATTTTGGACCCCGAAAAATGTAAAAAAGGTACACGCCTACGGCATAGAGAGCCACCTCGATTGGCTTCAGCACCTGGGGCGCGATTGGCAACTGCAACTGACTGGGAACTTCGCCTGGACCCCCTCGATCAATGCGGGCGAGGGGGAGGGCCCCTACGACCAATCGGTCGGCAAGCAGTTGGTCTATGTCCCCGAATATTCGGCCTCGGTGGGGGCCCGGCTGGCTTGGCGCAGTTGGCGATTAGGCTACAAAGGGAGCTACTACAGCCAACGCTTCACCACCTCGGCCAACACCTCCTCGCCGCTCGGTGTCGTGGAGGGATACTATGTCTGCGATGGTTCGCTCGAAAAGATCTTCGACCTACCATGGGTTGCCCTTTCAGCCAAGTTCAACATCCGAAACCTCTTTGATGCGGAGTACGAATCGGTGTTGGCCCGCCCGATGCCGGGTATTCACTTCGAAATTTTCCTCGACATCCGCCCCAAATGGGGAGCCAAAAAGAGAAAATAGATCATGAGCAAGCACCTATATAAATTACTAATCCTCCTGACGGCCCTCCTTGTCGGAGCCTGCCGCCCGCAGTCGCACCCCTCGCTCGAGGAGTACTGCATGGAGCTCTACACCCCCACCTACGCCTCCGGCTTTTCGATCCTGGGCTCTTGCGACACCACCCACAACCACTCCACGCTGATCAAGGTACGCAACCCGTGGCAGGGAGTCGAAGGCGAGGAGCGAATGCTCTTCATTGCTCGCAACGGAGAGCCCACACCCGAGGGGTACACGGGGCCCGTGCTCCGTGGCAATGCCCGCCGCGTGGTCTGCCTGAGCTCCTCCTACATCGCTATGCTCGATGCCATTGGGGCTGAGGACCGAATTGTGGGGGTCTCAGGGTTCGAGTTTGTGCAAAATCCGAAGATCCGTGCCCGACGCCACGAGGTGGGCGATGTGGGCTACGACGGCAACTTCAACTACGAGCTCCTGGTGGCACTCGATGCCGACCTAGTGCTTCTCTACGGGGTATTCAGTCCGAGTGTCATGGAGGCCAAACTCCAGGAGTTGGGAATCCCCTACCTCTATGTAGGTGAATATGTGGAAGAGAGCCCCTTGGGAAAGGCCGAGTGGATGGTGGCCGTGGCCGAATGTGTCGGCCTGCGCGAAAGAGCCGCAGCCCACTTTACCACGATTCCACCCCAATACAACCACTGGGAAACGCTGGCCGCTACCACAAAGAGCCGACCCAAAGTGATGCTCAACCTCCCCTATGGCGATGCTTGGTTCATGCCTTGGCGTTCGAGCTACACTGCCCGTCTGATTGCCGATGCCGGGGGCGACTACCTCTACCGCGGAGAGCAGACAACCACGGGGTCGGCCACGATCAGTGCCGAGGAGGCTCTTCTGCTGACGGCCGAAGCCGATGTATGGCTCGACCTCAACGAGTTGCAGAGTAAAGAGAGCCTCATTCGCCGCTACCCGCGCATGGCCGATCTCGCCTGCGTAAAGCGTGGCGAACTCTACAACAACAACCGCCGCGCCACCCCCAACGGAGGCAACGACCTCTGGGAGTCGGGGGTGGTTACTCCCCACTTGATTCTGCGCGATTTGGTCAAGATCTTCCACCCCGAATTGGTGGCGGAGGAGTTTTATTACTACCAAAAGTTGGAGTAACCATCCGAAAAAGTTACCTTTGTCCCGATGAAATCTCGCACACCTCTCTTCCTCTTGTTGGCACTGCTGCTACTGGTGCTCTTCGCCCTCGACCTCGTCGTGGGCTCGGTGGCCATTCCCCTGCAGGAGGTGTGGGCCGCCCTCACAGGGGGAGAATGTGCCGAATCCACACGCAAAATAGTCTGCGACATCCGCCTGATGAAAGCCGTGGTGGCCGTGATGGCCGGAGCCGCCCTGACGGTGAGCGGCCTTCAGATGCAGACCCTCTTTCGCAACCCGCTGGCCGGGCCCTATGTGCTGGGTATCAGTTCGGGCGCAAGCCTCGGTGTGGCCCTCTTCATTTTGGGAGCCCCTCTGCTCGGCTTCGCAAACCACGCTACGCTCTCCACCCTCGGCATAGCGGGTGCTGCCTGGATTGGTGGAGCCTCCATTCTCGCCCTGATCGCTGCGCTGAGCCACCGCATCAAAGATATCATGGTAATCCTGATCCTTGGCATGATGTTCTCCTCGGGAGTGAGTGCCGTGGTACAAATTCTCCAATACCTAAGCAACGAGGAGGCCCTGAAATCGTTCGTAATCTGGACCATGGGATCGCTGGGCGACGTAACCACCCCCCAACTGAGATTGATGATCCCGGCCGTGGCGGCGGGCCTGCTCTGCGCGGTTGCAGTGATCAAGCCCCTGAATTTGCTCCTCTTGGGCGAACATTATGCCCGCACGATGGGGCTCAACGTGCGCCGTTCGCGTCTGCTGATCCTCCTCTCCACCACCCTGCTTGCGGGCACCGTTACCGCCTTCTGTGGCCCGATCGGATTTATCGGCCTGGCCATGCCCCATGTGGCTCGTCTGCTCCTACGCGATGCCGACCACCGTCTCCTCGTGCCGGCCTCGGCATTGGTGGGAGCCGTTGTGTTACTCGCCTGCGATATTGTCTCGAAATGTTGGACCCTGCCAATCAACACCATCACCGCCCTGTTGGGTATTCCCGTAGTCGTTTGGGTGGTGGTTAAAAATAAGTAGTGTAAGATGATACGACTCGAAGAACTCACCATCGGATATGGCGATCGTCTGCTGATCGAAGCCTGTTGTGCCGAGATCCGCCCGGGTCGTCTCACCGCCTTGGTGGGGCGCAATGGAACCGGAAAATCGACCCTACTGCGCACCATCGCCGGCTTGGGCACCCCCCTCTCGGGCAGGATCTTCATCGGGGAGCAGCCATTAAACACACTCTCGCCTCGCGAGATGGCCGAACAGGTCGCCTTCGTCACTACGGAACGCATGCGCATTGCCGATCTGCGCGTAAAAGATTTGGTTGCCCTGGGTCGCTCACCCTATACCAATTGGATCGGACGCCTCGCAGAGGCGGATCGCCAAATCGTCGAGCAATCGCTCCTTTCGGTGGGGCTTGCCGGCTACGAGGAGCGGACACTCGACCGCCTCTCGGACGGCGAATGCCAACGCGCCATGATCGCACGAGCCCTGGCCCAACAGACCCCCGTCATCCTGCTCGACGAGCCCACCTCGTTCCTCGATATGCCCAACCGCTACGAACTCTGTACTCTGCTGCGTAGGTTGGCCCACGAACAGCAAAAGAGCATCCTCTTCTCGACCCACGAGTTGGATATTGCCCTCTCGCTCTGCGACGACATCGCCCTGATCGATACCCCACAACTACACCTCCTGCCGACCTCCGAGATGGTACACAGCGGCCATATCGAGCGCCTATTCAGCAACTCGACCGTTCGTTTCGATGCGATAAGCGGCACCGTACAAGTCTTGGAGTAAATGGGACGGAATCACCCCAATAAAACACACAAGAGCATGAGATGCAATTCATCTCATGCTCTTTGATTTAGATCGTTCTTCCGCTATTTCAGTCGCTTAAGCAAGCGTTGATTGGCCGAGTCCACTACCGAATGGTCGAGCGACGAGAGATAGATCTCCGTCGTGCGCTCGGAAGTATGTCCCAATCCTGCACTAATCACCGAAAGGGGGATCTGAAGATTTCGGGCCACGCTCGCCCAACTATGTCGTGGCGTATAAGAACTCAAAGGTTTCTTCCCGGGGAGCATTTCAGAGAGTTTTTGCAAGAGCCTATTGTGGCGATTCAACGCTGCACGGTAGTGCGTATAGTCGCTTTGTGGATCCTCGCCCGGAAGAATCGGAAAGAGGTAGGGCGAGGTGTTGGGTCGCTTGCTATACTTCTCTACCAACTGCCTAATAGGCCCTTCGACACAGACCAGCAACGGCTGGCGAGTCTTTTTGCGCGTATAGCGGATCATGCCGCTACGCACCTCCGATTTACGCAGGTAGGCGATATCGACAAAAGACATCCCACGAGTACAATAGCTAAAGATGAAGAGATCGCGAGCAAACTCCAAATCCGACCCCTCGGGGAGTTTGAGAGCCTTGAGGCGAATGATAGTTCGTTCACTGACAGCACGCTTCTGCGTGTGGTCAATCCCCGTATAGACGTGGTGAAACGGGTGGTAACGGCGGGCCAAATGTAGCGCCACCGCTTTGTTGTAGAGGGCTCGCCAAATCCGCATATAGAAGCTGATTGTATTACGCAATAGCCCGCGCTGAACCAGGTAGTTGCTATAGGCCTCTACCAGGGGTTCATTCAGCGACCGAAACGAGATCTCCCGACCTCCGAGAAATTGAAAAAGGCTATTGCGGGCCTGCTGATAATTCTCGGCCGTTCTCAAGCGGTTCGAGGCTTTCAACTCCCGAATCTGCCGATCCATAAAACGGAAAACCCCGTTTCTCTCATTGACTTGATTACACGCCCACTGACGCGATTCATTGTTTGTTGCTTTTTTCATAGTCTTAATGTTTTTAGGTTTGTATTGACCATGCAAGTAACAAAAAACTGCGAATTGATCTTCAAAATCGGCCTTTCTCTCTCTTTTTTAAGAGATAAGCGAAAAAAAACAAAGAATTCCTCCCTTGAATTTTGAAATTTGCTTACCTTTGCGCCGTCGATAAGGAACGCAGCGATTGCGAAGCCGATGCGATGTAAAATAGAGAGAATAATATGAAAGACTTCAAGAATGATTCGACACTGGCACGCTTCGGCCGCGACAAGCGCGAGCGTACCACGACCAAAGTCGCAGAGCGTGTCGAGCGACGTGAGCGCCCCGAGCGCGACTTCGCAGCGGCAGAGAGCCGCACTCCCCGCACCAAGCGTGCATCCTTCAACCCCCATTTTACGGAGGACAACCGTCCGAATTTCGAAAAACCGCAGCGCAGCTACGGCGACCGCCCCTCGTTTGGAGAAAACCGAGGCCCGAAGAAATTTTCGAAATTCGAAGAGCGCAGCGACCGCCCGAAGCGCACGGAGCGTTCGTTCGACCGTTCGGAGCGTCCGGCCTACGGTGAGAAGCGTTCCGAAGAGCGTCCTTCGTTCGGTGGCAAGAAGTTCGGCACGAGCAAGGGATTCGGAGCCAAGAAACGCACCTTTGCACACGACGAAAAGCCGAAGAGCTATCCTAAATACAACCCCAACAAGCAGACGGGCGAGATGCGTCTGAACCGCTTTGTGGCCCAGTCGGGAGTCTGCTCGCGCCGTGAGGCCGACGACTTCATCGCCGCAGGCCTGGTTTCGGTCAATGGCGTGATCGTTACGGAGCTCGGCACCAAGGTGATGCCGGATGATGTAGTGAAGTTCAACGACACGAAGCTCCAGGGTGAGCAGAAGGTATATTTGGTACTGAACAAGCCCAAGGGCTATGTTACCTCGCTCGAGGATCCTCATGCCGACAAGACGGTTATGGAACTTGTGAAGGGGGCCTGCACGGAGCGCATCTATCCCGTGGGACGTCTGGACAAGAACTCGTTGGGTCTGCTCCTCTTTACGAACGATGGCGACCTCACGAAGCAGCTCTCGCACCCCGCCTACGCCAAGAAGAAGATCTATCAGGTATCGCTCGACAAACCCTTGACGCGTGCCGACATGGATCAGATTGCCGAGGGTATCGTATTGGAGGATGGTGAGATTCACGCTGACGAGATCTCCTACGCCTCGGAGAATAAGAAGGAGGTAGGCATCGAGATCCACTCGGGTCGCAACCGTATCGTGCGCCGCATCTTCGAGATGTTGGGCTACTCGGTACAGAAGCTCGACCGTGTCTACTACGCCGGCCTGACGAAGAAGAACCTCAAGCGTGGCCAGTGGCGTTTCCTCACGCGCGAGGAGGTGGAGCGATTAAAGTCCGGCCGCTACGAGTAAATATTGTTTTGAGAGGAATTTTCGGCCTTATGCTCGGATGCTAAAATGCTTATTTACACAAGCAAACTGCGTTTTACCCCTTGCAAAGTTTGAAGATTCCACCTCAAAAACATCTTTTACACAAGGAATAATTTTGAATTCTGAATTTTGAATTAAAAAAATGGCAGGATCGAATTTTGTAGATTACGTCAAGATATTTGCCCGATCGGGCCACGGAGGCGCCGGCTCGGCCCACTTCCGCCGCGAGAAGTTCGTCGCCTTCGGAGGACCCGACGGTGGTGATGGGGGCAAGGGTGGCAGCATCATCCTCCAGGGCGACAGCCAATATTGGACACTCATTCACCTCAAGTACCAGCGCCACCAGTTTGCCGAGGATGGTCAGAACGGCTCGGGAGCCCGCTCTACGGGCAAGGATGCCAAAGATATCATCATCCCCGTACCCCTGGGTACGGTGGCACGCCGTGTAGTGGAGAACGAAGAGACAGGCGAGCAGGAGCTTGTTCCCGTAGGCGAGGTAACCGAAGATGGAGAACAGTTGGTCCTCCTGCAGGGAGGTCGCGGAGGCTTAGGCAACTGGCACTTCCGTACCGCCACGAACCAGACCCCACGTTATGCCCAACCCGGTGAGGAGGGTGATGAGGGGGCCTTCATCCTCGAGTTGAAGGTGCTGGCTGATGTCGGCTTGGTGGGCTTCCCCAATGCGGGTAAAAGCACCTTGCTGTCGGTGGTTTCGGCAGCCAAGCCCAAGATCGCCAACTACGCCTTTACCACTTTGGAGCCCAACCTCGGCATCGTCGAGGTACGCGACGGCCACTCTTTCGTGATGGCCGACATCCCGGGTATTATTGAAGGAGCCCACGAGGGGCGCGGCCTGGGAACCCGATTCCTGCGCCACATTGAGCGCAACTCGGTGCTTCTGTTCATGATTCCGGCCGACAGCGACGACATCCGCAAGGATTTCGAGATCCTTTTAGGCGAGCTCACGCAGTACAACCCCGAACTCCTGGACAAGCAACGCCTGCTGGCTATTACGAAGTGCGACATGTTGGATGAGGAACTCATCGAACAGATGCGTTCACAACTTCCCGAGGGGGTTGAGAGTTTCTTCATCTCCTCGATCTCGGGACTCAACATCCGTCCGCTAAAGGATCGCCTTTGGGCCGTGCTGAACGAGTAGGATTTCGAATAATATCTTTCAAAAAATGAGCGTGTCAAAAAAGTTATTTTTGACACGCTTATTTTGTTTGAAGCAAACTATTTTCATTACTTGTCCTGCATTTGGAATCGCTTGAAAACAGCAAAGAGCAAGAGAGCGATGAAGAGCCCCAACAGCAGACCATAAAGAATATCGAGCGGGAAGTGGTAGGCCAAATAGATACGCGAATAGCAAACCAAGAGCACCCACAGGGCTGCGACCGCCGTAAACCATCCGCGCTTCAGAAGCAAGGCCGCAAGCATGGCCACCGAGCAGGTGGTGGCGGCATGGGCCGAGATCGTACCATATTGCCCTCCGTGCTTGATGACATGTACCAACCCTTCGAGTTCGGGGGTGTACATCGGACGCAGACGAGGTGGCAACTCGGGGAATAGATTTTTCAGCAGTCCCGAGTGTTTGAAGATGCCGGCCACGAGATCTGTGAGCACCACGCCCAAGATTGCCAAACCAAGAAAAAGCAAGAGGTTGCGCCAGCCGTAACGGCGATAGACAAGCCAAAGAATCAAAAGATAGAGCGGCACCCAGGTCACTTTTCCCGAACAGCCGAGCATGAGCCCATCCATAAAGGCCCCACCATCGAAATTGAGGGCCAAAAAGAGGTTGTGATCAATCGTCGTATTCATCGTTTTTTGAATTAGAAGTTAGGAAAGAGAAATTTTTGATTTTAGGCGAGCAGATTTTTCGCATCGTGCAGATTGGATCGGATGGGCTGTACTTGAGGTACTGCCCATTCGAGACAAGCCAGGGATGCGCAAAATATGCCGCATAAAATCAAAAAATTAGAATTGGAAGTAAATAAACGGTTGTATATCCGAAGATTTTATCTGCATCACCCCCCAGGCGACAAAGGCAATGAAGAGGATTTGCAAAAGCAAAGGAGAGGCGGAGACCAAACGGCGAAAAAGGGTATCGACAGAGGGGGGCATCAAGTGCAGAAGGTAACCAATCCCAACCAAGAGGAAGATGGGGAGATACCCCTCGACAACCTGGTGGATGAGTTCGGGATCGAAAGCGAAGAGAATCTGGTGTAGAATAAGTTCTACGCTCTGCATTGACTCGGCGCGGAAGAAGAGCCACCCCAAGCAAACCAGGTGGAAGGTCAAAAGTGTTGCAGGAAGACGGCGCCACAGGGGCATATCTTTTCCTAAGGCTTTAGCCCCGGGAACCACCGAGATCCACCACTTGTGAATGGCCAGGGCCACTCCGTGGAGTCCACCCCAAAGGACAAAGCGCATCGCTGCCCCGTGCCATAATCCACCGAGGAGCATGGTAAGCATCAGATTGACATAAGTGCGGAACTTCCCCTTGCGGTTACCACCCAAGGAGATATAGAGGTAGTCGCGCAGCCATGAGGAGAGGGAGATATGCCAGCGACGCCAAAACTCGGTAATGGTGGCCGAGCGATAAGGGGCATCGAAGTTCTTGGGAAAACGGAAACCCATTAGCAAGGCGATACCGATGGCCATGTCAGAGTAGCCCGAAAAGTCGCAATAGATCTGCAAGGCATAGCCATAGATGGCCATCAGACACTCGAAACCCGAATAGAGAAGTGGCTCGTCGAAGACTCGATCGACAAAGTTCAACGAAATGTAGTCGGAGATAATGGCTTTCTTAAAGAGTCCCGTAAGGATCAGACAGAGGGCCGTGCCAAACATCTCGCGGGTCACTGTGACCGGATTTTGGCGAATCTGGGGAATGAAGTCGCGAGCACGGACAATGGGGCCGGCCACCAATTGGGGGAAGAACGAGAGGTAGAAACAGTAGTCGATCCAACGATCCAGGGGTTTGAGTTCGCGGCGGTAGATGTCGATCGTGTAGCTCATCGACTGGAAGACGAAGAAGGAGATACCGACCGGAAGAAAGATATCCTGAAATTGAAGGAAGCCCGCCCCAAAGAGCGAGTTGGAGATCTCGATGAAGAAATTCGTGTACTTGAAATAGCCCAACATGCCGAGGTTGATCCCCACACTCAACAGCAGCCACAACCTACGCACCCAAGAGTGGGAAGAGCGATAGAGAAGCTGTGCCAGGATAAAATCACTGACCGAGGCGAAGAGCAGGAGCAGAAAATAGATGCCGCTGGACTTGTAGTAGAAATAGAGCGAAAAGGCCACCACATAGAGGATACGGGCCGTGGGAGCCTTGCGCAATCCGGTGTAGATCAACATGAAAGCCGAAAACAAGAAGAGGAAGAGACCACTACTGAAGATCATCGGTGACTGGGCATCGTAGGTCAGCAGGGTCGCTAAACGGCTCCAAAATTCTTCGATCGAGGGCAACTGCATGGGCTACGGATTCAGTTCGAACGAAGGGTTAAACAACTGTACATCGAGCAATTCCGAATTGAGAACAGGTTGCTCCTCCTTTCGTTGGATACGCTGCTCTGTTTCGCGCTGCCAATAGGCATAAAGATCGGCATAGAGAGCCTCGAAGAGGACCCCAGCGATCTGGCATCCACCCCCATAGTTGATGTGGGTATAGTCCTTGCCGGCCCAACCATTGCGCACGAAAGTATTCATTCCGCCCAAGGCCCGCATCGCCTCGCTCGTAGGCCAAAAGGCCGCCCCCATTCGCTCGGCAGCGGCACGCTGCGAGGAGACCATTGAGCCGAGGGCATCCATCGGAGCATAGCCCCCTTCGCCCTTCACCCACCGTTCGCTCACTCCCATCACCAGGACGGCCGCTCCAGGGAAGCACTGCCGCACAAAGTCTACCATCTGCTCGATCTGACGACCATAATTCGAGTAGCCGAATACCCCCTGCTGCATGATATTCAAACCGTATTGGAGAATGACCAAATCGTAGGGCACCTGCGCCTGTTGCTGGGCATTGAGCGCCGGAGAGCTCCAGAACATGGCGCGCCCATTGTTGGAGCGCACCGAGTAGTTGTCGACCACCACCCCCTCGTTCCCGAAGAGTTGGGCCCCGTACCCCACAAAACCCTCTGCCCCCGACAAGATGCGGCACTCCAAGGCTTGCATCCCCTCGAGGCAGACCTCAATACGGCGCAACGACTCGTCGGCCTCGATCTCGAAGATGCGCGAGAGGCTGTCGTTCACGATCACCTCCACCCGACTCTCCGAACGGCTCAGAAACCAGATATTGGCTCCGTCCCAACAATCCGTACGTTGGCGGAAATCGGTTCCCGCCCAACGGGTAGAAGCCCCATTGATCGGAGAGCAGACCCAACCAGCCACGGTAAAACTACGCTTCACCTCCTCCGAAGATTTTGCCCACTGCATGATGTTGTGCGAAGTCCACCCCTTGGAGGTGGTCTTCACCGTGCGACGGAATCCCGTCAGTGGTGAGGCCATCGGGGCAAAGCCCACACCCGAACCTCCGAAGGCAAGTTGCAACTGCTCGCGCAGGTCGGCCGTGAGGATATCACCCTCGACAAACGAGTCGCCCAGGAAAGCAATTCGCACCGGACGGCGCGTAAGAAGTTTTTGGTAGAGCGAATCGAAGAGTCCGCGACCCAGCGTATCGAAATCCTCGATCGGCACCTTCGCCTCGGCCGGCAACGGCAAAGTGTCGGGCCATACCGGGGCCGTGGCTTCGCGCTGCGACTCGGTGAGAACCCAACGCAAATGACGCTCCGGCGCAGGCTCCTCGGCAAGGGGCTCCTCGGCCGTGGTCGCAGCCACCTGCTCGGCCACCTGCTCCCAATCCACCTCGATAAGCTCCACCTCGGCCTCCGAAATCGAGGGCAACGCCTCCTCGGCCTCTTCGAACGAGACAAACTCGGAGAGGATGTTGGCACGGCGCAACTCAACGCCCCACACCTCCATAGGGGGAACAAAGCTCACCAAAATCAGGATCGCAATCAAAAGCAGACAGGCCATCAGGCTGCGGCTCGAATAGTCGTTTCGGGGTCTCTTCATCTCTTTTTTCGCAGGAATTAGTCGTTTCGGCGACCCAAGACGAGCATCACATAGTAGAGCACCGAAGCAATGGCTCCCAATGCCGCTACCAAATAGGTACGAGCTGCCCATTTGAGCGCCTCGCGTGCATAATTCACCTCCACCCCCTGGAGCGTACGCGAACCCTGCAACCAGGCCAAAGCGCGTGCCGAGGCATTATACTCCACCGGCAGGGTAATGAGCGAGAAGAGAGCCGAAAGGGCGATCAGACCGATACCAGCCCACATAATGGCCGTGTTGTTGGTCGAGGCCATCAGAATCAGGCCAATGATGATCACCCACTGCGCCGCGCGCGAAGCAAATGAAACGACGGGCACCAACTGCGAACGCATCACCAACGGAGCATACCCCTGGGCATGCTGAATGGCGTGTCCGCACTCGTGGCAAGCCACCGCCAAAGCCGAAATTGAACGCGAAGAGTAGACGCTGTCGCTCAAATTGACGGTCATGGTCGAGGGGTTAAAATGGTCGGTCAGGTGGCCCTGCACATGGGTCACTTTCACATTGTGAATACGGTTTTCGCGCAACATCTTCTCGGCCACCTCGGCACCGGTCATTCCTCCCGGAGCCAAGACCTTCGAATACTTCGTAAATACCGACTGCAAACGAGCCTGCACGATGTAGCCCACCAGGCCGATCACCAAAATCAAAAGATAGTAGCCCATGTGGCTCGACCCCATCATAAAACCGTTGCTCACGGTGGGGTCGTAATAGGCTTGCAAAATCTCAGACATAACTTTTCTGGCAATTTAATCTCTCCACGAGGGAAGAGGTTACTTTCTAAAGGTGTAATACGCTCCAGCCTGTTGGGTAGGCATCAGCACAATGTCGTTCACATTCATGTGAGCGGGCAGCGAGAGCATCCAATGAATGGCTTCGGCAATATCCTCACCCTGCAGGGCATCGACACCGACATAAACCCCCTCGGCACGCTTCTTGTCGCCATGGAAACGCACCTCAGAGAACTCGGTCTCGACCATTCCCGGACGTACCTCACCCACCTTGATACCTGCCGAGAGCAGATCGGCACGCATTGCCTGCGAGATGGCGTGTACGGCGTGCTTCGAGGCGCAATAGACTGCCCCATTTTCATAAGGTTCAGTACCGGCAATGGAGCCGATGTTAATAATGTGTCCCCCCTGGCCGGCCTCCACCATAGCGCGACTGATGATGCGCGTTACATATAGAAGGCCCTTGACATTGGTATCGATCATGGCATCCCAATCGGCCGTATCGCCACGATCAATATGCTCCAGGCCGGCAGCTAAACCGGCGTTATTGATCAAAATATCGACCCGTCCCAAGGGCTCAAGAAACTCCTTGCACTCGGCCTCGCTGCGCACATCGAAGACCAACATCTTGCAGAGGGCACCCTTGGCCTCAATCTCCTTTTTCAAGGCCTCCAAACGGTCGGCACGGCGACCCGTCACAATCATCTCCGTATCGGGACCAGCCAAACGCAAGGCCGTAGCACGACCAATACCCGAAGTGGCTCCCGTAACCAAAATTCGTTTCATATTTCTCGTAATTTATCGGTTTTCTTTATCGACACCCTCGCAAAAAGGGTGCAGTGTGAACTGAACGCAGAAAATCTGTGGTTCATGTGGCAAAAATAGAAAAAATTTATGTTACTTTGCATGGTTAAATTAAGTTTTTGGAAGAAAAGGTGAATCTACCCCTCTTTATAGCCCGTCGCACCGCCAGCCCCTCGGAGGAGAACCGCCCGAGTGTCATGGTGCGCTTTGCGACCATCGCCGTAGCCTTGAGTCTTGCGGTGATGCTCCTTTCCATGGCTGTAATCATGGGTTTTAAGGAGGAGGTGAGCCGTCGAATCGTGGGTTTTTCGGCTGATGTAGAGCTTAGCGACCTCCGCTCCCACGGGGTGGAACAAGCCGTCAATTTCCGAATAGACAGCACGCTTTTGAGCCAAATAGAGGCCGACCCTCGAGTAGCCGGCCTCTCGGTGTATGCCGCCAAGGGGTGTGTACTAAAGAGCCCCGAGGGGATGCAAGGCATGCTTCTCAAAGGGGTAGGCGACGATTTTGACCGTCGATTCTTCGAAGAGTTGATTACCTCTGGTGAGATGCCTTCGATCGGAGCCGAGCCACGCAAAAAAGAGCTTTTGCTCTCGGAGAACGTAGCCCGCAAGTTGCGCCTGGCAGTGGGCGACAAGGTAGAGTTGCTCTTTATCGAAGCAGATGGCACAGCTAGACGCGACCGCTTCAAGATTGCGGGGCTCTACCACTCGGGCATGGAGGAGGCCGATGCGCGTTATCTGCTGACCGACATCCGCAATGTGCAACGCCTACACAATGAAGAGGGGTTGATTTCGGGAGTAGAGATCCGTCTTCATTCAACAGAGGAGGCCCCTCAAATGGCCTACGAACAAAATCTCGATCTGCTTTACAACGGTCCGGAGGGGCTAGAAAACCTTGTCTTCCGCAGCGTACAGGAGCGTTATCCGGCCATGTTCGACTGGTTGCGCACCCACGATGTGAATGCCGCTGTAATCCTCGGCATCATGCTTTTGGTAGCCCTTTTCAATATGATCTCGGCCCTGCTGATCCTGGTGCTGGAGAGAACCCGCATGATCGGACTGCTGAAGGCGTTGGGAATGAACAACCGGACATTGCAAAAAATATTCCTCTATCGCGCCACCTTTATCACCTTAAAAGGGGTAATGTGGGGGAATCTTGTGGCTCTGGGACTTTGTCTTGCACAAAAGTGGGGCCATGTGGTGAAGCTCAATGCTTCGGGATACCTCCTCTCGGAGGTTCCGATTGCGCTCGACTGGGGCTGGTGGCTCGGGGTAAACCTCGGTGCCGTGGCCGTTATTCTGTTCCTGCTGAGCCTTCCCACCTCGATCGTCAGCCGAATCCGCCCCGAGCAGACCATCCGTTACGAATAATCAAGAACCGAAAAATGAAACCATACAACCAAGAGAACCAAACCAAGGGCGAAGAGGTGCGCGAGATGTTCGACCGCATCGCCCCAAAATACGACCTACTGAACCACACCCTCTCGGCCGGTATCGACAAGATTTGGCGTCGGCGCGTGGTGCGCATTGCGCGTGGCCACCACCCCCATCACATCCTCGACATGGCTACCGGAACGGGCGACCTGGCCATCGCGTTAGCCCGTGGGATTCAAGGGGTTCGGGTTGTAGGATGCGACCCTTCGCAGGGGATGCTCGAGGTAGCGCGTCGCAAAGTGGCGGAGCGCGGCCTGGAGAACCGCGTCACCCTCGAAGTGGGCTTCTCCGAAGAGCTTTCAAACTTCGCCGACGAGAGTTTTGATGTCGTCACGGTAGCCTTCGGCGTGCGCAACTTCGACCGCATGGAAGCGGGCCTCAACGAACTCAAGCGCGTACTGCGCCCAGGGGGATTGCTCGTTGTCCTGGAGTTTTCGAACCCGACCAATCCACTCATCGCCGGGCTCTACCGCTGGTACTCACACCACATCCTTCCTCGCGTGGGAGGCTTGGTTTCAAAAGATCGCTCGGCCTACGAATACCTGCCCGCCTCGGTGGATGAATTTCCCACCCCCGCGCGCTTCATCGAGATCCTGCACGGCTTGGGATTCCGCGACGGAAAGAGCCGTTCGCTGAGTTTCGGCATTGCCCAAATCCACACCGCCCTCAAATAGACCGCCCCGATGCGTCTGCTACTGCACATACTCCTGACCACCCTGCTGCTCCTCGGAGGAGTCGGCTGCTCGGGGTTTGCCCATCGCATAGGCCCCCCGACCATCGAGCAGATTGAACGCCTCGGAAGTTCGGG
The DNA here is from genome assembly GCA_045614985.1 of Alistipes sp. Taxonomy (GTDB): domain Bacteria; phylum Bacteroidota; class Bacteroidia; order Bacteroidales; family Rikenellaceae; genus Alistipes. The sequence goes on along the minus strand of JAZLDX010000006.1, from coordinate 47,481 downwards.
GGTCGAGATCTCACTGCTCATACCCAATCGGTCGGGAAAGAGGCTGACGATTCACGAGGCCACGATCTACTTCTACTACAAGGGGACCCCCTTGGCTACGGCCAAACTTCGGGGCGGGGTCCAGATCGAAAAAAAGAGCGACAACCACCTTACGACCCGTTGGAAGGTCGAGGCCGACGACCCCGCGGCCCTGCTTCTGCTTGAAAAGCGGATCAGCGAAAGCAACTTCGAAGCCTTGTCGATCGACTATCGGGCCCAAGTACAAATCGGCGCAATGAAGAAAACTTTTTCGGCCGAGCAGGTACCACTCTGCGAAATTCTTTATAACTTTGTACCGACCAAATAGTTCGTGTATGAAAAATTTTCGCCTTTTCCTCCCGCTTTTGATCCTCGCAGCCATGGCCCTTCCGGCCAAGGGGCAGCGTCTTGCCTCCTTCAAGGAGCAGTTGGCGCACCCTGCGCTCGACACCCTCTCGTTGCGCACGGCCACCGTTACGGTCTTCGAGTCGGAGGCTGCCCGCGAGGCCCTGGCCCAAGCCACCGGCTCGGCACATCGCACCCGCTTCCAGGGGTGGAGGGTCTGCATCTTCTCGGACAACACGGCCGAGGCGCGCTCGAAGGCCTATGAGGCGATGAACACCTTCCGCGAGCACTTTGCCGACATCCCCTACTACAACGAGTACGCGAGCCCCTACTTCCGCGTATCGGTGGGCAACTGCACCAACTCCGAAGAGGCAATCATCCTGCTAAACCGCGTGAACAAAGTCTTCCCCAAAGCCTTCATCAAGCAGGAGTCACTCACCCTGAGCGATCTTTTAAAATAAGAGATTCATCGGGTTCCTGAACCTGTATTTAATTTATATAGCTCATACTCAAAATGAAAAAATTTCTACTTATTTTTGCTTGTTTGGTTGGAGCGACCTTTATTACAAATGCACAAACATCGCTTCGCATTGTCGATGCCACCGACCAAATCCCCGTGATCTCCGCCTCGGTCTTCGATTCCGAAGGCAACATCATCGGATACAGTATGTATGATGGCACCCTGCCGACGATCCCCGAAACCGCCTATCCGATCACCATCCGCTCCATCGGCTACGAATTGCTGACCATCCCTGCTCCCGAAAACAGAGATTGGCTGATGACGCCCAAAAACTATGATGTGGAGACCGTTGTCGTGGTTCCGAGCAAGCACGAGGTGGTGAAACAAACCGTTTATGTACGCATGTTCTGCAGTGGAGGAAATTCGGGGAGGAGGGTCCAAGAGTATGTGGAATTTATGGGCGAGCGATTCATTCCCGTCACAAAGGGATCAAAATTTAATGAGTCCGATAAATTTCACGCCTACCCGGCAGCCTCCTATAAATTGGAGCACACAAAAGAGAGAGATAGTTTGAGTTACCAGACCGACTACGCGGTGGAGTCCTATCTCCGAATCTTCGAGTTGTTGCCCGAAGAGGAGTTCGAGGTTCCCGATTCATTTAAGAACGCCGACAGCGGTACCACGCTATCGGTAGACAAGCCCGGAAAATCGGGGCCATTGACCACGGTGAGACAAAAAGGCGAAAAACTCACCTTTTACGCTGACATTATAGCCAAAAAGAAGAACCATGTATGGACCCCTTGGCTCCTTAAACTATTTGGAGTAAAATTGAGTATCCACAAACTAAATGCGACTCTAAATTTCCGAGTCAATCCCCAAGGAATCTACCATCCCAAAGACATCTTGGATTGTAGCATCAATATGGAACTGGATGTAGACGGAAAAAAGATAGAAAAAGTGATGGAAACCGACGAGCCTTTCGCCCTGAAATTTTCGATCGAGATGTACCCGACCGAAAGTGAGGCACTCACCCTGCAAGGGGCTCAATATGAGATCCAAAATCGCCCCAAAACGATCCCGTTGACCATCCCGGATCATGCTACCCCGCTGAACCCCGAGGTTCTTGAACTGATCCAAGAGGTGCTGGCGAGTCAAAGGGCTCAGGCTGCGCAGTAGTGACTCAATCGTTTTCATGCAAAACGAACCTCTGCACCCAACTTTTTTCGGGGACAACAGAGGGAAAAGGTTCCTGCACCCCTATTTTTAACCTGTTTTTTTAGTTTTTTTAATTTTTTGTTGTGATTTTCCCATAGAATCCATACCTTTGCAACGAAATAAACAACATTAAACCCTAATAAAATTATGAAGAAGTTTTTTTCGATTCTGATGGTTGCTGCTGCCCTGATGATGGTAGGTTGCTGCGGTAACAAGAAGGCCGCTGCCGAGGCTGAGGCCGCTACGACGGAGTGCTGCGCTGATTGCGAGCAGGTTGAGGCTGCTGCCGAGTGCACCGAGGAGTGCTGCGCCGAGAAGGCTGAGTGCTGCGCTGACTGCGAGAAGGCCGCTGAGTGCGACAAGAACTGCGCTGACTGCGAGAAGAAAGCAGAGTGCGAGAAGAATTGCGCTGACTGCGAGAAGAAGGCCGAGTGCGAGAAGGAGTGCTGCGCTGAGAAGGCTGAATAAGCTCTGGTTACACACAACTTCAAACAAATGGGCTGCCTTTTGGGCAGCCCATTTTATTTGTAACTAATTGTTTTTTTCAATGCTGTTTTTACAAAATTGCAAAACCCCACATAGAAGGCTACATGAATGGGAGGGTAAGGCCTTTTTCAGGCGAATAAAAATGTATGGCGAGAAAGTACGGCTCTGAAATTTCGTGGTCAATGCGTTGCAGATAATCTTCTCTGTTTTCAGGAGTCAGATAACAATTTGCTCTTTATTTTACTACAAGAGTACTATGTAAGAAAATCATTTAACAACTATCTACTTTTTTTCTCAATTCCTTTTTTTCATGGATTATTTTATTATCTTTGTAGTTTCTTAGATCCATCTAACCATAGATATGAAAGACGTGAAGTGATATAGTCGTAAAGACCATAGAGCGTCGAAGAGAAAGAGTTAAGACAATAGAGAGATTGATAATACAATAAACTCAAATATTACACTTAAAAACATTACAAAAATGAAAAAGCTTACTTTAGGATTTATCCTTATGCTTTTTGTAGCGAGCTTAGTATCGTGCACAAAGAAGGAGTATATCACAATTGCTCCTGAGGTGGAGATCGACAAAAGCACTTACACCATCATGATGTATGGTTGCGGTGGCGAGAACCTTGACCCATGTATGGTTCTGAACATTCAGGAGGCATTGCTTGCTGGTGCAACCGATCGCGTGAACTTTGTTGGCCAAATTAAGTTTTCGAAAAAATATCAGACAGAAGAGACGCTTGCAGGTACACAGCGCTTCATCGTAGGTGAGGCTGGCAAGTTGTGGTACGAGCCTGTGGATGTGCTTGATTCGAACCTCGCACTCTACGATCCTCAGAACCTCACAAACTTCATCAATTGGGCAAAAGAGCAGCGTCCTGCAGACAAGTACATCCTTCTCCTTTGGAACCACGGTGGTGCTTGGTCCCCATACGACGATTACTATTCCCAGGAGAGCCGTGCTGTTGTCTATGATGACATTCTCAAAAAGAAAGGTTTGTCTCTCAACAACTTGGTGAAAGGCATCAAGGATTCTGGCATTAAGTTCCAGATGATATACTACGATGCCTGCCTGATGGGTATGGTTGAGGTGTTGTCGGGTCTTAACGACTGCACTGAATACACTATGTGCGCAAGCCACATCACTCCAGGTCTGGGTGGCGACTACAACTCGCTCATTTATCACCTCAACAATTCAACGAACTTCGAGGATGCCATGGTGGCATACATCCGTGAGACTGTAGCTCACTGGGATATCCAGGGTTTGCCTCTCGATCTTATGTTGGTTAACAATAGCAAGATGGATGCGTTGCTTAGCGAGATCAAATTGTTGTCGAGCTATATGAAAGAGGTTGCTCAGATCTATAACGACTACCAAGATGGCAAATATAGCGAGGATGATGCAAACATCATTAATTTGTGCTCTACATATGAGAAAGCGATCTGCATTTGCTACCACTATGACAGTCAAATCTTTGCGGAAGGGATGGCTGCATTCCCATTTTACGATATTCACACCTTTGTTGAGGTCCTCGCTAATGGTGGTATGAGCACCTATTCAGCTAAGTTCGTAGATATCTCAAGCCGCCTCAATCGCGCATTATCAAATGCGATTATTTACAAACAGATTACATCTCCTCTTGTAGCAGAGGGCCTTGATCTCTCTATGGGTATCACTGTGATAGATGCTGAATATTGGAAAATTTTCAGCTACAAGGAGGCATACGACAATCTTGTATTCCAGCAAAAGACGGGCTGGGGCGATTGGTTGGAGATAAACTCGGTACGTCCTACCGACAACCCTAACCCTGATACAATTATGCAGGATAATAGTGATGCCCCGGAGCAGCCCGAACAGCCGGAGCAGCCCGAACAGCCGAAGCCAACGGACAAGGAGTGGATTGACTACATTCTTAGCATTATCGGCAAGAACTAATTGAAATATACAAAGTAGTATTGCGTGGCGCGACCACGGGTACTAGTATGCAATATAAAGGCGGGAGTGAAGAGTTGCACTCCCGCTTTTTTTGTATAGTATGGTGATGCGTAGATATGTATCTACAGCTTCATCGCAGACCTTCTTGCAAATTTCGAAGAAGAGAACATGAAAGACTCTCAAATCTTTTTCGTATCTTTGTCCTTGGAACGAAGTTCTTGCTTGTTTTGAGCAAAAGAGGGCTTCGCGATATTGAACAAAAACCACTAAATTTTCTACACAGATGGTAAAAAAACTTTTCCTAGGATCCTTAGCACTGCTGGTAGCGTGCGGAGCTCCGAAAAACTCGGACAACAACACACAGACGGTAACCTCCGTGGTGGAGGGTCCCACCATTGAACTGATGGCTGTACCCCAAATGGGAGGAGCCACAATCAACGAGGCCCTTTGGGCTCGCAAATCCTCGCGCGACTTTATCCCCGTTTCACTCTCACTCGAGGAACTCTCGGGAGTTATTTGGGCAGCAGCAGGTATCAATCGACCCGAGAACAACCACCTCACGGCCCCCTCGGCCCTGGGTCTCTACCCCATTCGCACCTACGCTTTTCTGAGTGAGGGTGTCTACCTCTACAATCCCGTGACCCATTGCTTAGAGCGTGTAGCCGAGGGAGACCATCGTCCCCTGACGGCCATGCAAGAGTTTGCCAACGAAGCGGCCCTCAATCTCGTCTTTGTGGCCGATCTTTCGGTCTATGAGGGAAAGAATATCCCGACCGAAAAGGTAAAGAGTCTCTGCGGATTGGATGCCGCGGGGTATGCAGAAAATGCCAACCTCTACGCTGCCGCTCATGGCCTGAAGGCCATCACGCGCGGTTCATACAAGGAGGCCGAGTTGCTCGCCCTGCTGGGTCTTGACCCCTCCACCCACTGCGTGGCCCTGGCTCAGACCATAGGCAAATAGGCATCCTTAAAAATAAGCACAAAAAATGGCGAACCTTACGATTTCGCCATTTTTTCGTTTTCTATTGCAACGGAGCTCGATTCCCCGATTACAACTTGATGTCATAGATCTGAATCACACCCACAAAGGTTTCATCGGCTTCGGTGACCAACAGCGAGGTTACTTTGTTTTGAGTCATCATCTTCTCGGCCGCAATCAACTTTTCAGTCGGGCGGATCGTCTTGGGATGCATCGTGGCGATATCCTTGGCCGTAATGGCGAAGAAGTTGGCTTGCAAACGCTCCATCGCGCGACGAATATCGCCATCGGTGATGATACCCTCCACACGCCCCTCCTTGCAGAGGGCGATCAGACCAAGGCCCCCCTTCGAGATGGAATGAATCATCTGCGTAGCCGAACAGTCGGCATCAACAATCGGCAGGTTCTCTTTGCGCATCACATCACCCACGGTCATCAGCAGACGACGACCCAACGAACCTCCCGGGTGGAGGCGCGCAAAGTCCATGGCCGTAAATTCGCGCATCTTCATCAGCGCTACACCCAAGGCATCGCCCATGGCAATCTGAGCCGTAGTCGAGGTGGTGGGGGCGAGCTTCAGGATGCAAGCCTCATGCTCGACACTCACATCGAGATGAATGTCCGAGTTCTTTGCCAGCGATGACTCGGCCTTGCCGGTCATCGAGATCAGCGTGTTGCCATTCGAGTGGATGAAGGGGACTATTTTAAGCACCTCATCTGTTTCTCCCGAATAGGAGAGAGCCAAGATGATATCCTCCTTGGAGATCATGCCCAAATCGCCATGAAAGGCCTCTCCGGGGTGGAGAAAGAAACTCGGCGTACCTGTTGAAGCGAGCGTAGCAGCAATCTTTCGACCGATGAGGCCCGACTTGCCCATGCCCGTTACCACCAACTTGCCGCGACTCGCCAGGATCGCCTCCACGGCCGCCACGAACTCATCGCCCAAACGCTCCTCCATTTTTTTCAGCGCCTGCGCCTCCGTTTCGAGGGTTTGGCGTGCCAGATCGAGGATCTTGCTCTTCTTATCGTTTTCCATCCTTACAACAGGGATTTGATTACACCTTCCAAATCGCTCAGATAGAGCATATTGGGGCCGTCGCTAAGCGCCTTGTCGGGATCGGGGTGCACCTCGAAGAAGTAACCCGTGGCTCCGAAGGCCTTGGCAGCCAAAGCCATGGCCGGCACAAACTCACGATTACCACCCGTCTTACCCCCTGCAGCTCCGGGACGTTGCACCGAGTGAGTACAGTCCATGATCACCGTAGGAGCAATCTGACGCATGTCGGCCACATTGCGAAAATCGACCACCAAGTTATTGTAGCCGAACGAATTTCCGCGCTCGGTGAGCCACACCTCCGAAGCACCTGCCTCGATAGCCTTTTCATAGGGGTAACGCATATCGACACCTGAGAGGAACTGCGCCTTCTTGATATTGACCACTTTACCCGTCTTGGCAGCAGCGACCACCAAATCGGTCTGACGACAAAGGAAGGCGGGGATTTGGAGCACATCAACCACCTCGCCTACGGGAGCCGCCTGCTCCGACTCATGAATATCGGTCAAGAGTTTCAGGCCCCACTTCGAACGCACATCTGCAAGCATTTGCAGACCACGCTCCATCCCCACACCACGGTAGGAGTGAATCGAGGTACGATTTGCCTTATCAAACGAGGCCTTGAAAATAATCTCAACTCCAAGTTTTTGATTTATCTCCACCAGCTTTTGGGCAACCACATCGAGCAACTCGGCCGACTCGATGACACAGGGCCCGGCAATAAGTTTGAGTGCCATGATTCCTAATTTTCATTAAATTCGAAAGTGAAAGTAGCAAAATTTTTTCTATTTTCCCACTTTCACCTCCAAAAACTACATTTTTTCCTTCAAAAAGCGTTCGGCTCGCTCTAAATCTTCGGGCGTATCAATGCCGATAGTCTCAAAATCGGTAATTCCAACCCCGATTCGATAGCCGTTCTCAAGCCAGCGAAGTTGCTCCAACGACTCAGCTTTTTCGAGGGTAGATTGCGGGAGGGAGGTCACCTCCTTCAACACCTCCGCCCGAAAGGCATAGATGCCGATATGCTTATAAAAGGTATGCTCTTTGAGCCAATACTCGCGCTCCACACCTCGCAAGTACGGAATCACCGAACGCGAGAAATAGAGGGCTTGGTGGTCGTTATCCAAAACAACCTTAGGTGAATTGGGATTCTCCAACGCTTCTATACCATCAGACTCGGCAAAGGGTTTTACCAGGGTGGCAATCTGCGTCGAGGGATTTTCGAAGCAAGCCTTCAAGGCCAAGAGTTGCTCGCGGCGAATAAAGGGCTCATCGCCCTGCACATTAACTACCACATCATACTCCTTGCCCAACTTTTCGTAGGCCTCACGACAACGATCTGTACCACTGCGGTGCTCCGTAGAGGTCATCTCCACCTTGCCCCCAAAGGCCTTCACCGCCTCATAGATACGTTCATCGTCCGTAGCTACCACAGCCTCATCAAGCACACCCGACACCTGCTCATAAACACGCTGAATCACAGGCTTGCCCCCCAACATAGCAAGAGGCTTACCCGGGAAACGGGTAGAAGCATAACGCGCCGGAATAATTGCGACAAATTTCATGAAATTCAAAATTAAAATTTAGCTACTGCAAGGCGATCTTCAACACCTCGTCGTTGGTATTTACATAGTGGAATGTGAGTCCCTCCAGGTACTCGGGCTTGATCTCGGCAATATCCTTGCGGTTGCGCTCCGAGAGGATCAACTCTGAAATACCGGCACGCTTGGCGGCCAAAATCTTCTCTTTCACTCCTCCCACAGGCATCACGCGACCACGCAGGGTCGTCTCGCCGGTCATGGCGATGCGCTCAGTTACTTTACGCCCCGTGAAACTCGAGACGATGGAGGTTACCATCGTGATACCGGCCGAGGGGCCATCCTTCGGAATCGCCCCCTCAGGAACATGGATGTTGATATCGAACTTTTCAAATTTCTCCCTTTCGATGCCCAACTCCTCGTGATGAGCCTTCACCCATTCGTAGGCAATCGTAGCCGACTCCTTCATCACATCACCCAGGTTACCCGTGAGCGAGATGGCTCCCTTGCCGGGAGTCAGCACCGACTCGATGTAGAGGATGTCGCCCCCCACCTCAGTCCAGGCCAAACCCGTTACTACGCCCACCATGTCGGCTACCTCGTACTCCTCTTTGAGGAATTTGGGCATGCCCAACACCTTCTCCACCTCCTGCGCCGTAAAGCAAGGGTCGAAACCCTCCTCGAAGGCGATCTGCTTGGCTCGCGAACGGGCCAATTTGGCAATGTGCTTGTCGAGCGAGCGGACACCCGCCTCCCGCGTATAATTCGTGATGATCTGCTCCACCACCTCGGCCGTGAGCCCCATGGCAGACTCCTCGATGCCGTGTGCCTCGCGCTGCTTGCCCACCAAGTGGTTCAGCGCAATCTGCACCTTGTCCTCGGTCAGGTAGCCCGGGATATTGATCATCTCCATACGATCCCTGAGGGCCGGATTGATCTGCTGCACATTGTTGGCCGTAGCGATGAAGAGCACCTTCGAGAGGTCGTACTCTACATCGAGGTAGTTATCGTGGAAGGTGGTATTCTGCTCGGGATCCAAGACCTCCAAGAGGGCACTCGACGGATCGCCGTGGTTCGAAACCGTGAGTTTATCCACCTCATCGAGGATGATCACGGGGTTCGACGAACCGCAACGCTTGATGGTCTCGATGATACGACCGGGCATGGCTCCGATGTAGGTGCGACGGTGACCACGAATCTCGGCCTCGTCGTGCAGACCACCCAATGCGATGCGACCGAACTTACGACCCAAGGCCGTAGCCACCGACTTACCGAGCGAGGTCTTACCCACTCCCGGAGGGCCATACAGACACAAGATTGGCGACTTCAAATCGCCCTTCAACTTGATGACGGCCAAATGCTCCAAGATACGATCCTTTACCTCCTCCAAACCGTAGTGGTCGTGATCGAGTTGCTCGCGGGCCGCCTTCAAATCGAGATTATCTTTCGTTACCTCATTCCATGGGAGTTCAAGCATCAGCTCCAGGTAGGTCATCATGACCGAATACTCGGCCACGGCCGGATTCAGACGCTCCAACTTCTGCACCTCCTTCTCGAAGATATCGGCCACCGACTGATCCCAATTCTTCTTCGAGGCCTTCTCGCGCAGACGTTTGATCTCCTCGTCGGTATTATCGCCCAGCTCGTCCTGAATGGTACGCATCTGCTGCTGCAGGTAGTAATCGCGCTGCTGCTGGTCGATCTGCTGCTTAACCTTCTCCTGAATCTCGTTCTTGAGCTCGGCCAGCTGCTGGTTGCGGATCAGAATCTCCAACAACTTACGGGCGCGGGCCAACAGACCGGGGGCCTCCAAAAGGGCCTGACGATCCTCGTCGGCAAACTCCATGTTGGTACAGATGAAGGTGATGAGTCCCTGCTTCGACTCTATATTCTTAATAGGGAAAGCAGTCTCCTTGGGCATTGAGGGCGAAAGGTTGATCAGCCCGAGTGCCACATCACGAATCGAATCGACCAGGGCATCGAACTCGATGCTATGAAGCTCCGAGGGCGAAGAGTCGCGCAAAGGGGTAACAGTCGCCTTGAGGTAGGGGTCGGTCGACACATACTCACCCACCTCAATCTTCTCCAGGCCGTTCAACACGACAGTATAGGTTCCGTTGGGCATCTCCAGGATTTTGATCACACGCGCCGCTGTACCCACCTTGTAGAGGTCATCGGGGGCGGGATCCTCAATCTCGCCCTCCTTCTGCAGAACGGCTCCCAGGATTCCCGAGCCGGCGTTCACCTCCTTAATCAGACGGATGCTTTTCTCTCGACCCACCGTAATCGGAGTTACCGACCCGGGAAAGAGCACCGAGGTGCGCAGGGCCAGGATGGGAATCACCTCGGGGATATTGTGCCCCTCGGAAGGTTCATCCACCGAGGTAACAATGGGCATGATCTTATGTTTTCCATCGAAGAGTTCGGGCAGTGCACCGATATCCTCAATCTCGATGGCATCCAAAACGTCTATTTTTGTTTTCTTACTCATACTTCTTTATAATAACGGTGCAAATATAACGATTTTTTACCAAGAAAAATTTCAATTTTAACAGATTGTTGATAACTTTGCACCTTACAAACGAAATGCAAAACCTTTAAAGTATGCCGATAGCCGATAAATATCAGCCTTCCGCGATCGAATCCAAGTGGTACGACTACTGGATCGAGCATCGCCTTTTCCACTCCGAACCCGATGAGCGCGAACCCTATACGATCGTCATTCCGCCCCCCAATGTAACGGGTATGCTCCACATGGGCCACATGTTGAACAACACCTTGCAGGACGTATTGATGCGTCGCGCCCGCATGCAAGGAAAGAATGCCTGCTGGGTGCCGGGTACCGACCACGCCTCGATTGCCACCGAGGCCAAGGTGGTGGCCAAGCTCAAAGCCGAGGGGATTGAGAAATCGAGCCTCACGCGCGAAGAGTTCCTCGCTCATGCTTGGGCCTGGAAGGAGCAGTATGGCGGTGTAATCCTACAGCAATTGCGCAAACTGGGTGCCTCATGCGATTGGGATCGTACCTGCTTCACCATGGATGAGGTGCGCTCGGAGAGTGTGCTCAAGGTCTTCTGCGACCTCTATCGCAAGGGCAAAATCTACCGCGGTGTCCGCATGGTAAACTGGGACCCCTCGGCACAGACCGCCCTCTCGGACGAGGAGGTGATCTTCAAGGAGTCGCACGGCAAGCTCTACTACCTGCGTTATAAGCTCGAGGGTTCGGATCGCGCCCTGATTGTGGCCACCACCCGCCCCGAGACCATTTTGGGCGATACGGCTTTGTGCGTAAACCCGAACGATCCCCGCTACCAGGATCTGCCGGCCGATGCCCGCGTAATTGTCCCCTTGGTAGGTCGCTCGATTCCCGTGATTCGTGATGAGTATGTCGATATCGAGTTCGGTACGGGTGCCCTGAAGGTAACTCCGGCTCACGATGTGAACGACTACATGTTGGGCGAAAAGTTCGGTTTGGAGGCCATCGACATCTTCAACGACAACGGTACGGTGAACGACAAGGTAGGCATGTATGTAGGCATGGACCGCTTCGATGTACGCCGCCAGATCGAGAAGGACCTCGCCGAGGCCGGTCTCTTGGAGAAGACCGAGGAGTACACCAACAACGTGGGCTACTCGGAGCGCACGGGCGTGGCCATCGAGCCCAAACTCTCGATGCAGTGGTTCCTCTCAATGCAGGAGCTTGCCGAACCCGCCACGAAAGCCGTTATGGAGGATGTGATCAAATTCGTTCCCGAAAAGTATAAGAACACCTACCGCCACTGGATGGAGAATATCAAGGATTGGTGTATCTCGCGCCAGCTTTGGTGGGGCCACCGTATTCCGGCCTACTACCTACCCAAGGGTGGTTATGTAGTAGCCGAGACGGCCGAGGAGGCACTTCGCCTTGCCCGCGAGAAGGCCGGTGATGCTTCGCTTGAGCTTTCGGATCTTCGCCAAGATGAGGATGTACTCGACACCTGGTTCTCGTCGTGGTTGTGGCCCATCTCGGTATTCGACGGTATCCGTAACCCCGACAACAAAGAGATTTCGTACTACTACCCCACCAACGACTTGGTAACGGGTCCCGATATCATCTTCTTCTGGATCGCCCGCATGATCATGGCCGGCTACGAATACCGCAACCTGCTTCCCTTCCGTCACGTCTACTTCACGGGTATCGTGCGCGACAAGATCGGTCGCAAGATGTCGAAGCAGCTCGGCAACTCACCCGATCCGCTGGATCTGATTGCCCAATATGGTGCAGACGGTATGCGTATGGCAATGTTGATCTCGTCGTCAGCCGGCAACGATGTGATGTTCGACGAGGCTCTCTGCGAGCAGGGCCGTAACTTCGGCAACAAGATCTGGAACGCCTACCGCCTGGTATGCGGCTGGCCCGTGGACGAAAACCTCGAGCCTTCGGAGAACAACCGCCTGGCCGTGGAGTGGTTTGCCGAGCGTCTGCTCAAGACCTACAAGCAGGTAGAGGAGGATTTCTCGAACTACCGCATTTCGGAGGCCTTCAAGGCCCTCTACAAACTCTTTTGGGATGACTTCAGCGGCTGGTACCTCGAGATGGTGAAGCCTGCTTACCAGTGCCCCATCGACGAGGAGACCCTCCAGGCCACGAAGCAATATTTCGACCTCTTGCTGCGCATGCTGCACCCCTTCATGCCCTTCGTAACGGAGGAGATTTGGCAGGATTTGGAGCCCCGCGCCGCCGGCGAGTCGATCATGTTCGCTCCGCTGCCCGCCATCGACGAGGCCGATGAGCAGCTGCTGGCCCGTTTCGAACTGACCCAGGAGGTGGTATCGTCGATCCGCAACATCCGCAAGCAGAAGAACCTCCCGCAAAAGGAGGCCCTCACCCTCCAGGTGATTAAGGATGAGAACTACCCCGCAGAGTTCGAGCCCATCATCGAAAAGATGGGTAATCTGAAGGCTATCGAGGAGGTAAGCGAGAAGAACCCCGCAGCGGCCGCCTTCATGGTCAAGACCACACAATATTTTGTCCCCATGGAGGGTAAGATCGACGTGGAGGCCGAGGTCAAGAAGTTGCAAGAGGAGCTCACCTATCTGGAGGGATTCTTGGCAAGCGTAATGAAGAAGCTCTCGAACGAGCGTTTCGTCAGCTCGGCTCCCGAGAAGGTGGTGGCCAACGAGCGCGCCAAGCAAGCCGATGCCGAGGCCAAGATCGCAGCTCTCAAGGAGCGCATTGCCGCCCTGAAATAAAAACCATTAACCACACTTGTGGCAAGGCGTATTATTCGTCAGTGTGCCACAAATGGCGAGCATCGCAATATATTCACAGAAAGGGCTGTACACCGAGTACCGCCCTTTCTGAGATTTTTTAGGATACGCCGCAGGTGGGGTGCAATCACGGAAAAATCAACTTATGCCGCAAATTACAATCTATACCGACGGCTCGTCGCTCGGCAATCCCGGGCCCGGGGGCTATGGCGTGGTGCTCCTCTCGGGGCCGCACCGCAAGGAGCTCTCGGAGGGCTTTCGCCTAACGACCAACAACCGCATGGAGCTGATGGCCGTATGCGTGGCCTTGGAGGCTCTGAAATTCGAGGGCTCGGAGGTTACACTCTACTCCGATTCGAAATATGTGGTCGATGCCGTGGAGAAGAAGTGGGTCTACGGATGGCTCAAGAAGAATTTTCAGGGGAAGAAGAACCCCGATCTCTGGATGCGTTTTCTGCGCGTATATCGGAAGCACAAAGTACGCTTTGTCTGGGTCAAGGGCCATGCCGAAACGATTGAGAACAACCGATGTGATGAATTGGCTGTAGCCGCCGCCAACAACTCGGCCCACCTCAAAGAGGACATAGGATATCGAAATGAGCAATAAAAAAACGCCCTGCGGGGCGTTTTTTGCTACTCTCTCACATGATGAGGCATCTCAAAAGGGACGATCATCGAGAACTCGACCAAGCCCCCCACCGTGCCGTCCTCCTTGCGCCAGGCCGACTGGTAGATCACCTTTTTCACCCCCTTCTTCTCGATTGTGTAGGCGTTGGTCGCCCCCTCCTCCAAGAGGCGGCGAATGATGGCCTGCGAGTGGGGATTGTGACAAGGGAAGAGGTTCTTGCCCACCAAGTTGCCATGCGCAGCATAGAGCTCGCGAGCGGGTTTGTTCTGATAGATGATCACACCCTCGGTATCGCATACCGTAATGGCACAATTCATATCCTCGTACCAAGCAAAATTTTCCATATTTTCAGTTTTAAAGGTTTCGATTTGGGTTCTCTTCGGTAGGGTGAGCACAATTACTCATTACGAATCTCAATATAGTCGTGATTCCACTCGCCTTGCGCATCGAAATAGAAAATCGGTAGGCTCTTCTCGACACGTTTGAGCGAAAGGTAACTCTCGTAAAGGGCAATACCATTGGCCGATTTATGGGCCAACGAGTAGGCCACCACCGAGGGGTGTCGTTGTGCCACATGGCGCGCCGAAGCCGTACGATCTATATACTCCTCCACCAACATAGGATCATTCGACGGATTTCCGTTTTTCTGTCGAGAGAGTCCCGATGCCTCCGAGCAGATCGGGCTCTGGGCCACCACGCAGATCCCCACCTCGTCGGCCAACGCATAGAGTGCTTCGGTCGAGTAGCCGGGCAGGGGCAAAAGGAAGGTGTACCCCTCCGCCTTCAGCGAAGAGAGCTCCTCGCAGGTCAGCGCACGATCCACACGATAGGCCTGGATCGAAAGAGGCTCTCCATTCAAACGAAGCACCCCATCGGCAAGGGCCACATGGCGGAATCCGATCGGCAGGTTCAGGTACTCGGTATAGCGACCCACGCTCTGGGTGGAGAGGCGCAGTCGGTAATGCAACGGGGAGGAGGGCGACCACAACATCCCCTCGGGCACGGCATAGACAAAACGCAACGTATCCTCGCCCCGCATGCGGAGGGTCAGATCCGAAAATCCCTGCTTGACAACCATCCCGGCCGTATCGAGGAGTTCGTAGCGGATGCGTGCCGACTTCTCATTCAGCGCATCGCTCTTCACTACGATTCCCACCTCTGCCAGGTAGCCGCCCTCTGTTTTGCGGGTCTCGGCCACCACGTCGCGCACACGAATCGTGGGCTGCGAAACAAGCTCACTCGAGAGCAACTGTTGCGGATGGTCGAAATCCTCTAAACGGCGAGCCATGGCGGTCGAATCTATCAAGCGTAACTCCAAGCGGGCCACCGAACCCACCTGGGCAAACTTCGTGATGTTAAACTCGGCAGGAAGGGCTCCCGTCGAGACGTGTCCCACCTCGCGACCATTCACACGGAGCGTATAGCCCGATGGAGCTCCGGCAATGCGCAATAGTACCTGGCGGTTGTTCCAAGCAAAGGGGAGCGAAATTTCAGCTCCATAGCAACATTTGCGGTCAGCCAACTCCTCCCAAATCACCTCGCGACGGTAGCTGTCGATCGTATCGCGCTTGAAGGTGGGGACCAAACGCCCACGAGCCGGTTCGCGTCCCGATGCGGGAACCTGCATCGGCTCAAGAGCCTGCGCAAAAAGCGTAGCCCCCCAAAAGAGAAATATACCCAGGATAAGAGTTCGCATTTTCATCTTAAAGTTGTATCTTTGCCCCAAAGATAGGAAAAATTTCAGAAACTACAAGATGAGCAAGCAGCCCAAATTGAATTTTCCGGCAATCACGCTGAAGGCTCGACGAGCCGGTGCGGAGATCGAGGTCTTCCACCGACAGCGTGGAACCTGGCTGAAACTCACCCCCGAAGAGTGGGTGCGTCGGCACTTGGTGGGCTGGCTTGAAAGGCTCGGCATAGAGCCACAGCGCATTGTAGAGGAGTATCCGATCTCGCTAAATGGTCAACCCCAGCGAGCCGATGTGGTGGTGGTTGATTCGCAAGGTAAGCCCCTGCTGTTGGTCGAGTGCAAGGCGGCCGATATCACCCTAACCCAACAGACCCTCGACCAAATCGTGCGCTACAATTCGGTACTCGAAGCGGAGTTCATTCTACTGACCAACGGCATGAAATGTTGCCTCTATCGACATGCGACGGGCGGAGAGTACCTCGGCGCCTCCATGGAGGAGCTGACAAACCATTTATCTCGATGAGAACCATGCAGAATAGAAGAATAAAAAAACAACATATCGGTGAGAATTTGCTCTACTTCTTGGTTTGGTCGGCCATTATTTTGGTTCCGATCCTGGCCTCGAAGATGCTTGGTGAAGAGCATGTCAACCTACAAAAGATCCTCATTTCGTGGCGCAAGGTATCGCCCTACCTCTTTCTTTTTGTGATCAACAACGCATTGCTGGTCCCAAAACTGCTCTTCAAACGCCGCTATACTTCTTATGTCGTGGTCAGCATTGTTCTCACCACCATTCTCTTCAGCATCGTGGATAGCTACGAGCGCTACCTGATCCGCAATGTACCCGACATCGAGACCATGATCGAGGTGCGAGAAGCCTCGTTTACCGACCTGGCCCTGCAGTGGAACATCCTGCTCGGATTGTTTATGATCTCGGCCAACACGATGATCAAACTACTGTATAAGAACATGCGCGACGAGCAGGAGATGATCGCCCTGCGCCACGAAAATCTGCAGGCCGAGATCGACTACCTGAAGTATCAGATCAACCCGCACTTCTTCATGAATACGCTCAACAACATCCATGCGCTGATCGACATCGACACCCACGAGGCACAGGGGGCGGTTATTGAACTCTCGAAGATGATGCGTTACGTCCTCTACGAATCGGGGCAGGAACGGATCACCCTGGAGCAAGACCTGCACTTTGTGGAGAACTATGTGCGCCTGATGCAGATCCGCTATGCCGAGGAGCTCGACATCCGCATCGACTACCCGAAGGAGCAGGTCGCAGGGTTGAAGATTCCACCCCTGCTTCTGATCGTCTTTGTCGAAAATGCCTTCAAACACGGCATCTCGGCCCTCTACCCCTCGTTTATCCACATCAAGGTAGAGATCACCCCCCAAAAAGAGGTGCTTTATACGGTCAAGAACAGCCTCCATCCGCGTCGAACAGACCTCAAACCCGGCATCGGACTGCAGAATGTCCGCAAACGACTCAACCTGATCTACGGAGAAAACTACTCACTCGACCTGCACGAAGAGGAGCACGCCTATGTTACACAACTAAAGATTCCGACCCTATGAGCAGCATGAAATGTATCGCCATTGACGACGAGCCGTTGGCCCTGCGTCAAATCAAAAGCTACATCCAAAAGACCCCTTCGCTGGTACTCTGCGGCACCTTTTCAAACGCCCTCGCGGCGCGTGATTTTCTGCTTTCAGAAAGGGTGGATCTGATCTTTGTCGACATCAATATGCCCGAACTGAACGGCTTGGACTTTGTGCGCGAACTGGAACAAAAACACCTGGTGATATTCACCACGGCCTACGCCGAATATGCCCTCGAAGGATTCCGCCTCGACGCGGTGGACTATCTATTGAAACCCTTTTCGCTGGTCGATTTTCAGCGGTCGGTCGAAAAGGCCCAATCCCTCTTTAAACTCATACAACTCTCACGCTCCCAAAAGCAAGAGGAGGACACCTCCCCCACGGAAATGCCCCTCTCGGAGGCCCTCCCCGAGGATCCCGAATACCTGAGTATTAAGGCCGATTACAAAAGTACGCTGGTCCGCATTGCCGAGATCCGTTACATCGAAAGCGAAGGCGAGTATGTGCGCCTACACCTCGTCGACGGAAGCTCGATGATGACCCTCTTCCGCCTAAAGAACATGGAGTCATCCCTCCCCTCGGAGAGTTTCATGCGCATCCACCGCTCCTTTATCGTCAATCTGAAATACATCACAAGCTACGCTCGCGGACGCGTCTACCTCTCGGAGGAGGAGTATCTTCCCATCGGCGACAACTACCGCTCGAGTTTCCAAAAGGTGCTCGACGAACAACTCAAGGTGATCAAATAAGGGGGTGAGATCTGCCCCAAATGAGCCGGGAGATCGAAAAGATGCCACCGAAGAACCCCACACTTTGCAAGCGAGGAAAATTTGGAAAAGTTTGCGAAAGATTCTCGGTAATATTTTGAATTCTCGCGACTTTTTGTTATCTTTGCGCGCTCTTTCGAGTCCGAAATTTTGAAATATAATAACATAAAACCGAATTAAGATGAATATCGTTAAAGAACAGCGTGAGCAGAACACCCTCCTGATCAAGGTAACGGTGGGTGAGCAGGATTACGGCGAGGCCGTAGAGAAGGCACTGCGCGAGTACAAGCGCAAGGCAAACATCCCGGGTTTCCGTCCCGGCATGGTACCCATGGGCATCGTTCGCAAGATGTATGGCAAGGGCATGGTAGCCGAGCAGTCGTATCGCACCGCCTCGAATGCCGTATTTGAGTATTTGCAGAAGGAGAATATCGACTATGTAGGCGACGTGATCCCCTCGGAGGAGCAGGGTGCGTTCGACTTTGAGAACAACACCGAGTTCGAGTTCATGTTCGAGTGTGGTGTAGCCCCCGAGGTGAAGCTCGAACTTACGCAGAAAGACAAACTCACCTACTCGACCATCAAGGTAGATGAGAAGATGCACTCGGACTATCGTTCGAACTTCCTGCGTCGCTACGGCCGCCTGGTAGAGGTGGAGGAGGTAAAGGCTGACGAGGCTCTTACCGTAACGCTCGACAACGGCGACATGAAGATCGAGGATGCCTATGTAGGTCTGATCTCGATGAACGACGAGGAGCGCAAGCCCTTTATCGGCAAGAAGGTAGGCGAGAAGATGCAGGTAAACATCAACCAGCTCTACAAGGCGGAGTCGCAGCGTGCCGCCATGCTACAGCTCAAGGAGGAGGAGCTCGCCTCGGTTAAGCCCGAATTCGAGTTGGAGATCACCAAGATCCGCCAGTTTGCCGATCCCGAACTCAACGAGGAGTTCTTCAAGATGGCTTTCCCCACCGGCAATGTAACGGATGAGGCTTCGTTAGACGCCTTCATCGACGAGCAGATTTCGTCGGAGTTGCGTCGCGAGTGCGACTACCTCTTCACGCTCCAGGTGCGCAACTTCCTCATGGAGAAGGCTGCCCTGCAGATGCCTGCCGAGTTCTTGAAGCGTTGGCTCTATGTGATTAACGAGGGTAAGTTCACCAAGGAGGAGATCGAGAAGGATTTCGAGGGCTTCCTCCAGATGTTTACCTGGAACTACCTGCAGCGCCACTTTATCAAGGCCGAAAATCTGAACGTAACGCCCGAAGAGGCTATGGCCGAGGCCAAGTCGTTCGCTGCTGCCCAGTACGCTCAGTACGGTATGCCTTCGGCTCCCGATCAGATGCTCGAGGACTTCGCCAAGCGCATCATGCAGGATAAGGAGCAGTCGCAGAAGATCTACGAGAAGCTCTTCGAGGTGAAGGTGGTTGAGACTGTGAAGTCGAAGATCAAGGTTACCGAGAAGGCCGTATCGGCAGAGGACTTCGCCAAATTGGCCAAGGAGATCTAATCATCGGTCATAACAGCACCTTTCGGGCTTTGCGGGCGTGATGTTTGCAGAGCCCGAATTTTGTAACGACCCATAAACAAAAAAAACGACGATGAGTGAATTTGAAAAATATGCCAAGGGACACTGCGGCATCAGCAGCCTGAAGTTACACAACTTCCAATCGGTAGCCGCGGGTTATGTCTCGCCGACGATCATCGAGGAGCGACAGCTCAATGTGGCCACGATGGATGTCTTCTCGCGCTTGATGATGGATCGCATCATCTTCCTCGGAGCTCCGATCTACGACGATGCGGCCAACATCATCCAGGCACAACTCCTCTTCCTGGAGATGAATGCTCCGGATCAGGATATTCAAATCTACATCAACTCACCCGGTGGTTCGGTTTCAGCCGGCCTGGGCATCTACGATACGATGCAACTTGTAAGTTGCGACGTGGCGACGATCTGCACCGGACTGGCCGCCTCGATGGGTGCGGTGCTGCTCACGGCAGGAGCCGCCGGCAAGCGCCAAGCCCTGCCCCACTCGCGTGTGATGATCCACCAGCCGTTGGGAGGTGCGCAGGGGCAAGCCTCGGATATTGAGATCACGGCCCGCGAGATTCAGAAAACCAAGCATGAACTTTACGAGATCCTCTCGCAGCACTCGGGCGTAAGTTACGAAAAGATTGCCCAAGATGCCGACCGCGACTATTGGCTCACGGCCGAGGAGGCAAAGGCCTACGGACTCATCGACTCGGTGCTGAGCAAACGATAAACGAAACCAAAGAAGATGACACACCGCAAGAATAACGACAACGGACACACAGCGGATCGCTGCTCGTTTTGTGGCTCCTCGCGCAAGGAGGTGGGCATCCTCTTCAAAGGCGAAGGGGGTTGCAACATCTGCGACAGCTGTCTGGAGCGCGGCCACGAGATGATCTCGGAGATGCGCCAACAGCAAAAAGAGTCCCTCCCCTTCAAGCACGAAGAGCTGATGAAGCCGGCGGAGATGAAGGCCTTTTTGGACCACTACGTCATCGGGCAGGAGGAGGCCAAACGCTATCTTTCGGTAGCGGTCTACAACCACTACAAGCGACTGCTGCACCGCCAGCAAGCCTCGGCCCAAGGCAAGGAGGTGAAGGACGAGGTCGAGCTCGATAAGTCAAACATCGTGTTGGTGGGCCCTACGGGTACGGGTAAGACCCTGATGGCCCGCACGATCGCCCGTCTATTGCAGGTACCCTTCACCATTGTGGATGCCACGGTACTCACCGAGGCGGGCTATGTAGGCGAGGATGTGGAATCAATCCTCTCTCGTCTGTTGCAGGTGGCCGACTACGATGTGACACAGGCCGAACGCGGCATTGTCTTCATCGACGAGATCGACAAGATTGCCCGCAAGGGCGACAACCCCTCGATCACACGCGATGTCTCGGGCGAAGGCGTGCAGCAAGCCCTCCTGAAGTTGCTTGAAGGAACCGTGGTCAATGTCCCCCCGCAGGGAGGCCGCAAACACCCCGACCAAAAGTTCATTCAGGTCAATACGCGCAATATCCTCTTCATCTGTGGCGGAGCCTTCGATGGCATCGAGCGCAAGATCGCCCAACGTCTGAATACTCGTGCCATCGGCTATGGACAGATGCAACGTGCCACGATCGACCGTCAGAACCTGATGCAGTATGTTACACCACAGGATCTCAAATCGTTCGGCCTGATCCCCGAGTTGGTAGGGCGTCTGCCGGTGCTGACTTTCATGCGCCCGCTCACGCGCGAAAGCCTACGCTCGATTCTCACCGAGCCCAAGAACTCGATCATCAAACAGTATAAAAGTCTCTTTCGGATGGACGGTGTGGAATTGGAGTTTGACAACGAGGTGTTGGATTATGTGGTTGATAAGGCCATTGAGTTTCAGCTTGGAGCACGAGGCCTGCGCTCGATTTGCGAGGCCATCATGGTCGATGCCATGTACGACCTCCCCTCGTCGGGCGTAAGCGAATATCGCATCACGCTCGACTATGCCCGGTCAAAGATCGAGAGCAACCAATCGCTCAAAACCTGCTAATCCACAAGTAGAATCCTCCTTCGGATCGAATTTTAAAAAGAGAAAAGCACCAAAAACCGCCCCCTTTCGAGGCGGTTTTTTCTTTATACTACAAGAGAATTCCTACCAAAAGAGAGCAAAAGGGGGTCAAAAAGAGATTTTTTGAATTTTGAATTTTGAATTTTGAATTTTATGTTGCTTGGTCAAGTTTTTTTACTTACCTTTGTTAGAAGAAACAAAAAACATCTCAAAATATGTTCGAAAACACCAAACTCACGCGCGTAGCCGATAACATCCGTATCCTGGCTGCCGCAATGGTCGAGAAGGCCAAATCAGGCCACCCGGGCGGAGCCATGGGCGGTGCAGATTTCATCAATCTGCTCTATACCGAGTTCATCAACTACGATCCCTCGCGCTTGGACTACCCCTTCCGCGACCGATTCTTCCTCGATCCGGGCCACATGTCGCCCATGCTCTACGCCACGTTGGCTTTGGCGGGAAACTACTCGGTGGAGGATCTGAAGAATCTGCGCCAGTGGGGCAGCATTACGCCCGGTCACCCCGAGGTAGATGTGCTGCATGGTGTGGAGAACACCTCGGGCCCGCTGGGTCAGGGTCATGCCATGGCTCTCGGTGCCGCTATTGCCGAGCGTTTCTTGGTGGCTCGCTTCGGTGAGTGGATGGCTCACAAGACCTATGTTTATGTATCGGACGGTGCTGTGGAGGAGGAGATTTCGCAGGGCGTAGGTCGCATTGCCGGCCACTTGGGCCTTTCGAACATGATCATGTACTATGATGCCAACAACATCCAGCTCTCGACGCGTGTGGATGAGGTGATGTCGGAGGACGTGGAGGCCAAATACCGCGCCTGGAATTGGAACGTTATCACGGTAGATGGCCACAATGTGGAGGAGATGCGTGCCGCCCTGAAGGCCGCCCAGGCCGAGACGGAGCGTCCGACCCTGATTATCGGTCGCACGATCATGGGCAAGGGTGCCATGGGCCCCAACGGCGAGAGCTATGAGAACAAGGTTTCGACCCACGGTCAGCCCCTGACGGCCGCCGGTGCCGACTTTACGGCCACGGTGAAGAACCTCGGTGGCAACGAGGAGGATCCCTTCATGATCTTCGAGGAGTCGAAGGAGATCTATGCCGCCCGCCGCACGGAGCTCGAGGCTTGGGCCAAGGAGATGTCGGAGGTGGAGAAGAAGTGGCGCAACGAGAACAAGGATTTGAGCCGCAAACTCGACAGCTTCCTCAAGGGTGAACTGCCCGAGTTGGATTACAACAAGGTAGAGTTGAAGGCCGATGGTGCCACGCGTGCCGCCTCGGCCACGGTGCTGAGTTACTATGCCGAGAAGGTGGAGAACATGATCGTCTCCTCGGCCGACCTCTCGAATTCGGACAAGACCGACGGCTTCCTGAAGAAGACCAAGGCCTTTGAGAAGGGTGACTTCACGGGCAAGTTCTTCCAGGCCGGTGTTTCGGAGCTGACGATGGCCTGCGTAATGAACGGTATGGCCCTGCACGGAGGAGTGATTCCCGCCTGCGGTACCTTCTTCGTCTTCTCGGACTACATGAAGCCCGCTGTGCGTCTTTCGGCCCTCATGCGCCTGCATGTGATCTACATTTGGACACACGACTCGTTCCGCGTAGGCGAGGACGGCCCCACGCATCAGCCCATTGAGCACGAGGCCCAGATCCGCCTAATGGAGCACCTGCGCAACCACCAGGGCGAGCGTTCGATGCTCGTACTGCGCCCCGCCGATGGCGAGGAGACTGTGGCCGCTTGGAAGCTCGCCATGGAGGAGAAGCGCCCCGTGGCCCTGATCCTTTCGCGTCAGAACATCAAAGACCTGCCCCCCTTACACACGAGTCGTAAGGCCGAGGCCGGTCAGGTTACGAAGGGTGCCTATATCGTTATGGATGCCGCCAAGCCCCATGTGGTGATGTTGGCCAGCGGTTCGGAGGTTTCGACCCTCGTGGAGGGTGCCGAACTCCTACAGAAGGAGGGCATCAACCCGCGTATCGTAAGCGTACCGAGCGAAGGCCTCTTCCGCGATCAGCCCAAGTCGTACCAGGATGCCGTTCTGCCCGCCGGCATTGTACGCTACGGCATGACCTCGGGGCTTCCCGTCAACCTGTTGGGCCTGGTCGGCGAGCATGGCAAGATCCACGGCCTCGACCACTTCGGTTACTCGGCTCCCTACAAGGTTTTGGACGAGAAGTTCGGCTACAACGGACAAACCGTCTATGAGGAGGTAAAGAAACTCTTAGGCAAATAAAACTACAACAGGGGGAGAGTCTATGACTCTCCTCTATTTTACAACCCCTTAAATAGATAAAAAAATGGCACAGAATGGAACCTCTCAAACGATTTGGGCACTCGTTGTCCTCTCATTGATTGGCCTGGCCGTGGTGCTGGGTCTGATGTTCGGACTTCCGATGTATAACGTATGGCAGCAGGAGATGAGCGGCCGCGCCGAGCTGGCCAAGGCCGAGCAAAACCGCCAAATCAAGATCGAGGAGGCCAAGGCCAACCTAGAGGCCGAAAAGCTCAACGCCCAGGCCGAGATCGAGCGCGCCAAGGGTGCCGCTGAGGCCATCCGCATCGAGAACGGTTCGCTGACCACCACCTATATCCAATACCTCTGGGTGCGCCAACAGAACAACATCCCCAACAAGGTGGTCTATGTCCCCACCGAGGCCAACCTGCCCATCCTCGAAGCCCGAGGAGAGAAATAGGGATCTTCAAAAAGCAAGATTGAAAACCGCCCTTGGGCGGTTTTTTGTGTTTAAAGGGGAAATTCCGCAAAAAATGTCGCGAAAACTTGCATATTTGTAAAGTTTGTTTTACATTTGCAGCAGCAAACGGGATGAATGGCCACATCCGACAGTTGCTAAAACCCGAGTGGCGTGCGCGCACCACTCAAAAAACAGACAAAAAAATGCAAAAGGAATTTTTATTACCCAAAGGCTTGAAGCGAGTCGGTTGGGTATTGCTGGCAACCGCACTGGCAATGGGAATTTGGTCGATCGCGCTCGATTTCGACTTCACGAAATCAGAGATTCTGAAGCCGCTATTGTTGATCGATCCACTGATCAACAACTACATCGTTATCGGTATCTGGCTGGGGGCAATCTTCGTGGGATGTTCGCGTGAGCCCATCGAAGACGAGATGATCTCGCGCATCCGCCTGAATGCCCTGCTGGTGGGACTCTATCTGCAAGCGGCCTTTATCATCACGGCCACCTTCGTCTTCAACAGCATAGACTATTTAGAGGTGATGATGTACAACCTGGTAACCTATCCGCTCATCTTCTTGGCGGTCTATCGCTGGATGCTGTGGTGGGCCTTAAAATCCTTCAGCGATGGAGAATAGAATTCGTGTGGCGCGTGCCGAGGTACGCATGACCCAACAGCAGTTGGCCGAGGCCGTGGGCGTAAGCCGTCAGACGATTCACGCCATCGAAAATGGACGATTCGTTCCCTCCACGGTGCTCGCCCTAAAGATTGCCCGCCTCTTTGCCAAACCGGTCGAGGAGCTCTTCCTCCTCGAAGAGGGCGATTAAGGTCCCTTCGCTACTCTTTCGATTAGGGGCCGCAACCTTCCAAACTCTGGTTGGTTGCGGCCCCTTCATGGCTATTGGGCCTCATCACAACTAAATTACAGGTAGCGTTTCACATCCTCCACATGCTTTCTCTTCTTGCGACGAAATTCGCGCCACACCATCACCAGGGCAGCAATTACGAAGAGAACCGGCATGGCCAACTCCTTTTTGGGGAGGTGGTTCGTGCAAAACCAATAGATCTCGAAGCCGAGCCAAAGCAGGGTTACTACCAAGAAGAGCAACGCTACTGAAAATGTCTTTTTATTCATAGGTATCTAAATTTAGCAATACAAATCCCCCAAATTAAGGATTTTAGAGGTGCAGATTTTGCTTCGACCGCAGACTGCAAATGGTACTGCCCATTTTCGGCAGGCAAGGAGAAGGAAAATATGCCCTATAAAATTCTTAATTTCCTTGTTCGCAAATAAATTTAATACGCACCAAACGTATCTCCTCTTCGGTGTAATCGCCTCCCAACTCCTCAATGGCCTCGTCGAGCGAATCGCTCTCGGCATCCTCCTTGAAGTAGAGGTAGATGTCATCAGCCTTCTCCTCATCCATAAATTGATTGATGTAGTAGGAGATGTCGAGACGCGTTCCCGAATTAACGATGGTCTCAATCTCGGTAAGCAACTCGTCGAAGTCGAGATCTTTAGCACGGGCAATGTCTTCGAAGTCCATCTTGCGGTCGATGGACTGGATGATGAAGATCTTATTACCCTGCTTGTTGCCCACGGCCTTGACCACCATATCCTGCGGACGGATGATCTCCTTCTCCTCGACATAGGCTTTGATGAGTTTGATGAACTCCTCACCAAATTTACGCGCCTTGCCGACACCCACTCCCGAGATGTTCTGCATCTCCTCAAGGGTGATGGGGTACTGAATCGACATATCCTCCAACGAAGGATCCTGGAAGACCACAAAGGGGGGCAGATCGTGTTTCTTAGCCACTTTGCGACGCAAATCCTTGAGCATAGCAAAGAGTTCTTCATCAGCAGCTCCGCCTCGAGCCGCAGGAGCCGCAGCCTCTACAGCCTCCTCCGAATCGTAGTCGTGGTCGAGCGTGATGGTTACCGGTGTCGGCTTGTCGAGGTACTTCAAACCACGCTCGTTCACCGAGAGCAGTCCGTAGTTTTCGATGTTTTTGTCGATGAGGCCCATGATCAAGCCTTGACGAATGACAGCCCCCCAGAAGTTAGCATCGCGCTTCTCACCCGCACCAAAATACTCCGATTTGTTGTGCCCGTAGCTCTTGATTAGGGCTGTAGTACGACCAAGAAGCAGGTTGACCAGATGGTCGACCTTGAATTTATCACCGATCTCGCGCAGGGCATCGAGCACGAGGCAGAGCGAATCGCGAGCCTCGATCTTGGGTTTCGGATGACGACAGTTATCACAGTTGCCACAATTGGACTCGGCGTACTCCTCACCAAAATAGTGCAACAAGGTCTTGCGACGACACATCGAACTCTCGGCATAAGATACGGTCTCCTGCAAGAGGAGCTTTCCGATCTCCTGTTCCGAAACAGGTTTACCCTGCATGAACTTCTCGAGTTTCTGAATATCCTTGTAACTATAAAAAGTAAGGCAGTAGCCCTCGCCTCCATCGCGGCCTGCACGCCCCGTCTCTTGATAGTAACCCTCAAGCGACTTGGGAATATCGTAGTGAATCACATAGCGCACATCGGGCTTGTCAATACCCATACCGAAGGCGATCGTAGCCACAATCACATCGACCCGCTCCATGAGAAAGTCGTCCTGATTGGCCGCACGAGTAACAGCATCCATACCGGCATGGTAGGCCAAGGCCTTGATTCCATTGGCCACGAGCAACTCTGCCAACTCCTCCACCTTCTTGCGACTTAGGCAATAGATGATACCGCTCTTCTCCTCATTCTGCTTAATAAAGCGGATGATGTCGCGATCGACATCGTGCTTGGGGCGCAATTCGTAGTAGAGATTCGGACGGTTGAACGAAGATTTGAAGACCGCAGCATCACTCATGCCGAGGTTCTTCTGAATATCAAGTTGCACCTTGGGGGTGGCCGTAGCGGTAAGAGCAATCAGGGGCGCCTGGCCGATTTCGTTGATGATGGGACGAATACGACGGTACTCAGGGCGGAAATCATGTCCCCACTCCGAGATACAATGTGCCTCGTCGATGGCATAGAACGAGATCTTGATCTTCCGCAAAAAAGCCACATTATCCTCCTTGGTCAGCGATTCGGGGGCGAAATAGAGAAGTTTGGTCTTGCCGTCCAAGACATCCTGACGCACCTGATTAACCGCTGTTTTGTTGAGCGACGAGTTTAGGAAGTGAGCAATACCCGACTCGGTGGAGAAGGTACGCATGGCATCGACCTGATTTTTCATCAGGGCAATCAGGGGCGAGATAACGATGGCGACACCCTCCATAAGCATTGCAGGCAACTGGTAGCACAACGACTTACCTCCACCCGTAGGCATGAGCACAAAGGTATCGTTTCCCTCCAAGACATTGCGAATTACGGCCTCTTGATTTCCCTTGAAGGAGGTAAATCCGAAATACTCTTTCAGTTTACTGTGTAGCAAATCCGTGCTGTTCTGTTCCATCTCTTTTATCCCTTAGCTTTACCTGAAAATTTACCTAATCGCGGAAATTTATATCAAAGATAAAAAATTATTTCGGAATTTATCCTAACTTTGTCAAAAATTTTAAGCAAAAATGCGTCTTTACACCCAAGAACTCGTCAAGAAATACAAAGCCCGCACGGTGGTGAACCACGTTTCAATCGAGGTGAATCAGGGCGAAATTGTCGGATTATTAGGCCCTAACGGTGCCGGTAAGACCACCAGTTTCTACATGATCGTGGGGCTGATCAAGCCCAACAACGGTCGTATCTTCTTAGAGAGCGACAACGGCCAAACCTCGGAGCTGACCAACCTGCCGGTCTATCGCCGCGCCCAGCTCGGTGTGGGCTACCTGGCCCAGGAGGCCTCGGTATTCCGCCACCTCTCGGTCGAGGACAACATCAAGGCCGTATTGGAGATGACCGACTTCACGAAAGAGTACCAGCGCGAGCGCTGCGAGGCTTTGATCGAGGAGTTCCGTCTGCAAAAAGTGCGCAAAAGCTATGGTAACCAACTCTCGGGTGGCGAGCGTCGCCGCACAGAGATTGCTCGTGCCGTGGCGATCAACCCTTCGTTTATTCTCCTCGATGAGCCTTTTGCCGGTGTAGACCCCATTGCCGTTGAGGATATTCAGGCCATCGTAGCCACACTCAAAGAGAAAAATATCGGTGTGATCATCACCGACCACAATGTGGATGAAACCCTCGCTATCACCGACCGCGCCTATCTGCTCTACGAGGGCAAGGTACTGATGACCGGTACCCCCGAGGAGTTGGCCGCCGACCCCGAAGTGCGCAAGCGCTACCTGGGTCAGCACTTCGAGCTGCGCCGCTCGCCCAAGCTCGACCAATTGCGCCGCGAGGCCGAGGAGCGTCTGCGCGAACAAGAGGAGGGCCGATAATGGAGCGCACCTTACAAGCAGCCTCGTTGCAGGGAGTCATCAAGCCCCCCTGCTCGAAGAGTTATGCCCAACGAGCCCTGGCCGCTGCCCTACTCACCCCCGGAACTACCCTATTGCACAACATCGAGTTCTGCGACGACACCCGCTCGGCCATCCGATGCATCGAGGCACTCGGGGCCACTGTGGAGCAGCTCGACGAGAGCACCCTTCGAATCCAGGGAGGACTTCGCCCGGAGGGCGATACCCTGCATGTCGGGGAGTCGGGACTGGCCACCCGTCTCTTCACCCCTATCGCGGCCTTGGCAGATCGCCCGATCACCATCGAAGGCGAAGGCACCCTGCTTATGCGCCCGATGTCGATGATGTACGACCCCCTACGATCGCTCGGGGTCAAGCTTCGCGACGGAGGAGGCTTTCTGCCCATACAGGTCGAGGGTCCCATGCGCGGAAATGAGGTAACGGTCGATGGTAGCATCTCCTCGCAATTCATCACCGGCCTGCTGATCGCTCTGGCATCGCGCCCCGAGGAGATGACCCTGCGAGTACAAAACCCCGTATCGACCCCCTATATCGATATGACGGTCGATGTGATCCGCCGCTTCGGACGCGAGATCGACCACAACGACGACTACACCGAATTCTTTATTCCCAAGGGAGAGGGATACCTGCCCACCGAGTTCAAAATTGAGGGCGACTGGAGTTCAGCTGCGGCCTGGTTGGTGGGAGGAGCCCTTAGCGGAGAGGTCCGCATCGAGAATATTTCGTCCCTCTCGCTCCAAGCTGACACGCTCGTCAGTCGCGCCTTGGAGCGTGCCGGAGCCTCGATTACCTGC
This sequence comes from Alistipes sp., assembly GCA_045614985.1. Taxonomy (GTDB): domain Bacteria; phylum Bacteroidota; class Bacteroidia; order Bacteroidales; family Rikenellaceae; genus Alistipes. The sequence goes on along the minus strand of JAZLDX010000006.1, from coordinate 18,012 downwards.
GAAGAGGAGGCCCTGACGGTAGCTCACCGCCCACTGAAGGCCTTCCAATTCGATGCCACACACGCCCCCGACCTCTTCCCCGTATTGGCCGCCCTGGCCGCCTCGTGCGAAGGAACCTCGGAGATATGGGGCACCTCGCGCCTTGAACACAAGGAGTCGAACCGCGCCGAAGTGCTCCAGGAGGAGTTTTCGAAATTGGGGATCGAGGTAGATCTCTCCACCGAAAACCTCATGCGCATTCAAGGAGGAAAGATCCGAGGCGGACTCTGCTCGGCACACGGCGACCACCGCATTGCCATGGCCCTCACGCTCATGGCGCTACGGTCGGAGAACCCCATTACAATCCAGGGAGCCGAATGTGTGGCCAAGAGTTACCCCTCTTTTTTTGAAGACCTCGAAACGCTCACTTCACGATAGCCTATGAACAGCTTTGGAAACCGATTTAGAATCTCGCTTTTCGGAGAATCGCACGGCACAGGAATCGGTCTTACGATCGATGGCATTCCTGCCGGCATACCCCTCGACGAGTCCCTCTTTGAGGCCGATTTAGCTCGCCGCCGAGGAGGTTCACTGCCAGGTACAACTCCTCGTCGGGAGGAGGATATTCCACAATTCCTGTCGGGCCTCTACAACGGCCTTACGACCGGAGCACCCCTGACCCTTTGGTTCGCCAATCAAAACATCCGAAGTGAGGACTACACCCCCTTCCAAACCCATTTTCGCCCCTCGCATGCCGACTTCGTAGCACACGAGAAGTTCCACGGAAAGAATGACCCGCGTGGTGGAGGCCACTTCTCGGGACGACTCACCTTAGCGATCGTCGCTGCCGGAGTAGTAGCCAAACAACTCCTCCCCAAACTCCGATTCTCTACCACTATACACTCGATAGGGGGCGAAACGGATTCTGCTCGTTTTCAAGAACTTCTTCAAAGCGTTTCTTCCACAGGCGACTCGGTGGGAGGGGTCGTGGAATGCCGCGTTGAAGGGCTTCCCATCGGTCTTGGAGACCCATTCTTCGACTCGGCAGAGAGTCTAATCGCCCACCTGCTCTTCTCAATCCCCGGCATCAAGGGGGTAGAGTTTGGCAGCGGCTTCGAGGCCGCCCGCATGCGTGGCTCGGAGCACAACGACCCTATCCTGGATGCGTCAGGAAAGACCTCGACAAACCACGCGGGAGGGGTGGTCGGCGGCCTGACGAACGGCAACCCGCTCGTTGTACGTGTAGCCTTCAAACCCACGGCCTCCATTGCGCGTGAGCAGATGACCTACAACGCCGCCTCCGACCGCATGGAGCCCCTCACGATCCAGGGCCGACACGATGCCTGCATCGCCCTCCGTGGAGCCGTAGTCGTAGAGGCCGCCGTAACCATCACATTGGCCGAATTCACCCTTCGATAACCCGTTTCCATCCCATGATCTGTACCCGCCGCGAAGCCATCCGACTTTTGGTCTCGGAGATCCGATCGCTTTACGAGGAACACGAAGCCTTCACCCTGGTCCGCAGACTCCTCGCCGAGCGGTGCAACATCAGCGAAGCCTCCCTCTTGGCCGACCCGGATGCAACAATTGAAATCCCTGATTTCGAACAACTTGCACAAGAGCTTGCAAGTGGCCGTCCCCTGCAATATATCGTGGGACACACCGAGTTCTACGGCCTTGATTTTCGGGTGCGCGAGGGGTGTCTTATCCCCCGCCCCGAGACCGAAGAGTTGGTCGACAAGATCCTAAAAAAACACCCTTCGGCCCACCGAATTTTGGATGTCGGCACGGGGAGCGGATGCATCGCCATTGCCCTGAAAAAGGGGCTTCCTGAGGCCCAAATCACGGCCCTCGACCGCTCGGAGGAGGCCCTCGAAATCGCTCGCGAAAACTGCCTACATTTGGCGGCCGAAATCGACCTCCGAAAGGGCGATGCCCTGTCGCTCGAGGAGTGGGTCGAGGGGCCCTTCGATGTGATTGTCTCAAACCCTCCCTACATCCCCCAAAGTGAGGAGCAACTCATGCGCAAAAACGTACTCGATTTCGAGCCCCACGAGGCCCTTTTTGTCCCCGACAAGGAGCCGCTGCTCTTCTATCGCGCCATCGGCCGATCGGCCTTCAACCTGCTGAGCCCAAACGGATCGCTATGGTTTGAGGTACACGAGAACTATGCCGACCAAACGGCCGAAATGCTCCGGAAGGAGGGCTTCGGCCGGGTGGAGGTAATCCTCGATCTCTTCGACAAAAAACGCATAGTATGGAGTCAACGATAAAGCCCAAGCGCACCAAGACCCCCGAACAGGCCCTTCACTCATTGATGAGGCTCTGTGCCCGGGCCGAAAAGTCGTCGGGCGATGCTCGCCGCCTGATGCGCGGCTGGGGTCTCTCCCCCACCGATGCAGAACAAGTACTCCAACGCCTTATCAAAGAGCGATTTATAGACGACTCCCGCTACGCTTTGGCCTTCGTGCGCGAGAAGTGCCATCTGAGCGGTTGGGGCTCCTATAAAATTCGATCCGCGCTGGCTCGCAAAGAGATTGACCGCGCACTGATCGACGAGGCTCTCTCAGCCATCGACCCCGCAGAAAACAAGAGGCGAATAGAGGAGCAAATCGCCCGAAAAGCGCGCTCCACAAAGGCTGAAAGTACCCACGAATTACGCACAAAACTAATGCGTTACGGTCTCTCACGAGGATTCGACTTCGATGCCGTGAGCCAAGCCGTAGACCAATACCTCAAAAACCAAAATCAGGAATGCGACACCTTTTTTCCCTAAACTTCTCGATCCGTTCGTTTGTACTGCTCTTAGCAGTTTCAGTCTCCTCTCAAATCACCAAGGCACAAAAACTTACTCCTGAGGAGTACTGCTACCCGCTCAAAAATGTAGCGGGTTACTACTCGGCCAACTTCGGCGAGATGCGCTCGAACCACTTTCACTCGGGGATAGATTTTAAGACGGATGGAGCAGAGGGGAAACCCGTCGTAGCCGCGGCCGACGGGTATGTGAGCCGCATCTTCTGCTCCTCGGGCGGGTATGGGCGCGCCCTCTACCTCACCCACCCCAACGGCACAATGACCGTCTACGCCCACCTGCAACGCTTCACCCCCGAGATCGAGGCCTACCTCAAAGAGCACCGCTTGCGTCAGAAGAAAAATCGGGCCGACATCTACTGCGACTCAACCCTCTTCCGCGTACGACAAGGGGAGGAGATCGGCCGTTCGGGCAACAGCGGAGGCTCCTACGGCCCCCACCTGCATTTCGAGATTCGCGACCTGAAAACAGGGCGTACGCTCAACCCGATTGCTGCAAAAATCATTCGACCAAAAGACCAAATCGCCCCCTACATTTTCCGCATCCACTATGTGGAGGTGGATACCCTACGCGGCGTACCTATTCACTCTGCACTCCGCACATTCGAGGTGGAAAAGGTTGATGATAAGAACTATAGAATCAAGCAACACGATCCCATAGAGGTGGGACGAAACGGATATTTCATCTTCGAAGGAAGCGACCGAAAAGACGATGTTTCGAACACTTTCGGCATCTATCGCTTGCGTGGATTTTGGAATGATGACTGCTATTTCGAATACCGCATGGAAGGTTTTCGATTCGACCAAACACGCTACTGCAATGCCGTGAGTTACTACCCATTGCAGACCACCTCGCGCAACGAAGTCTTGCGAATGTGTTGCCTCGAGGGGAATCGCCCGGAGTTCTATGCCACATTGAAGAATCGGGGCATCGTCTCACTCGGCGCCTCGCAACGCGCCACACTGAAGATCGTGGCCGAAGATGACTGTGGCAACTTTTCTCAGCTCTCCGTTTCGCTCATCGGCAAGACCGACAAACGGCTCTTCCAGGCCAAAACCGATACCCTTTCGCGCATTGTGAATCGACAACAAACCTTCCGACACGAAGAGGATAATCTACAGGTCACCATCCCGGCCGAAGCCCTCTACGAGTCGATCCTCTACCGCCAATCGCGGAGCACAAAGCCCCTGCGTCGCGACACCTCCGTGGTGGTTCTTTCGCCGGTCTATCGGGTTGCCGACGGCTCTATTCCGTTACACAAACCCATGCAGATCAGCATCAAATGCTTCGTACCAAAAGAGTTGCAGAGCCATACAACACTCGCCTCGCGCAATCGAAAAGGCCAACTTTACTCTTTAGGCGGAAAATGGCAACACGGTCGAGTAAGCGGCTCGCTCTCCTCCTTTGGCGAGATCTTCGTGGCGGCCGACACCATCGCCCCACGCATCACCCCACAATTCCGCACAGAAGAGGCCCTGAGCGAAAAGTCGCGTCTGCGCTTCAAAGTAAGCGATAACTTCTCTGGAATCAATTCATTAACAGCCCTCGTAAACGGAGAGTGGATCCCCGTGGAATACCATCCCATCCAAGGCATTGCCACCCTCGAACCGGGCCAATATTACCCCCTTGGAGAGAATCCAACGATCGTCCTGCGCATCACCGATGGGTGTGGCAATACGGCACAATGGAGAGGCAGTTTTCCAAGTCGATAAGAGGCTCCTGACCTACCCGAAAAGCCAACCCCCTCCTCAAAAAAAATTCCCGGGCAGAGTGTACTTCCCAAAGGCCTCTACCCGCGATTTATTACCCGTAGGGTAAAAAAATACTCAAAAGTGAGTGGTCGTAACCATTTTTTTTGTATTTTTGCTCTCGGATATGAGGATTAAGCATCCAAAACGCCCCAAAAAATCGGTGATTTCGACCAATTAAGTGCGAAAAATCACCGCTTTTGGCATTATACCAATCTGCTGTTTAACAGATTGAAGCAAACAGAAAATAACTGATTTTTAACCTAATAACTACAAAAAAATGAAAAAAATCATTTTGAGCATTGCATTGCTCTTCGTCACCTCAATGGCTATGGCTCAGATTCCGGCCGTAAAAGTTGAAAACGCCAAAGGCGAGCCCTTCATTACGGCCAAGTTGATCGACGGCAAGACCCCGATGATCATCTCGTTTTGGGCCACGACCTGCAAACCCTGCATCAAAGAGTTGGATGCCATCAACGATGCCATGCCCGACTGGCTGGAGGAGGCCAATTTCCGCGTAGTGGCCGTTTCGACCGATGATAGCCGTTTCGTTTCGCAGGCCCGCACCCTGGCCGAGGGCCACGGCTGGAGCGATTTCACGGTGCTCTACGACAAGAACCAGGACTTCATGCGCGCCATGAACGTCACGGTAACGCCGCAGGTATTCGTGGTGGACAAGAACGGCCGCATCGTCTACTCGCACACGGGCTACACCCCGGGTTCGGAGGAGGAGTTGATCCGCACGATTCGCAAGTTGCAATAAGTCATAAAAACGAGTAATACCAATCAACATGAAGAGACTGTTTCTTCTCGCCCTGGGCATCGGGCTCTGCGGTGCCGCCTTTGCAGACGAGGGCCAGAAGCCTTCGCGTGGCTACCTCACGGGAAGTTTCGAGACCAACTCGATCTACTACCTGGATGACGAAAAGAGCAACGCCATCGCTCCCGATGATCACATCGGCTCGAATAACTACCTAAAGTTGGACTACTACAACGGCAAATTCTCGGCCGGAGTTCAGTTAGAGGCCTACCTTCCCGTTCTATTGGGCTACCCCAGCGAATTGGAGGGGGCCAAGATGACCAACTACTATGTGCGTTGGGTCGATGAGCAGTTCAGCGTCACGGCCGGTACTTTCTACGACCAATTCGGTAGCGGTCTGCTGTTCCGTAGCTGGGAAGATCGCACGCTGGGCATGAACAACGCCTTGATGGGAGCCCGCTTCACCTACAACTACGAGGATATCCTGGGCGTGAAGGCCATTTGGGGCATGCCCCGCTTCGGCATGGAGTTCAGCGACACGCAGGTGCGTGGTATCGACTTGCAGTTCTCGCTCTCGAACCTCTTGAAGTGGCAGAACACCACCCTCTCGATCGAAGGTTCGTACCTGAACCGCTACGAGAAGCTCAATGCCGACCTCGAGGAGATCGGTGCCAAGCCCTACTCGAACGGTTATTCGGGTCGTCTGCACTTCGGCTACAAGGGATTCTCGCTCAAGGGCGAGGTGGTGGATGGAGGTGAGAAGCACTACCTCAACCCCCGCTTTGGCCAGAACGACGATATGCGTTCCTACCTGCGCAAGTATGGCAATGCCCAGCTCGTGGAGCTGAGCTACAACGGCCATGGTTTGGGTATCAACCTGGCAGGTCGTCGTCTGGAGTGGATGAACTCTCCCATTCTGCAGGACAACACCTCGACCTCGAACCTGCTGAACTACATCCCCGCGATGTCGGCTCAGTACACCTACCTGCTCATGAACCTGCACCCCTATTCGCCCCAGTTGGGTGATGCCAAGATCATGAACAGCGGTGAGATCGGAGGTCAGGCCGATATCTACTACAACTTCAAGCGCGGCTCGGCCCTCGGTGGCAAGCGCGGTATGAAGATCCATGCTAACTTCTCGACCTACTACACTCTCCACGAGGAGAATACGGCCAAGAGTGGCAATATGCTCTACCGCAATATCAATGTAGACCTCGAGAAGCAGTTCTCGCGCAAATTTAAGATGTACCTCTTGTGGGCTTATCAGGAGTACAACCCCTCGTATGGTGAGAACAAGACCACGCATCTGGCCAACATCTTCGTGGCTGACCTGACCTACAAGTGGACTCCCGATTTCTCGACCCGTCTGGAGTTGCAGTACCTGACCACCTACGAGGATCAGAAGGACTGGATGGCTGCCCTCTTGGAGGTGAACTTTGCCCCCCACTGGAGCATCTACGGAAGCGACATGTACAACCACGGAGACACGAAGACCCACTACTACAATGCCGGTGTGAGCTACACGAAGTCGCGCACGCGCATTGCCCTGAGCTACGGTCGCAACAAGGCCGGTTATGTCTGCTCAGGTGGCGTATGCCGCACGATGCCTGCCTACACGGGTGGTAACCTCGCTATCACGATTGCCTTCTAATTTGGACGGATACCTATTTAATATATAAGAAGAACCATGAAGAAGACTTTGAAATATCTTACCGTTGCCCTCTTCGTCCTCTCGCTGGCCGCCTGCCGCCTGGGAGATCCTTACTTCCTAACCCCCGAGCAACCGGAGACCCCGGAGAATCCGACTCCGGAAAACCCCACTCCGGATCCCACTCCGGATCCGAGCACGGGTGGCTACACCCTCTCGGTGGACAAAACGACCATTGAGGCAGACGGTATCGACATGGCCACCTTCATCCTGAAGGATGAGAACGGCAAAAACCTCGTGGACGATGCCAACGAGTTGAGCTACATCTACTTCAAGAATGTAGAGACGAATGAGAACCTGCCCCGTCGCTCGAGAAGTTTCTCGATGCCCCAAAATGGTGTCTACACCTTCAAAGCCACCTATATGGGTAAGGAGAGCCAAAACACGGTAACCATCACGGTACAGAACCGCCAGAAGTACGAGCGTTACTTCCAGCAGGTGGCTCTGATCAAGTGTACGGGTACCTGGTGTGGCCCCTGCGCCGTGATGGCCAACTACTTGGAGAATGTGAACAAGCCCTGGTCTGACCACATGACGATTGTAGCGGCTCACGCCAGCGGTAGCTACTCCGATCCCTTTGCCTCCTACTCCAACGAATTGGGACAAACGCTGTTGAACATGTATGGTGGTTCGGGCTATCCCTTCCTGATCTACGATGCTATCACTACACAGGAGGGTTCGTCGGGCGGCAGCTCGAATATCGAGACTAAGATCCGTGACTTCCTGACCAAGTACCCCGCGACCTGCGGTGTGGCCATTCGTTCAACCGAGTTGCAGGGTACGACCCTGAAGATTCGTGCAGCGATGACCTCGTCGACCGGAGGAGAGTACGACATGGGCTACATCCTCTTGGTGGACAACCAACCCTACAGCGGAGGCACGATCGAGAGCGGTGTCTACAACGATATCGTCTTCGGCCACAGTTCGAACTTGGTCGCTATGAACAACCAGACGAAGTTTACGGCCACGGCCGACCAAGAGGTGGAGAAGGAGTGGACGATCGAGAACTTCCCCGTATCGGCCTTTGCCGCAGAGGATGTTCGCATTTTGGTCTATGCCCTCTCGAAGACGGCCAACAGAGAGAACATCATCGACAACCTGACGCACTGCCCGCTGGGTGGCAGCGTGGATTATCTGCTGAACGAGTAATCTCTCTCCGAAAAACCTTTACAAGTATCCAAAGATCAACCACATAAGAATCAAAAGGTATGAACTATATGATGCGTAAAATGGGTGGCTGGGTAGCCGCAGTGGCCATGAGCTTCGGCGTGGGATGCCACGGCTATTTGGACCCCGCAACCATTCAGCCCGAAAAGCCGAATACCCCCAACCCGCCCGCGGAGGAGATCATTCCGGTGGGTGAGCTCCGCCTCTCGGCCGACAAGACCTCGATCGAGGCCGATGGCGCCCAGAAGGTAACCTTCAAAGTTCTCTTCGGCACCGAGGAGGGCAATAAGGATGTGAGCATGGCTAAAACCATGTACCTGATCCGCACCCTGGATGGTGTGGAGGAGCAGATGGCGGCCGCCGCCAACGCCTTCTCGACCACGAAGCCCGGCACTTACACCTTCAAGGCTCGCTACTACTACAACGGCGAAAAGTTCTCGAATGAGGTGCAGGTGGTTGCCACCCCGACCCAATCGACGGGTGTCAACTACTACAAGAAGCTCTACGGCATGCAGTTTACCTCGGTAGGTTGCCAAAACTGCCCCACCCTGAGTACTGCCTTGAGTCAGATCAAGGAGGCCGATCCTCAGCGTATGGCCGTAGGCTCCTACCACATGGATTTCGGTAGCTACTCCGATCCGATGAGCCACCCCATCACCCAGACCTTCCTCACCAACTTCGGTGTGAGCGGTCTGCCGCGCTTCTTCCTCAACTTGCGCAAGGAGAGCGAGAGTATGGCCTCGAAGACGAGTATCGAACGCGCCATGCAGAGCGAACTCAACAACAACCCCGCCATCTGCGGTGTCGCCATCGAGAGTTCACTGAACGGCTCGACGCTTCAGGTGAAGGCCAAGGTTACCTCGACCATCTCCTCGATCTATCGTTATGAGATCATCTTGGTGGAGGATCAAATCAAGGAGTTCCAGCTTGGTGCCAATGGCGACTACTACCACAACAATGTGGTGCGCCATGTGGATTCGGGCAACATCTTCGGTACGCGCCTCAACAACGGCCAGCCCCTGGAGGCCGGTGTGGAGTTCATCCAGGAGCGCACGATCAACCTCAACAGCAATTGGAATCCCGAGAACATGCGCGTGATCGTGCTGGCCAACATCTCCTCGGACGGCGGCTTGACATGGGCTACCACCAACTGCAACGAGTGTAAGCTGGGTGAGTCCGCAGACTACCTCTACGAGGGCGAAAACCCGAATCCGAATCCCGACCCCGGCCCCACGCCCGATGGCGATAAGTTTGTACGCCACCACTGCGTGATGGAGTTCACCGGTGCCTGGTGCTCGAACTGCCCCGACGGACTGAACACCTTGAAGATGATCATCGAGTCGAACAAGGGCGAGGAGACCATCCATGTCATTGCTCTGCACGATAGCACGGGTGGTGGCGACCCGATGGCAACGCCGCTGACCAACACCATCTTCAACGATTTCAAACTCAACGCCTACCCGAGCTATGTGATGAACCTGGAGATCGGAGGTACGCTGACCAGCGAGTGGTCGGCCCTGAACCGCTACCTGCGCTCGGCCTCGAAGGAGAGCGATTGCGGTTTGGCCCTGACGACCAACTACAACGCCTCGAATCGCTCGGGGTCGGTGACGGTGAAGGCACTTTCGAATGTGAAGGGCACCTACCGTGTGGCCCTCTACCTGCTCGAGGACGGCATCGTTAGCGCACAGAAGCACGGCTCGCAGACCCGCGAGGACTACATCCACAACCATGTGATGCGCCAACTGCTCTCGACCTCCTACAAGGGCGACAGCCTGGGTGAGCTCACCGCTGGCATCGAGGCCACGAAGAGCTACGACTTCACCATCAGCAACGACTACGATGCCGAGCAGTGCACCTTCTGCGCCGTGCTGATCGACAACGCTACGGGCTATGTGGCCAATGTAGCCGTCTGCGAGGCAGCCGGAGGTTCGGCCGCCTACGATGTGGTGAGCGAATAGGACAAACGAAAAATTTTCATTATTTACTAACTTAATATCTAAAACCAAATGAAAAAAATTCTTTCGATGTTGGGCATGAGCGCCATGATCCTTGCTTTTGGCATGATGGCTTCGTGCTCGGAATCAACCACCGATCAGCAGGGAACACAGACCCCTCCCACCCCTGTGGAGGATGAACTTACGCTGACCGTGGACAAGGACATTATCACGGCAGATGGTAAGTCGATGGCTATCTTCACCTTGACGGACAAGGACGGCAAGGATGTAACGGCCAAGGCAAAGATCACTTGCTCGACGACCTCGACGGCCCTTGCTGCCTACGTCTTCACGACTACGGAGGCCGGTGAGTATGAGTTCTACGCTACCTACGAGAGCACGAAGTCGAACACCGTGAAGGTGACGGCTACGGAGGAGGAGCTCCACTACACGCTGTCGGTAAGCCCCGCCGAGATCCTGGCCGATGGTATCGGTATGGCCACTTTCACCGTGAAGGATGAGGCTGGCAAGGATGTTACCTCGGAGGCTGTGATCTACTGCGTAACGGAGGATAAGGATCTGAAGGACAACACCTTCTCGACCTACAACGCCGGCGAGTACAAGTTCTTTGCCAAGATGTTCACGACCGAGGAGGAGTTCGAGAAGTCGAACACCGTGACGCTGACGGCCAAGATGGCGCAGCTTGAAGGCTCCAACCCCACCCCGATCCGTTGGTCGGAGATGAAGGCTGTGCCCATGAGCACCGTAGGTTGCGAGATCGAGGTAACGGGCGTTCAGAACAAGAACTTCCAGTTTGTCGTTCGTCCGGGTGCCGAGGTTGTTACCTACCGTCTGGACGTATACCCCTTGTGCCGTCTCTACAACTCGCTCTTCGTGGAGCTCTGCAACAACGAGAACTATGAGGATGTGGTAGAGTGGTACCGCATTGAGGAGCAGATCCGCTCGTATGTATTCGACGCCAGCGGTGCCGGCGCCTACACCTTCGATTCGAATGGTGGCGAGGAGCGCGAGTTCGACTGGATGAATACGCAGTATGACCAGGCCGACGTGGTACCCGATGCCGAGTACCTGATCGTGGTGGTTGGTTGCACCGACAACGAGGGCTTCGAGCAGGGTGAGATGACCATCTGCTACCTGAAGACTCCGTCGGAGGATCTGATCGGCAACCCCGAGGTGGACATCGAGGTGGAGACCGGTTGGAAGAAGGCTCGCGTTAGCCACAAGGCTGCTAACGACGATTGCAAGTACTTCTACCACTTCTACTCGTGGGAGGGTGACCTCCAACCCTATGTAATGGCCTATGGTCGCAAGATGTATCGCGACTTCATGCGCCACACGCTGGGTGCACCGGTTGACATCAACGATGGCGAGAACAACTGGTATATGCTTTCGTGGGGTGCCGAGGCCGATCCTTCGGTCGTTTGGATGGCTACGGCAATCGGTTTGGACCGCAACGAGACCCCGGCCGAGGACTTCCAGGCCGAGCTCTTCCAGCTCAAGGAGATTCCCGGAAACATCGTAGAGGGTACGGGTACGATGGCTGTGGACGAGAGCCGCACCTCGTCGTCGATCGTATGGTATGACTATACGATTGATGACAACGCTCGCTCGATGTTCAACAAACTCTACAACAGCTCGACCATCGCCGAGAATGGCAACGAAGAGACTTGGTGCGCTACGACGGCTACCGACATTCTGAACAACGGTGGTTGGGGCCACTCGAACCCCAACTTCAAGTACAGCGAGGACTTGGAGGCCTACACGGGTTCTTCTTTCACGGGTCGCGAGTACCAGGTGATCCAGGGTGCCCTGATGGGCAATGGTTCGTATGAGGCCGGTGGTGAGTATCAGTTCGCCTACCTCTTCAAGAATGCCGCCAACAACGCATCGGGCTTGAGCTTCTCGGAGCCTTTCCACATCAAGACCCGCGTGAAGGACAATCCGTCGGCTTGCCAGTCGAACGGTACCGCCGTGCTGACCGCTGAGGGCCGCACGAATGTGAAGTTCGCTTGTACCTACGATTTCGAGACCACCTCGTGTGTTTACTTCACTTGGTTCTTCGGAGATCCTACCAACATGACCTCGGAAGAGATCGTCAACATGATCTTCAACCAGAACGAGACGGGTCAGGTAGAGCAGATGTGGCCTGCCGAAGAGGGTGGCTACGACGAGTTCACCATCTCGGGTGTAGATCCCGACACGCAGTACACGATGCTCTATGTTTACGAGGACTGGAACGGTGTCTTCGGCGAGGGTCACTACACGACCTGTACGACCAAGGCCGGTGAGGGTGGCGAGAATCCCGCAGTGGAGATCAGCTACCAGATGACCGCCGAGGGCATGGAGTTCAGCTTCCAGGCCAACGAGGATACGAAGTACATGCGCTACGCTGCTGCCGACAAGGCCACCTATGGTATTGAGCTCGAGCTCAACTCGCTGGGTGAGCGTTATGAGGCTACCCCGCAGGCTGATGCCCAGTTCTACTACGACCTGTGGACGATGTGGGTAATCGGTGAGGCCGGTATGCACACCTACAACACCACGGCCGGTCTGTTCAACGCCCTGGGTAGCAACGACCTTTGGGTTGTACTCTGCGTACCCTTCGGTAAGGACGATGTACGCGGTGAGACCGCCTATGTGATCTACGACCACGGTCAGATCAAGACCCTGCACGACTACTACGACTACGAGGGCGAGCCCAACAGCGTGAAGCGTGCCACCTCGGCTCCGAAGATCGGCCAGCCGAAGCGCCACGAGATTCCCGCCATGCTGAAGCGTCCCGTAGAGTTGAAGTGGGAGAACTCGATCGACAAGATCCAGGGCCACGAGCTGAAGGTGATCGACATGCGTACGATCGCTTCGCACCCCAAGGCTCGCTAATCGCATTGAGTAACGGTATGGGTTACCGCGGTAACCCATACCCCACTCTTTTACGTTCTTACAAATCTCCTTTCCCCCGAGCCTCGTCGTTCCGAGGAATGGTTTGCTGCAATGCGTCATCCCGAGGAGGGCTTTAGCCCGACGTGGGGATCTTTTCATGAGCGAAACATCGACTTGATGATTCCACGATAAGAAAGATTGCCACGCACCCAAAAGTGCTCGCAATGACGCTTGGAGAGATCACGAGGAATGGTTTGCCGCAATGCGTCATCCCGAGGAGGGCTATGGCCCGACGTGGGGATCTTTTCATGAGCGAAACATCGACTTGATGATTCCCCGATAAAAAGATTGCCACGCACCCAAAGGTGCTCGCAATGACGAAACAAACATTCCGAGAGATCGGATGGGGTATGGGAAAAAACAACTTCAACATGATGCTGAAATCGTATGTATACATGCTGACAAATTGGAAGAACGAGGTATTGTATACCGGTGTTACTTCCGATTTGCAAAAAAGAATCCGTCAACATCGAAATCACGATTTTGGAGGATTTTCAGCAAAATACAAGACGCATAAAGTTGTATATATCGAAGAATTTACCGATATTCGCCATGCTATTGAGCGCGAAAAACAGATCAAAAGTTGGTCGCGCAAAAGAAAAGACGAGTTGATTGAATCCTTGAATCCCGGATGGAAAGAGTTATGGCAATGGTGATGGTGATAGTTCCACGATAAAAAGATTGCCACGCACCCAAAGGTGCTCGCAATGACGCTTGGAGAGATCACGAGGAATAGATTTCCGCGATGCGTCATCCCGAGGAGGGCTATGCCCGACGTGGGGATCTTTTCATGAGCGAAACATCGACTTGATGATTCTCCGATAAAAAGATTGCCACGCACCCAAAGGTGCTCGCAATGACGAAACAGGGCAATTTGGGCAAGACACAAAACTGCTCAAAGCAAGGTAAGGACACAAAGAAAAGTGGAAAACAAAGACTTTTTATAAACCAATTCATTAAATTATTAACTAAAAAACTAAATGGTTATGAGGAAAATGTTTAACACCCTCAAATCCCTGATCGCTACCGCAGTGATGGTATCGATGCTGGGTACCGCTTCGTTGGCCACGTCGTGCGTTGACGAGTATGATGACACCGACATCAAGGGTCAGATTTCGCAGGTTCAGAAGGATCTGAAGGCCCTGACCGAGCGTGTTGCCAATCTCGAGAACAAGCTCAACAACGAAGTTTCGGCTCTGAAGTCGATGATCAACGACCTGAATGTGGTTGTATCGGCTGAGCAGGTTGGTGGCAACTGGGAGATCACCCTCTCGGATGGCACCGAGTTCACGGTTTACGGTCCTTGCGATATTGAGGATACGGACACCGACACCGATTGCGACACCTATCTGGTTCCGAAGAAGGATACGGACGGTGTTTACTACTGGGCTGTTGTTTACGACAACCTGGGTGATGAGATCGTTGAGGAGTGGCTGCTCGTTGACGGCGCCAAGGTTCCCGTATTCGGTGGTGCCGAGTGTGACTGCGAGCCCCAGGAGCCCCAGGAGGGTTGCGACTGCGTAGCTCCCGAGCTCAAGTTCGATGTGGATGAGAACGGCAATCTGCTCGTTTCGATCGACGGTGGCAAGACCTGGGTTGAGAGCGGTATCAACGCTAACAACTTCTGCAACTGCGATCCTAACGCCGGTGGCAACACCGAGGGTGGCAACTGCATCTTCTCGGGTGTAGACACCACGACGAAGCCCGGTTACGCTATCTTCACGCTGGTTGACGGCTCGATCGTAGAGGTAATGATGGGTCAGCTGATCAACTTCAGCGTTAAGGGTAAGGCTTACATCCAGCCCAAGGAGACCAAGGAGATCGCCTTCACGGTAAGCTCGAACGTAGAGAGCGTAGAGGTAATGAACGCTCCTATGGGTTGGCGTGCCGCCATCAAGGAGGATGTACTCGTTGTTACGGCTCCTTCGCGTGAGCTCGTTGTCGCTGGTGCTGCCGATCAGGAGGGCTTCATCACCTTCCACCTGAACACCACTTCGGGTCAGTGCAAGATCGCCAAGATGGAGGTTGCTTATGCCGAGCTGACCTTGACGGTAAAGGGCGAGAACATCACGATCACCAACTCGATCGTTGTTGAGACCAACTACGGATGGGGTCCCCAGTTCAATTTCAACTCGTTCATGATTGGTTTCGCTCCTATCGACACCTTCAAGGCTAATCCTACGGAGTATATAGAGAACATCTACGACAACTACGACGATGTATACTACTATGGCGACAACCTGTTCGATGGTTGGTATGAGGAGGGCGTATGCGAGGTAATGGAGATCAACACCACCATCGCTGAGGCTTACTACTATGGTAGCTGGGAGGAGTTGCCCGCCGAGAACTTCGCTATCTGGGTATGCCCGATGGATGCTTCCGGCCGCGACTTGGTTGTAGAGGGTCTGAGCTACCACTACTACTATGTTCCCACGCTGAAGGCCGAGCAGACCGCTGCTTCGTTCGCCGATGTTGACATCGCCGTTGACCTGAAGGGCTTCGACAGCTATGAGGTGGTATTCGACCGCGCTCAGAACTGGATGGAGCAGGACGGTTTCAACCCCGTTGAGGCTGCTCTGAGCGAGTGGGTTGCGTACAAGGATATGTACGCTCAGTATGGTATGGACTACTTCTTCGGTTATGGTAACCAGATCGTAGGCGACTTCGAGTACGAGGGTTCGTATGCCGAGCTCCAGGCTGATGTTTACCAGGCTTACTCGGTTGATCTGCTGAAGCCCAGCACCGAGTACGTATTCGTTGTGCTGCCTATCACCAATGGCCGCGCTTTGACCGACTACACGGTGGATGATGTGAAGATCTTCACCTTCAAGACCGCCGACATCGTTGCCGGTGGCGAGTCGACCATCACCGTTACCCCGACCGAGATCGGCTACACCTCGCTGAAGGCTTCGATCGAGTACTCGGAGGATGTTGTAGTTGCTTACTGGAACTACTTCAAGAAGGGCTCGGAGGAGGCTGTTACCACCGGTGGTGAGACCTTGGCCAAGTTCATGCTCGATAAAGGTAACATGAGCACCGAATTCCCGACCAACGCTACCAAGACCTACGGTCTGGCAATGGGTGAGGAGTGGGATCTCGTAGTAATGGCTCTGGATGCTGAGGGTAACTACACCCTGAAGGTAGAGCCCCTGAAGACCGCTGAGATGAGCTACAACGACGCTGTGATCACCATCGAGGAGATCACCCCGCTGAACAACTCGTTCTCGGTGAAGCTCGCTTGCTCGGCTACCGATGTTGTGAAGTACCGCGTACTCCCCACCGCTACCTACAACCTCGATTGGAATGGTCGCGACTACTACAAGAACCAGATGCTGACCAACTCGGACGAGTACTACACCTACTCGACCGTAACCCTCGCTACCGGCAAGGTAACGGGTAAGGCAGGTTCGTGGGATGCCGCCAACAACACGCTGACCGTAACGGGTAGTATCTACAACAACACCGAGTACACCGTATTCGTAGTAGCTCAGCTCACCGACGGTTCGTGGACCGAGACGATGGTTGAGGCCGTTGTAACCCCCGCACAGTCGCTGGATCCCTTCTTCGCTTCGGAGAGCGAGGAGGCTCAGGCTATCTACACCGCTCTGGGTACCCCGATGATCTACGACTTCAGCATTGATCCCTCGATGCCCAACTGGCTCGACTTCTCGATCAAGTTCGAGACGATCGCCGACGGCATGAAGGTATATGTATGGAATGGTGAGGAGGAGGTTCTCGCTTCGCAGGGTGGTGCCCGTGAGAAGGGTCGTGCCGCCTACATCGTAGAGAACGGTACCGAGCTGACCAAGGACGACAACTCGGTGATGACCTGGATGAACCACAACGGTAAGGATCTCTACTACACCGTAAAGGATGCCGAGGGTAACTGGTATGGCGTATTCATGTTCGACCTGGGTCAGGTATACGACGCCATGGTAGGCGGCGGTGCTGCAGGTGGCATGGATCCCCTGTCGAAGTAATTCGCAACAAGAAAACATTGATTCCGGAAGGAACGGGGACAACAATTGAATTGGTTTAACCGCACCCCATCTTCCGAATCAAACCCCGACGGGGAGCCATCTGGCTCCCCGTCTTTTTTTGCGGCAATCTCCTACAAGATGCATGGCGTTCCAACCCCTCACTGCGTCATCCCGAGAATTTTCATTTTAAGGCGTAGCATCGCCTGGTGGTGTTGCATGAAAATTCGTGGGGATCTTCCTATTATTAAAGAGTTGCAGATTCGCTCAACCGCCCGGTCGATTAGGCGGTTTGGGGCAATCCTCGGTTTTCGGTAAGCGGTAGATTGCCACACTTTTGCATGACATCCCTTCGCTTTCCGATAGCCCCTAAAATGCAAAAGTTCGCAATGACAAAGTGTGTTTCTACAATATCGGGCATTGCCGATATTGTAGAAACTTTTTTACCCTCTCCACCCGATTTTTACGGTGATCCAAAAAAGGTCAACCCCGCAACGGATTGACCTCATAAGCCCCTCCTACCAAGGAGGGGTTTGGGGTGGTTGTCAAAAAAAATCTGCGGCTCCGGCCGCCTCTTTAAGCCAAAGCCCACCAAGTTTGGTGGGCGTAGCCTTTAAGGGTTGGCTTTATAACAAAAAAAAGGTCAACCCCGCAACGGATTGGCCTCATAAGCCCCTCCTACCAAGGAGGGGTTTGGGGTGGTTGTCAAAAACATCTGCGGCTAAAGCCGCCTCTTCAAGTCAAAAGCCCACCTAAGTAGGTGGGCGTAGCCTTTAAGGGCTGGCTTTATAACAAAAAAAACCCACCCCTTAAAAGGATTGGCTTGAAGAGGCGGCTACCTACTCTCCCACACGATAAGTGCAGTACCATTGGCGTTAGTGAGCTTAACTTCTCTGTTCGGAATGGGAAGAGGTGGAACCTCACCACTATAACCACCTAAAAGAACTCTTCGCTTCATTCTAT
>JAZLDX010000005.1:0-40186 GCA_045614985.1 Alistipes sp. | reverse complement strand
GAAAATTTTATTATCTTTGCATAAGTAATTACAGCACAGAAATTTAAGGTGGACACAGTACGGCAATTCCCGTACCCGAAAAACGGTCAAAACTGTTACTCGGAAACTCAAAAGTAAACCTAAAAAAACGCAAGATTTTCGCACTCAAAATGATGGGCGAACATAGGTTAAACTCTCGTTTTCCGCTCAAATGAAGAAGCAGTCCAAAAGGGGCTGCTTTTTTGTTTGACACGATGACTCGCACGAAGCGACCCCACTCGCCCCTTCCAGGGGTTGGGGGTGTAAATATAATTCGCGACACTGCACACGCGAAGCGTGGGCTCGACTCTCGTTTTCCGCTCAAAATCAAAAGGTTGGCTAAATGCCAGCCTTTTTGATTTTAGGATAATCGGGCTCTTACGAAGCGACCCCAAAATCTCCCCTTTCAGGGGTTGGGGGTGTAAATATAATTCGCGACACTGCACACGCGAAGCGTGGGTTCGAGTCTCGTTTTCCGCTCAACGCACGAAGGATAGCATAAAGCTATCCTTTTTTTGTGCGTTTCGCGGAAGAGTCCGCGACTATATAGACAATCCCTCCAAACCTCCCTTTGATAAGGGAGGCTTCGCTTGGAGCGGAAAACGAGATTCGCCACGAAGCGACCCCACTCGCCCCTTTCAGGGTTGGGGGTGTAAATATAGTTCGCGAGAAATGCCCGCGAATGTGGGCTCGTGGCTCGTTTTGCGTGAGATCATATCCATACAACCCCGCCTTTTGCGGAGTTTGGGAAGAATTTATTACCTTTGTGGCCCTTTATCAAAAATGACTGTCATTATCAAAAAATTGCTGTTATGAGAGAGATAAATCCCAAAGATACCACCCGAGCCTATGCCTTTGAGATGTGGATGCAGGCGCCGATGCCGATGGTAACATTTTTCAAGACGCTCGATGTATCACGCCTTGTGAAAATTAGCCACAAGCGAGGGTTGAAATTCAATATGTTGATGTGCTATTGTATTGGTCGTGCTGCCGTGCAGGTCAAGGAGTTCTATCTATTGCCCGTGGGTGATAAGTTGATGCAGTACGATACCCTTGCCGTAAACACCATTGTGGCCAACAAAGCAGGCGAGGTGAGTTCGTGCGATCTACCTTACAATGAGGATTTGGAGCAGTTCAACAGCGACTATTTGCGTTTGACGAAGCAAGTGGCGGAGAGCTGCACCGATCACGACCTCTCGGCCGGTAGTATGGTGATCGGCACCTCGGCACTGGCGCAGTACGAAATTGATGGCGCGGTGGGGATGTATAGTGGTGTTTTCAACAATCCGTTCATGATTTGGGGCAAGTACAAACGAGGGTTGTTTAAGACCACATTGACTTTGTCGTTTCAATTCCACCACACCCAGATGGACGGTGCTCACGCCGCGAAATTCCTCGACCTTTTGCAGCGGGAAATTGATGGATTGAAGGCATATCCCCATAAAAAATAGGAGGGTCGGCTACTCATGGCCGACCATCCTATTGGGGGATCTATTTCCGATATTTATTTCGTGAGGGCGGGGCCTACAGGAGTTCCCGAACTACCTCAAGGCCGAAAATGTCAGATAGTCGATATCCAAAACCTCTTTCCCTCGCTTGACTTTCAGCTGTAGCGGGGTGTTCTCCGGCAACATGCGCAACGAATCCATCACATCTGAATCAAGCAACCTATCGTGCGGAATGTGATTTATCGTCACAATCTCATCTCCGGGGCGTAGTCCTGACTTATGTGCATTATGCCCCCGCTGAACAAACGACACACGAAGGCTTTTGCTATAAGTAAATCCCAAGCCGCCTTCGGCTTGCTCATAGTACGGCATCTCGATTCCGTGTGGTGCTATAAGCAACTGCGAATCACGATAGTCGAATATCATATCAAAGTTTTTTAGTATGCCCATTCCGATTGTGCCAATAACATTATCCCCGAACTCCTTGCGAGTAGAACGCACACCCACATCGATATTGCAGCTTGCTCGCCCCATGACAAACGATTGTACGGCCACACTATCCAATATGAATTTTATGTGCTCTCTTGCACGACCTTGGCGATTAAACATTTCGGTCAGTGCATCGTCATATTGACAATGCGGTATAGAATTGACAAAAGCCATCAATTCGCTGTCAGGATCCATAATACAAAATGCCATTGGTGTCCCTGTATCAACTAGAAATGAGCGTTTGAACGAATAGGCACGCCCATTCTTATAGAAGATTATCGGCAGTTCCGCAATAGGCAACAATCCGTATTTAACACGAATAGGTATAGCGCAGTATCTATCCGTATTCACAAGGCTGTCGTCAGGTATAATCTCGAGTCGATTTTGTGAGAGATTAACAGCCCAACGACTCAAAGAGTCTTTGCAATTCAGGCCAATCAACGGCTTGGTATGCTGATTTATAAAATATTTGTATGAAAGATTGTGCCCATCGACTTGCAAAGTGATTTGGTTGGAGGCGTTTGGTTGAGATTGGAATTTTGCGATTCTTTCCAATGTTATGCTATCAATGTTTGCATAACCATTGACGCATCCGCTATCGAATTCGACCTCCATGGCGGTCGAATCTGCTAACATCGCACTGACAATCAAGCGATTTTTCTCAAATCGCAGATTGCCGTGATTTACATACTCTGCGCACAATGTATTCGCATTGTGATTGCAACCCATCAGCAACGCTGCAGACATTACAACAATAGCAAAAGTTTTCATATCCCTCTTCCTCAAATCGAATTATTGGTAGGTGCCCTCGTTACTCTTCCACCTCGCTGCCTACGGCCGCATCTCTGTCGGCGTAGTTCAAGATTAGTCGATGCACGCGAGACCACGGGCCTCTGAAGGCATCTTGGTGCTCGATTTGGAAGCAGGGATACTCCGTGGTCATCAGACAAACCGGGGAGGTTGCCTCCAGTTCGTCGGAGCTCTCCGTGTGTACGGTGATGATATTGGGGCCGTCCTCTCCCTCCTCGGTCGAGAAGTTGATGGCCAAGTCGATCTCTCTGAGATTCCAGGAGCGGGAGACATGCCACCAGGCGTACATCTTGAAGCCGCCCTCCGGGACGTAGAACTTCGACGAGAGGGCTTGCGGCCAGCGAGAGCCGCCCTCCATGTGCAGGTGGTCGTGTCCGCGGAAGAATATGAAGGCGTTGACCAGGTCGGAGGCACCTTTGGAGATATCTTTCCAGGGGAACTTGGTCTGCTCTTGGGTGTATTGGCCTACGCAGTTCAGCAGGCTGTCGTCGTAGAAACCGTGGTAGTCGCCCTTCTCGGAGTCATAGGGGAATCCGGTTACCACCAACTCCACCTCGTCGGAGTAGACTTCGCCACCCTTCTTGAGTCGGATATAGGTTCTTGCGTAGTACTCACCAAGGTCGATCTGATCGTAGGAGAGTACGGCCTCGCCTATACCGATAGAACCGTTGCCAAACTCCAGTTCATGTCTGATTTTGTCGTTTGATTCCTTTTTCCAAATCTCAATACCTGCGCTTTCGATATCTTGATCCATGATGCCTTGGTACGAGGAACGACTAAAAGCGTTATAGGGGGTGCCATCGAAGGTGAAGTAGTCGCCCATTACGATAGCCACATTGTACATCTTGTTGGCGATGGGGCTTCCCCATTGGTAGAACGAGTAGCTGGTTTGGGCTCCACAAGTAACCCTCACCGCCTCGCCGGACTTGGTAACCTCTACCATGCTCATGTTGTATTGGCCTTTGTACTCGCCTACGGCATAGACAGCATAGCTCTTTCCGGGCTCCATGCTCTCCACAACCTCCTCCGAGAAGCGATGGCTCACCTTAAAGGTTCCATCGGATCGAGCTTCGTCGGTGCCGTTGAAGGCCTCACCCAGGGAGAAGACCTGTTCGGCATCGGTCAGTGTCTTGTCCTGGGAGAAGAGGAATCGTATTCTGCTGTATCCGGTATGGATGGCATAGCACCCCATGGCGCTTGGCTCGATATAGTCCAACTTGGCCTGGATCGACATCGGATCGGTGATAAATGTCTGCTTCACCATTTGGTAGTGGGTGTCGTTGAACAGCAGGGTTGCGTAGAGGGTATATTCAGTCTCGGGGGTCAAATCCTGCTCCTCCCAATTGTAATAGTTGTAATCCGGGGTTTCGTGTACGCCGAGGTTCTTTCCGCTCTGCTCGAATACATGCTGGGCATCGGTAAGCGATGGATCTTTGGAGAGCATGGCGCGCACCTGAACCTCTTTCCAATCGTAGCCTCGGGTATAGATGCTCGCCTCTACTTGTCGGGGATCCACCACCAATCGGGCAATCTCCAACGAGCCCTCGTAGGCCAAGGTGGTGGCCGTTATCTTCTCCTTGGCATAGCACATCTCTTGCGAGTCGTTCTCGTAGCAACCGATCGCGTAGATGGCGTAGGGGGTGTTGGGATTCAGCTTCGAGAAGCGGTGTGCCACCTCGGCGGGGTAGTCGAGTTCGGCCCGGTGGTTGGGTTCGTCGGCTTGGCCCCAAAGCTCCTCGGCCGAGAACTCCTGCTCGAGCTCTTCCGTGATGTAGAAGCGCACCTGTTCGGGTTCGATGTAGCTCGGATAAGCGGAGCAGTCGATATACTCGTAGTCGGGTTTGGCGAAGATGTGGGCAATTCCCGGCTCGAATGGAATATCGAAAGTGGTTATGTAACTATATCCTAATCGGGGCGAAAAGTCGTAAATCGACTTCGAAAAGAGCTCCGTACTCGAGGTAACGAGTTTAATGTCCAACTCGTGGAAGGTGTAGTTGGGAGGAAGAGATATGAAGAAGCTATCTTCCTCGTCCGGGGCCAGGGCGAAATCAACCTGAAGAACATTGTCTTTTGAATTGTATGCCACCTCATTCGAGCCCAAATTTACCTCATATTTGGAGGGAATCAACGAGGTGCTCGAGGCGAGCCTTACCTGTGTATACTCATATGGCGAGTCGACGATACCCACTTGTAGCAGGGCGTTGATAGGGCGGAATGTGAAATGCAAATCGTCCTTGTGGGCATCTCGTGCCACAGCAGCCAGCATAGCCGCCTGTTTGGCCGAGCCATCTTGCTTTTTTGTCTCTACGGTAACCTTGCCGAAGTTTGAAACTTCGAGCGTATGGGGATAGACCGCATAGTAGGTGTCGACCTCTGCCACGGGTGTAAAGTGGCCGCGGAATTTAATCTTTTCATAGCCATCCGTCGTGGCCTCCATGATCGTATCCATGCCTTGTTCGGAGACAATGCGAATCTTATCGCCCGCCTCGAATTCATAGTGGGTAAAATCGACACCGGAGATGGTTACCCCCAAATTGGGGAGTTCCTCCTGATCGCTAATCGGAAGCGAAGAGGCGGTAATTTCAGTTGCGCTCATCTCAGGAGAGGGCTCCTCCGAATCAGCGCATCCGACAAAGAGGAACGACATGCAAAGCATGCCCCAGGTTATCTTTTTTATCATTTTTTTCACTTTTTTAATAGTTGTCGTAGAAAAATACATGAACCATTAAACATATCCACCACCGGTTCCATCTTCAATATCTCCATCCGTCTCTCCAGGGTTCGTTGCCGCAAATCCCTGCTCTATCTGCATTTCGATCACCTCCAACTCGGGGGCTCCATACATCATCTTTTTCATAAATATTCTCTGTTTTTTTCTGTTAAGTTCTATTCCTCAAGAGATAAAGTCTCTCTTTGTAAGGTTCTTTAATGCGAAAATAAATAAAAAAATAAATGAAGACAAATTTGTTAGATTAAAAAAATGTTACATTTGTCAAGAGGGGAGCATTCGGAGGGGTGAGCCGTTAGTCAATGGGAACCCTTTCACAAGCAGATTCGTCATCCCAAGAATTTGTAGAATCGCTCGGTATCTGCATGAAAAATTTGCACTCAAAGTACGATAAAATGAAATAAAACTGCTAACTTTGCAAATTGGGATAGTATCCCTCGTGATAAGATGGCGTTTTTATGAAAAATTGCGGGGATATCATAACCCATTACCCTTTAATTCGGGTGAAGACCAAGGTTATAAACAATTGAAAAACAGGAAAGATGAATAAATTTTTGTCATTCTTTACAAAAAAGAAGAGCGAAAAAGAGGAAACGACAGTCGAGCAGAACAAGCTCCCCTATACGCATTGTCTGAATTGCGGAACGGAACTTCAGGGCCACTTTTGCCACGTTTGTGGACAGGGGGCTGTGAAAAAGACCCCCTCCGTTGCGGCATTCATCATCGAATATATCAACAATGCCTTTATTTGGGATCCCAAGTTTTTCTCCACGATTTGGACATTGATTCGTCGCCCGGGCCACTTGACCAATGAGTTCCTCTCCGGAAAGTTTATCTCTCAGGAGCATCCGCTGAAGTTGAACATGTTCTTGTTGTTTGTCTTCATTACGATGTTCGTCTTCTTTTCGAGTGCAGAAAAAATGACGAATTCTTTCCATTCGATCACCCACGACGAACGTGTGTTGCCCGGCATTCAGATCGAATACTTGATGGACGACAAGGAGTATTTACAGAAATTGAATGAGAGCCCGCGCGACACGGTGCTTTTGTTGGCTCCTTTGGTCTTGACGCAAAATTATCCCCAAATCGTTCACTCGATAGCGGTTCAGGAGGATACTATGGGGGAGGGGCTCGATAAGTGGGTGGCTGTTCTTCCTCGGGTGCTTATCGAGGATGAGGTCCTCGTGCGTGACGATCAGGGCTACTATTGCTTCAATCCAGAGTCGACGATAGGCAAAAGTGAGGTGGATTTGATCAACTCTCTTTGGTCGGAGATGGTTCGTATCCTCTCGAAGTATTTCCCTGTCCTATTGCTGCTTACAACCCCCTTCCTCTCCATGTCGCTACGGCTTGTTCAGCGTAGAAGACACCTTCCCCGTATCCACCATTACATCTTTGCCCTGCACTATACGGCATTCCTCGAGGTGCTTATCCTCGGCATATACATCCTCCATCTGACGGTTGCCCCTTCGATGAACCTGCTGGAGTGGGTTTTGATTGTCGGATCGTGCCTCTATCTGACGATCGCTTTCCGTCGGGTTTATGTCACCAAGAGTTGGTGGAAGGCAATTGTCAAGTCGCTATTGACCTGTGTGATTTATTTCTTCATCCTACTGTTGATATTCTTTGGAATAGTTCTATCGGCATGTTTTGTTATCGCGTTCAATCAAATTGAATTAGGAAATATTTAATTGTATGAAATTCACTCTAAAAAAAATGGTGCTGCTTGCAGCGCTGTGTCTGATGACCATAGTAGCCACTTTTGGTCAAACGCCTTCGAAGGTCGAGAGCACGGTTGACGAACTTATGAAGAAGTATGAGAATGTCAATGGCGTGGACTGCATGAAGGTTGTCAAGGGCCAGGGCTTGGGTATGGTTAAGATGATGTTGAATTCGCAGTTTGGTCGCGACTTTATGAAGGGGGTGACCAGCATTACGATCATCAACTATAGCGAAGCTTCGCCAGCGACCTGCCAGGCTCTACGCAAAGAGCTCGAAATATTCAAATCCATGCTGGAAGAGTTCCCCCTTGCCGATGATGAGGAGTTTGCCGACAATGATTATATTCGAAGTTTCGCTCAGCCTTTGGATGAAAGGTCGATATCGGACTTTATCTTCGCTTTGGAAGACAAAGAATCGAAGGTCATCATGTATATGGCAGGTAAGATTAAAGTGGAATAATCGGGGGTGTTAATCGTCAAACACAAATTTTTTGGTAAGGAGAGAATCCTCTCCTTAATGGTTTGTCTTTTGCTCTTGTCGCTCTCCCCTGCAGCCTATTCGCAGGAGAATCCTTCGGCCGAATCTCGTCCAAAGATCGGCCTCGTTTTGTCGGGCGGAGGAGCCAAAGGGGCGGCCCATATCGGTGTGCTCAAATACATCGAGGAGGCGGGCATCCCCATCGACTACATTGCGGGTACGAGTATGGGCTCCATTGTGGGTGGCATGTACGCCTTGGGCTACTCGTCGGATGAGATCTTGGAGATCATCAGCAGTGTCGATTGGGACAGCCTGATCAGCAACAAGGTGGACCGACGCGAGATCTCCTACGAGAGTAAAATCGAAAATAGCACCCAATTGCTCACCTTGCCCTTCTCCTTCAAGACCAACAAGGAGGAGCTTCAGAATCGCTCGTTCAAAAACTCGTTGCCAAGCGGAATTGTCTCGGGAGCCAATCTGATCAACCTCTTCAATTCGCTCTCGGTGGGTTATTCCGACCCTATGGAATTCAACGAGTTGCCCATCCCGTTTGTCTGCATTGCAACCAATATGATGAATGGCGAGGCCGAAGTCTTGGACAAGGGCGAGTTCACCAAGGCCCTGAGGGCCTCGATGGCCATCCCCATCCTCTTCGATCCGATCACAATCGATCAGACGCTCTATGTGGACGGAGGCTTGGTGAATAACTTCCCTGCTGAGCAGTGTCGGGCCATGGGGGCAGATTATGTCATCGGTGTAAGCATGTCGCCCGGCTTGGAGAGCGACACGGACAAACTCTCCTCGATCTTCTCGCAGGTCAAACAACTCAAGGAGATCATCACGGATAAGGGGTTTGAAAACTATGACACCCTGTGCGACATCTTTATCAGCCCCGATCTCAAGGGGGTAGGCATGTTGAGTTTCGATGCCGAGAGCGTCGCGAGAATCACGCAGAGTGGCTACGAGGCCGCACTCAGCCACGAGGCCGACTTTCGGGCACTCAAAGAGGTGGTATTTGCTGGTGGCAATGAGGTTGCCCCCGAGCCCACGACCAAAAAGCGCGCGATCAACATTGTTCGCGGAAGGGTCATGATCTCTAAAATCGAGATGGAGGGTGTCTCCTCGAATATTGAGAGGTGGATGCGTCGCATCTGTACGGTGCAGGTTGGCGACGAGGTCTCCAAAAGCGATATCGACAAGTCGGTCTCCATCTACTATGGAACGGGCAACTACAACAACATCACCTATACTCTTCACGAGGATCCCGCCTCGGAGGAGGGGTATATATTGAGGTTCAACTTCGTCGAAAATCCGCCTCACGACTTTGGAGCGGCATTCCGCTTCGACTCCCAGGATATGATCTCGGTGTTGCTCCGTTTGGGGTTGAACAGCAACCGCATCAACGGATTCAAGGCCGACCTGAGTGCCAAGTTGGGCAGCAACCAGTGGCTCAGGGCAAATTTCTCCTACGGCCGCCTCTTCTATCCGAAAATTAACCTTGAATATATCTTCAGGAACTCAGAGCTGGATGCCTACGATATGGACGATCTGGTGATGAATATGAAGTTCCTGCAACATCGCTTCCGACTCTATCTCTCCGAGAATTACTCGAGAATTGTCAGTGTGGGTGCCGGTATTGAGGCCGAGTTGCTCCAACCTCGTAAGGTGATGTATTCGCTCTACGATGCCGTGGACAGCGATTATGAGTCGGTCAATACGTTGGGAACCTTTGCCTACCTGCGCTACGATAATCTCAACAAGAATAGCTTCCCGACCCGAGGAGTCAAAGGTTCGATCGACTTCCTGTGGAAGGATATGACGTTTACCTCCAAGGGGATGGATAGCTTCGGATTCGGCTCCTTGACATTCGGACTCGAGGGCTATATCCCCGTGGTGGAGAGTCGCCTTGTGGTGATCCCTCGACTCTATGGCGGCTTCCTTTTCGGCCCCGGGGCCGAGAGTGGCTCTTCGCAGGGGTGGAATCCCCTCTTCAAGGGCCCCGTTCCCTCCTATCCGAGTATGAACAACCTGTTGGGAGGCACCGAAATGGGACGATATATCGACCATCAACTCCCATTCATCGGACTGAACAAAATCTCGTTGGCATTCAATAACCTGCTGATCGGCCGATTGGATGTCCGTGGGCGCCTATTTAGAAAACACTACCTCACCGCCCTGTTTAACTATGGGCGTTCGGGCATCGATCTGAAGAGTTTTATCGGAATGGAAGAACCTTTGCAGTGGGGCGATCGATACAATTACAACGCTTCGAATTGGTGGGGGGCCGGTCTTCGTTACTCGATCGATACCAAGATCGGACCGGTGAGTTTCGAGGTCAGCTCGTCGAATATTTCGCGCAAGGTGAATCTCTATTTCAGCGTGGGCCACTATTTCTAACGGCCACCTTCTCTTTGGAGAGGAGAAAGAGTCTGTTTTTCGGAGGCGAGCACTCCACCTTGGAAAAAAAAAAAATCCGTTGTGGCCGGGCCCCACTGGATTTTTTGTTGATCGGATCAAGACCGCATTAGCGGCGGCTCTTGGCGTAGTTCTCCAGGTTCTCGCGGATCTGCTCGGGCGAGAGCACCGAGATCGAGACCTGCTCGCCGCGCTTCAGGTTCATCTTCTCCACGGGGGTGATGCTGCGGCCACGCGAGGCGGGGGCTACGCGGTCGCCCGAGAGCTTGACGCGCTTCACGTTGCTTGCCGAGCTCTCCGGTAGCGTCTGGCGTGTGCGCTTCAATGCCGTAGCCGAGTTTACGCGGCGGAGCGTGATCTCCGACTGGATGAAGGCCGAGCACGAACCATCGAGACCTACCAGGTGGGGGTAGTACATCTCACCCTGGAACTCCAGCGGTTTGATCGTGATCGTGTTCTTATCCTCCGAAATCTCTACGGGGAAGTGGCCGGTCTGGCCGCCCACGGTCATCAGCATACCGAGTTGCTGGAGGTTGGTCGAGTTTACACCCATGACGTGCAGCCCGCTGTAGCCCAGTGCAGGATCCATCGTCGAGACATTGAAGGGCATCGTGACGTTGCCTTCTGCGTCGATCTCCAAGTACCACTTCGGACCGAAGTCGTAGAGCAGGCCCGCAGCGTCGATGTACTTGTAGGTGTCGGCTGCCGCGGCAGCGAAGAGGGTCTCGGGCGAGATGTAGGCCGTAGCGCTGTAGTTGTGGTAGGGCGGAATGGGGTAGAGGTCGTAGCCCTGGCACGAGAGGCGGTTGTAGTTGCGCGTCTTCTCGTTGTAGTGGGCGAAAGTGCTCTCGATCTGGTCGAGCTGCTCATCCACCTCCTCGGCCGTCATCTTGTTGTAGATGCTCTTGGAGAACTTGTCGTAAACGGCATCGGTGATGAAGCGGCGATCGAAGAGCAGGTCACCGATGTGAACGGGCGTTTCGCGCGTTTCACGCACGATGCTGTCCTCACCGGTCTCGTTGCTGTGAACCGTGTAGAGGTACTCGGCGCTGATCATCCAATCGCCCTGCAACTCGCTGAAGAGGGGCGACTCCGAACGAGCGGGGAGCTCCTCGGCCGAGGTGGTAGACTCCACATAGCGGGCGATGCTGGGGGTACCCTCGTCATTGATGGCCATTACACCCAGACCGTAGGTCTTATCGGGTTGCAACTCTGTGAACTTGAAGTTCAGGCCTAGATCCGAGTTGATGTAGACGAGCTCATCGGGGGTGAAATAGTTACCCTGAGCGATGATTTCGCTGACGGAGTAGCTCTGCAGGGCCTGATCCCAGGCGTACTTCACGTCGTAGGCATACTTCACCTGTACGGCATCGCCCGACGTACACTTTACGTTGTACCACAATTCATAGGGGCTGCTCTCTTCGCCTTCGGGGGCCTCGATGGCCTTCACCGAGAGGGTGGGGGCGCCCTTCGTGGGTTTGGGCAGGCGGTAGAAGTGCTCCTGATAGAACTGGCTCGATCCCGAGAAGTTGCCATCTTCATCGGTCTCTTTACCCATGCCGACCAGTACCAGGCGGTAGCGGGTATCGGTGTCGGGGTAGAGCCAAATCTCGTTGGGGTTGAGGTCGGTCTCGCCCGAAAGCATGATCACACCAAAGCTCTGGAATGCCATCGAGGTGGTCAGACCCCACTGAATGGTCTCGGGCTCGCGGTCGGGCAGGGACGAGAGGTACTGCTCCCAGGTCTCGTCGGTGAAGATGCCGGCCAGGTACATGCCCACATTCTCCGAGGGGGTGAGGCGGATGATGCCTCCGTTGGGCTTCAGCCCCGAGTCGTCGATCGCGATCGAACCCTCCAACTTGTCGGGCAAGGTCGTACGAAGACGGAAGACGCGGTAGTAGCCGCTCCAGAACTCATGCTGATCGGTGAAGACCTCCTCGGCCAGGGGCGAGGTGCCCATCACCACCGACTGCAATTTGGGGTCGTGCGGGCCGCCGCCGAACATCTCGTTGCCGCCCGAGTAGTTGTAGTAATCGAACAGGGCGTGGTACCAACCGGGCTCATGGAATCCGGCCGTGTAGTCGCCGTAGAGCCAGTCGCCATCTGCATCCTGGTAGTCGTAACCGAGTTCACCCTCCTTCACATATTCGAACTCTCCGACCAGGAAGTAGGTGGGCTGACCGGGGGCGATGGGCTCGTAGAGCCAGGCATCGAAGTCGTACTCGCCATTTTCGTTCTTTGGATAGGAGTTCTCAATCGAGTTGTCAAAAGTAAAGGTTTTGCTATCGTCAAAATAGGTACCCATCGTGTCGTGGCGGTTCAGAGCCTCGGCGTGGATGCCGATCGACTTGTAGATCAATGCATCGCAGATACCCCACTTGAGTACATTGCCGCGCTGCTTCACCTCCTCGGGGAAGTTGACGTGCACCTTGAAGCTACGCTGCTCGATGTCGTAGAAGGTGATATCGCCATCGAAGTTCGAGGTGGTGAACTCCACCTTCTTCACCTCGCCGTAGAAGTTGTCGTCGCTCTTCGTGCCGGCAAAGTGTACGGCGTAGAGTTTGTTGGCCTCGAAGCCGCTGATGGTGAGTTTTGTGGTGCCGTCGGCCTCGATTTTAAACTCCTTGCCCTTGGTGGTGATCAGCAGCTCGGAGGGCGAGAGAAGGGCCTCCTCGTCTACAAAGTAGTGTATTTTCGATATCTCCTTTGTGGTGATTTCGAAAGTGGCGGTGGTGGGGCCCACCTCTTTCACCTCGACCGAAAGCGAATACTCAGTCTTGGGAGGTTCGGGAGTCTTTGTCTCCTCCTCTGTGGTAGGATCGCTTGAGCAAGCCCCAAAGCCGATCATCATAAGCATCGTGAAGAGTGATGCCATGATCTTGAAAAGTTGATTTTTCATTTGGTTTAGAAAAAAATTATAAAATTAGGTTTGTTTTAGTTCCTTTAATATAATAAAGCCTTCTTGGGCAGACAAAGGTAGTAAATATTTTCCAACATTGGCAATGGGAGGGGGGGTGGTTGCCTGTTTTTATTTACCGGTGGCTTTGTTCTGTAATTTGGCGATCTCCTCCTCGGCTTTGGCTGTGAGTCTGTCGGCCTGCTTGCGAGCCTCTTTTACGAGGGCCTCGCCGGCCTTCTCGGCGGCGATCTTGGCCAACGGATTCGAGGCCTTCTCGACCAAGGCCTGCTTCTGTTTTTCGGCCTCGGCTACCAGTTTGTCGCCCGCCTTCTGTGCCTCTTGACGCAGTTTTTCGGCCTGCTTGTCGATCTCGGCATTCAGGTTTTCGGAGCCGGTGAACTTCTGAATCTGCTCATTGACCACATTCGATACGGCCTCTTTGGCTGCTGAGGCCAGGTCAACCGAGATCTTGGGCGAGGAGAAGGTGCCACCGATCTTGACATCGAGCTTTTGGAGTACGCCGGCAGCCTTGCCCGGCAGAGAAACGCGAGCCGTATAGTCAATTGTCTGGTCGAGTCCTGTTGAGCCCGAGATGTTCATCGAGGTTTGGCCTAAGTTCAGATCGAAAGGTTGGGTCGAGAGGCGGCCGTTCTGGATGGAAAACTTCACCACAAGTTCTTTCGAGAGCGAACTTTGGATCTTCTCTGCCTTCAGGGCCTGGGTCAGAGCGCCGAAGATCTCCACGTTTTGGAGTTGGATGTTGCCTGAGCGCAGTTCGCCCTTGGCATTGACCGAATTCAAGTCAAGGGACATATCCGGTTGCATGGAACTTGATAAGTCGAGCGACATTGAGTAGTCGCCACCTGTCTTACGGAACAAGGGAACCATCTTTTGCACCAACTCCAACTGGTTGAAGGTCTCCGAGAACGAGGCCTTCTTCACTTCGGCCTTCAGTTGCAGGGCGGGTCGTGTGGGATTCTCGGCCGTGGAGTAACTTCCCGAGGCGGCAATCGAACCTCCCAGGGCCTGCATGGCGAGTTTCGAGAGCGAGGCCTTGCCCCCCTTGACATCGATGTTGCCCGTGAAGTCGCCGATCGTCATCTTCTGGAAGAGGATCTTCTTGAGTGAGGTTTGCAGAGCGAGATCCAGGTTCTTGGGCACCTCGAAGGCGGTGGTCTCTTCGGCCGGGGCTTCAGACTTCTCCTCTGCGGGCTCCTCGGGGCTCTCTTCGGGCGTTTCGCTCGCAGGGGTGCCCATGAGTTCGTTCAGGTCTAAGAGTTCGGATTTCAAGTAGAGACGGCCGTGAAGCATGTCGTCGCGCAGGGCCCAGCCCAGGACGTTCGAGAGTTGGCCGTTGGCTGCAAGGTCACTGCGACCGATCTTCACACGGCACTCACCCAAGGTGATCGAGGCCGGTGAGAGCGAGGTGGTAAGGCGGGCGATCTCCACCGTCGGCAGCCCCTCTAATTCGGCTTGTACCTGCTCAATGGTGATGTTGCCCGAGGCTTGCATCTGCTCATAACGCTCCTTTTCGATATCCGAGAGGCGGCCTCCCACCTGGGCATCGAGGGTTACCAAGCCCTGCAACGAGATGCTTTCATCCAAGGGGTAGACCTCCTTGATGGCACCCAGGTTGATCTTTCCGTTCGCTGTGGCCGCGAATTGGAGGTCGCTCAAGGGGGTAGCGGCCGTCAGCGAGGCCGAGAGCGAGTGGCCGGCCATCGTCAGGCCAAAATCCGACACCTCGACCCGCGTAGCATCGAGGGTGCCGCCCGGGTTTTCGACTTGGGCGGCAACGCGGATACCCGTAACGGCTTGGGGCAGTGCCGAATACTTGAAACTTCCCTCTTTGACACCCAGCGTCAGGCCGAAGGCGGGGAGACGGTCGCCGATGAGTTGTCCTTTGGCCCAAGCCCCCAAGGTGAGGGCTCCCGAGGCTTTCAGCCCCTCGAAGTCCTTCGTGTAAAAGGCCGGAATGAGCGACAGAATCTCACGAAATTCTACTTTGTTGGTGTTCAATGTGAGGTCGATGTCGGTTGCCTCGTCATTCAAGCCTACCTCTCCGTCGATAGTCATCTCGATGGCATTCAGGCGGAAGCGGTTTTCGCTCAGGGCGAAGTGCATCTTCTCAAGGTCGGCCTCGATGTCGGCGCGCAACTCGGCCTCCAGCCCGTTGGCCAGGGTCATACCCCCGGTCGAAAAGCGGATCTGCTCGGCCAGTGTGTTGAGTTTCAGGGTGCTCTTGGCGGCCGAAAAGTCGCCCTTGAGTCGCAGATTGAGCGGGGTGATCGAAGCGTACATTTGGGTGGAGTCATCGTCATAACGTAACACGGCATCGCGGATCGTTACATCGCGCAGTGCCAAGCGGAAGGTGCTCGGCTCCTCGGTGGCTTCGCTCTCTACGACCGTCTCCTCCTGCTCCGGAGTAGCTTCTTCGGTGGGCTTCATGATATCCCAGTTCACGGCTCCCTCCGCACTCTTTTGCCCGTGGAGCAGAGGGGCATCAAGGAGCACGCGGCGCACCTCGAATCCCTCGTCGCCGAAGAGTGAGGCGAGGTTTACTGCCACCGAAATACGCTTAGCGGCCACGATCGTATCCCCTACAAAAGGTTCTACGCCACTAATGAGGGTCAGTCCGTCGAGAGCGACCGAGGCGTTGGGGAAGTTGCGCAAAAGGCTGATGTCGAGATCCTCGAAATCGAGGGTCGCGGTGAGCATTTTATTGGCTTCGCTCTTCACGATCTCCGTGATTTTCCCCTTGAGGAGCATTGGGGCAATCAGTGCTACGGCTAAAAGCAGGGCTACGAGGCCTGCTAGAATCTTTGCAAAAGTCTTCATGAGTGGAACTTGTTATCGGGTTATTTAATCTTTTTTTCTGATAAATCGAAACGCAGGCGGAAGGGTTGGGTCTCTACGGCCAAAAAGCCTTCGTTTCGGTAGAGGGCGTGTGCCGCTTTGCGGTGGTGGGATGAGGTGAGCGAAAGAGTCTCGATTTCTTCGGCTTGGGCGATTTCAATGGCTTTACGCAGGAGGATGCGGCCTACGCCTTGTCGGCGTTCCCCCTCATCGACGACCACATCCTCCACCCAGCCGCGCCGTGCGGTGAGCGTGGGATAGAGGACCAGGGTCAGCATGCCGACCACACGTCCTGCTCGTTCGGCAACGAGCAGGTGGCAATAGGGGGATTGCACCACCTCGCGGAGACGCTCCTCCGGGAGGTGGTGCATGGCGGGGTTGAGTTGTGGCAACAGGGCTTGCAACTTTTTCTGCAACTCCAACCCTTCAATCGGATCGGTTATTTCGCGTACGACGATCATAAACGGCAAATCTTTCTTACAAAAGTAAGAAAAAAAGTGCAGGAATGTCTATTTTCCTGCACTTTTTTCTCTCGATCGGCTTTTTAGCCCACCAACCAGGCGATGTAGGCCACATAAATGACCAGGAAGATTACTGCCTCCCAGCGATCCAGGGCGCGACGGCGGAAGGTGAAGGCCGATAGGAAGAGCAACACGGCACTCAATACGACCATTAGGATGTCGATCAGCGAAATACCGCCCAACGTGAGGGGGTGAATCGAGGCGCTGACACCCAGAATGAGGAGGATGTTGGCGATGTTCGAGCCCACGACATTTCCAAGGGCCATATCGGCCTTGCCCTTCAGGAGCGAGACCACCGACGAGGCCAACTCGGGTAACGACGTACCTCCCGCCACCAGGGTGATGGCAATCACCGATTCGCTAATTCCTATACGACGGGCTAATGCGGTGGCGTTGTTGACGAAGAGGTCGCCTCCGAAGATCAAGCCGCATAGACCGCCCGCAATCATCACGATCGAGAGCCACATCTTCATCGGGGGCTCCGCATCTGCCTGCTCACCCGTTGCGGGGAGCTCCTTGCGGGCCATGCGGATCGTGTAGGCCATCAAACCGATGTAGAGGATGATCATTGTCGCCCCTTCCCAGCGGGCGATTTGGTTCGAACCCCCCAGATGCAGATCCTTGTCGCAGGCGAACAGGAGCAGCAGTACCGAGGCGGCCATGCCGATCGGGATGTCGCGGCGGATGGTGCTGCGTGTCAGGGCCAAGGGGGTGATCAGGGCGCAGATGCCCAGGATTAGAAAGACATTGAATAGGTTGGATCCCACCACATTTCCGATAGCGAGGTCGCTCTGCCCCTTGAGGGCCGACATCACCGAGACGACCAACTCGGGGGCAGAGGTGCCGATCGCTACGATCGTCAAGCCGATGATGAACTCCGGCATGCGGAGGCGTTGGGCCACGGCCGAGGCTCCGTCGGTGAGGTAGTTGGCACCCACCAGAATCATCACCAAACCAAAGATTAAGAGTATAATATCCATAATTTCGAGGTTGTTTGTTTTGTTGTTTTTATCCTAAAAATAGGAGGCTGGCGGCCATGATGGCCATGCCGCTCACTACGCCATAAATGGCGGTGTGCGCCTCGCCATATTCGCGGGCGGCGGGAAGCAACTCATCCAACGAGATAAAGACCATGATCCCCGCGACGGCGGCCAGCGTACATCCCAACAAGGTGGGGCTGAGCAGCGGAGCCAGGAACCACCAAGCCAAAAGGGCTCCGGCCGGCTCGGCCAGTCCCGAGAGCAGCGAGAGGCGGAAGGCCTTGCGGCGGTTGCCCGTGGCGTAGTAGAGCGGAATCGAAACAGCGACCCCTTCGGGGATGTTGTGGATGGCCACGGCTGCAGCGATGGCCACACCCAAAGCCGGATCCTCCAACGCGGTGATGAAGGTGGCAATACCTTCGGGGAAGTTGTGGATGGCAATGGCCAAAGCGGTCATCAGCCCCATGCGCATCAGTTTCGGATTGTGGGGCTTATGGTCCATCTCCTCGGCTATGTGGGGTTCGTGGGGGTTTTCGACCGAAGGCACCAAGCGGTCGATGAGTCCGATCAGTAGGATGCCTCCGAAGAAGGCAAGGGTGGTGTAGAGAGAGCCAAGTTGGTGGCCGTACACCCCTTGCAAGCCCAATTTAGCCTCCTGAAAGAGTTCCACGAAGGCGACATAGACCATCACACCGCCCGAAAGACCCAAGGCGAACGAGAGCAGGCTCTTGTTTGTCGGACGGGCGAAGAAGGCGATGGCGCTACCGATGCCGGTCGAGAGGCCTGCACCGAGGGTGAGCAGCAGGGCGTAGAGGATATGTTCGTTTGAAATCATAGGGCAAAGGTGGTGATAAATCTTGAGTTGTGCAACTATTTTTTACGCGCAAGGGCAATACCGGCAAGGATCATGCAGGCTCCGATCGCAGCCGTGGGAGTAATTCGCTCATTCAGCACGAGTGAGGCCGCCAGGGTCGCTGCCAAGGGGTTCAGATAGAGGTAGTTCGAGGAGAATGAGGCTCCGAGATTTTTGACCACGGCATTCCAGGTCGCATAGCAGACCAACGAGGCGACGATTCCCAAGAAAAGGAGGTTTCCCCAGACGGCAGGTACCATAAAGGTCTCTATCTGAAGTTCAGGGCGATGCCAGGCCAGGTAGGGGAGGATGGTCAGCAGTCCGTAGCCGAAGACCTTGCGGGTGATCAGCAGGTTGCGGTAACGCCCCTCCACGGAGCGCAACAGCAGGGTGTAGAGGGCCCACAGCAGCGAGGCCGAGAGGGCCAGCATATCTCCTCGCGGATTGAGTTTGAGAGCGAAGTGGCCGTTGAGAACTACTAGTGCGACACCCGCCAGTGCGAGCAGGGATCCGCCCACCGTATGGCGCGAAAGTCGCTCGCTCTTTTTGTAGACAAAGCGCATTAGGAGGATCGTTAGCAAGGGAGTGGTGCAGACCAACAGTGAGACATTGGCCGCGGGGGCGTAGGTCAGGGCGGCATTCTCGGTCAGGAAGTAGAGCGAGCCACCCGTGATGCCGAGCCCCACCATGCGGAGTTCGTCCCCGAGGTTTTTGCACCACATGCCGAGTCGCGGGCGAAGGAGCCACAGCAGCCCGTAGGCGAGGATAAAGCGCAGGGTGAAGATCACATCGGGGGTGAGCCCGTGGTGGAGCAGCACCTTGGTCGAGACAAAGGTAGTACCCCAAATGGCCACCGTTACAACGGCTAAAATATGAAAAAGTGCTCGTTTCATCGCGACAAAGGTACGATAAAATCAAAATCCACCACACGGCCGGGCCATATTTTTCGCTATTCCCCTACTCCTACCCCCCCAAGTCAGTCATTGCGAGGGAGCGAAAGCGACCGTGGCAATCTCCTATGATATGCACACCGTCCCAAGCCCGCACTGCGTCATCCCGAGGGAGCGCAAGTGACCGTGGGGATCTTTTTATGCGCGAGGTGTCGATGTGATCATTCTCCGATAAAAAGATGGCCATGCACCTGACGGTGCTCACCATGACGCAGTGGAGAATTAGGGAATCTTGAATTCTACATTTTGCACTGCAAAATACCAAGTGTCATAGCGTAAATTTTTGCTCTGTAAGATTTTTTTTCGAACCACCTTTGCAACTCACTGAAAATCAGACCCCATTTTTGCGCTCTTGTAAGATTTTTTTCGGCCGAAAATTTGGAGATGGTTTTTTTATTGCGTAAATTTGCAGTAGAGAAAGGTCGAAAAAGGGCCTCGAACACCAACACCTTGAAGGTGTACCTAATATTGCTAACTAAAAATTCCTACGCTATGAAAAGGTTATTTTATTTTGCCATTTTGCTGCTGGGGCTTGTGGCGTGCAATGACACAGAAACCGCAACGCCGGAACCCCAAGGACCCAATCCCACCCCCAACACGGTCTATGAGCCGATAGATCTACTAATTATATCTGAATCACAACAAGTGGAAGCACTTGGCCACGAAACCGACTCTAAGTTCGTATGGCATTACTACAATCCTCTGACAAATTGGTGGGATCTTTATTCGCACTTCATTATATACTTTCCAGAAGACGAAATCTGCAAGGATTTGGGTGGGACAATATATTATCAGTTGATCACCGAGGTCCCGAATCTATTGTACATTCACTTTGAATTTGAAAACAATGGCTGGGGAAAAATTGATGAACTCGGGCGTAATTTATGTTATAATGAGTTCTACGACTACTTATATAGCCTTGATTCGATCCTTTGCACACCAACATACGGATCATATAAATTCAAAATTGTATTATATCAATTGGAAACCAAACGATATTTCATCACGGATGAGCACGAATTTGTATTACTTGAAGATAAAACTTGTTATATTAACAAATTATAATAAAACATGAAAATTAAATCTATTTTATGGTTAAGTTTGGCAGGAGCCACAATTTTAGCATTGTTTAGCGCCTGTTCACAATCGTCTATTGAGGAAAATATAGAGCCTCAAAAGTATAATAACAAGGAGGAATTATATTCTTCGGACTTGAACATAAAGAAGATGTCTATGGATTACACTTTTGATGACGATAAAAATTTTATTGCATCCATAGGGTATGATGTCTCTACGTTTTCCGATTTCGGCGATTATTATATTGTAGGAGATGACTATTTTATAAAAAAGGATGTACTGACAATAATTAGACAAGATTCATCGTACCAACCTTCTATGAATTCTATTACTAATAACCCCTATTTGGTTTTTGAGGGTAGATTAGACCCGATATACGAGAAGATACATATTGAATACATGGTATCTGCCGATAATTCGTATATCGAAAATGCTGTCAGTGCATGGAATGATATTCCAGATTGCAATTTGGATTTCTGTTTGGGGTCAAATCTTGATAATCGATATTCTGCAAGAATTGATGGAGAATATATTGGAACAGGATCCATAATAAGAAACGGAATAGCGATAACATCGGAAACTCCCCGAAGCATGATTATAGATATTGCTCATCCTACTTGGACGGCACTCGATGAGGATCAGAAAAAATACTTACACATGCATATTATTGGACATATAATTCGTTTGGGGGATTTGCCGAGTTATCAACTCTCCTTTAACCCGAATTCCATTATGAAACCGCATAATGAATTATCTGCGACCAATAATAATATATGGAGTGGACTAAGTAATGAAGATAAAAGCTCTTTGGCTGAAATATATTCAATACCAGAGGAACCCTCATTATCTTATGAGTTAAACACCATGCCTATTGATACGAATGAGAATATGCATATAAAAGCAGAAGCTTCCAATACCTTAAATATTCTTTATGAAAACTACTATTACGAATCCAACAACGGAATTCGATATGAGTACAAAGTATTAAGTGGCGAAGAGGAGTACAAAGGTGGGCGTATTACAAATAGTTCCCTAAACTTGAAGATTGACGATGCGGGATCGTATACTTTTGTCCTATATATTTATGCAGGAACCTCTCTTTTAGAGGAATACGAAACCAATTTATATGTTCATAAAGTAGATAAACCAGCCATAACAAACCCCAAGGAGAGTTATCCGGAAGAAAAAGCTCACAATATTCAGTTTGAGCCAATTGAAGATTTCTTCGGAGTTACAGATATTGTTTATACCCCGGTAGACGAAAATACCGTAATTGAGAAAAAGAGCAATTATAACATTAACGTCTCTTTCAATACATATGGGACTCAAACAATAAAAATGGACATCTACTTTGGAATATTCAAACTATATACATATTACTATGATTTTATAGTTGAAGAATATGTACCAACTCCCGTTTTTGATTGGACACCAAAACCGAAAAATACAACAAACAAATTGCTAAAGGATGAAAAATACACATTAGTCATTAGAGATGTTCCGCTTGGATATGATTTTGATCTTCAAATCACTCCTCGCGTAGAAGGTGGTAAATATACAAAAACTACGGTAGACAAAAGAACATTCGAACTCACATTTGAGGATACTGGCATGTATGATGCCGTGCTCAATTTGTCGTTAAGAGAGGAGGTGAAAGTGACGGAAGAGTTTGTTATTACCGTTATCGAGCAACCCTCCATCAACCCGACGTGGACTGCTGCGAGTGAAATTGGGGAGTATTATGCATTGAGTACCGACTATACGCTGAATCTGAACTATGTAAACGACTATTACGATAATTCCAACGGCTTTACCTACACCTTTGCAGTCTATCTGAACGATGCAGACACGACCTCGACGGTGCTGAAATCGAAAAACGGACAGCAAGCCGTATTCAACTTCAACCTACCGGGGGAGTATCGGATTGTTGCAACGGTTAAGCGCGGTTCGACCGTGCTTGAGACCCACGAAACCACCTGTCCGGTTGTTGGGGGAAAAATCGTAAGGGGAAATTCTCCGGACGAGCCGACATTAAATTCGGCTTATACATTTACCTACCACTATTGGCATCCCGAGCACGAGGAGGTAAGCTATGAGTTCAAAATGAGTGAAGAGTTGTTTGATGCAGGAAGTTCCAGAAATATCTACTACCAAATGGAGAGTGCCAACTCGTTCATGATCTCATTCCTCGATTACGGATGTTACTACATCGAGGCTACGGTAAAAGATGGGTATGAGGTTTGTGATAAAAAGATTATCAACTTCACGAAACTCTACCATCCCGAAACCTGCACGTTTAATGCTCTTGCCGTTTTACCGAATATGGGTTATGGTGAAATTCGGAATTATGTCAAATTTAATGTTCAACTCGGCTCCGGCTCCACGCTGCCCGAGCGATTCTTTGGGTATATCCAAAGATATAAAGAGATTCGAAGAGCTTTTTACATCACCGGCGAAAGACGCGTGGATAGAGAGTTTACCCACACTTTGCTAACGATACAGCGAGAAAAAGAGTCCAACGCGCTGTGCAACCTTCCGGACGGGGGGGTTGGAATAAGCCTCAACCCGAGTGATCCTTATGAAATTTACGAAGGGTACACCGGTTACATCCACTATCCGATGGATGGAGTGCGATTGGTTCCGAGCAAAGAGATTGAGATTCTACCCAAACAGCAAATTCGGTATGATCTCAACAACCTCACCGAAATCAACTTTTAATTTCCCGTTTTAAAAATTAGTGATGATGCCGGTCGGTCGGGCTCTTCGGAGTTCGGCCGATTCGTTTTT
Organism: Alistipes sp.; assembly: GCA_045614985.1. Taxonomy (GTDB): domain Bacteria; phylum Bacteroidota; class Bacteroidia; order Bacteroidales; family Rikenellaceae; genus Alistipes. Next base: position 17,156 of record JAZLDX010000005.1, on the reverse strand, counting down.
GAGGGGGAGCGAAAAATCGGGTGAAAAAATGGTGAAAAATTGTTGATAGTTTTGGCGCGTAAATTTGGTGAAACGGACAATTTGAGTTACCTTTGCAGACGGATTCCGAAACCCCTGCTTGGAGGAGAACCGAAGAATGAAACACAAGGCTCACATAGATCATCGACATCGACTGCGAATGCGCGAAGGGCTCGACGGCTCAACGCGAAAAAAGGAGCAGTCCCTGGTTTGTGGAGCAGTGTGCGCAGATTGTTAAACCGTCAAGACATCAGTGTGTCGTGGCGGTTTTCTGTTTTTGGTGTTAATAGGTGTCGGAAGATATTGTATTACATAGGATTAAGTGAATTAAATTATAAAATAAAGCATAAATTATGAAAGTAGCAGTCATTATGGGATCTACGAGCGACTGGGGCGTGATGTCGGCCGCCGTGGAGATGCTCGAAGAGTTGGGTATTGAGTATGAGAAGCGCGTGATCAGCGCCCACCGCACCCCGCACCTGATGGTGGAGTATGCCACCACGGCGCGTGAGCGTGGAATCGGTTGTATTATTGCCGGAGCGGGTGGTGCCGCCCATGTGGCCGGTGTGACGGCCGGTTTGACGACCGTGCCCGTGATCGGTGTGCCGATTAAGACTTCGGCCCTCGGCGGGTTGGATTCGCTCCTCTCGATCGTGCAGATGCCCGGCGGTATTCCCGTCTCGACCACGGCGATTAACGGAGCGAAGAATGCGGCCCTGATTGCCGCCTCGATCTTCGCCCTGACGGATAAAGCCCTTGAGGAGCGTCTCTTGGAGTTCCGTAGAAAGCAGACCGAAAAGGTGCTCGAGGCCGAACTTTAATGAACCTTGCTATCCCGAAACGTATGAAGAATTATCGCATCTATGTAGAGAAACTGCCCCGTTTCCAGGTGGAGGCCGAGAGTATGAAGCGTGAGCTGAACGACAACCTCGGACTCGGATTGACGGGTTTTCGTTGGATCAATGTTTATGACCTTTTTGGCTTTGAGGAGGAGTTGGTTGAGAAGTGTCGCTATACGGTCTTTGGCGAGCGTGTGACGGATCATGTCTCCGAGGAGTTGGAGCTTGAGGGAAAGAGCTTCCTGGCGGTGGAGTTCCTGCCCGGACAGTTTGATCAGCGTGCTGCCTCGGCTGTCGATTGTGTGAAGTTGATCGATCCCGCGGCCGATGTCCGCATCCGCAGCTCGAAGATCTATATTTTCGAGCCGGCGCTCGATGCTGCGCAGATGGAGGCGGTGAAGCGCTATTGTATCAATGCCGTGGAGTCGCGCGAGAAGAACCTCTCGCAACTCTCGGAGTCGGAGGAGGCTGCCCCTGCGGCTGTTCCAGTGTTGGAGGGCTTCATCGAGATGACCGAGGAGGAGTTGGCCCCCTACTGCAAGAACTATGGCCTGGCCATGAACAGTGATGACCTGCGCGAGGTGGTGAATTACTTCCGCAGCGAGGGCCGCAACCCCCGCGAGACGGAGTTGCGCATCTTGGATACCTACTGGAGCGACCACTGCCGTCACACCACCTTCACCACCGAGTTGGAGGGAATCACCGTTGAGGAGTCGCTCTATAAATCGGAGATCGAAGATTCGTTGGCCCTCTATCTGAATATCCGTCGTGAGTTGGGTCGCGAGGAGAAGAGCATCTGCCTGATGGATATCGCTACGATCGGTGCCCGTTGTCTGAAGAAGCGTGGTTTGTTGGACGATATGGAGGTGAGCGAGGAGAACAACGCCTGCTCGATCTACGTCGATGTCGATGTCGATGGCAAGCCGGAGCAGTGGCTGTTGCAGTTTAAGAACGAGACCCACAACCATCCCACGGAGATCGAGCCCTTTGGTGGAGCTTCGACCTGTTTGGGAGGTGCCATCCGCGACCCGCTGTCGGGCCGTAGCTACGTCTACCAGGCGATGCGTGTCACGGGTGCCGGAAATATCTACGCGCCGGTGAGCGAGACCATGAAGGGAAAGCTCCCGCAGTCGATCATCAGTCGCAAGGCGGCAGCCGGCTATTCGAGCTATGGTAACCAGATCGGTTTGGCCACGACCCATGTGCGCGAGATCTACCACCCCGACTATGTGGCCAAGCGCCTGGAGGTGGGTGCCGTGGTAGGAGCCGTGAAGGCCGAGCATGTGCGCCGTGAGCGTCCCGTGGCGGGCGATGTGGTCATCATGCTGGGTGGTCGCACGGGCCGAGATGGCATCGGTGGTGCCACGGGTTCGTCGAAGGAGCATACGGAGCAGTCGCTCGAGAGTTGCTCGAGCGAGGTGCAGAAGGGCAATGCCCCCGAGGAGCGTAAGTTGGAGCGTCTGTTCCACCGCCCCGAGGTAACGCGCCTGATCAAGAAGTCGAATGACTTTGGAGCCGGCGGTGTGAGCGTAGCCATTGGTGAGCTGACGGACGGCCTCGATATCTGGCTGGATCGTGTGAAGACCAAGTACAGCGGTCTGAATGCCACGGAGCTTGCGATCAGCGAGTCGCAGGAGCGTATGTCGGTGGTGATTGAGAAGAAAGATGTGGAGGAGTTCTGCCGCTACTGCCGCGAGGAGAATATCGAGACAACGCATGTGGCTGATGTAACCGATACGGCCCGAATGCGTATGTATTATAAGGGCGAATTGGTGGTTGATTTGAGCCGCGAGTTTATTGACTCGGCCGGTGCCAAGCACTACGCTACGGCAGCCATCGAGGCTGTTGAGGGGTGCGATCCCTTTAAGCGCGAGGTGGAGGGTGCTTCGCTCGAGGAGCAGATGATGGCCCACATGCAGTCGGACAATGTGCTGACACAGAAGGGTCTGATCGAGATGTTCGACTCGACGATCGGAGCCTCGACCGTGCTGATGCCCTATGGAGGTCGCACGCAGCAGACCGAGACCCAGGTGTCGTGCCAAAAGCTCCCGACCGAGGGCTTTACGAATACCGCCTCGGTGATGGCCTATGGTTTCAACCCCGAGTTGATGAGCTGGAGCCCCTATCACGGAGCCGCCTACTCGGTGGTCGAGGCTTGTGCCAAGGTGGTGGCCTCGGGTGCCCGCTACGATCGGATGCGCTTCTCTTATCAGGAGTACTTCGAGCGCATGACGCACGATGCCTACACCTGGGGTAAGCCGCTGAGTGCCTTGCTCGGTACGCTGAAGATGCAGGTGGAGCTGGGTCTCCCCTCGATTGGTGGTAAGGACTCGATGAGCGGTACGTTCCGCGATATCAATGTGCCCCCCACCTTGATCGCCTTCGGTATTACGACGGTGGATGCCCGTCGCGTGATCTCGCCCGAGTTCAAGCAGGCCGGAAACTACATCTACCTCTTGGAGCACAAGCCGTTGGAGAGCTATATGCCCGATACAGCCGCCTTGAAGCGCAACTTCACCCTCTTGACGGATCAGATCGAGGCGGGTCGCGTGGTTTCGGCCTGGGCTCTGCAGCAGGGCGGCGTGGCCGAGGCTTTGGCCAAGATGTCGTTCGGTAACCGCATCGGTTGCGAGGTGACCATGGATGCCGATGAACTCTTCGATTATAAGTATGGCTCCTTCGTGATCGAGTCGAAGGAGGAGCTCGAGGGGGAGGGCCTGCGTCTGCTGGGTCGTACCGTGGAGGCCGAGGTGGTGAAGATCAACGAGACGGAGCTGGCGATCGAGGCGTTGCAGCGAGCCAATTCGGAGCGTTTTGCCACGATCTATCCTGACAAGGGGGAGAACAAGGCCCCGATGATGGAGCTTGCGCACGAGAAGCGCACCTTCACCTATCCGGGCGAGGCGGTGCAAACGCCGGTGGTCTATCTGCCCGTCTTCCCGGGTACGAACTGCGACTACGATGTGGCGCGAGCCTTCCGCAAGGCGGGTGCCGAGTGTCGCACGAGTGTATTGTGTAACCTCGAGAGTGAGGATATCGTGCGTTCGATTGCCGAGATGAAACGCCACATCAGCGAGTGTCATATTCTGGCCCTGAGCGGTGGTTTCTCGGCCGGCGATGAGCCCGACGGAAGTGCCAAGTTGATTGTCAATGTATTGAACAACAAAGATATTGCCGAGGAGATTCACCGCCTGTTGGATCGCGGAGGTCTGATTATCGGTATCTGCAACGGCTTCCAGGCCCTGGTGAAGTCGGGCCTGCTGCCCTACGGCCGCTTGGGCCGCGTAACTGAGGCCTCGCCCACGCTCTTCCGCAACGATATCAACCGCCACATCTCGCAGATCGTTACCACGCGCATCGCGACGACCAACTCGCCCTGGCTCTCGAGCTTCGAGGTGGGAGATCTGCACGCGATTGCCGTCAGCCACGGCGAGGGTAAGTTCGTGGTTGGCGAGGAGTTGGCCGCAGAGCTCTTCCGCAAGGGACAGGTGGCCTTCCAATATGCCGATGAGCAGGGAGTGCCCACGGCCGAGGCTCCGGCCAACCCCAACGGCTCGTACTATGCGATCGAGGGTATCGTTTCGGAGTGTGGTCAGATCCTGGGTAAGATGGGCCACACGGAGCGTTACGAGGAGAACCTCTTCAAGAATATCGCTGGGGAGAAACGTCAGCCGTTGTTCGAGAATGCCGTGCGCTACTTCCGCAAGCAGTAGTTCGGGCGCGTTAGGTTAAGGATTAGTAATACGAAGAAAGAAAATTATGGAACTTAAGGATATGCTCTACGAAGGGAAGGCCAAGCAGGTCTTCCTGACGGAGGATCCAGAGCGGGTTGTGGTGCGCTACAAGGATACGGCCACGGCCTTCAATAACATCAAAAAGGCGACTATCGTCGGAAAGGGTAAGGTTACCTCGGCGATCTCGGCCCTCTTGTATGATTTTCTCTCCAAGGCTGGGGTCAAGACCCACTTCGAGGAGCTGCTGGATGAGTGCGATCAGGTGTGCCGTCGTGTGAAGGTGATCCCCTTAGAGGTGGTGGTGCGCAATACCATCGCAGGTTCGATGGCCCAGCGCCTCGGTCTGGAGGAGGGAACCAAGCCCGAGAATGTGATCTACGACCTCTTCTACAAGAGCGATGAGTTGGGTGATCCGTTGATGAACGACCACCACGCCGTGGCTATGAAGCTTGTAACGTATGAGGAGTTGCAGGTGATTTATGAGTTGGCAGGACGCATTAACAGCCTCTTGCTCGACCTCTTCCGTCGTGCCGGCATCCACCTGGTGGATTTTAAGATGGAGTTTGGACGCACAGCCAAGGGGGAGATCATTCTGGCTGATGAGCTTTCGCCCGACACCTGCCGTCTGTGGGACATCGAGACGGGAGAGAAGCTCGACAAGGATCGTTTCCGCCGCGATTTGGGTCGTGTGCGCGAGGCCTATGAGGAGATCTTGAACCGCCTGCAAAAAGTAATCAACCAATAACGGACTTCCTGCGATGAATAAGATGGAGTATCAGAATCCGATGATCGAAGTAGCCGATCGTGAACTGCACGAGGAGTGCGGTGTCTTTGGTGTCTATGGCGTGGAGAACGCCTCGTCGTTGGCCTACTACGGCCTGCACTCGTTGCAACACCGTGGTCAGGAGGGAGCCGGTATTGTCAGTGTCGATACCGAGGGGAACTTCTGCCGAGTGAAGGGTGCCGGCTTGGTGACCGAGGTCTTCCGCGAGCAGCAACTACAAAAACTCAAGGGTAAGATGGCTATTGGCCATGTGCGCTATGCCACTGCGGGTGGCGGTGGCGAGGAGAATATCCAGCCCTTCCTCTTTCACCACAATTCGGGAAACTTTGCCCTGGCCCATAACGGAAATATTGTCAATGCTCACCTTTTGAAGCGTTACCTGGAGGATCGAGGCAGCTTGTTCCAATCCACTTCGGACAGTGAGGTGCTGGCTCACCTGATCAAGAAGGAGACGCGCAAGCCGAATTGCCCGCGTATCCACTCGATCATGGATGCCTTGAATATGATGGAGGGGGCCTTTGCCTTCCTGATCATGACCCAAAACCGCATCTATGCTTGTCGTGATAAGTACGGTCTGCGTCCCTTGTCGATTGCCAAACTCGGGGAGGGCTATGTGATTAGTTCGGAGACCTGCGCCTTCGATACGATCGGTGCGGAGTTTATCCGCGATGTGGAGCCCGGCGAGATCGTTACGATCGACCACCACGGCATCCGCAGCCAACACTACTCGCAGTTCAAGCGCCACCTGATGTGCGCCATGGAGTATATCTACTTTGCCCGCCCCGACAGCGACATCGAGGGGTGCAATGTCCACTCCTACCGTAAGGAGTCGGGTCGCCTGCTGTGGCAGGAGGCTCCGGCCGATGTGGATATCGTAATCGGAGTGCCCGATTCGAGCCTCAGTGCCGCGAGCGGTTACAGCGAGGCGAGCGGTATCCCCTACGAGATGGGCCTTATTAAAAATAAGTATATTGGTCGCACCTTCATCCAGCCCTCGCAGGAGATGCGTGAGAAGGGTGTGCGCATGAAACTCTCGGCTGTGAAGAGCATCGTGCAGGGCAAGCGCGTGGCGTTGATCGACGATTCGATTGTGCGAGGCACGACTTCGCGTCGTATTATCAAGATGTTGCGCGAGGCGGGAGCTATGGAGGTGCATGTGCGTATTGCCTCGCCTCCGTTCATCGGCCCCTGCTTCTATGGCGTGGATGTCGCCTCGCTCGAGGAGTTGGCTTGTGCCCACAATACGGTGGAGGAGTTGCGCGTGAAGCTCGATGCCGATTCGTTGGCCTACCTCTCCACGGAGTCGCTCTTGAAGGCCGGTAAGCGTTCGGAGTTGTGCATGGCCTGCTTTACGCGTCGCTATCCGACCGATCTGTATGACGAGACGATGGCCGAGTTGCTGAAGAAGTGTTAGGCCGATTCGTCGTAGAAAAAAGAAGTGAAAAAATTAGAAAAACGAGATAAGAATAGAAGATTATGGCAAAGACTTATGAACAGGCGGGGGTAAACCTCGAGGCAGGTTACGAAGTGGTGCGTCGCATCAAGAAGCACGTCTCCTCGACCAATCGTTTGGGAGTGATGGGTAACATCGGCGCCTTTGGCGGCATGTTCGACCTCTCGGCTCTGAAGATCGAAGAGCCCGTATTGGTAAGCGGTACGGACGGCGTGGGTACGAAACTCAAGCTCGCCTTTGCAATGGATAAGCACGATACGATCGGTATCGATGCCGTGGCCATGTGTGTGAACGATGTGTTGGCCCAGGGTGCCGAGCCGCTGTTGTTCCTGGACTATGTGGCTGTGGGACACAACGAACCCTATAAGATCGAGGCAATCGTGGCCGGAGTGGCCGAGGGTTGTCGCCAAGCCGGTTGTGCTTTGGTTGGTGGCGAGACGGCCGAGATGCCGGGTATGTATGGTGATGGTGAGTATGATATCGCCGGCTTCACCTGTGGTGTGGTGGAGAAGAAGCGTCTGATCGACGGCTCGAAGGTGAAGGTGGGCGATGTGCTCATCGGTATCGCCTCGAGCGGAGTTCACTCGAACGGCTTCTCGCTTGTGCGCAAGATTGTGTCGGATGCCGGCCTGGAACTCAAGGAGGCTTACGAGGAGTTGGGTAACCAGTTACTCGGTGAGGTGCTTCTCACGCCGACCCGTATCTATGTAAAGCAGGTGCTGGAGGTGATTCGCAATTGTGATGTACATGGTATCAGCCACATCACTGGTGGTGGATTCGACGAGAATATTCCCCGTATCCTTAAGGAGGGTCAGGGTGTCGAGGTCGAGGAGGGCTCGTGGGAGATCCTTCCCGTCTTCCGCTTCCTGGAGAAGTATGGCAAGGTGGCCCACCGCGAGATGTTCAACATCTTCAACATGGGTGTTGGTATGGTGATCGCTTTGGACGAGAGCGAGGCTGAGCAGGCCATCAAACTCCTGACGGATGCCGGCGAGAAGGCCACCGTCATCGGTCGCGTGGTAGAGGGCGAGGGCGTAACCATCAAGTAATTGAAGGATGAAACGCATTGCCATTTTTGCCAGCGGATCGGGGACCAACTTCCAGGCCCTTGCCGAGGCATGCCAAAAAGGAGAGATCGCTGCCGAGGTGGTGGTGATGATCTCGGATCGCCCCTCGGCCAAGGTCAATGAGCGTGCCGATCGGTTGGGCATTCCCCGATGGAGCCACTCGATTAAGGAGTTTGAGGATAAGGCCGCCTGGGAGCGTGCTGTGATGGCAGTACTCGAGGAGAAGCAGGTCGATTTGGTCTGCCTGGCGGGTTATATGCGTATTCTTGGGGATGAGATTATCAAGGCCTATGAGAATCGCATGATCAACATCCACCCCTCGTTGTTGCCCGCCTTTAAGGGGGCTCATGCCATTGAGGATGCCTTCCGCTACGGGGTGAAGGTCTACGGCGTGACGGTTCATTATGTGAACGCCGAGTTGGATGGGGGCAAGATCATCGCTCAGCGCTCGTTCCCCTACGAGGGCAACGACATCGAGGAGCTCGAGGCGATGATCCACTCGACGGAGTACCCCCTCTATATTGATACGGTCAAGCGACTTTGTGAAAATTAGGATTTAGAAATTAGGAATTCGCTGTTCGGAAGGGGCGCCTTATAAAATAAGGTGTGTGGAGGTTGTATTTCAACTTTGAAATTGTGAATAGTGAATGAAAACTTGTGAATTGAAAAATATGCGTGCATTAGTTAGTGTAAGCGATAAGCGGGGCGTTGTGGAGTTCGCCCAGAACCTTCGCCGTTTGGGCTGGGAGGTGATTGCCACCGGAGGTACGATGAAGCTCCTCAAAGAGAGTGGTGTGGAGGTGATTAACATCAGCGATGTGACGGGCTTCCCTGAGATTTGTGATGGTCGTGTGAAGACCCTGCACCCCAAGGTGCATGGCGGTCTCTTGGCCCGTCGCGACGACGAGAGCCATACGGCAGCCCTCAAGGAGAACGCCATTGAGTACATCGACCTGGTTTGTGTGAACCTTTATCCTTTCCGCGAAACGATCTCGAAGCCCGATGTGACGATGGAGGATGCCATCGAGAATATCGACATCGGTGGCCCCTCGATGCTTCGTTCGGCGGCGAAGAACTACCGTGATGTAACGGTGGTATGCCACCCTGAGGACTACGCTCGAATCATTTCGGAGATCGAGGCCGAGGGAAATACGAAGCCCGAGACCCGTTTGGAGCTCTCGGCCAAGGCCTACACCCATACGGCGCAGTACGATGCGATGATTGCCACCTACATGCGCAAGGCAGCCGGCTTGAATGAGAAACTCTTTCTGGAGTTCGACCTCGTGCAGTCGCTGCGCTATGGTGAGAATCCTCACCAGCAGGCCAACTTCTACCGCTCGCAGGAGGAGGTGAGCTATTCGCTCGCCACGGCCCGTCAGCTCAACGGCAAGGAACTCTCCTACAACAACATCCAGGATGCTAATGCTGCCTTGCAGATTGTGCGAGAGTTCGATGAGCCCTTCTGTGTGGGCCTCAAGCACATGAACCCCTGTGGTGCTGCTATAGGAAAGGATGGCGTAGAGGCTTGGACGAAGGCTTATGAGGCCGATACGGTCTCGATCTTTGGTGGTATTGTGGCTACGAATTGTGAGGTAACCCGCGAGATGGCCGAGTTGATGAAGCCAATCTTCTTGGAGATCATTATGGCTCCCAAGTTTACGGACGAGGCCTTGGAGGTGCTCTGCACGAAGAAAAACCTGCGCCTTTTGGAGGTGAAGATGGAGCGCGACGGCAAGACCCCGCAGCAGTATGTGAGCGTAAACGGTGGTCTGTTGGTGCAGCAGCTTGATGTCGATACCAAGGCGGTGGCCGATGCCGAATGTAAGACGGTGAAGCGCCCCACAACCGAAGAGTCGAAAGATCTGTCGTTCGGCTGGCGCATCGTAAAGCATGTGAAGTCCAATGCCATTGTGGCCGTAAAGGATGGACAGACGCTTGGCGTGGGGGCTGGTCAGATGAACCGCATTGGTTCGGCCGAGATCGCCCTGAATCAGGCCAATGAGAAGGGGGTGAAGGAGGGGATTGTCCTCGCTTCCGACGGCTTCTTCCCCTTCGATGATTGTGTAACGCTTGCCGCCGAGCGCGGTGTGGTTGCCATTGTGCAGCCCGGAGGTTCGGTGCGCGATGAGGATTCGATCAAGAAGGCCGATGAGGTAGGTATTTCGATGGTATTTACCGGAGAGCGCCACTTCAAACATTAAATTTCCATTTTGCGTGGAACCTTTGCACCTTGGCCATCCGGATTTGACAGTCACATACACAAAGTATGCTCCTGCCCAATCCGAATGACCAAAATCCAAATCTTCCTACGCAAAATGAAAATTTAGGGGGAGGGTTGCGTGGAACCTTTGCATCTTGGCCATCCGGATCTTCCTGCGCAAAATGAAAATTTCACGCCATCGCCCCATTTTGAATTTTGATTTTTGAATTTTGAATTGATGAAAATACTTGTTATAGGTTCGGGCGGCCGTGAGCACGCCATTGTGGATGCCTTGGCACGTTCGCCCAAGGCCGAGAAGATCTATTGCGCTCCGGGCAATGCGGGAATCGCCCGCCAGGCCGAGTGTGTAAACTTGAAAGATACCGATGTAGAGGGGCTGTTGGCCTTTGCCCAAAAGGAGCAGATCGACCTTACGGTCGTAGGCCCCGAGGCAGCGCTGGCTGTGGGTGTGGTAGATCGCTTCCAGGCCGAGGGACTGACGATTTTCGGCCCGACGAAGGCCGCTACGCGCATCGAGTCCTCGAAGGAGTTTGCCAAGGAGTTGATGGCCAAATATAACATCCCGACGGCAGGATTCCGCTCCTTTACAGCCTACGAGGAGGCTTTGGCCTATGTGACAAGTCGTCCTCTGCCCGCTGTACTGAAGTACGATGGGTTGGCAGCCGGAAAGGGTGTGGTGATTGCCGAGACGATGGAGGAGGCCGATGCTGCACTGAAGGATATGCTTCAGGACGACAAGTTTGGTAAGGGCAAGGTGGTGATCGAGGATTTCCTCACGGGCCCCGAGTTTTCATTCTTGTGCTTCGTTTCGGGAGAGCAGGTCTATCCGATGGTGCTCTCGCAGGATCACAAGCGAGCCTACGATGGAGACAAGGGCCCCAATACAGGGGGTATGGGAGCCTATTCGCCCCTGCCTTTCATCTCCGAGGAGGAGCGTGCCTGGACTTTGGAACATGTGATGCGTCCTACTGCCAAGGCGATGGTTGAGGAGGGTTGTCCCTTTACGGGCGTGCTCTATGGAGGCCTGATGAAGACTCCGCAGGGAATCAAGGTCATTGAGTTTAATGCCCGCTTTGGCGATCCCGAGACGGAGGTGGTGCTGCCCCGTCTGAAGAGCGATATTGTGGAGGTCTTCGATGCGCTGGCCAAGGGTGAGGTGCCTGCTTGTGCCAAGGAGGGCGAGTTGGAGTGGCACGATTTTGCGACGCTCGGCATCGTTTTGGCTTCGAAGGGCTACCCCGAGGCTTATGAGAAGGGCTATGAGATCAAGGGCCTCGAACACCTTTCGAAGGTCTATCACATGGGAACGACGGCCAAGGAGGGCAAGATCCTCACGAACGGTGGGCGTGTCCTCTTCGTGGTGGGTTGTGGTGCAACGCTTAAGGAGGCGCAGCAGAATGCTCTTGCCGAGGTCGAGAAGGTGGAGTGCGAGAACCTCTTCCACCGCACCGATATCGGTCATTGGGCACTTTAGAGCGACCTGATCAAGCGAAAACGAAATTTGGTATAGGATTATTAGGATAAAAAAAGATAGTAGAGTTATGATTATTTCAGGCAAAGAACTTTCGGCCAAGCTGAAGGCCGAGATGGCTGTCGAGGTGGCCGAACTGACGGCCCAGAATGGGCGTGCGCCCCACTTGGTAGTGATTCTGGTGGGCGAGGATCCGGGTAGCGTGAGCTATGTGACGGGCAAGGCCCAGGCCTGCACCGCCCTCGGCATGCGAAATACAACAATCCGTCGTCCCGAGACGGCCTCCGAGGAGGAGGTCCTCTCGCTGATCCGCGAGTTGAACGACGATACGACGGTGGACGGTATTCTCGTGCAACTTCCCCTGCCCAAGCATATCTCGGAGGAGAAGGTGATTGCCACCATTCGCAAGGAGAAGGATGTCGATGGTTTCCATCCGCTCAATGTGGCTGCTCTGTGGCAGAAGGAGCGTTGTATCCTGCCTTGCACCCCGAAGGGAATCATCAAGTTGCTGAAGGCGGCAGGTGTGGAGATCGCTGGCAAGCGTGCCGTGGTGATTGGACGTAGTAACATTGTGGGTCTTCCCGTGGCAAAACTCCTCTTGGATAACAACGCGACGGTGACCATTGCCCATAGCCGCACGCAGAACCTGAAGGAGGTATGCCTTGGAGCCGAGATCCTGGTGGTGGCCATTGGTCGCCCGAAGTTCGTAACGGCCGACATGGTGGCCCCCGGCGCTGTGGTGATTGATGTGGGTGTGAACCGCGATCCCGAGAGCGGCAAACTGTGTGGTGATGTGGACTATGCCGCTATCGAACCCATTGCGTCGCATATTACGCCTGTTCCAGGTGGTGTAGGCCCTATGACTATCACTTGCCTGATGGAGAATACGATTCAGTGCTACAAGAAGAATCTCGACCTCTAACGGAGGTTGGGAGAAATTGGAGACCGTGGTATATGATAAAGGGGTGTGAACTTTTAAAATTCACACCCCTTTATCATATTTTTTTCTTCGGCCGATAAAACAAAAACAGACGACTAAAGAAGTCGTCTGTTCTGCATATTTGAGGTCTGAAGCGAACGCTATAAATTTTAATCAAATTTAATCTACTTTAATTTTAATAGACTTATATATCAATAGTTTATGTGTATCCTGTGAAAATAGATGTAAATAAAAATTTGAGAAAATTTTGCGATGGTATTACAAATGTATAACAAAATTACTATCTTTGCCAAAGTAAAACCTATAAACTATGGCAACCTTTTGTTATCGTGTGCGATCAACGCAAAAAAATAAATTGGCCAAGGTGCAAATACACTTCACCGTTGGTCGAGGGAATCAGTTTTATGCAGATACGCAGTATCTGGTATTGACCGATGCGTGGGATAGTAAGCGTCAAACAGTAAAGAGTCGCTATACAGCGGTGGAAGATTTTACCGAGCAACAGGGACGAGAGTTAATGAAGAACCTCTCGGAGTTGCGTAGTTTTATTTTGGGAGAGATGACCAAAGACCCAGAGCACGCGATGACAAAGACGAAGTTGGAGAAGATTATCTACTCGTTCCATCATCCTCGTAGCGTGGTCGGTGGTAAGCGAGTTCGTAGCAGAGAATCGCTGAACGATTATATTGCACGATATGTACAAGAGATGGAGAGTGGTGAGCGTCTCAATATTCACAAATTGCGCTACAGCGTTTCGACTGTCAAGAATTACAAAGGTTTTGTTGTTCAGTTTGATGAGTTCTGCAAAGTAAAGCATAAACGGTATGATTTCGGCGATATAGATTTGAAGTTTTATGATGATTTTGTCGCATATTTCACAACCAAAGACTATTCGATAAATACGATAGGTCGCCTTATCAAGGAGCTGAAGATTATTATGCGTGCCGCACGCGAGGAGGGTTTGCACGATAACGGCTTGATTGAGAGTCGCAAGTTTCGTGTACTGACAGCAGAGGTAGAAAATATTTATCTCACCGAGTCGGAGATTCGCGCGATTGCCGAGGTTGATTTGACTGGCGATAAGCATCGGGATATTGCACGAGATATTTTCCTTGTGGGTTGTTATACGGCGCAGCGATTTAGCGATTATTCGACTATCAATGAAGGTAATATCCGCACATTGGAGAATGGACAGAGCGTGATTGACCTTAAACAGCAAAAAACAGGTAATAGGGTTGTTATTCCTATTCGTGCCGAGATGCAAGCAATTCTTGATAAATACGAAAATCGTTTGCCAAAGGCTTATGAGCAGAAGGTGAATAAGTATATTAAGGAGATTGCTCGCGAGGCTGGAATTGTCGATATGGTTGAGGTATCGTATGTTGAGAGTGGCGAGAAGAAGTCGCACCTGGTTGAGAAATGCGAACTTGTTAAAACTCACACCGCACGCCGTAGCGGAGCTACAAATATGTATTTGGCAGGCATCCCTACGATTGCGATTATGAAGATTACGGGACATAAGACCGAGAAGGAGTTTATGAAGTACATCAAAATAACCGAGGAACAAACCGCAATGGAGTTGATGAATCACCCCTATTTCGCAGGGAAGTAGCCCGATATTAAAGAATTTGTATTAACTTTGAGACAAAATGGTAAGAATATGTCACCCGAACAATTAGTTAACATATTAGAGAGTTTGCTGCATATGCCTGCGGAAAACGAAGTTGTTGAATTCAAAAAAGCAGCCAATGGCTTTGATGAACATCAACTTGGTCAATATTTTTCAGCGCTTAGCAATGAGGCAAACCTGAAAAGCCAACGATGTGCGTGGTTGGTATTCGGAGTAGAAAATGCAACGCACGAAGTTGTTGGTAGTCAATACAAGAATACTCGCCCATCGCTTGATGCGATGAAGAAAAAGATTGCAGATCAAACAACTGGACGACATACATTTACAGAAATATATGAGTTGCGTTATACCAATGGCAAGAGAGTTGTGATGTTTGAGATTCCCCCTGCACCACTTGGTATGCCTATTGCTTATCAGGGACATTATTATGGTAGAGATGGAGAATCTTTAGAGGCGTTGGGGATTGGAGAAATTGAAACTATTAGAAATCAAGTCAGAGTGAGCGATTGGAGTGCTGAAGTTTTAGAAGATGCATCATTAGATGACATTGACCCTATTGCTTTGGCAAAGGCTAAAAAACTATATATAAACTCGCATCCAGAGAAAGCAGAAGAAGCTACTACTTGGGATGATTTAACATTTCTAAATAAGGCAAAGATCACAAAACGAGGAAAGATTACGAAGGCTGCGATTGTATTGTTAGGTAAAGAGGAATCAGAGCATTTAATCTCTCCAGCTGTTGCCAAAATCAAATGGATACTTCGAGGTAGTGATAATGTAGAACGAGATTATGCCATCATAACCTGCCCATTTGTTTTAGCTGTAGATAAGGTATACGAGAAAATACGAAATCTCAAATATCGTTATATTAATCCAGAGCATAGAACTCTATTCCCAGATGAGATAGATACATATGAGCCATATGTAATTCGAGAGGCATTGAATAATGCTATTGCACATCAAGATTATACTCTTGGTGGTCAGATTAATGTTGTGGAATATGAGGATAAATTAGTATTCTCAAACAAGGGTTCTTTTATTCCGGGGAATATTGAGAGAGTTCTAATAAGTAATGCTCCCGAAGAGAACTACCGCAATCAGTTTTTAGCCACCGCTATGGTTGGTTTGAAAATGGTTGATACCATAGGAAGTGGTATTCGCAAGATGTATAACTTCCAGCGTAAGCGTTTGTTCCCTCTTCCTGATTATAATATATCTTATAACAGAGTAGAAGTCACCATTACAGGCAAGATAGTGGATATGAATTATGCTAATATCTTGGCTACAAATACAGATTTATCATTGATGGATATTGAGTTGCTTAACCGTATACAATTGGGGCGCCCATTATCGGAAGATGAGATTGCAAGATTACGAAGTAAAAAACTCATTGAAGGTCGTAAACCTAATGTATATATTGCCAAACATATTGCACAAAAGGTTGGTAAGAAGATTGAGTACTCTGGGCATAAGGGGTTGATTGGCAAGAGTTGCGAAGAATTCCTATTGACCGCATTAAGAGATCACAAATCACTGACTCGCAAAGAGATAGATCAACTATTATGGAAGCTACTACCAGATGTGCTTAGTGATACTCAGAAAAAGTCAAAGATTACCAATCTTCTAACTAAGTTGAGAAAGTTGGGCAAAATCAAGAATGTAGCAAATGGAACTCATTCAGATTGGTTTATAATTTAAATGCTATTTAAACACTAAATATGTGTTTTAAAAAGCTTTGCAATTTACAAAACACTATAACACAGCTAATTGCGTGCTTTTAAATCGCTGATAAAAAATGAATTTAAAAGCTATTTAAACGCTGTGAAAGTATGCAAAATGTGCGTAGTAACAAAAGTTTATGCCTCGCAGACGAAAGATAGAGATTAAGGCTTCGGAGTTGGAGTGTTACGAGATGCTTGTTACGGAGTTGTGCAAGCGAGAGGAGTTTGCCAACTTTGATGCGGAGAGTCTGTGTGTATGGACATATGAGAGTTATGAACAGGAGTTAAAGGGTGTTGATAAGGCATTGCGTAATCTTGACCGCTGGTTAGCGGCGCATCGAAACGAACTCTACCTAACCAATTTTCAAGGCGAGCGATTGCTCTGCAAACAAGAGTTGGCAAAGGCGTTGGGTATCACTCGTCCGACACTTGACAGATGGCTGAAAAGCAAGTGGCTACAAGGTTGTTGTGACCTCTCTCGAACGGAGGATAATATCTATTACTATTCCGCAGATGCAATAAAATCAGCATTAGAGGAGTATATTGTTAGAAAAGGATAAATTACGTAAAATCAGCGATTAACACAGAGGGTAGCTAATGGTTGCCCTCTTTTCTTTGTAAAATATTTTTATGCCTTTACAAACCTATGCCAACTATGCCACACGATGCCAGATGATGACATCTAATGGCAACCAAGAACACGTTCCGAAATCTGTGGCATAATGTGTCTTCGAAATGGCATAATGTGTCATAGCCAAGTAACGAAATAACTGGTTTTAGAAGCCGAAAATAATGCTGTTCCTTTGCAGCGTAACAAAAAATGTAAAACGCTATGGCAAAGGAAATTTATCTCAACGGCTTGACCGCCGACCAGCTCTCGGAAATGATGCGAGAGTCATTGCGCGACGAGTTGCAGCAGCTGCGACCTCTGCGCCAAAAATCAGATGTTAAATACCTCACTCGTCAGGAGACGGCGCGGCGACTACGTATATCACTCGTAACGCTCACCGATTGGGTTAATCGGGGCAAAATATGCGCTCACAAAATCGGTGGGCGTGTCCTCTTTCGTGAGAGCGATGTCGAGTCGGCTCTCAATCAAATAATTCCCATAAAAAGATAATCAGTGAAAGAGAAATATATTCTTCTTTCACAGTAATACTTTGCAGTTATGAAAACGATTCAAGATATTAAGCGTATTCCGATTCGCGATTATTTGTCGCAACGAGGCATCTCGCCAAAGCAAGAGAACTTGCGCTATGGATTTTATCTTTCACCGCT
>JAZLDX010000004.1:0-26330 GCA_045614985.1 Alistipes sp. | reverse complement strand
GAAAAATTTAAGAAATTTATAGATGAAATCAACAGCCACTCTCCCGACTTGATATGTTTCACTGGAGATATGGTAACCATAGGAAGAAGCGAGGCCGAGCCTTATGCAGACATTCTCAAAACAATGAATGCAAAATATGGGGTATTGTCTGTGTTGGGTAATCACGACTTTATGATATATGGTTTCGACCGCAACCTTGACAAAAACAAAGCTGTTGAAGATTTAGTGGATTTCCAAAAAAATATTCTTGGCTGGACTCTACTCAGAAACGAAAACAGAGTCATAGAGGCTGAGGATGGCTCTAAGATTACATTCATAGGTGTTGACAACGCAAATTTTAGCCAACAAGGATTTCCTACGATTCATCAAGGCGACCTAAAGAGAGCGATGGACGGAACTGATGGATTTAGGATTCTTCTCTCGCACGACCCAAGCCACTGGAAAGCCGAAGTTGTACCCGATACGGATATTCCGCTTACGCTCTCGGGGCATACACATAACGCCCAAATAAGGATATTCGGGTGGACTCCTGCAACATTCTCGTTCAAAGAGGTCGCTGGCAGATATGATTGTGGAGGACAGACGCTTTATATCAATGTCGGTCTTGGTTGTACTGCTCCATTCAGAATCGGTGTCAATCCTGAAGTGACTGTAATTACACTTAATTCTCAGGCGGGTATTTTAGCCGACTCTTTATAAAGTATCACATTTTTTATACGATTACCATAAATCCCTCGTCTGATTGCACACTAATGACCACTGATGACAACTACTGCACATTGGACATTGATTTTATCATCATTTATTAGTGTTTGTTAAAATTCTTCGCCCTATTTCAGCCCGAAACCTGTAATTAACTGATTATAAGCAGGTCTAACATTCTGCATCGGTTTGATTTCTGGCATTCTCTCCACAATGGACATCTCTCACATCTAGTCGCCATGTAAATACTGACTGTCTGCTGGTAGCGGGTTAGACACATCGGATATTTTAGCAAAGATTTATCGAGTATTATTGCTGTTCTAAAAGGATGAAAATAGGGTTGATTCCATTGTAGAAATCAACCCTATAATTGTTATAGGACACGAATACTTACCAATCCCATTCCGTAAATCGGGATTTGTATGGCACGGGTAAAGTTAGGTTGCCATACTGCGACATGGTCCACTGGTTACCTCTATCGCCGATAGATAGTTCTGTATAAGTATCTACTTTTGCCAAATCATCACTGAAAACAACGGGGATTAAGTATTCGTTGGTATTTGTCGGGGTATAACCGTCGGTCCAATAGTATATACCAGACACTTCGGCACTCGAACTTATGTTTACAGCATCTATATAGTTCCACGATATGCCTCCTGCCAGAACACAATCCTCTACAATGCTTTCGTTCTTAATGTCGGGAGTTAGTTGTGCCGCATTTCTTCCATTGGTATCAGTTATTGCCCCAGTGTTCAAGCACTCGCTGATGACACTATATTCATTCAGTTGCCCTACAAATCCTCCTACATTACTATCTGTTCCACACTGTAAATTTCCGGTGTTGACACATTGCGATATAACAACGGTATTTTCTTCAAAATCAGTTAAAGCTCTCGTTACATTGTTTGCAATAGCAGTAGTTGCATTTACAGTTGCTAAAACTTTTACTATAATTAAAGTCGAACCACCTGATACTGCTAAAGATGCAATAAAGCATGCACCACCAACAATCATGCATGCGCTACCCACTGCTGAATGATATATCTGGTCTAGCTTCTCCATTTTAGCCACTTCATTTGCACGCTCGTTTAGCATATCATTCATGTTTTGGAAGAAATGCTCTTTGGTAGGTTCGTTTGTAGAGTATGTAAGCACATCTTGGTTATACTGATTGAAACCGCTATATATTTCATGCTCTGCACGAATGTTTTGCAAATCTGTTCGCACGGTACTGATGGCTATGTCATTCATTGTTGACATGCTATTTATGTATGCATCGTATTCGGTGCTACTCATAAATGGTTTTACGGGCAGCATCAATTCTGATAGATTCTCATCGTTTAGATTGCCTTGTGTAGCTAATGTGAGATCGTAATCGACAATAAATCTATTGTAATCGGAAGTGCGCGTTGGAGCTGTGAGCAATTTTATGGCTGATGTTGCATTAAAACAAGCAAAACCAAGTGTTACAACTGATGTAACTATTCTGAAACTATCTTTTAAAGTCCACATTTTCGGATTACCAATCTCACCGGCTATACCACCAACATTGGCTCCAGACATCGTGCTTGAAACAGAACCTGTATTGGCGCAATAATGAGTTATGAAATATGTGCCTGACAAGCCTACTAAACCTCCGACATTGTCGCCTGTGGCATTTACATTGGCATAATTCTGTGTGCATGTGATTGCACCCATGATGCTATTGCCGATAATGCCACCAACCTGGTTCACACCATCAACGGAGGCTGTGTTGATGGTGTTCTGTATGGCACAGACCGGTGATTCGCCCACGATACCACCCACATAATCGTCTCCACGCACCGAGCCTTTATTCAAGACTGAATATAGAGTACATTGAGATTCGCCTACAATACCTCCAACAAACTTCACGCCTTGGATTGAACCAAGGTTTTCGCAGTTGTACACCAAAATATCGCTATAAGTGTACTCCTCATCGGCACCTGTGCTGTTGGAGATTCGCGAACTACCTGCAATACCTGCCACACCTTCTTGTCCCTGAATATTACCATAGTTAGAGCAAGAAAGGATAAGTGAATTACCTAAACCTCCGACAATACCACCAGCACCTATCACAGTGGCACTTTCGCCATCAGAGCCACCTAAATTTGACTGAATATTACCATAGTTGGTACAAGCTACCACAAACAGAGAGTCGGCAGATCCGACAATACCACCGCAAGGAGCATAGTAAGAGGTGATGTCGGCATTGTTGATACTGTTAGAAATTACAGCCTTCGACGAAAGTGCGCCGGCACCAAGCAGACCACCTACGGCATATCCGCCTACAATCTGGTTGTTTGATGCAATTTCGCATTGGTCAATGTAGAGATTGGCATACTCCTCCACTGTTCCGACAAGACCGCCAATGGCAAGACTGTTGTCATTGGGAGTTGACGAACCATTACCAAGGATGAATGAGTTCTCCACTTTACAATTCGTGATATAGGTTACATCTTGATAGCCTCCACGTGTCAGAGCACAACCAACCAATGCTGCCGACGAGAACCAACCTTCAATTCGCGCATTTTCAATAGTAAGACTATCAATTCGCGCGTTAATGACACAACCAAACAGAGCTACAAAAGAGCTTGTTTTACGCTCGCTCCACAAATTTGTAATCTTTTGTCCTTTGCCATGATAATGACCTCTAAAGGGCGTCAAGTTAGAGCTTCCAATAGGGTTCCAACCATATCCATCAGCAACCCTCCAAGATGCAAAGTCCATGTCAATGTCGCATGCTTGGGCATAGTGATAGGTGGAGTCCAACAAACTATTTGTATTAGCATCGTTGGCTAATTCGGCAAGGTTTAGAAGATGAGTATAAGAGGATACAGTAAAAGGATCGGTTTCGGTACCACTGCCATACATGCCCAAATCCTCGTTGTAGGTCGATGTCACAGTGGCTGTAGCTCCTGCCACACAAAAGCTGCAACCCATACCATAGGATTCCTTGTCATATAACTCTTCTTCAGCTTCAGAGCGGGTATCAGCTTCGCCATCGATCTGCTCTACCTTGAAATAAAGGAGCGTATATTTACCATCGCGCAAACCCTTATTTAGAGTTATCTTAGATTTGCCATTTTCACGGATGTGGGTGAAATCTCTTTTGAAAATTATCCCATTGGAGCCCTTCAGAATACATACACCTTCTGTGGCAACTAAATTTTCGGTAGAGGTGGTAAAATACAATTCCTTTGCATCACCTTCAAACATATCTTTGTCGGTGTCATTGGGGTCAAATGACACATCTTTTTCGCAAGCAATAAAGAGCGTTGCTACAAACAACATGAATATAATTTTCTTCATCTTTGTTTTCTTTATTATTGGTTTAGTAATAGGCTAAAATTTCTTTTATACCCTACTTATTATAACTTGTGCGTTGGAACGGATTTTGTCTAATATATGGATAACCATCAACTATTTCCCACACAGAAGTGAAATCAAATCCCTTGTAGGTAGAAGAGTTTCCAATCTCGTCCACTGAGAAAGAGTCTGTGGCTTTCCAATCATCACCACTACCCTCAAGGAAATAATTATCGTCAACATAAAGTATAGCGTTGCCATTTTTGCGATAACCTATGATGGCATTGCCATAATGCACCTTTCCAAAGTTGATATTGCGGTACACCGTATTGTAGTGGTCGGCCTGTCCAAGAATACCACCGGTATCTACACCATGGTCGGAAAGTATTTCGCCTCGGTTGTAGCAGTCGTACAGGCAACAATTACCTTTTGAAACTGAACCCTCTTGCATAAAGCCCACTATACCACCCACATAATTGTCGGAATGGTTGCCGCTAATGTTTCCGAAGTTGGCGCAATATTTAACGTAGGCATTGTCCTTACAGCTTACAGTGCCTGTATTATGTCCTACCTCACCGGCGACACCACCAATACCTTTGTATGCTCCAGATGCTGTGATATTACCGTGGTTGGTACAATAGTATATTTTCATTGGTTTCAGCTTGGCAAAACCTACTATACCACCCACATTGCTATCTGCATCGATTGCCGTTGCTGAGATAATGCCAAAGTTGGCACAATACTGTATTATTGGAGCATTATTTTCTTGATATACATGAGCTAATACACCTCCTACATGTCCTGAACCGACAACTTGGGCTGTGTTTACACAATATTGCATGGTGAAATTTGCTTCATTAACATCTAAGAAGCCCACAACGCCCGAAACATTGCTACCTCCACTGATATCGCCATAAGCAATATTGTTATTAAAGCCTTCGTAATTAAAGGATTCTGATGAAGAACGTAATTCAAGATAGCCGACTATACCAGCAACATTTTCTCCTGTACCATTCACGTTGCCATTGGACGCATTGCTGTTTATAAAATCATTTGAATCACATATCTGTATCTTGCCGGCAAAACCACCAACATTGGTTGATCCTGTTACATTTACATTGACAGCAAAACCTGTTACAGCACTATTATTGATACTGCCGGCAAAACCACCAACTAAATTTGTGCCATTTACCTTTCCATTAAACAATGAGGATAAATCATTAAAGTTAGGAAGAGCCGACTGATGACCATTGGTAAAGTCTATCTTTGTCGGGCCCGAAACCTTTGATTGGTATATCTCTCCGGCAACACCTCCAACATTATTATAACCGTTGATGGTCATTGTTTCTGAGAATTGTAGATTAGTCAGATTACAATCACTACTCAACATAAATCCACAAAAACCACCTGCATAATCAGAACTACCATTAACGTTTGTTGTGATGATTATGGGGTTTTCGATAGTAAGAGTTGTGTATGTGAGCATACCTATCAGACCACCAATATAATTTGAGCCTGTTACGGCCACATAAGACGACTCCTCGGGTTGGATGCAATTAGTTCCCTTGAAAATAAGACTTGCATTTGTGTGTGAATACATTTGAGTACTTCCAATAAATCCACCAATATTAATGTCGCCTTTGATATGTCCACTCACCTTTACATCGCTAAGGGTTGTAGAACCATTGGTGTCGCATATTCCAATTAATCCACCTACATCCATACCATCAAGTTTATTGATGTCAGAATTATAGTTTGTAGAATTACCGGTAGTTCCAACTGTAGTTCTAATCGTAACATCTGCAAGACTGCTATCTGAACACTTATCTACATATCCAATAACTCCGCCTATTCCGGTGCCATATCCGCTTATTATAAGCACATCCTTATCTTGTTCAGGCATTATGTGATCGACATAAACATCATTGATGTTATAACCGGAATTAGATATTTTTCCAACTATAGATCCTACAAAACAATAGCCATACAAAGAGAATTGTGTGGTGGTCGCTCTGAAGTTGTTGAACTCAAATGTTGCATTTTCTACATAGCCAACCACACCTCCCACATTGTAGGTTGCTCCACTGATGGAGAGATTGTTTGTGATATTAGATATTTTTAGCACGCCATCTTTGTGTGAGCCCAAAATACCACCGATGTTATCTCCCATCTTTTCAAATGCCATTGTACCTGTAATTGTGATATTGTCAATGGTGATGTTACCAGAGGCCGAGCCTGCTACAGTGCCACAATCTTTATTTACGTTTCTGAATGATATATTGTTAAAATTGAGGTTTTTTATCGTTGCACCATTTTTTAGTTCAGAAAAGAGTCCCACATTTTTGTAGTCTGATGTGTTGGAACCTTGATAACTCATATTGCTGATGGTGTAATTGTTTCCGTCATATATACCGCCAAAACTCTCGATTTTGTTCATACCGGTACTTATGCTCTTATCCTCCACATCTGTCCACGAAAAGTCGCCCATTTGTTTGAAATATATACCTACTGCATCTGTATCATCTTTGTATAGGTTGTATATCAACATATAAAAGTCATCTGCTCCAAAAATCTGGTAGGGATTTTCCTCTGTACCATCACCGTATGAAAACCCGGACATGCTGCAAGTCTTGGTGACAGAAGTTACAGCATTTTGTGTTATTTCAATAACATATCTGTCTGTTCCTGAGGTTTCATCTTCTGAAGCTTTGGCATTAGCCCTATTTGTGACTACTTGTTGAGGTGTGAAGCACAATACATATTTTCCCTTGATGTCCATTATACCATTGGGAAACTCCATTTCGACACTGGTTTTGTTGCAATTTTCCGAAAGAAATTTGGCACGCACCTCCATCAAGCCTGATTTGTCAAGAGAGATTAAACGAAGTTCTTGCCACATATCTGCCATCTCGCCCGACTGAATTTTGTCAATGACAAATGGCATGATAAATTTCAATACAACTTTACCATCCTTATGCTCAAGCGTGGATTCATAAAGATTCATATTAGGTTCCTCAAAACTATCATCAGAACACGATGGCAGTAAAGCCCCTATCAAAAGGCAAACAGTCAGATTAAAAAAAATTTTTTTCATAGGTAGATAAGAATTAAGACCCAAAATTTAATACAAAATTAATAAAAGCTTTTTAAATACTCGCATTTTCCATCAACATTAACACAATTTTCTATGAAAAATTACTATCTTTGTACTTGGATTAGGGCTCCGAGCAGGTAATCTGAGAAGTGTGCATTTACTATAATAGAATGGCACAATTATCTACCTTATTTCGGCCTAAACTCTGCAACTCATTGATTATCAATGCATCACTTACACTGTATAGAAAGTGATTTTGCGCACCGATGCTCACGAATGAACACTGGTTAATACGAATTTTAACCTGGAACAACATGTAGTAATAAGATGCAAATGTTTTACCATTTGAAAAAGGAGCGCATCTTTTTGCATTATTTAACGGGATTTACTAAATTTGCATATCGGAATAATCAATATTATTTCAAGTGATTCAATATGGCAATTATTATTAACTAATACATATCAAAGATGAAAAGGATTACAATTTTTAAGGCTCTGGCAACTATTGCTGTAATGTTGTGTTTGGCAACTTTTATTTCTTGTGAAAAAGAGGAAACAAACACTGCGCAACAGAATTCCCCCAAGTATGTAAAAGCTATTGAATACTACGAAGTGACTCTTACAGAGGATTTCTTTGATTTTTATGATGTAGTAGCTACTATTGGTAATAGTGAAACGGATGTCAAAACCATAAAGCTCGATTCATGGGTGTGGAAATACAGCAAAACCTGGGATTACATTATTCCCAGAAAATTCACATGCGATGTGATTGCCACAGTAAAGAATCCTCTGCCCGAGATTGATCCGGATAAGTTGTACACTTTTAAGGTTGAGTCATCGGCTTTACTTCAATTATATGACGAGGCAGGTCGTTTGACATTGCCTATGTGGGATGGTTCGAATGGTACTCACCAAGGCATGTCTTTAAAAGGTGTAGATAAAGTTACAAAGTATGTTACAGAAAAACATAAGGAAGTTGTAATCCTTAACTCTTCTTACACAATAAAATAATTAAAAAACATTGTTAAGTGGGAAAGATTAAGACCTTTATATATATTACTGCCGCATGCCTTTTGGGGGCATGCGGCAGTAATAATTCAGGGACTTTCGACCAGCAATATATCCCTGTTGAGCCCGATTATAAAAATGCAGACATGTGGGTGTGTCACCTCAACGATGCAAATGGTATGGGTGCCGATGTGTTTTATATACCATCGACATGGGAGTTTGATTGGACAACAAGTGATGGGGTCACATGCCATTATGCCGATGTGAGCAACGAACAGCATCGCAGCAATATGGCCATAGAGATGAACGGTGTTGCAGAATATATGGCAGAGGGCAACAATTTTTATTCGCCTTACTATCGACATATCACCCTTGACACCTGGGCAACATTGGACGAGAGGCTTATCACCCATCAGTACGAGAGTGTGTCACTGAAGGATGTGAAGCAGGCTTTCGACTACTATATTGAGAACTACAATAATGGTCGCCCTTTTATCCTCGCAGGGTTTAGCCAAGGAGCAAAATCGGTAGTGGAAGTGATGAAATGTATGCCTGAGGATATACATAAAAACATGGTTGCTGCATATGTGCTTGGGTACAAAGTGACTCCAAGCGATGTTGCAATAGCACCATGGATTACAGCGGCGAAGAGCGCGAGCGACATTGGGGTTACTATATGCTACAACTCTGTATCAGATGTCAAGTATATTAAACCTATAGTCAGTTCGCCAACGGTTATGTGTATAAACCCGGTCAACTGGCGTACAGACTCAACACCGGCGATACTTAACGACAGCATCACTGTAACACTGAATACAGAGTATAATGTGCTTGTTGTGGATGGTTATGACGGCAGTCATCTACCCAATATCTTGAATATCCTGAATGTGGGTGATTATCATGGTGTGGAGCCGTGGCTATACGATCAATCTCTGCGCACAAACATCAAGCAACGCATCGAAGTTTTCAGAGAGAACAATTAAACTGCTATTCCATTGCGGATGGTGGTTACAAGGACAAGACGGGTAAAAAAACGTATTACAGCATCTTCTGCCTGGCAGAAGATGCTGTTGTTTTAATCGTCTCTTGTTGTATGTTCACGGCCGTAATCTCTTGCTGTTTTTCTTGTTTACACCTCTATGCATGCTCAATTACTATTATGCCCGCAAACACTCCGGCGTAGCATAGCTGTTGCTTGTGCTCTGCGGGTTGCGAAGAGCCGATGTTGTCAAGCTGTATTTAAGTACCAACTCGCGCAGCCAGGGTTTGACTTAAAACGAAGCTATTTCCCCTCTTCCTTCTCCTCAGGTACTCCCTCTTTGAAAAGAGGGGTACCTGAGGGGGGGGGCAATCACCCCCTCTTATCATAAATGTTGCGACTATATTTGAAAAAATTTACTATCTTTGTACTTGGATTAGGGATTCGAGCAGGAAATACGAGAGGTAGTCATTTGCCTTAATTGGAAGACACAATTATCGCCCCGATTTCAGTCTATAATCTACAACTTATTGATTATTAACAAATTTCCCAACGCATCGGCAAGTAGAGTATCCCCGCAAGGTTTCAATAAGGAGAGGATGAATGAACGGACTATGGGAGAGTCGGTGCGCAACGGATAAAATAGAGATTTATGGCAACAGAAACTGAGCATATTCTTCAAGGAGAGGTCGTAGAGTTTGATCTACCCGAGGGAGAGCACTACCGAGGCGAGGTGGATAAGGAAGGTCGTCCGCACGGGGTAGGCACCATGCGCTACCCGAAGCGGCCGTATCGGAATTGGATGGAGCTTCAGGTCTCCGATCGCAAGTATCACGGCGAGTGGAGCCACGGCGTTCGTTCGGGTAGCGGACGGATGAAATATTACCGAAACGGCCTCGGGTCGGCCGAGTACCAAGGGCAGTGGCACGACGATCTTCCTGAGGGAGTGGGTACCTTCACGGCATTCGGGGACACCACCGACGAGAAGTATCAGGGCGAATGGCTTCGCGGATTGCGTCACGGAGCGGGCACCCACCACACGCATTGGGACAAGGGAACCTTTCCCAACGAGACCTACACGGGCCAATGGCAGGAGGACAAGCGTTGCGGCAGAGGAATCTGCACCTACGACGGCGAAGAGAAGCACACCTACGAGGGCGAGTGGCAAAACAATAGGTACCACGGCCATGGGGTATTCACCCTCGGAAACGGCGATCGGATCGAGTGTGAATGGGAAAATGGCAACAAAGAGGGGGTAGGCACCTACACCTTTGCCAATGGCAAGCAATTTCGGGCCGTGTGGCGGAACAACCTGATCGACCTCTCCTCAATCCAACGAGAAGGCGAGAACAAGAGCCCTCTTTTGGCATTCACGCTCCATGCTAAGGGGTTCGACTACAACCGCACGGCCTACGGCCTGATCGAGGCCACGGAGGGGGTGTTCACCCTGGCCGATTGTGCCATTCTGAGGCGCGACCGAGGCTTCAAGGAGAAGGAGCCCCTGCTGAAGATCTCGCACATAGGCGACCGGGAGATTACCTACCTTGCTTTGGGAGAGTATACCGGGAAAATCCGCCCGGGAGAGCGGCAGGAGCACGGGTTCAAGCTCGAGGACACGGCACGTATCTACGACGAAGAGTACGACTACACAATCGAACACACGATCACGATCGATTGGTGTCGATAAAGAAATAACAAGTCGGCCTGTCCGGGTTTTCGAGAACCAGACAGGCCGACATCCTTTTTGCTACGCAGTGGCTACTGCCCACCGAACTCCATCAGGTAGGCCTTAATGAAGAGATCCAAGTCGCCATCCATCACGGCATCGACATTCGAGGTCTGCACATTGGTGCGGTGGTCCTTCACGCGGCGGTCATCGAAGACATAGGAGCGGATCTGCGAACCCCATTCGATGCGTTTTTTGGTCGCCTCGAGGGCCTGCTGGGTCGCCATACGCTTATCCAATTCGCGCTGGTAGAGTTTGGATTTAAGAATACGCATCGCATTCTCTCGGTTCATGAGCTGCGAGCGCGTTTCCATATTCTCAATTAAGTATTCGATCGCCTCCCCCGTGTCAGGATCCTTGCCGTGGTAACGCAGACGCACGGCCGTCTCCACCTTATTAACATTCTGACCTCCGGCACCCGATGAGCGGAAGGTATCCCACTCGATATCCGCAGGGTTGACCGTAATCTCGATCGTGTCGTCGATGGCCGGCGAGACGAAGACCGAGGCAAAGGTGGTCTGACGCTTATTGTTGGCATTGAAGGGCGAGAGGCGTACCAGACGATGGACACCATTCTCGCTCTTAAGATATCCGTAGGCATATTCGCCCTCGATCTCCAGAGTACAACTCTTTACCCCCACCTCGTCGCCGGCCTGGTAGTCGAGCGTTTTAACTTTGTAGCCGTGGGCCTCGGCCCAGCGAGTATACATACGCAACAACATCGAAGCCCAATCCAAGGCTTCGGTACCTCCGGCTCCGGCATTGATATCAAGAATCGCCCCCAACTTATCCTCCTCACGACGAAGCATGTTGCGCATCTCAAGATTTTCAACCTGAAGCAACACTTCGTCGTAGAGTGTCGAAAACTCCTCTTCGGAAGCGACCCCCTCCTTCACAAATTCGGGCATCAACTCCAGATCTTCCACCCCCTTGGCAATCTGCTCATAATCGGTGATCCAGCTCTTGATCGAAGCCACCTTCTGCAACTGCTGACGCGCCCGCTCGGGATCATCCCAAAAATTGGGTTCCTGGGTGCGCTCCTCCTCGTTGCGAAGGTCGATACGTTTCTGTTCGATATTCAGGCAGCGGAAGAGCTCCTCGCTGCGACGTGCCAAATCTTTTATCTGTTCCGTGAGTACCATAGTGCGCAAATGTCGGGATCAAATCGGGTTCAAAGGTAGAGAAAAAAACGAAGGCTGCCAAATGTTTCCATCTGCCAGCCCCGGTTTGGGTTACAAATTCATCAACTCATCCAATTTTCGGGAGAGTTCGGTGTTGTCCATCACTCCGTTGATTTGCTCGGCTCCTCGGCCATAGAGGTAAACCGGCACGAGAATTCCCGTGTGGCTACCCGTGGAGTATCGGTACTCGATACCGCTCTCCGAGGAAGTGAAATCGCTGTTTCCGCTCGCCATGGTCAGCCCCCCCGTCTCATGGTCGGCTGTCACCACCAACAGGGTCTCGGGGTGGGCCTCCACATAGCGCATGGCGACCGCCACGGCCTGCTCGAAATCACGCACCTCTGCCAAGATGCCGGGGGTGTTGTTTCCATGGCTCTCGAAGTCAATCTGCGACCCCTCAACCATCAGCACAAAGCCCTCCTTATTCTCTTTAGCACGGGCTTCGAGGTATCGAAGCGAAGAGGCCACGGCCTGCGACAGGAAGTTGTCGCGCCCGGCAAGTTTCGAGGGAAGGTGCCCCTCCGAGAAGAGGCCGATTACCTTCTCATCCGTGAGCGAGTCCAATGCCGCAAGGTCATCGATCGAGCGATATCCCACCTGCTCCATCTGCGCCAGGGGCGAGAGGTTTTCGGGGTGCTCCTTGTCAGGCTCGACCATCGAGGATCGGCCACCGCCCAATACCAAGTCGATACCTGACCCCACAAGCTGACGCGAGATCACGTCATACCATCCGCGGTGCGGCACATGGGCATAGAATGAGGCGGGAGTAGCGTGCTGCACCTCGCAGGTAACCACAATACCCGTAGCCGCACCACGCTCCTTGGCACGAGCAAGGATCGACTTCACGGGGAGCGAATCGGGGGTCATGCCCACCATGCCGTTGTTGGTCTTATGGCCTGTAGCGAGGGCCGTTCCTGCAGCTGCCGAGTCGGTTACCCGGTTATTCGCTGAGTAGGTAGAGATCAGTGCAACATTTTCCATCCGATCGAAGGCTGTCGACTGATAGCCCCCCTCGATCATCATCATCGCCACATGCGAGAGCCCCATGCCATCACCAATCATATAGATCAGATTCTTGGGGGCAGGCTCCTCCTTCGAGGGAACACAAGCTACGATCCCGAAAGCCAGGGCTGTCAGTAGGCCGAGAAAAGAGATTTTTCCTTTCATGATTAAACGTTATTTGGAGTTTAGGACACATCTACCGCCTTTTCCGCGGATGTGCCCCACAAAATTAGCAAGAAGATAGAGAATATCCAAAAAAATTCGTACATTTGCTTATTCGATATCAATCCCATAATCGCAATAAAAGAGTCATGAATGTCCGAATTGCCGAAGATTGGAAGGAGATCCTTCAGGAAGAGTTTGAAAAGCCCTATTTCTGCGAACTCGCGGAGTTTGTGCGCCAAGAATATGCCGCAGGCACCGTCTATCCCGCGGGGCGCAACATCTTCCGGGCCTTCGACAAGTGCCCTTTCGAGCGACTCAAGGTAGTCATCATTGGTCAAGATCCCTACCACGGTGAAGGGCAAGCCAACGGTCTCTGCTTCTCGGTGGGGGCCGGAGTACCCTTCCCCCCATCCCTACAAAATATCTTCAAGGAGGTGGCTGCCGACACAGGAGGGAAGATCCCCTCAAGCGGTGAATTGGAGCGTTGGGCCGAGCAGGGAGTGTTGCTTCTCAATGCAGTGCTGACCGTCCGAGCCCACGAGGCCGCCTCCCATGCCGGACGGGGCTGGGAACAGTTCACCGATGCCGTAGTACGCGCCATTGCCGAGCGCAAAGAGGGGGTGGTCTATCTACTCTGGGGCAGCTATGCCCAACGCAAAGGGGCCATTGCCGATCCCTCGCGCAACTGCATTCTCAAGGCCGTACACCCCTCCCCTCTTTCGGCCTACCGCGGATTCTTTGGCTGCCGCCACTTCTCGCAAGCCAACGCCTACCTGCGAAGCCTCGGCAAAGAGGAGATCCTCTGGTAGGGGCGCAGCGAGGCCTTCGATTGTACCTCCTCCCTTGAGTTTAGGGTACAAAAATCTAAAAGCACAACAAAAAGGGCGAGATTTTTTCTCGCCCCACATCTAAATCAAATGTATTCTTACCAATCATTGTCAGTAATTGTAGCACTCATTGCCGACTGCAATGAGGTTATAAGTACTTTCATATAGCTATCCGTAACGCTCTTGGCGTGTTGCCACATAGCTTGTCGATGTTTGTCGTTTAGTCCGGTCTTAAACGATGATTCAGGTTCTAGACTTTCCAAAGTAGTTAGCAATCCATAATCACGCTGTACACCAGGCTTTGATGCGTCAACAGTCAGATATAAATTATCAATGGTATATTTGTATCTACCATCACGACACTCTATGAGGATATGATAATCTACCTGACAATCAAAGACGCTATAAACCTTTGCATCGTACTTGAAGGATAGGAGCGCTTTGCCAACCAGCCTATTATTCTCTGCCATCTGTAACACGACTTTGGAATTGTTATATGACTGAGCAAACCATTGTCGTCCTCTTGCAAACAATTCATCTGCATTCACGCCATCGACCTGCACAACAGCAGAATAGGTAATTGGAGTTGGCTCGTTGGTTTGAGCCGAAATAGAGCCACAAAAAATAGAGGCAAGCACAATAAGTAATAACTTTTTCATATGTTAAGGAAATTTATTTCCCAAAGATAGTGATTTTCTTTCAATCTGTCACGCTTCGTAGTATATAAGAATGGAGAACTTGCAACATAAGTAGCCATATAGCGAGTAAGGTTGCAAGCTGGGCGGTTTTTTGTGAGGATACAAAAAGAGCGAGATTGACTCTCGCTCTTTTGTGTAATCGTCATAATATTACTTTTCTATAATTTCCGGGTGTTGTTCAAGATAAATATCTCGTAAAGGTAAACTGATAACAAAGCATACATCTCGTAATGATACAGCGAGATCCTTTATTTCTCCATCAACTTCAACTTTCATAGAGGGGCTATTGTAAACCCAATTTTTCAAGGGATTAAATATATCTTCTTCCAAATTCTCTACTAGGATTTCAAACGAAGCTTTCTCTAAATCCAATGCAGTCTTGGGATTCTTTGCATCTAACCAACCAAATAATATATTCTTGTTGTCGGAAATAAAATCAACTCCTTTACAATTTTTCAATAACTCTTCGCCAGTAGGATTCAATTTTCTAGGACTTGCTTTCTTAGAAAACAAAGACGCTCGTTCTGGATCGAGTGTTGCAATATAAGTGCGAATAATTGTAAGAGTATCTTTTATATCATCGAGAGTTTTACCTCTTTCAGAACAAGGTAGATGTTTTACATCATTCTTGAGGGGTTTTAATTCTTTGTAATACCATCGAGTTGAGAAATATGTAATTATTGCTGCTATAAAAGCCAACAATAATCCAGGGTAGTTGTCAGCTATCCAAACACCAATACTAGTCCAATCCATAATGCTTTATTGTTTAGGTTTTCTGCTACAAAGATAATACAATTTTTTCATTTTGATACCGATAAACTCAATTATCTTCAATTTGTGTGCGTAATAAGTGAGTAACAATGATTGATGTTAAGGAAAAATCTTTTCCCAAAGATGGAGCGTTTTGTCACGCTTCGTGGTATGTACAAGAATAGGGTGCTAGTAATGTTGCAAGCTGAGCTTATCTAACGGATTGCCTAATTTTATATGATGGTAATGTGATTACGACTCTGTCGCGAATTGCAGTGGAAATTTGTGCAAATCACAAATTCCCTCGTAAACATTTCTCTCCACCGAAATTTACAAGTGATCCCATTTTTCAGGTGATCCGAAAATCGCAGCAAGCTCGACCAGGCAAAAAGAAAAAGCGGTTGAGAATCTCAACCGCTTTAGTGACACCGACAGGACTCAAACCTGTAACCTTCTGATCCGTAGTCAGATGCTCTATTCAATTAAGCTACGGTGCCGAATTGCGAGTGCAAATATACGGCAGTTTTTCTTACCGTGCAAATATTTTTCGATATTTTTTTTATTTTTTTTACAATCTCTTCACAACCCACTGAAAATCAACAGAAACAAAAAACAATAAAAAAACGGAGGCGAGCACCCCTCAAGGTGTCGCCTCCGATTTTAGTGTACGGCACGAGAACGGCTACTTGATAAACTCCTTCAGCGTCTCCATTACCCCCTCGCCACGCAGCTGCGTAGCCACGATCTTGCCCTCGGGCGAGATAAGGAAATTGGAGGGAATCGACTGCACGGCATACTTCTCAATCTGCTCCGAACCGGCACCGATCACATTCACCCAGGTCATCTCGTGAGCGGGCAGGAAGGCCTTCCAAGCCTCGGCATCGTGGTCGAGCGAGACGCCATAGATCTCGAAGCCCTTGTCATGGAATGCCTTGTAAGCCTCCACCAGGTGGGGGATCTCCTTCTTGCAGGGGCCACACCAGGTTGCCCAGAAGTCGATGAGCACCCACTTGCCCTCGCCAACGAGCGACGAGAGAGCCACGGTCTCCCCGGCGGGATTCTCCAGATTGAGCTCGATGTAGGGCTGACCAATCTCCGTGGCAGCCTTGGCCTCGATCGCCTCGTTGATCTTGGCCACAAGGCCCGAAGCCTGCACATCGGGAGCCATCGAAGCCACGAGTTCACGCAGCTCGTTCGAGGGCAGACCGGCATACTGTCCGGCTACGATATAGGCGCTGAAGAGGTTCGTGAGGTTGGCATCAACCATGGCCTCCGTAAGCGAGTCAGCACGGTCGCGAATGGCCAACTGCTCCTCGGCACTCTCGGCGAACATAAAGGCGGTCTGCATCGCGGCCATCTCCTTATCGTAGGCCGTAAAGGCATCGTTGGCGGGGGTACCCGTAACCACGGGGCCCGGTTGATCGTTCTGCTCACCCATTACGAGAGTAATCTCACCCTTCTCGAGGAAGAGATAACCGGCAGGCTCCTGACCTGCGGTAGCGAAGAGGACGAGCTCGGGAACCTTGGCATCGCCCTTGAAGGTAAACTTACCCTCGGCATCTACGGCCGTCGAGGCCAACACCTCGCGGTCGATCGAGAGGAGGTAGACCGAATCACCCTCCTGAGCTACCTGACCCGTGAGGGTGTAGCTGTGGTTCGTGCAGCTGCACAGGGCGGCTGCGGCCATCATGGCAAAAATTGTCTTTTTCATGGTACTTTTGTTTTGGTATTAGTTTTTTGGTTTTTCACTATTTCACGCGGTCGGGGTGCTCCTTGAGGAACTTCTCCCACGAGCTGCTTCCCTTCTTGCTCACCGATTTCAGACCTCCGCCAAGGCCCTTCGAGCGGGCCTCGCCCAACGCCTCGTTGAGCACATTGTGATCCATGTAGTAGTGGCAAAGAGCTACGGCCATGCCATCCGTGGCATCCAGGCGGCGCGGAGTCTCCTCGATTTTGAGCGTGGCCCTCACGATGCCCGCCACCTGCTCCTTCGAGGCCGATCCCGACCCCGCAATCGACTGCTTGATGCGACTCGGAGCATACTCGAAGACCGGCAGGTCGCGGCTCAAAGCGGCCGCCATGGCCACCCCCTGAGCTCGTCCCAACTTGAGCATCGACTGCACATTCTCGCCAAAGAAGGGGCTCTCCAAAGCCACCTCCTGGGGGGCGTAAGCTTCGATCAACGCCCCCACTCGCTCAAAGATGTAGCGCAACTTGGCGTAAGGGTTG
The DNA here is from genome assembly GCA_045614985.1 of Alistipes sp. GTDB lineage: Bacteria > Bacteroidota > Bacteroidia > Bacteroidales > Rikenellaceae > Alistipes. The sequence continues at coordinate 8,642 of JAZLDX010000004.1, read as the reverse complement.
GTGAGTTTATGGAGATCGATATCGCCCAAGACCACCGAGCGCACCGTGCGACCCTCAACCTCGAGCACCCCATACCCCATGTAGTTGGTGCCCGGGTCGATTCCCATGATGCGGTATGTGGTCTTGCTGCTCACCTCCGCCTACTCCTCTTTGAGTTTTGCCACCTCCTTCTCGAGGGCCATCACCTTGCGCGAAAGGTCGGGCAGGGTCTTAAAGACAGCCGAGGCACGATGGTACTGAATACCGGGCAGCGCGGGATAGCCAAAACGGGTCTCCCCATCGGGTACGTTCTTATCAATACCACTCTTCGAGCCCACCATCACGCGGTTACCGATCGTCACATGGTCAGCAATACCCACCTGGCCGGCCAGGAAGCAGTGGCTACCCACCTTCGAGGTGCCGGCGATACCCGTCTGGGCCGACGATACGGTATGCTCACCAATCTGCACATTGTGGCCGATCTGAATCAGGTTATCGAGCTTCACTCCGCGACGAATGATCGTCGAATCGGTCTTGGCGCGGTCGATACAAGTATTTGCTCCAATCTCTACATCATCTTCGATAATTACATTACCCAATTGCGGAATCTTGGCAAACGAACCATCGGGCTTGGGGGCAAAACCGAAGCCGTCAGCACCGATGACCGCACCGGCATGGAGGATGCAACGGGCACCCACCTTACAACCCTCATAGATCTTCACGCCCGGGTAGAGGATCGTACCCTCGCCAATCTCGACCTTGTCGCCGACATAGACCTGGGGATAGATCTGACACCCCTTGCCGATCTTGGCTCCGGCCTCGATCACCGCAAAATCGCCAACATAACAACCCTCGCCCACCTCGGCAGCCTCCGAAATGGAGCACATCTTCGAGATACCCTGTTTCTTGGGGCGCATGGCGTTGTACATCTCCAGAAGCTGGAGCACTGCGGCCCCGGCATCGTCTACCTTAATCAGCGTCGCCTTTACCTCCTGCGAGGGTTCAAACGAACGGTTGCACAATACGATCGAAGCCTCGGTTGTATAGAGATAGGATTCATACTTGGGATTGGTCAAATAGGCCATCGAGCCTGCCTTGCCCTCCTCAATGGAAGAAACCGTGCTGACCATCGTGTTCTTGTCGCCCACCACTTCACCTTGAAGCAAGCCGGCAATCATCTCTGCTGAAAACTGCATACTTTTTCTCTTTATCTTACAAATATTTTTTCAAATCAATTCCTTCGGGCATAAACTCCCCCACTTCGCGACCAAAGGCCACCAACTCGCGTACCGTCGAGGAGCTGATATCGGCCACCTCGGCCGGTGTAAAGAGTAAGAGGGTCGTCAGATGAGGATAGAGCCGCCTGTTAGCCGCCGCCATCGTCTTCTCATACTCGAAATCGACCGTGTTGCGCACCCCACGCAGCAGGGCCACAGCTCCGATCTCGGTAGCAAAATCTCCCGTCAGGCCGCGATAGAGCTCGACCTCCACCCGCTCGTTGTCGTGGTAGAGCTCCTCGATAAGCCGTTTGCGACTCTCCACGCAGAGGAATCCGCGCTTCTGAATGTTGTCGCCAATGGCCACCACCACCCGGTCAAAAAGCCTCAATGCCTCCTCCACCAAGGCTTCATGACCTCGGGTAAAGGGGTCGAACGACCCTGCAAAAACGATCTTTCTCTCTTTGTGTTGCATCCTCTATGCTGGATAGTTTAATGGACAAAGGTATGAAAATATTTCGCAAATCACAACTTTTTGAGCCTTAACCCCTACGAGGGTTGCCAAAAGTGCTTTTGCAAAGGGGTGAAAATAGTGCGAATCGGCGACATTTGACCTCGAAAGATCCGATACGCAGGAGGTTGTTGTATAGTTGCAAATAAATTTCTATCTTTGTTCAAAGCTAACGCTAAAGAATAACGAAAACTTTAAATAAATAGAGAAAATAACAACCTACTTTCAGATGAACAATTTTATCTTTCAGAACCCCACCAAACTGATTTTTGGTAAGGGGCAGATTGCTAAATTGACCTCCGAATTACCTAAGAATCAACGTATCATGGTGACCTTCGGAGGCGGAAGCGTTAAAACCAATGGCGTCTATGACCAGGTCAAGGCTGCCTTAACGGGTTTTGACCATATCGAGTTTTGGGGAATTGAGCCCAACCCCAAGGTGGAGACCTTGCGCAAGGCAGTGGCTATTTGCAAAGAGCAAGGGGTGGAGTTTCTTTTGGCTGTGGGAGGTGGAAGCACCTTGGATGGAACCAAGTTGATTGCCGCCGCAGCAAAGATTGAGCAGGATGCCTGGGAGTTGGTTCGCAACCCCTCGCTCTACGGAGGAACTCTTCCCTTTGCCAGCGTTATGACCCTGCCCGCTACGGGTTCGGAGATGAACCGCGGAGCTGTTATTTCGAACCTTGCAACGGGTGAGAAGTATGCCTTCTACAACACCTATCCCGTATTTTCGATTCTCGACCCCGAGACGACCTTCTCGCTTCCTCCCTTCCAGGTAGCTTGTGGTTTGGCCGACACCTTTGTCCATGTCATGGAGCAGTATCTGACTGTTTCTGGCACCTCTCCATTGATGGATAGATGGTCAGAGGGTATCCTGCAAACGCTGGTAGAGGTAGCACCCAAAGTGCGTAAAAATCAACATGACTACCAGGCGATGGCTACCTACATGCTCTCGGCGACGATGGGGTTGAACGGCTTTGTGGCAATGGGTGTTCCACAGGATTGGGCAACCCACATGATTGGCCATGAAATCACGGCCCTCTGTGGTACGACCCACGGTCAGACTCTTGTGATGGTTCTTCCCGGACTGATGAACGTCATGCGTGCGCAAAAGGGAGAGAAGATTTTGCAATACGGCCAGCGTGTATGGGGTATTGAGGAGGGCTCAACCGAGGAGCGCATTGACCGAACGATTGCGGCCACCGAGGAGTTTTTCCGTTCGCTGGGACTTGCAACTCGACTCTCCGAACTCAAAATTGGAGAGGAGGTCGTTGAACAAATCGTCAGCCGATTTAAGGAGCGTGGCACCCATTTGGGCGAGCAGGCAAACATCGACTACCAAGTCGTTGAGAAGATTCTTCGCTTGCGCCTTTAAACCCTCGAAAAAAGTGCGTTTTAATTGGCCAGAAAGAAGAATGTACTCTTCCAAAAGCCCAAAAACGCAAAAAACGAGTAGTATAAATACTCATTTTTTGAGGAATGGGTATTTATACTGCCTTTTGTCCCGTATAATTTTATCACCTTTGCATTGGATAAATGCGAAAAAAAGCGTTAAATACATGAAGAAAATTTTTATCCTGATGGCCGCTCTCGGCCTCTTTGTTTTGGGTGCGAAGGCCCAAGAACAGGCCGATTTAGAGGCTCTCAATGCCCGCTTGACAGAGTTGGAGCAGCAGGTTGAAAAGCAGAATACCCGCAATGAAAAGTGGGGCAAGTTGGTGGAGAAGCTACCTCAGGTGGGTGGTTTTGCCAAGATGACCTACAAATGGAACGACGCCGGCACCTCAAACTTCAACATCAACTATGTGCGAGTTTGGCTCTTTGGCGACATCTCGCGCCAATTCGACTACCGCATACAAGCCGAATTTGCCAAACCGAAACTCATTGATGCCTACCTGCGATGGAAGCCCACTGAGGCTTTCAATATTCAGTTCGGTCAGTTCCATGTCCCCTTCTCGCTGGAGGGCCCGCTGAACCCCACCAAGTGGGAGACGATCGAGACGGCCAAGGTCGTAGACGAGATCACCGGCCTGCCCGACACCCGCGACTTAGGTGTGGCCTTCTATGGTAAATTTCTCAAGACCAAGGATGAGCACTACCTTTTTGATTACAACGTGGGCATCTTCCAAGGCGAAGGCAAGAACACCGACGACAAGAACAAATCGAAGGATGTGATCGGCCGTCTGAAGTTCTTCCCCACCAAAGAACTCTGCCTGACAGGATCCTACAGCTACGGCGAGCGTGGCGAGAAGTACATCCGCAACCAGCGCGCTGCGGCCGGTATTGAGTATCAAGGTACGGCCTTCTCGCTCCGTTCGGAGTATCTTTGGCACAAGCAGGGAAAAGGTGAATTTGCAGTCAAGAATGATGGTTGCTATGTGGTTGCGGCCTATAAATTGGGGGATTTTGCCCCTGCATTGCGCTACAACTTCTACAACCAAGAGGACCGATATTGTCAATCGGACTATATTGTGGGTTTGAACTATTCTCCGGTAAAGTATGTCAAGCTCCAGCTTAACTACACGCTGACAACCTTCTCCGACAACTCGAAGAAACGGAACTCAATCGGGTTCGCGGCCATTGCGATGTTCTAACCCCCCCCAAAAAAGGAGAACAAAAGCTAAAAAATAGAGTGTTTATGAGTAATTTTATGAAAAAACTTCTGGTCGAGGACTGGGTGGTGGTGATGATTTCTATCCCCCTGCTGCTCTTGGCCGCGTGCGGAGCCTATCTTCCCACCATTTCGATTCCTTCCGACATGAGCAACCCCTCGTCATGGGGAAAAATCGCAATGCTTTTCATAATTGCTCTGACAGCCCTCTTTGCCGGCAATAAACTTCTGAACCGACCTCTGCATGGTGTTTTGCGTTCGTTTATCGTAGTCTTTATCATCGCGGCCTTGGCCATGTGGATTGGATCAAATAAGTTCATCAAATCGGAGTTGGGTCTCGAACCCGTCTTCTTCTCGGTGATCTTTGGTCTGATTATTCGCAATGCCTACCACATTCCCGAGTGGCTTCAACCTGCTATTCAGAGCGAATTTTATATCAAAATCGGTGTTGTCTGCTTGGGGGCTACCATCATGATTGGAGATGTGCTGAAGTCGGGAGCTACGGGATTGATGCAGGCCTGCATTATCGTTACCATTGTTTGGTTTTTTGCCTATCTTATCTCTCGCAAACTCTTCAAGGTGGAGCAGGCGACAGCCATGACCCTCTCGAGCGGTGTTACAATTTGCGGCGTTTCGGCGTGCATTACGGCTGCCGGAGTTTCCGGAACCGATAAGAAGAGCCTTTCTTACATCGTCTCGGTCGTGCTGATTGTCGTGGTGCCGATGATTTACTTGATGCCTTGGCTGGCCAATATGATTGTTCCGTTGCTCTCATCAAACCCTGAGGTACAACAGGAGATTGCCGGAGCTTGGATTGGGGGTACGATTGATACCACGAGTGGAGTGGTTGCCTCTTCGGAGATGCTCGGAGAGTTGGCCAATAAAACCGCTATTGTGGTGAAGGCGACGCAGAATGTGCTGATCGGTGTAGTAGCCTTCTTCATCGCCCTCTACCTCTCAAGCAAAGGGGAGGGTGGCAACAAGCAGCGCCCGTCGCTGAAGATCGTCTGGGACAAGTTCCCGAAATTCATCCTTGCCTTCGTGGTGGCTTCTCTTCTCTTCTCGATGCTCAAGGAGGCCGATCTGCTAACCCTCAATGCCAAGGGCAAACTGATCGAGACCTCGCTCGCCAAGACCTTGTCGACCCTCTTCTTCTCGCTGGCGTTTGTCTGCATCGGATTGGATACACGCCTCAAGGAGATAATCTCAAAGGAGAATCGCTCTACGCTCTACGCCTTCCTGACGGCCCAATGCTTCAACATCGTGGCCACATTCCTTGTGGCTTGGCTGCTGTTCGGAGTGGTGAAACCCACCTTCGGTTGGTAAGACCCAAAGTATGCTCTATTCCAACCAACAAGAAGAGAAGAAAGGTAACCTTTCTTCTCTTAATTTTATACCCATGGGGGGGGTCAGGATAGATTTCTCAAATCACGCAACTCCTTGAGGCGTTTCGAGAGTGGAAATTCGAGTTTCGAATCGGCCGGAATCTCTCCACGTAGGCGCATCGCTTCAACCGTAGCGCGGACATAAGTTTCGATGCGATGATGGAGACGTTTATAGAGCCAACACTCGGTGTAGTTGTCGTTGTCGAGTAGCACATCGCGGATCGAACGCTGGGCATTTCGATAGTTGCTCATCTCGTTATTGAAGGCCACACCCCGCTTTTTCGAGGATTGAATCTTCTCGATCGACATCCGCCGAAGCTGCTCACAAACCGTCTGCAAAAGCACCATCACCACATGATCCAGGAGTGTATGTCCGTGCATGAAGAGGTAGGTATGATCGGGTCGCAGACCTCGCTCCGAGAGTTCAGCCCCATAAGCCACTACCTTGTCGGCCATCTCGGGATACTTCGTCTCAAGGCGTTTGCAGGAGCGCTCCACCTGGCGCGATAGCCAGTCGAGGGTAGCCTGCCCGTTGTCGTGCAAATCGAGGTAGCCCAAGCGCACTGTATTCTTGAAATCCACGAGCGGAAAGACATGGGGTACATCCTCGCGAGCCGAATAGACATACCAAAGAAAGGCGGGATAGATCCGACACGAGTACTCGGCCATAAAACGGACAAAATCAAAGATGCGCGTATCGTTTTTGGTCGCCTTCACACAGACATTGTGAAGTGTCTCGGCGTAGCAGAGAAAATTTTCAGTGGCGTAAGCAAAGGTGTGGAACAAAAAAGGCGAGCCATTGACCTGCTGCGACTGCTCGGTAGCCCCCTGCATCAGATAGTCGAAGTCGGCATCCATGCAGAGTAAGAGCTCCTCTCCGGCCGAGGGGAGCATACTGAGAAGCACCTTTTTGCCCTTGGGAAGATCCTCGCGGTTCGGCACCGAGATCTCGAAACGAAGGTAAGGGTTCTGAAAATGGTCGAAAATTGATCGCCAAAAAGAGACATCGTCATACCCCTCAACAAAGACGCGGACGAGGCGTTTTTGCGACAAATCAGGCAGGGGCGGCGGGAGTTCTCCCTCCGCGGCACGGCGCCAAAAGGGCACCAATTGTCGCAATTTTTTTATAAATCCGCCACTCATCGCTCTACAAAGTTAATATTTTTCGTACATTTGTGCAAAATAGGGCGTAAAAATCGCCCGCAAGAGAGAGATCAGCGACAAAAACGAACCAAAACACCATGGATAACGACTGGAAAGCCCGCCTGGGCATGGTCTATTCGACCAACCCCGACTTTCAATACCAAACCGACGAGGAGCCCGAAGCTGAAACCCTGCCCCCCGCCCAACAAGATCTGCGCGTTTGGCTCGACCGCAAACACCGCGCAGGCAAGGTAGCCACCCTCGTCAAAGGGTTTGTCGGCCGTGAGGAAGATTTACAGACTTTGGCTAAATTGTTGAAGACCAAATGCGGTGTAGGAGGCTCGGCCAAGGAGGGCGAAATCCTGATCCAAGGCGACCACCGCGACCGCGTGGTGGAACTTCTGCTCAAGGAGGGCTATAAGTGCAAGAAGGCCGGAAGTTGAATCGAATTTCAAATTGCAGATAACCTTCAAACAATTTGAACCGACTGAAATTCATACTCTTTTTAGGGTTTGTTCTGCTGTTGACAGAACGTGTCTCGGCGCAGTACTATACCTGGGGAGCCGATCCCATCGGATTGAAGTGGCGTTCGATGAAGAGCGACCAGGTGCGGATCATCTACCCCGACACAGCCTCCTCCTATGCTGCCCGCACCCTCTTCACCGTGGAGCAGGTCAGCCCCTACATCGGCTACGGATTCCGCCACGGCCCGATGCGTATCCCCTTTGTGATGCACCCCGAGAATTTTCAGTCGAACGGATTGGTGATGTGGCTCCCGAAGCGTGTGGAGTTTCTTACCTCCCCCGCCATCGAGAGCTACTCGATGCCCTGGTATAAGCAACTCACTGCCCACGAATACCGCCACGCCGTACAGTACAACAACCTGAACCAAGGGGTGATCAAGGGGTTGAGCTACCTGCTCGGCCAGCAGGGATCGACCGTGGGACTGCTCTTTCTTCCCATCTGGCTCATGGAGGGCGATGCCGTCATGTCCGAGACCGAGATGTCGTCGTTTGGTCGCGGTCTGCAACCCTCCTTCACGCTCGAATACCGCGCCTTGGGTCGCGATATGCTACGACAAAAGAACCCCGACAAATGGTTCTGTGGCTCCTTCATCGACTTCATCCCCGACCACTACCAATTGGGTTACCAAATCGCAGCCTACTCCTACAACCGCTACGATGAAAACATTTGGGACAAGGTGGCTTGGTATGGTGTGCGCAACCCCTATGTGATCTTCACGATCAGCACCGCCTTGAACAAATTTTACGACACGAGCGTCCGGAAACTCTTCCGCGAGACTTTCGAGCAGCTGAACGACTATTGGGACTCGCTTCCCAAAGCCAACCCCACAGCCACAGCAATCCACGAATTGCCCCAACGCAACTACACCCGCTACCAATGGCCCACCGAGGTAAACGATAGCACGGTCATCGCCCTCAAGTCGGCCCTAAACCGCCCGGCACGCTTTGTTCGGGTAAATATACACTCCGGCCGAGAGCAAAAGATGTCCTACACGGGCCACCTCTCCACACGCCCCATGCTGGGCGAGAACGGCCGCCTTTGGTGGACCGAATACCGCCGCTCGCTTCTCTTCGAGCAACGAGTCAATTCGCGCCTCTGCTACCTCGATCTATGCAGCGATCGGCCGCGCACGGTCAAAGGGGTGCGCAACGCCCTCTACCCCACCCCCACCAACCACGGCATCGGCTGGATTGAGTACACCCCCGACGGCCGCTACACGCCCGTCGTCCGCGAGGATGAGCAAAGTAGACACCTCGAAATACAAGTCGGAT
>JAZLDX010000003.1:0-89935 GCA_045614985.1 Alistipes sp. | reverse complement strand
TACGTACCCCGACCGAGATTGTTGGTTGTGGGCGTACCGATACGGGTGTTAATGCGTCGTTTTATGTGGCTCATTTTGATAGCGACAAGTCGTTGGACTGCAAGCAGTTGGTTTATAAACTCAACCTTGTGTTGCCTCACGATATAGCCGTTAGTGCCATTCGCCTGATGCACGATGATGCTCACGCGCGATTCGATGCCATAGGGAGAGAATACACCTACTATATCTCGCAGCGTAAGAATCCCTTCCGCCGCTACTCGGCGTGGCAATATTATGTGCCGCTCGATGTCGAGAAGATGAATAAGGCTGCCGAGGTTTTGTTGCGATATGATGATTTCACCTCGTTTGCCAAACTCAACTCGAACAACAAGACCAATATCTGCCACCTGACCCATGCCTCTTGGGAGGTTGATTCGTATGGTATGTACATTTTCACGATCCGGGCCGACCGTTTCCTGCGCAACATGGTGCGTTCGATTGTGGGTACGTTGGTCGATGTGGGGCGCGGACGTTATACGCCCGAGGAGTTTGAGGCCATCATCGAGGCGCGCGACCTCTCGCGCTCGAGTGCCGGAGCCCCGGCCCAGGGCCTCTACCTGAGTCGTGTGGTCTACGACGAAGCCATCTACCTGGAGCCCCTCGAGCCCCAACCGCAAGAAGACTAAAAGACACAATATTTTATCACTTAAAAATTTAAAGTTATGTTACTCTATTTAGCCGGTTTGATTTGCGCCGTTTGGTGCGTGTTCGACATCCTGAAGAAGCCCATCACGCTGCCCGGAAAAGTACTGACGACTGTCGCCGTTCTCCTGACGAGTTGGCTTGGTATCCTCGTCTACTATTTGTGGGCACGTCACCACCTGACCGAGTGGTTCAAGTAAACGGCTCGCTTTCGTAGGGCCGATCCGCCTGGACAGAAAAACCCCGAATGGGCATACTTCGAAGTATGTACCCATTCGGGGTTTCTCTATTGGGGGCGCAACCGCTTACATCTCTACATCCCGCACGCAACGAGCCGACGTGGCGCGGTGGTTTTCATTCCTGATACTGTTTTCCATAAAGACGTTGCTGTGATCTCGTGCCCAGCCGGTCTTTTGTTGATTATACCGATCGCCATTGATCTCCGTATCTTTGGGGTTGCTTCCGGCCATACCATGGGAATAGTAGGTGCGCGAATAGCAGTAATTCGTGTTGTTCCAGAATGAGGTGGCGGCGTAGAGGTGCATAATCAGTAACTCGCGCTGGTTGGGCAGACGATAGCCCTTCGGACAGAAGGGGTTGTTGCCCATTGATTTATCCAACTCCTCCTGCATCATGGGGAAGGAGATCTTGCTGAAGGTGGGCGAGTTGATCGAGGTGGCCTCAAATTGTTTGTAGAGGCGGTTTTGGAACGAAAGTTCGTCGGCATAGACCAAATCGTAGCCCTCTTCGCCCAAGTTGCGGAACGACTCCTCGTTCAGATACTCCAGGTCGAACAGAGGCACGGCATCTGTTCCCTTTTTGATGACATAGTCGGTGGCGGTAGCCAGGAGGTTGGCCTTGTCGCTGTCGTCCATGCCGAGATTGCGCACACAGCGAATTTCCCAGGCAGTTTGACCACCCCAATCGTAAGAGCCTTTCAGGTTACCCGTGGCAGCACCCTCTTCGGCCCAGATCAATATCGGGTTGTTGCTGTTGTTGTCGTTTCCGTCGCTGCTGGTGGTGGTACTCGAAACCACATGCTGACGCCAACGATTTTGATCGTCGCTGGCCTGGTCGGCGGCCGAGCGGTTGTACATACGTGCCGAGTTGTCGATGCCATCGGCCCCCATCCAAAGCCCCACCAACTGCTTGATGGCGGCCATATACCAACGCACCTCGCCCGGGTCGATCACCCCGTTGCCGTTGTTGTCGCGGTTGCGCGATAGGCAGGAGTAGCGCAGGTATTTGAAGTTGTCGGTTGTGAGGGTGCCATCCCAAAGTTCCGACTGCTCGTTGGTAGCCTCCAGGTTGAGGAATTTATCCCACCGTACCCCCTCGATAAATTGGTTTCCGGAGGTAACGAGTCCCCACTCTTTCATCGTATTCAGGCGGCCGTTGTAGTCGTCGGTGTTGCCTCGTCTTTCGGCGGTGCCGTTGTACGATACGTTGTTGTAGGGCAGCAGACGGTACTCGTCTGTATGCTCCGTGCCCCAGGCATCGTGCAGGGTCTCGTGTTTGTGGTTGTAGATAGTCTGAATCGACTTCTGCTGAATGGTGTAGGAGGAGCCCACCACCTGACTCTCCTTGTCCAGGCTCTCCTTCGTGTCGGAGAGGATGTGCATCAGGCGCATCTCCTTTTGGTTGACGACTCGCTTCCAGAGGAGGGTTCCGGCTGTGGAGGTGAAGGGGTGTTCGTCGTAGTAGAATTCGTTGACAAAGGCCGTGAAGTAGATTTTGCCGTTGTCATCGAAGGCATTGGGAAGTCCGGCATCGTAGGCTCTCTTCTGCTCACGCAGGAACTTGACCAACTCATCCACATAGAGGGTCTTGCCGTCCGACGAGGGGTAGGGATTTCCGTCGGCATCACGCTTCGTCGAGTGCGGGAGGTAGCGCTGTCGGTTGGGGCTGTAGACGTTGTTGTATTTTGTGTTTTCGCGGAACTCCACCCACTTGAAGTCCAAACCTGTTGTTACATCCGATCCGTTTACCGAGGTCGGCTTGCCCTCGCCGAAGGGGGTGCGTACATACCAGGTGATCTTATCGGGCTGGATGTAGCGCTGATCGAAACTCATCACATGGGAGGTGTAGTGGGCATCGCAGTCGAAAATCTCTTGCAGGGTGATGGTCACCTCGCCGGTGGCTCCGGGGGCATTTTCGGTAACGCCGTCGGTGTCGTCATTCGAGGTGTCCACCTCGATGCGAATGTCGTTTACGCCGTTGATCGTCACGGTGTAGGTGTAGGAGGTGTTGCGTTCGGTGGAGAAGTCGCTCGGTCCAGCATTGGTAAAATCCCCCAGGTGGATGATGTACCGCACATTGGCGCTCAGTGTAGCCCCCTCTTTGGTATTCTCTCCATCTTCGTAGGAGGTCTCCATCTCCAGGTGGCCCGAGAGTACCACATAGGTCGAGTGGTTATTGGCATACTCCCACTCGCCGTTCAGCCCCTCGTCGCTTTTTACGCATCGCTCGCGATCGGCATAGGTCGAAGGGCTCTTCTTCGGGGGCAGGGCATTCTCCAACAGATAGAACGAGAAGCCGTAGCGCGTTCTGTCGTCTTCTATCGTCGTGGTATTCTTGCCTTCGTAGAGCTCCTCCACCTCACAACCCTTGACCGTGCTGTTGAAGTAGGATATGGCGGAGTCCTCCGTCGTGATCCCATATTTTTCACGCACCTCACGCCCCATCAGATAGCTGTCGGCCGAGGCGTTGAAGACCTGCCAATTGGTGAGCGTAAAGGCGCGGATTTCGTTGTTTCCCGTCTTGATCCAGAAGCGGACTTTGGCGTCGATTCGCTCCAGATAAAGGGTGCCGCTCAGCGAGGCGGTATGGATGGGCGAGAGCTCGCCCGTCATCGGGAAGATACCGCTTCGCTCAACGAATAACTGCTTGAGGTTCACTACGCTTCGGGTGAGTTCATCTTGGTGCTGAATCAGCTGAAACTTCTCCGGCGAGAGGCTAAACATCTCGCTGTCGATGTTGGCGATGGCGAAGATTTTGCAGTTCTCCTTTGAGACGGTCTTGACCTTGATCACGCCCGAGCAATTTTGTTCGTTTCCCGAGGGTACATTCACAAACCAGGCGTCGGAGGCCGAGGAGGTTACGGCAGCCTCACTATCGAGCGCATTTGCCGTATCGAAGTAACGACCATAGATCTTATTGCCCTCCTGGTCGAAGATGAAGAGGTAGAGGTTCCATACCTTCGCTTCGTCCGAGAGTTCGGGCATGGTTTGGCGAGTTACCTCGATGTCGAGGTGGTGCGATGCTCCAAATCGGAGGATCATCTCCACGGGGCTTCCGTCGCTTGCGGAGGTTTGCTCCAACTGCGGATCCTGGGCGCATCCCGCCAGGAGGAGCAGGCTCCATAAGAGGTTCTGTATGAGTCGTTTCATCTCTTTCCGTTTAATTAAATTCCACCTCTTCGTTCTTCTCCGTCCAGGGGCTCACCTCGAAGCGGAACGAACCCATCTGATCGCTGTAATAGGCGTTGATTACTACCGAGATGTATTGGTTGCGCAGTTGCTCACTCATGAGACTCTCTTTGGCGGTCTCTTTGTCAACGATGTAGAGTGGCTGGTTGCTCACCGAGTAGGGAACGGTTGTGGTGGTCGTACCGTAAGTTACTGTTTGCAGATGCCAGTTGCGGCGGTCGTTGGTGACAGTACCGTATTGGGCCTTGCCGTTGTTGTCATAGAGGTAGGAGGTGGAGTAATAGATCCAAAACACACCCCCTCCGCGGTTCGAGAAGGTCAGGCTGCGGTTTGTGCCGGTGTTGGCCTGGGTGCTTCGGTGGAAGCGGTTGCCGGTGGCGACATTGGTTAGGTAGCCGCTCGAGGTGCTGCTGAAGGTCCACAGGGCATGCTCCAGCGAGGCGGCCTCGCTCAGCGAATTGACCAGGCCGAGCGAGCCGTTGTTGTCCACCAGGTAGCGACCCGAATCGACGTTTTGTAGTGCATATTGGGTGTTGGTTCTCAGCGAGGTCTGGTTCGTAATCTGATAGCCCGTGCTCTCGATTTTGCTCTCCAACGAGAGGTTGAGCGTATAACTTGGTGCGCGGTTCTCGAAGAGTTCGGTTTGGTAGATCACCTCCTCGGTATTTGCGGCGACTTCGATGTCGGTGCCCCCCGTGAAGGTGTCGTAGGTGGGTAGAGCGCGGTAACTTACCGATTGGGGAATGGCCCCGTTGTGCGGAATCAGGTAGCCGGTCGAGGGGTTGAAGTTGCTGGTTGAGAAGTCGGTGATGCGGAGCGGATAGGTCGAGTGGTTGTGAAGCTTCACCTCGAAGCGCACCACGGGACGAATCATCACAATCGAGGCTGTCGAGATGCCCATCTCGATCTTCACCTCCTGCGAGGCGGTCAGCAGCAGGGGCTGCGTAGGCGAGGTTTCGGGGGCAGTACGGCCCGTGAGGGTGGTAAAGAGGGCATCGCGTTGGGTGGCTCCGAAGTTACTGCCCACAGCCAATGACGAGAGCAACGTTTCGGCCTCGCTTAGGTAACTGCGGCGCGTGTTGGCATAGGCATAGACCACATAGTTACCCACATCGAGGTGTTCAAAGGTTACTTCTCGGATGAGTTGCTCCTGACCCGTGAGGTTCGTCAGTCGCTGGATGGCGGCTACCCGATTGTTCGGGTTCACCAACACGAGAGTCAAATCCTCCATGCCGCCTCCGTCGTAGAGGTTGCCGTCGCCCGGGCTTTGGGCTCGGGTGGGGGCTCCGGTGCTCACCTGCAAAGTGAGGGCTCCGGTAGGTGTCTCGTTTAGGGGCGACTCCTCTTTGATGCAGCCTCCAATGAGCCACAAGAGTAGCCACACCATATATTTCAGATAGTTCGGGTTCATCGCAATTCTCTTCGTTTCAGTTTTGTTTACTTCGCTCGGCAGCGCGGGTTAGAAGCGGATGTCGCCAATCACGGCATCGACCTTGTCCCACTCGCAAGTCTTTACCTCGATGTCGAATCGGTCGGCCTCGACGGTGATGACGTAGATATACTTTTTGCCGGCTCGCCAAACCATCTCCTCCCCTTTCGAGTTGGTGGTGGGCAGGGCAATGGTGGTGCTCACCGTATCGGTCGAGTCCCACTCGATATCGACCGTGAAGGTGATCGAGGGGGGCGGTGTTCCTGCTCCGACCACCAGCGATTGGGGCAGGAAGAGGTCGAACTCTTCGGGGTAATCGTCGGGCGAGGTGGTCAGCGTGCGCCCTTCGGGGTCGCTCCACGGGCGCAATCGCTCCGAGAGGAAGATGTTGTCGGGGTCGACATAACTTCGTGAACCTTCGGCGTAGATCCAACTCTCGGTTACGTCGGGCGTGGTGTCGGTGGAGTAGTAGGGCAAGGCACCGATGTAGTTCAGACTCGTGAAGAAGAACTCCTTGACGCGACAGGTCATGCCGCTGTTTAGCGTGTGGAACTTCACGGCCACGGCCGCCAACGTGTGGTGGAATTGCAACGCCACGGGTTCTCCGTTGTTTTTGGTCGGAACGTGGTTATAGGCCACCATCAGGTCTTCGTTTTGAGTCAGCATGCTGTACTCCAGGGCCAGGGTTTGGGCCGAGGCCGTACCCAATACATGGGCCGAAGCGGGCCAATAGGCGCGGAAGTTGTATTCGCCAGTGGATTCCCAATACTGAACGGGTGAGTAGTTCCAGCCCGAGGGAGAATTTCCCTGCTGGGGTTGGTAACTTACCTCCACATCATGAAAAACCTCCGTTCGGGCCGAGTTTTTGGGGTCAATCCAGTCGCCATAGACCGCAAAGGGTTGGGCGCGAAAATCCGCCTGATCGGTGCTTCCGATCAGCGTGGAGGCGCGACCGCTCTCCTGTTGTGCGATGCCAAACGAGATGGCATTTCCCGCTTCGGGATCGGGCGTGGGGCTCGATTCCGAGGTGGTGCAGGCTCCCAACAGGAGCAGGGCCCATATCATGAGGTGGTTGCGCATTGCTTTCTTGTTGTTTTCGCTTGTTTTGCGTTTTGTTGGGGATAGGGAGGGTATCACCCCTACCCTATCCAAAGGATGGGCTTTTTGTTTAAGCCCGGAGAATTAGATCGAGATTACGCCATCTACATTCTCCCAGTCTACCACCTTGGGGGCGAAGTGGATCTCGTCGCCGAAGGGGTCGATCACGATCGTGTAGGTGATGTTCTTGCCGCACTCCCAGTTGTCCACTGCGGGGAACTCGTTGAAGTACTTGGTAACGGTGTAGGCCTTCGTACCCACCTGACCGTTGGGGCTCGTGGTTACGATCGTGTAGTCGATGGTGATCGACTGCTGGTGGTCAATGAGCAACTGGGGCAGGATGAAGTAGTTGTTGGCAACCGTTGCCGTACCGTTGCCGTAGAAGGTCTCCGACGTGGTCAGAGCCTGATCCACAGCCCACTCCTTCGTGGTCGTGCTGCTGGTGTTGGCCCATACGTTGAAGCCGCTGCTGTGCTGGTTGGTCCAGGTGTTGGTCGTGGAACCGCCGTGCGAGTTGGTGGTCTTCATCGTCAGCGTACCCTCGTTGTAGATGCCGTTGATGGTGATCTTGTTGATCGTAACGGCCCAACGGGTTACCTCACCGGGCGACGAAACGCTGTTGTCCAGACGCAGGGCCTTTACCTTGATGTTGAGTTTGGCCAGGGCGTGGTGGAAGAGCGTGGGAACACCCTCGAAACCATAGTGAGCCGTGTTCGAGGTCTGGTGCAGGGCCTTGTCGCTGTAGAGGAGGTCTACGGGGTTGGCTGCATCTACCGTAAACGACTGGTACTTGAAGGTCTGCTGTACATCGGAGTCGTCGATCTGAGGCACGGCAGCATTCGACTTATCAGCATTGTAGGGAGCGTAGCTGATGAAGTCGAGGTGACCCTGCGTCGGCCAGAAGTACTGACCCTCCTTCGGAGCCCAGATACCCGAACCAACAGGCTTGTACATGATCTCCACGTTGTCCATGTAGGTCGAGTGGCCTGCGATGAGCGTGTTCTCATAGAAGGCGAAGGTGCCGAACGTGCTGCTGGTGGGGAAGTCCACTTCGGCACGCGTCTCCGAGGGCTTGTACTTGGCTACCTCGAATGTGATCTCCTGCTGCGAGGCGGGTTTTACCATCTCCTCGTGCTCGGTTACGCAACTTACAAGCGCTACGCCTGCAACCGCTGCTAAAAACAGTAACTTTTTCATTTTTTGTTTGTTTTTGGGGTTAATAATTAAGTTTGTTTGTTTATTTGTTTTGGTGTTAAAATTTTTTTCTCATGTTGTTATGTTCGTGGGCCGATCGGGATCACCTCCTCGATATCCTCCCAGTCGTCTACTTCGGGGTTGAATCCTCCGTTGCCGCTATCGTCGGGGAAGATGGGTGCGGGAATCTCCCACACCTCGTCAATCAGCAACCAGTTGTGTTCGCGGGCCGCCTGGCTCTCGAAGATCGGGCGCATGTCGACCACCTTTTGGTGGGTCTCACCGTCGCGGGTGAGCACGCTGAAGGTAACCGATAACTCACTCTCGCTCTCGGGAATGCGACCAAAGGTGTTAATCAGGGCGCAGATTACATCTTGATTCTCCTCTTCGATGCGGGGGTCGGTGCTCGGCTGCAATTCGAAGTAGAGCGAGGTGGAGATTGTCTCCTCGTAGCGATTCTCTCCGAGGTAGTACCAGGGGCTCATGCCCGAGAGGCTACCGACGGGAAGGGCGTTGGATGCAATGTGCTCCAGCCCCGAGATGCGGATTTGCAGGTAGTAGGTCTCCACCACCGTGCGGGCATCCAACTCGATACGCTTTACGCCCGTGTGGTTGGCCACATGCAACGCCTCTTCGCGGGCCACCAATAGGTGTTCGGGCGGAAAGAAGATCGCCTCGCTTTTCGTGGTGCGGGTGCCGAAGCGCGTGTAGTAACTGCGCGGAATCTCCGTGCCGATAGCGCGGATGGTGCTATACTTGCTTTCGTGTTCGATCTGTGTGCGATCTACGTCGAAGTTGTAACCCACGATGCGGTAGTCGCCCGAGGTGAGGGAGATGGCATCGCTCAATACCTCGTTTCCCGCGGCATCGTAACTCTTATGCGATAGGAAGCCCTGCGAGAGTAACTTCTCGCCCGAGGCGTTGTAGATCAGCGCACGCAGTTTGTCGCTCGTCAGGGCGGGACGCGGAAGCTCGGGGTTGTAGATGTCGCAGGTGACATTGTGGACTCCGTCGGTCAAGAGGCGGATGCGCAACTCGGCCGCCAATTCGGGGTCGAGCAGATCGCGACGCACGCAGCCGCTCAGGGCCAACAGCCCGACGAGCATCGAAAGCAGGTATCTCCAACTACGCATCATCGGTCACCTCCTCTCTTTTTCGTGTAAGGTATATGGATGGGTACAACCAACGAAACCTTCAGCTTTGTGGGGCCGAAGTAGTTCAAGCGGCCCTGCTTCGAGCGGTCGATCCATAGTTCGCTGTAGTCATCGGCCGGAAAGTAGTGGCGGTAGGTCGTGGAGAGGTAGCCTACCGAGATCGAGAACTCCATGTTGAGGTGGCGCGAGAGTTTCAGCGAGTAGCCGTAGGTAAGGCCCACCGACCATCCCTCGCCTTGGTAGCAGAGGTCGCGATCCCATTGGAAGTCATACTTGGCCGACATGCCGTAGAGGCCCAGGAAGTGGCCGCGCAACTTTTCGGCGTGGTAGCGGTTGTTGCGGAACCAATAGCGCCCCTCGATGCCCGCATTGAGCATCTGCAAGCAGTGTTTGTTGCCCTTCTCCCACCACGGGAAGGCGTACTCGGCCGCCACTGACCAGTGGTTGCGAATGGGAACCTCCAACTCTACATTCAGTGCGGTGAGGGCATCATACAGCAGGTTCGTCTTGGCGGCCAGGGTGAGCGTGTCGCGCAAAACCGGAGTCTCGATGGGCATCTTGCTCATCTCGATAGGCTTCATTGCCACTACGGGCTTAATTTCGGGATTCAGAGGCTCCAGCTTGCGGGGTTGGTAGTAGACCACGCAAATCATTGAGTTACGGATGCGCGGGTAGTAGGTACGATAGAGGTAGCGATAGACCGGATCGTGGGTCATGCGCCACTTCTTGGTCTCAATCGAAACTGAGTTGTCATCGATGATATTTACTACACGCTCAATAGAGCTCTTCTTTAGCTTTTGGTCCGCAAGTACCCATGCTCGAAGTTGCTCCCACGACTCTCCATTGGGGTCTACCCGCAGACGACTTCCCAATTCGGGGTGATGCTCCTCCATCCAGCCTCGCATGGTGGCGGCACGACGAGCAGATAGGCGTTGATTGTGGCGCCAAGTTCCCTCGGGCGAAGATTGAGAAAGGATGACAACTGAGTCGATTTGCTCGATGCCGATTGAGTCGATTTGATGAGAGAGTTGGCGGAGGGTGCGATTATTGCCCATGTAATGGGGGTCTAACTCGCTCTTATCCCAACGGAAGTGGATTTCACTCGATAGCGTATGACGGATTCCCCCCCCCGAATTTTGGGCGAAAAGATTACTAATGGTAAATAACTCTACCATTAGCAAAAGTGGGAGGATGCGAAAACTCCTTTTCATCGGTGAATCAAACTCTCTGTTTGCGGTAATGGGTAAATAAACCCTAAAACATCGTTTAATTCGGCAAAATTAAGAAAATAGGACGAAATCTACAATAGAAAAAACGATTTTTTATTTAATACTCCGGATTATCCTCCTCTTTTTTGGCGTAATATGTTGATTTGTAGATTGTTGGTTGTCGTTGTTGGTGGGATTGTGAGATTGCCTTTTTATAGGGCATCGAAGGAGGTGGGTGTTATATAGATTGAGGCCGTGTTGATTCAACACGGCCTCAAGACTATTGTCTGATTTACTACAGGTGGATGGCACACTCCAGAGCAGCCTCCGAAGCCTCCATCATCGCCTCGTGCATCGTGGGATGGGAGTGAATCGTGCGGGCGATTTGGTGGGCCGTGGCGCCGAGTTGCTTGGCCAGCGTAGGCTCACCGAGCATCTCGGTAACGGTAGCGCCAACCATGTGAGCGCCAATGAGTTGCTCCTTTTCATCGAAAATCAACTTTACAAAACCATCACGGTCGCCGGCGGCTGTTGCTTTACCCGATGCGGTGAAGGGGAAGCGACCTACCTTGATTTCGATACCCTTGTCGCGTGCTTGTTGCTCGGTAAGACCTACCGAAGCCACTTCGGGTGAGGTGAAGATGCAGGACGGGATGGTTGAGTAGTCAACGGGGTTGGGCTCCAAACCACAAATCTTCTCCACGCAGCAGATAGCCTCGGTGGAGGCAACATGTGCCAAGGCAGGGCCGGGTACAATATCGCCAATGGCGTAGATGCCCGGGATATTGGTGCGGTAGAATTCATCTACAACAACCTTGCCTCGCTCGGTTTGTACGCCAAGTTCCTCAAGGCCGATACCTTCGATGTTGGAGGCAATACCCACAGCCGAGAGTACCATCTCGGAGTCGATAATCTGCTCGCCCTTTTTTCCCTCGACGGTTACAGCGCAGCGACCCTCCTCGGTGACACTGACCCCCTTGACCGTGGTCGAGGTCATCACTCCGATACGCAACTTACGGAAGGCTCGCTCCATGGCCTTCGATACCTCCTCGTCCTCAAGGGGCATCAGGCGGTCTACATACTCTACGATGGTCACCTTCGAACCCAATGAGGCATAGAGGAAGGCGAATTCGCTGCCGATGGCACCCGAACCCACCACGACGATCGACTCGGGAATGCGATCCAGAACGAGGGCCTCTTTTGAGGAGATAATGTGCTTGCCGTCAATAGGCATAAAGGGCATTACACGCGGGCGGGCACCTGTGGCGAGGATGATGTGGTCGGCTTCGTAGAGGTTGCCCTCCACCTCGACTTTGCCCTCGCCCTTGAGGGTGCCGAAGCCCTGGATAAGCTCGATGTTGTTCTTCTTCAGCAGGAACTGAATACCCTTCGACATGGTCTCGGCTACTCCGCGCGAGCGGGCTACAATGGCAGCCATGTCGGGCTTCACCTCTCCCTCGAGGGTTACGCCATAGTGCGAGGCGTTCTTGCAGTAGGTGTAGACCTGGGCACTCTTCAGCAGGGCTTTGGTGGGGATGCAACCCCAATTCAGGCAGACACCACCGGCCTCAGCCTTCTCTACAAGACCCACCTTCTTTCCCAATTGGGCGGCTCGGATGGCGGCTACATAACCGCCCGGGCCCGAACCGATTACGATAATATCGTATTTCATAATGTTTTGTTTTTACTTTACAACTTTCAGGATTTCACCGTTGTCGTTGGCTACCATGCGCTTCCAAGCCTCGCTATAACCGGGCTGCTGAATCTTTGCGGGGATATCCTTGCCATTACCGTTCTCGATGAAGCCCTTTTCGTCCTCACTCTTTACATTGCCGTCGATGTACTTTATCAGCAGATATTGGTCGAGATTTTTCCAAGAGTCGAACAATGTCTGTGCCGTTTTGAGCGAGAACTCGGTGGCCAATTTGGCAGCCTTCTTGGGGTTGTAGGATACATTGGCAATCTGCATATCCTTCTGCTCAACTGCCTTCAGGATGGAGTTCTCCCACTTGTCGATTTCTGTGCGTACACGCTTGCCAATCAAATCATAGCGCAGGTAGGCAAACTGAGCGATGCGGTTCGTAACCCAGAACATCGACTCATCCGAATACTTGAGCATCGAGCCGTTCTCGATCGAGAAGCACCAGGGGATCTCGGTTGAGTTGGCATAAATCGGGGTCAGGGGCGAGGTGGCAGCATCGTCCGTACCGAACCAAATGATACCCTGCTTCTCGGGGCGAGCCTGGGCAACAAACCAAAAGCCGGTCTGCTGGGTGGCCGTGGCGCGCTCGTTGCAGTACTCCACGCCGTCTACCTCGAAGTACATCGGGCGCCAGCGATAGGGGCAGCCGTGGCCACCGGCACCGAGATCCTGGGTCATATCCATCTTCGTGCCCTCGTAGTGGTCGCGCATGGCATCAAATACTTGCTTAGGAGATACCTTTTGGGTTGGCTTTACCCACAGCGGCATACGGTTCTGTTTGTTGTGTCCCATGGCGTAATCCTCATACTGATCCATACCCTCGGCTACGGTGCGGAAGAAGGCCCAAACACGCGCCTCGCAACCACGCATGGCACCAAAGTCCAGCGGAGCGTAGGCATCGGCAAACGAGAACTCCTCGTCCTTGCCCGAGAAGTATCCCTTCTCACGAGCGAACGAGATCACATCCTCGGCATAGAGGCAGTTCTCTTTGTCGTTCAGAGGGAAGGTGGTAATGCGGGCTTGGTTAGCGTGAGCCGAAACATATCCATCGGGGATACGGCGAGCTACCCAAACAATCCCCTTGTTCTCGGGACCCTTTCCGATGAGCTCCATGATCCAAGCCTCGTTCTGGTCGACAATCGAGAACGACTCGCCGCTCGACATGTAGCCGTGCGTATTGGCCAAATCCACGATGCAGGCAATCGCCTCACGGGCGGTCTTAGCGCGCTGCAAGGTGATGTAGATCAGCGAACCGTAGTCGATCTTGCCGTTGGGATCCTCCAACTCGGGACGACCTCCGAAGGTGGTCTCGCCGATGATGAGCGAGTGCTCGTTCATGTTACCGATCGTGGTGTAGGTTTGGGCGATCTGCGGGATCATGCCGAGATACTTGCCCGAATCCCACTCATCGACACGGAGCATGTCGCCGGCCTTGAACTTACCTCCCGGTACAAAGTAGAGGGCACCATAGAGTTGGTGTGAGTCGGCAGCATAGCTCACCATGGCCGAGCCATCGGTCGAGGCCCCTTTGGTGACGATGAAGTTGGTGCAGGCTTCGGCTACACCTACGGCTCCTAATGTGAGCAGAGCCGAAAGAAGAAAACAAGTGATGTGTTTCATATAAAAAAGTTTTAGGTTGTTATCGTTAAACCTAACAAAGATAGAAATTTTCGTTAACTTTGCCATCAGAAAGGTGGTTTATTTTTGAAAAAAGGAGAAAAATCATGACAATAGCCGAAAAATTGAACGAAATAAAGGCTTCGTTGCCCGAAGGGGTTACCCTGGTGGCAGTCTCGAAGACCCACCCCAAGGAGGCCATTGAGGAGGCTTATGCGGCCGGTCAGCGCATTTTTGGCGAGAGTCGCCCCCAGGAACTTAAGGCAAAGGCCGAGGCACTACCCCGTGACATTGAGTGGCACATGATTGGTCATTTACAGACCAACAAAGTCAGGATGCTTATGCCTTATGTTGGGTTGATTCATTCGGTGGATAGTGAGCGCTTAGTGCGTGAGATCGAGAAGGAGGCAGCCCGCCTGAATCGAGTGGTTGATATCTTGTTGGAGGTTCATGTCGCCCGAGAGGAGACGAAGACGGGTTGGAGCGGAGAGGAACTTGTAGCATGGCTCGCTACCGAGCAGTGGCGCGACTTCGAGCATGTACGTTTTCGTGGGGTGATGGGGATTGCCACCAATACGGAGGATGAAATGGTGGTAAAGGGTGATTTCGAGGCGTTGCGTGGCTGGTTTGAACGCCTGAAGCCCCTCTTCGGGGAGCGTTTCGATATCCTCTCGATGGGCATGTCAGACGACTACCCCATTGCCGTAGCCTGTGGTTCGACCATGGTGCGCGTTGGCTCCAAGATCTTCGGCGCCAGAGACTACTCAAAATAATTCAAAATTATTTGGCTTATGCACCGAAATATATACAGATAAGATATTTCTAAAGACGAGAGAATAATTTGGGGATTATTTTCAAATTTCGGTGGAGAGAATCGTTTACGAGGGGATTTGTACTTTTGTACAAATCCCCTCGTAAACATACAGCGTCATCCCGAGAATTTTCATTTTAGGGCGTTAGATTGCATGATGGCATCGCATGAAAATTCGTGGGGATCTTCCGATTATCAAGGAGCTCAGGTGTCGCTTAACCGCCTTGTCGTTGTGGCTGCTTGAGGCAATCTTTGGTTTTTTGTAATCGGTTTATTGCCATACTTTTGTATGACCGCTCGTTGCCTTTCGAAACCCCCTAAGATGCAAAAGTTCGCAATGACGAGGTTTTTCTCTACCGGGTCGGATAATACCCGACCCGGTAGAGACTTTTTCATCCTCCCCACTGGGATTTTAGTGTGATCCTTATTTTGAATTAATACAAACGGCAAGCCAAATGAGGCTTGCCGTTTCTCTTATCTTACTCTCAACTTGCGACCGATGCGCAGCGTGGTGGTTGATTTGATGCCGTTGAGTTGGCAGATCTTCGTCACTGTGGTGCCGTACTTGCGAGCCAGGGCGCCAAGCGTGTCGCCCGACTTGATCGTGTGCCACTTCATGGCAGCCTGCTCGGCGGCTTCGCGCTTAATCTCCTCCTCAAGAGCAATCTCCTCCTCGAAATCCTGGCCGGCATTGGAATGGATATCGAAGTAGAACTTCTTGAGCACGATGGTCTCACGGCGCAGGTCTCCGCTCTCGAAATCAATCAGGCGTTCGGGGTCAAAGGTTTGGCCGTAGTAGCGGGTTTCGTAGTGGAGGTGGGGACCCGTGGAACGTCCTGTGGAGCCGCCTAATCCGATTACTTGACCCGCCTCAACCCATTGGTCGGCCACAACCATACGCTTCGAAAGGTGGCCGTAGTAGGTCTCCAGGCCATTGTCGTGGCGGATGACCACCAGGTTTCCGTAGCCTCCCGAGTTGTAGCGCGAGATGCGCACACGACCACTGAATGTAGCGTAGATCGGGTCACCGGTCTGGAGCGTGAGGTCGATACCGCGGTGCGGGCGACGACGACGTGGCCCGAACTTGCCGTAGGATTTGATAGTCCCTTTGTAGGGATAGTGATACGAACGCAGGGAGTCTACCAGATCGATGGCCATCGAGGCGGGGAATTTGTCGAGCGGCACCTCCTTGTAGGGGAAGAGGTTTACCGTATCCCAATAGCGCGAGAAAATCTCGTTGTCTTTACAGATCTCGCGGTCGCGTACATAACGCCAGGTGTTATCGTTGTAGAGGATGATGCGAATAGCTTCGTTGGCCGAGGCGAGGGTGTCAATTGCCTCCCCCTCCTTGACGGGGGCCACCGAGGCTACGCGATGCTGCTCCTGCTGGTGCATCTCCTCGATTGAATTTTGGTCGAGCACCTCTTCGGGGAAGAAGTCAGCCGCCTTGGCGTTGGCCGTGGAGTCGGCCAGTCGTTTTTGCTCCTTGGCTTCGAGCTCCTTTTGACGGGCTTCGAGGCGGTCGAGCTCGCCCTGCATCTCACGCAACAACTCCTTGGCACGGTTCAAATTCTGGGCTTGTAGATCTCCTACCCAGCCTCCGAGCAACAATAAGGCTAAAAGAACGAAATGTTTGGTATTCATTGTGTTGTCTGTTGTTATTTTCGCTATTGGTTGATGAGTTTGGCAGCCTCCTCCAGCTGCTCGTAGAAGGCCTCGCCGAAGCGACGAATGATCGGTTCTTTGAGGGCCTTATAGACCGGGATGCCGAGTTTTTTTCCGCACTCCACGGCCGATCGGCAGACCGACCAACGATGGTAGTTGAGGCCTACGGTGCCATTGCTGAATTGGGCTACACGAATGGGATAGAGGTGGCAGGAGATGGGCTTCTGGAAGCCGCACTTGCCCTCGCGCCACGCCTTCTCGATGGCGCAAAAGGTGATACCATTCTCTTCAAAGGAGTAGGCGCACTCGGCATCGTTCACCAGGGGGGTGGTGTAGTCTCCGTCGCAGTCGATCACCATGAATCCCTGCTCCTCGATCGCTTTAATCCCTGCTTCTGTCATGTAGGGCCGATAGTTTGTAAACTCCTCCTCTAGGATATCCACCTCGTCCATTTCGAGAGGAGCTCCCGCGTTACCCTCCACGCAACAGATCCCCTTGCACTGTCCTAAATCGCAGGCAAAGCACTCTTTGAGTAGGTCGGTCGAAACAATCTTATCGTCAATGTCAATCATAAACAGGTAAGTTACATAGTGTCTTGTATTACTTTGTCGAACAGTTCGCCCAGCGTTAGACCGGCGGCACGAGCTTGTTTTGGAACGATGCTGCCGGAGCTCATGCCCGGGATCGAGTTGATCTCGATCAGGTAGGGCTTACCCTCGGGGGTAACGATAAAGTCCACGCGCACGATACCCTTGCAACGGCAGGCTTTGTAGGCCAGGCGTGTGGCGTGGTTCAAGGCCAGGCGGATCTCCTCCGAGATGTCGGCCGGGGTGATCTCGTCCGACATGCCGGCTTCGTACTTCGCTTCGTAGTCGAAGAAGTCCTTTTTGGAGATGATCTCGGTGATCGGCAACAGCAACTCCTCCTCCTTGGTGATCAGGATACCACACCCCATTTCGCGCCCCGTGATACACTCCTCGATCAGCACCTCTTCGCTCTCGGTGAGGGCCAGTTCGATGGCAGGCAGGATCTCCCCCACCTCTACCACGCGCGTTACGCCGAACGACGAACCGCTGGCGTTGGGCTTCACAAAGAGCGGAAGTCCCAACTCCTTGGCCACGGCCTCGGGGTCGATACTATCGCCTCGGCGCACGAAGATCTCGCGAGCGAGGTTCAGGCCGGCATCGCGCACGGCTCGCTTCGTGGAGATCTTGTCGAAGGTGATGGCCGACGAGGTGGTTGAGCACGACGAGTGCGGAATACCCATCATTTCGAGGTAACCTTGCAGCATGCCGTTTTCACCCGGAGTGCCGTGGATGATTACCAAGGCGTAGTCGAACGTAGTCTTCTCTCCGGCCACGGTGAGCGAAAAATCGTTCTTGTCGAGAGGCCATTGCGAACCATCGGGAGCCGTGTAGTTCCAGTCACGATAGTGGAGGTCGATCACCTTCACATCGTATTTTTCGCGGTCGAGGGCCTCGGCGATTTGGGCCGCGCTGTTGAGTGCAATCTCGCGCTCCGAGGAGTTGCCTCCGGCCAAAAGGGCTATTTGGAGTCTTTTCATTCTTCTTGTCAAGGGTTATAAATATCGGTGTATCGGTAAGAGAGGATTTCGTAGACCATCTCTTTGAGCTGCTTGGCCTCTTGGTTGTCGGGTTCGAGCTCCAGGCAGCGGTTGAAGTCGTTGATTGCATCACCCCAACTCCCCGAGCGGTATTGGCACGAGCCTCGCTCCAGGAGCAGGCGTGCATTTTGAGGATCCTGTTCCAGGGCGGCATTGAGCGATAGGATGCGCCACGAGGTGGTGTAGAGGTTCTTCTCGCGGATGTAGTCGGCCACCTCAGCGAGGAGCATCTCGCGGGTGTTGCCTCCGCGCTCCACCGCTTCGCGTACCTCGGTCGAGGAGAAGTCGCACAAGGGAGCCTCCTTTAGGTAGGTGATGCGCTCCTGGAATTTCTCTACCTCGCAACCTCGACGCGGGTAGACCAGGATTGGGTAGTTGGCGAGAATCTCCTCCCACTCCTTCCAGCGGTCGAGGGTGTTGATGAGGTCACACCCCATTAGGATCGAGAAGTGCATCTCCGATCCAAAGTTTTCCTTTAGGTAGCGCAGTGTGTTTACTGTATATGAGGGTCTTTCGAGCATAAACTCGATCACCGAAGGCTTGATCTTCTCGGGGAATCGCGAGGCGGCACAAGCCTTCTCTGCCATCTCGAAGCGCATCAACTCGGGGGCGAGGTCGGCGGTTGCTTTGTGGGGGTTTTGGGGCGAAACAACAAGGATTACCTCGTCGCAAAGGCCCTGCTCCACGGCATACTCCGCCAGGGCGATGTGGCCTCGGTGGATCGGATTGAACGAACCGAAATATAAGAGTACGTTTTTCACTTTTTAGGGGTTTAGCGGGCTAAAAATTGCTCAATGTGTCGCGTGGTCTCGGCTACAGCTTCGTCCAGGCGGTCGTTTACGACTACATGATCGAATTCGGGTGCTTTGGCAAGTTCAAATTCGGCTTTGCCGAGACGCTTGAGGATCACCTCTTCCGAGTCGGTGCCGCGGCCGCGCAGACGGCGTTCGAGCTCCTCCTTCGAGGGGGGCATGATGAAGATCGAACAGGCATTATCGCCGAAGATGTGTTTGAGGTTGATGCCACCCATTACGTCCACATCGAAGAGGATCACATGGCCCTTCGACCAAATCCGCTCCATCTCGCTCTTGAGGGTGCCATAGCAAGTGCCGGCATAGACCTCCTCCCACTCCACAAAGGCCTCCTCTTTTACCTTTTGGGCAAACTCCTCCTGCGAGAGGAAATAGTAATCTACCCCATGTTGCTCCTGTCCGCGGGGCTGGCGGCTTGTGGCCGAAATCGAAAATTCGAATTGCGAAAAACTCTTCAGCAACTCCTTGACGATGGTCGTCTTGCCCGATCCGCTCGGTGCGGAAAATATGATGATCTTTCCCATAGTCGGTTGGTTTTATTCGTCGATATTCCGGCCTATTTTCTCTGTAAACAGCCGGCTGTTGATCGTTATAATACGTTCAACACCTGCTCTTTGATCTTCTCCAGTTCGTCCTTCATCTTCACCACCAGGATCTGCATGTTGGCTTCGTTGGATTTCGATCCCAGGGTGTTGATCTCGCGCCCCATCTCCTGGGCGATGAATCCCAATTTGCGGCCGGGCTCCTCCTCGGAGGCGGTTACCTCGCGGAAGTAGTCGCAGTGTTGCTTCAGGCGTACCTTCTCCTCGGTGATGTCGAGCTTCTCGAGGTAGTAGATCATCTCCTGCTCCAGGCGGGCCGAATCTACGGGGATGCCCACCTTCTCGATCTGCTCGCGGATGCGGTTTTTGATCGTCTCCACGCGGGCCGATTCGTAGGGCTCCACAGCAACCTTATACTCCTCGATCAAGGCGACACGCTTCAATAGGTCGGCCAAGAGGGTGGCCCCCTCCTGCTCGCGGAACGAGTTTAGGTTTTGTGCAGCCTGCTCGGCGGCCGAAATAAGGGCTTTCAGCTCCTCGTTGCTTACGCTTTGCTCCTCGGTGGAGATCACGTCGGGCATGCGCAGGATCGCTTCGATCAGGTGGCCTTCGAAATTCCAAAGTCCATTGACCGAGCCCAGCTTGCTCTCCTCGCACGCCTCCTTGAGTTGGTGGGCATAGGCCGCAAAGAGTTCGCGGTTGATGTGTGCCGGGGTGTTCACAGAGGAGCTCTCCACCGTGATGTAGCAGTCTACCTTTCCGCGCTTCAACAGGCGGGTGATCAGGGTACGAATCTCGGCCTCGGCAGCGCGATATCGGGCTGGGGCCTTCAGGTTCAGATCCAACTGCTTGGAGTTCACCGAGCGCATCTCGACCGTGAACTTCTTCTCCCCTACGGTGGCTTCTCCCTTTCCGAAGCCCGTCATTGACTTGATCATATCTCGTATGTTTCGTTTTGTTCGTGTTATATCCCACAAAGGTACAAAAAATTCAAAATTCAAAATTCAAAATTCAAAATAATTTTCGAATTATCCGTTATTCTTTCTCTGTATTTGATCGACTATCAGTTGTTGAGCGGAGAAAAATTTTTTTATTTCACCGAATGCTTTGTCAATTGAAAAAAAATACCTATATTTGTAATGATAAATGGGGTCATGACGGAAAATGTTTCGTTGTGGGCCGGAAATGGCATAGAAAGACAATTTTTTAAACCTAAACCTAATAAACTTATTATGCAAAAGCACAATTTTAACGCAGGACCCTGCGTGCTGCCTAAGCAGGCAATCGAGGCCGCTATCGAGGCCATCCGTGATTTCGACAACACCGGTATCGGTATTCTGGAGATTTCGCACCGTACTCCCGGCTGGGAGCGTGTAATGGCTGAGGTTGAGCAGCTGTGGCGTGATCTGTTGAACATCCCCGACAACTACGCAGTATTCTTCGTAGGTGGTGGTGCTTCGACTCAGTTCTTCCAGGTGCCCGCTAACCTGCTGAAGAAGAAGGCTGCTTATCTGCAGACCGGTGTTTGGGCCAAGAAGGCTGCTAAGGAGGCTAAGTTCTATGGCGAGGTAGAGGTTGTTGCATCGTCGGAGGACAAGACCTATTCGTACATTCCGAAGGGTTACACCATTCCTACGGATGCCGACTACTTCCACATCACCACGAACAACACGATCTACGGTACGGAGATCCACGAGGATATCGACTGCCCCATCACGCTGGTTGCCGATATGTCGTCGGACATCATGTCGCGTCCTATTGATGTAACGAAGTATGGTATGATCTACGGTGGTGCTCAGAAGAATGTAGGCCCCGCAGGTGTTACCTTCGTAATCGTTCGCAAGGATCTGCTCGGTTCGTCGGAGCGCAAGCTGCAGACGATGGTTGACTACGCTACCCACTTCCCCGAGGAGCAGCGCAACCACTCGATGTTCAATACGCCTCCCGTATTCCCCATCTTCGTTATGTACCAGACCCTGAAGTGGGTGAAGGAGCTCGGCGGTGTTGAGGTAATGTACAAGATGAACAAGGAGAAGGCCGAGTTGCTCTACAATGAGATCGACCGCAACTCGATGTTCGTAGGTACGGCTGCCAAGGAGGATCGTTCGCTGATGAACGTATGCTTCGTAATGGCCGAGGGTAAGGAGCAGTATGAGGCTGAGTTCATGGAGTTCGCCAAGTCGAAGGGTATGGTCGGCATCAAGGGTCACCGTTCGGTAGGTGGTTTCCGCGCTTCGATCTACAACGCTTGCCCGAAGGAGTCGGTTGAGGCTCTGGTAGCTTGCATGCAGGAGTTTGAGGCTGCTCACAAGTAGTCCCCCATTCCCCCACAGAATCCCCACCGCCCAAGGAGCCACCCTCCGATCGTGCGGTGCGGGATTCTTCCTCTAAAAAAACGAAAAACAAATCTAACTAAAACTACTCAAAAGAAATGAAAGTATTGGTTGCTACCGAGAAGCCCTTTGCAAAGAAGGCTGTAGACGGTATCAAAGAGATTATTGAGGCTGCCGGCCTGGAGCTGGTGCTGTTGGAGAAGTACACGGATAAGGCTCAGCTCCTGGAGGCTGTAGCCGATGTAGAGGGTATCATCATCCGCTCGGATAAGGTAACGGCCGAGGTGATTGCTGCCGCCAAGAACCTCAAGATCGTGGTTCGTGCCGGTGCCGGTTATGACAACGTAGACCTGGCTGCTGCTTCGGAGCGCGGTATCGTGGTGATGAACACCCCGGGTCAGAACTCGAACGCTGTAGCGGAGTTGGCTTTGGGCATGATGGTTTACATGGCCCGCAATCAGTTCAACGCCGGTACGGGTTCGGAGCTTCAGGGCAAGACCCTCGCCATCCACGCTTACGGTAACGTAGGTCGCTTGGTAGGTCTGAAGGGTAAGGCTCTGGGTATGAATGTGATCGCTTACGATCCCTTCATCACCGACGAGGCTGTCTTCGAGCGTGACGGTGTGAAGAAGATGAACTCGGTTGCCGAGCTCTACGCTGCTGCCGACTACCTCTCGCTGCACATCCCTGCAACGGCTGAGACGAAGGGTTCGATCGGTTACGACTTGGCCATGTCGATGCCTAAGGGCGCTACTCTGGTGAACACCGCTCGCAAGGAGGTGATCAACGAGGAGGGTCTGATGAAGGCCATGGAGGAGCGTGAGGATCTGAAGTACATCACCGACGTGGCCCCCGAGGCCAAGGATGCCTATGCCGAGAAGTTTGGCAAGCGTTACTTCGGTACCCCCAAGAAGATGGGTGCTGAGACCGCTGAGGCTAATATCAACGCTGGTCTTGCTGCTGCTCGCCAGACGGTAGGTTACCTCAAGGAGGGTATCACGAAGTTCCAGGTAAATAAGTAGAATTAAACATACCTATATATAATATGGTACGCATTAAACCGTTCAAAGGTATTCGCCCCCCGAAGGAGTATGCTTCGGAGGTGGCTTCGCGTCCTTACGACGTGTTGAACTCGGTAGAGGCTAAGGCTGAGGCTACCGAGCGTTCGTTGCTCCACATTATCAAGCCCGAGATCGACTTCGATCCCATCGCCGACGAGCACTCGCAGGAGGTTTACGAGAAGGCTATGGAGAACTTCCGCCTGTGGCGTGAGAAGGGCTGGTTGCAGCAGGATCAGGAGGAGTACTACTATGTATACGCACAGACCATGGAGGGCCGCACGCAGTACGGTCTGGCTATGTGCTGCCACTATGAGGACTACCTCTCGGGTGCTATCAAGAAGCATGAGTTGACTCGTCCCGATAAGGAGGAGGATCGCATGATTCACGTTCGTAATCAGAAGGCCAACATCGAGCCCGTATTCTTCGCTTATCCCGACAACGCCGAGGTAGACGCTATCGTGGAGAGCGTAGTGAAGAACAACCCCGCTGACTATGATTTCGTAGCTGAGGATGGCTTCGGTCACCACATGTGGGTGATCCGCGAGAAGGCTCTGAACGACCGTCTGACGGAGATTTTTGCCGGTATTCCTGCTCTGTATGTGGCTGACGGTCACCACCGTACGGCTGCCGCCGCCCGCGTAGGTGCCGAGTGCCAGTCGAAGAACCCCAACCACACCGGTGACGAGGAGTACTGCTTCTTCTTGGCTGTTACCTTCCCCGCCAGCCAGCTGCGCATCATCGACTACAACCGCGTAGTGAAGGACCTCAACGGCCTGACTCCTGCCGAGTTGATCGAGGCCCTGAAGAAGGATTTCGAGGTGGAGAAGAAGGGTAAGGAGATCTACAACCCTGCAGGTCTGCACAACTTCGCTATGTATCTCGAGGGTGAGTGGTATTCGATGACCGCCAAGCCTGGCACCTATGACGACAACGATCCGATCGGCGTGCTGGACGTAACGGTTCTCTCGAACCTCGTTTTGGACAAGATTCTCGATATCAAGGATCTGCGTACCTCGAAGCGTATCGACTTCGTGGGTGGTATCCGCGGTCTGGGCGAGCTCTCGAAGCGCGTTGACAGCGGTGAGATGAAGGTGGCCTTCGCTCTCTACCCCGTATCGATGCAGCAGCTCATCAACATCGCCGACACGGGCAACATCATGCCTCCTAAGACGACGTGGTTTGAGCCGAAATTGCGTTCGGGTGTGGTTATTCACTCCTTCGAAGAGTAATTTTTCGATTTTATAGGGCATATTTTACTTTGCCTTGCTTGCCCCGAATGGGTAGTACGCCAAGTACAACCCATCCGGGGCATGCTTCGTTAAAGCCAAATCTGCTCCTCTAAAATCAAAAAATGGATGGCGTTTCTGAAAGTCAAGAGTGGCGTTACGCCACCAACCCATCCGGGGCTTGCTTCGTTAAGTCGAAATCTGCTCCTCTAAAATCAAAAAATGGGTGGCGTTTCTGAAAGTCAAGAGTGGCGTTACGCCACCAACCCATCCGGGGCTTGTTTTGTTTGGTTGCGTGGGGCTTGTGTCAAGGGTTTGAAGGTTTTTTAATTGAAAAATTTTGAATTTTGAATTTTGAATTTTGAATTTTGAATTTTTATTTGGTGGTTCACGAAAAAATAGTTAATTTTGTAAGGACTGTAAAAGCGTTAGTCTGAAAAAGGACGAAATGTTTCAGTAGAAACAAACCGAAAAACACTAACATTTACTAACATAAACCTTAAAACTATGGCGAAAATCAAAGGAACTATCCTCGTTGACAGAGAGCGCTGTAAGGGTTGTGGCGTCTGCACGGCAGCCTGCCCCATGAACGTGTTGGCTTTGTCAAAGGAGGTGAACAGCAAGGGTTATCCCGTAGCCGAAATGGCTAATCCGGATGCCTGTACGGGTTGTGCGTCGTGCGGTATTTCGTGCCCCGATGCCTGCATAACAGTTTACAGACAAAAATTTGAGTAGCAATATGGCAGAGAAAGATGTAAGACTGATGAAAGGCAACGAGGTGATTGCTCACGCGGCAATTCGCTACGGTTGCGACGGATACTTCGGCTACCCTATCACTCCGCAGTCGGAGGTGATGGAGACCCTCATGGAGGAGAAGCCTTGGGAGACGACCGGTATGGTGGTACTCCAGGCTGAGAGTGAGGTATCTTCGATCAATATGGTGTATG
This sequence comes from Alistipes sp., assembly GCA_045614985.1. Lineage (GTDB taxonomy): Bacteria > Bacteroidota > Bacteroidia > Bacteroidales > Rikenellaceae > Alistipes. Next base: position 65,403 of record JAZLDX010000003.1, on the reverse strand, counting down.
GTGGTGCTTCGACCGGTAAGCGCGTGATGACGTCGTCGTCGAGCCCCGGTATGTCGCTCATGGCCGAGGGCTTGAGCTACCTGGCTGGTGCCGAGCTTCCTTGCTTGGTACTGAACTGCCAGCGTGGTGGTCCGGGTCTGGGTACGATCCAGCCTTCGCAGGCCGACTACTTCCAGGCTTGTAAGGGTGGTGGCCACGGCGACTATCACCTGATCGTGTTGGCCCCCAACTCGGTACAGGAGATGAACGACCATGTGGCTTTGGGCTTCGACCTGGCCTTCAAGTATCGCAACCCCGCCATGATTTTGGCCGATGGTACGATTGGTCAGATGATGGAGAAGGTGGAGCTGGCTCCCCAGCGTCCGCGCAAGACCGACGAGGAGATTCGTCAGGAGTGCGGCGGTTGGGCTGCTCACGGTAAGGGCGATCGCGGCAAGTACAACATCATCACCTCGCTCGAGCTGAAGTCGGAGGTGATGGAGCAGAACAACATTCGTCTGCAGGCCAAGTATCGCGCCATTGAGGAGAATGAGGTACGCTACGAGGAGATCATGTGTGATGATGCCGAGTACATCATCGTAGCTTTCGGTTCGTCGGCCCGTATCTGCGCCGCTACGGTGGAGATGGCTCGCGAAGAGGGCTTGAAGGTGGGTCTGTTGCGTCCCATCACCCTCTATCCGTTCCCCTCGAAGGCTATCAAGGCGTTGGCAGATCGCGGTGTGAAGGGCTTCCTGTCGGCCGAGCTGAATGCCGGTCAGATGGTGGAGGATGTGCGCCAGGCCGTAAACGGCAAGGCTCCCGTTGAGCACTATGGTCGCCAGGGCGGTATGATCTTCGCTCCGGATGAGGTATTGAATGCATTGAAAGAGAAACTGATTAAATAAGAAATGGCTATGGCAGAAGTTGAAATCAAACAGGAGAACTTGGTCTATGCAAGACCTACCCTGCTGACCGATAACGTGATGCACTATTGCCCGGGCTGTAGCCACGGTACGGTGCACAATCTGGTGGCCGAGGTAATCGCCGAAATGGGCCTCGAAGGCAAGACGGTGGGCATTTCGCCCGTAGGTTGCTCGGTATTCGCCTACAACTATATTAACGTAGACTGGGTACAGGCTGCCCACGGTCGTGCCCTCGCAGCGGCTACGGCCATCAAGCGTCTCCACCCCCAGAACATGGTATTCACCTATCAGGGTGACGGTGATATGTCGGCTATCGGTACCGCCGAGACGATTCACGCCGCAGCTCGTGGTGAGAACGTGGTGACGATCTACATCAACAACGCAATCTATGGTATGACCGGTGGTCAGATGGCTCCTACTACCCTCTTGGGTATGAAGACCGCTACGACCCCTTATGGTCGTGATCCCCGTCTGAACGGTTATCCCTACAAGATCGCCGAGATGATGGCTCACTTGACGGGTGCTACCTACATCACGCGTCAGAGCGTACACACCCCCGCCAACATCCGCAAGGCCAAGAAGGCGATTCGCACCGCCTTCGAGAACGCCATGGCCGGTAATGGATTCAGCATGGTAGAGATCGTTTCGACCTGCAATAGCGGTTGGAAGATGTCGCCCGTAGCTGCTAACAAGTGGCTGGAGGAGAACTTGTTGCCCTTCTATCCGCTGGGTGACATCAAGAACGAAACCAAATAATTTAGGAGAGCAAAACCATGAAAGAGACTTTAATTATTGCAGGCTTTGGAGGACAGGGTGTCCTCTCGATGGGTAAGATTCTCGCCTACTCGGGTATGATGCAGGATTATGAGGTAACGTGGATGCCCTCCTATGGTCCCGAGATGCGTGGTGGTACGGCTAATGTAACGGTGATCCTGAGCGACAAGAAGATCTCGTCGCCCATCTCGCACCAGTTCGATACCGCTATCATTCTGAACCAGCAGTCGCTCGACAGCTTCGAGCCGAAGGTGAAGCCCGGTGGCGTACTCATCTACGACACGAACGGTATTACCCGTCATCCCGTGCGTACCGATATCTCGGTATACCAGATCGACGCTACGGCCGAGTGTGCCCGTCTGGGTCAGGCCAAGTTGTTCAACACGATGATCCTGGGTGGTTACCTCAAGGTGCGCCCGATCGTTGAGTTGGAGAAGGTGATGATCGGTTTGAAGAAGTCGCTTCCCGAGCGTGCTTGGAAGATGCTTCCCGCCAACGAGGAGGCTATTAAGCATGGTATGGAGATTATCAAGCAGACCAAGTAATTTTCGATTTTAAGCGGTAAATTTTGCACCGCCTTGCTTGCCCCGAATGGGAGGTACGCCAAGTACATCCCATCCGGGGCAATCTTCGTTGGTACAAAATTTCCTCACTTAAAATCAAAAATTAGGTTCTGATAAGGCAGCAACTATCACCTTCTGACAAAAATTGGGGCAATCTTCGTTGGCGAAAAATCAGAATTACATGTTGCATGAGAGCAAAATTGGCTATTGGGTGCTGATTGTCGTAGAATCGGACAAAAGATAAAAAAGAGTTGGTATTGGATACGAAAATTAAAAAACTTTGTGTATCTTTGTAGTCGATTTGCGGGAGTAGCTCAGTGGTAGAGCATTGGCTTCCCAAGCCAAGGGTCGCGGGTTCGAACCCCGTTTCCCGCTCAAACAAAAAAGGTTTTGCCTAAAATAGGCAAAACCTTTTTTGTTTGATTAACAATCCGTTAGGACAGCAACTGACGCAGGGCCTCGAGATTTTCGGCGCTGTCGTTCTTCTTGCCTTCGGGCGTATAGAGGGCATCGAGGCGGTCGCGATAACGCTCCTCCACCTTCGAACGCACCACCTTCATCGTGCTATTTACCAAGCCGTTCTGCTCCGTGAAGGGCTCGCCTACGATGGCAATGGCTGAGGGCAACCAACGATCGGGGAACTCTCCTCCGGCCGAGATGCGGAACTCGTTGATTGAGTTCTGGATGGCCTTGGCGGCGGCACGCAGCTGCTCCTCGTTCGAGGGGTCGGGGCAGAGAGCCTTCACCCCCTCTTTGTTCGGCACGACGATGGCCGTCGTGTAAGGGCACTGGTTGTTGTAGATATCGATCTGCGAGATCAGGGGCGAGGTAACAATGGCCTCCTCCATCCCTTCGGGGCTGTACTTCTCTCCATCGGCCGAGATCAGCAGACTCTTGAAGCGTCCCAACACATAGAGGAAGTTATCCTTGGTCATATAGCCCATGTCGCCCGTGTGGAGCCAGCCATTGCGGATGGTGTCGGCGGTCGAGGTGGGGTTCTTCCAGTAGCCGGCCATTACGTTCTCGCCCTTGATAACGATTTCGCCCTTCTCCCCTACCGGCAACTCGCGACCCTCGTCATCGAGAATGCGGATCTCAAGGGGCTGCACAAGCATACCCGACGAGCCGAAGCGGTGCTCCTTGGGGCGGTTGGCGTTGGTCGAGATCACGGGTGTAGCCTCCGAAAGGCCATAGCCCTGGAACATCGGGATGCCGATGGCGTAGAAGAAACGCTGCAACTCGCTATCCAGCAAGGCACCACCTCCCACGAAGAACTGCAAATCGCCGCCAAAGGCCTCGCGTACCTTCGAGAAGAGGATCTTGTCGAAGAGGGCTACGGCGGGCTTGAGAATAAAACTCCAGCCCTTGCCCTTCGAGTAGCCATCCAGGTTGTAGGCATAGGCGGTCTTCAGCGCCAGGCGGAAGAGTTTGTCTGCCCCCTTCTGGTGGATCGAGGTCTCGATCGACTTACGGAAGTTTTTGGCCAGGGCGGGTACCGACAACAAGAAGTGGGGCTTCACCTCGCGGATGTTCAACGGAATGTTCTTGAGAGTCTCCATCGGGGTACGACCCACCTGCGTGGTAGCCACCGTGGCTCCACACTCGATCATGATGTAGAAGCCTACGACATGGGCAAAGCAGTGGTCCAACGGGAGGATGATCAGCGTGCGCCAATCCGACGGAATCTGCATACGGGTAAGCGACTGCTCGACGTTAGCCGTGTAGTTGCGGTGCGTCAGGATCACCCCCTTGGGGTCTGCCGTTGTGCCCGAGGTGTAGGTGATCGTGGCGTAGTCGTCGTTCTGAATGGCGCGACCAATGGCCAAGAACTCCTCCTTGTGCTCCTTGAGGTACTCTTCGCCTTTGGCCTTCAGCTCCGAGAGATTCATCTCACCCTCCTGCAACTCGATGTCGTCGTGGAAGACGATCACCTGCTCAATCAAGGGGAGCTTTTCGCGGATACGACGAATCTTGGGAAGCTGCTGCTTCGACACGAAGATCATCTTTACATCGGCATGCGTAAGGCGGAATAGTAGGTCGTAGTCCTCCTCCAATTTGATCGAGAGGGGTACGCTGATTCCGCCGGCATAGAGCAGGCCGAGCTCCGACATAATCCAAGCGTTGCAACCCTCGGCGAGGATCGAAACACACTCCTTGGGTTTCAGCCCGATGGCGGCCAGTCCGGCACCGATCTTCAGCACTTCGGCATGGGTTTCGGCGTAGGTCGTGGGCTCAAATTTCGTGGTACGCTTCTCCAAGAGGAAGGTCTTTGCGCCATATTTGGCTACCGAACCTTCAAAAAGATCAATAAGCGTTTTCTTCATTTTCTTCTATTTTAGTGTTTGTGTGTTACTCCATTTTCAATACAGCGAGGAAGGCCGACTGGGGCACCTGCACCTGGCCGATCTGACGCATGCGCTTTTTACCGGCCTTCTGCTTCTCCAAGAGCTTGCGCTTACGCGAGATATCACCACCGTAACATTTGGCCGTTACATCCTTGCGTACCGCCTTGACGGTCTCGCGGGCAATGATTTTAGCACCGATCGCGGCCTGGATAGCGATGTCAAACTGCTGGCGCGGGATCAGTTCCTTGAGCTTTTCGCACATCTTGCGACCAAAATCGTATGCGTGATCGGCATAGATCAGCGACGAGAGGGCATCCACCGGCTCTCCGTTGAGCAGAATATCCAACTTGGCAAGCTTCGAGGGTTGGTAGCCTGTACGGTGATAATCGAACGAAGCGTAGCCCTTCGATATCGACTTGAGTTTGTCGTAGAAGTCGAAGACGATCTCCGAGAGGGGCATTTCGAAGTTAATCTCCACGCGATCCTGCGTGATGAAGTTTTGGTTCTTCATCACACCACGCTTGTCAATGCAGAGTTTGATGACATTGCCCAAGAAGTCGGTGCGCGTGATCACCTGGGCCAAAATATAAGGCTCCTCGATTTTGGCGATCTTGGTCACCTCGGGAAGCCCCGAGGGGTTGTGTACCTCCAGCGTGTCGCCGCTGGTCGTGGTGATGCGGTAGGAGACGTTGGGCACGGTGGTGATGACATCCATGTCGAATTCGCGGTACAAACGCTCCTGGATGATCTCCATGTGTAGTAGACCCAGGAATCCGCAGCGGAAACCAAAGCCCAGGGCGAGCGACGACTCGGGCTCGAAGGTCAGCGACGCATCGTTGAGCTGTAGTTTCTCGAGCGAGGCGCGGAGGTCTTCGTATTGGTCGGCCTCCACGGGATAGACACCCGCAAAGACCATCGGCTTTACATCCTCGAAGCCGGCGATAGCCTCCTTGGCCGGAGTCTCCACCGAGGTGATGGTATCACCCACCTTCACATCGGCCGAGTTCTTGATACCCGAGCAGATGTAACCCACATCGCCCGCCTTGATCTCGCCTTTGGGCTGCATCTTGAGCTTCAGCACGCCGATCTCGTCGGCATCGTACTCCGAGCCCGTGTTGATGAACTTCACATGGTCGCCCTTCTTGATCGAACCGTTGAAGACGCGGTAGTAGGCAATAATGCCTCGATAGGGGTTGAATACCGAGTCGAAGATCAGGGCCTGAAGCGGGGCTTCGGGGTCGCCCTTCGGTGCGGGGATTCGCTCAATGATCGCCTCCAAGATCTCCTCCACGCCCAAACCGGTCTTTCCCGAGGCGAGGAGAATATCCTCCTCTTTGCAACCAATCAGGTCGATCACCTGATCCTTCACCTCGTCAATCATGGCCGACTCCATGTCGATCTTGTTGAGTACGGGGATAATTTCAAGGTCGTTGCCCAGGGCAAGGTAGAGGTTCGAGATCGTTTGGGCCTGAATGCCCTGCGAGGCATCAACTACCAGGAGGGCACCCTCGCACGAGGCGATGGCACGCGAAACCTCGTAGCTGAAGTCGACGTGTCCCGGGGTGTCGATCAGATTGAGGGTGTATTTTTCGCCATCGCGGGCCACATACTCCATCTGAATGGCGTGGCTCTTGATCGTGATACCCTTCTCGCGCTCAAGGTCCATGTCGTCCAGCACTTGGGCCTGCATCTCTCGCTGATTCAGCGTGTTGGTCTTTTCCAACAAGCGGTCGGCCAGCGTACTTTTTCCGTGGTCGATGTGGGCGATGATGCAAAAGTTGCGAATATGCTTCATTTCGGTAAGGTGTATAATTTCTTTTTTATATATGGTATAACCGCGCAAAGGTACAAAATAATTCATGATTCACAATTCTCAATTCACAATTATTTTGTTTGACAGCCTATAATTCCCAATTATTCCTACCTTTGTGCCACTAAAACGAAGACGATCATGAAAAAATACTTTTCGTTGGTGCTCTTTGCCCATACGATTTTCGCCATGCCTTTTGCGTTGATGGCATTTGTATTTGCTTGTAAAAGTGAATATTATAACCCTTCACTTAATGTGTGGATTCTGCTTCTTCAGGTGGTGGGTTGCATGGTCTTTGCCCGCAATGTAGCGATGGGATTCAATCGTTGGGCCGACCGCAAGATCGATGCGGAAAACCCTCGCACTGCCGGACGAGATATCCCTGCAGGTCGCATCTCGCCGCGCGAGGCGCTGACCTTTGTGGCGGTCAATGCCCTCCTTTTTGTCGGAGTAGCAGCGACGATCAACCCCCTGACGGCCTGGCTCTCGCCCGTGGCCTTGTTGGTAGTGATGGGTTACAGCTATTGCAAGCGCTTCACCTCGCTGGCCCACCTGGTTCTCGGCCTCTCGCTCGGCATTGCTCCGGCCGGGGCCTATATCGCCGTTACGGGGCGCTTGGATTGGCCTGTGTGTCTGCTTTCGCTTTTGGTAATGACTTGGTGTGGAGGTTTTGATATTATCTATGCTTTGCAGGATGCGGCTTTCGATCGTGAGCGAGGTTTGCACTCCATTCCGGCGCGATTTTCGGCTCGCACGGCACTGATTATCAGCGCGGCTTTGCATTTTGTCAGCGTCGTGGCTCTTGTGGCTTTTGCCTCCTACTGTCCGCAGGGTTGGCTCCTTTGGATAGGCTGCGCCCTTTTTGTTGTGTTGCTCCTTTTGCAGCACATCCTGGTTACCCCCACTCGCCAAAAGAATATTGGTATTGCCTTCGGAACACTCAACGGCTTGGCCTCCCTGACTCTGGCGTTTTTTGTGATCCTGCAACTCCTGATTTTATAAAATCAATTAGGTAATTTTATATTTCGAATAGGTAGACCATGTGGCTTTCGCTTGCTTTTTTGTCGGCCGCCCTATTGGGGCTTTATGATGTGGCCAAGAAAAAGGCCTTGGCTGGCAATGCTGTGTTGCCCGTGCTGTGGTTCAATACCCTCTTTTCTACCCTTCTCTTTTTGCCGATGATTCTCTCTGCCGAGGGGGAGTTTGGATGGTTTGAGGGTACTCTTTTGGAGGCATCTAAAGGAGATCTGCGGGCCCATTGCCTTGTCTTTTGTAAGTCGGCCATCGTCCTCACTTCGTGGCTTTGTGGCTACTTTGGCCTGAAGCATTTGCCTCTCACAATCGTTGGGCCGATCAATGCCACGCGCCCCGTGTTGGTACTCCTGGGGGCCTTGCTTCTCTTTGGGGAGCGACTCAATGGGTGGCAGTGGATCGGAGTCCTCTTGTCGCTCCTTTCGCTCTTTCTGTTAAGCCGTGCCGGGCGCAAAGAGGGGGTAAATTTCGTTCGCAATCGTTGGGTGGGACTAATTGCTTTGGCGGCCCTTACGGGGGCAATGAGCGGGCTCTACGACAAGTTTATCATGCAGCGTCTCGATCCGGTCTTTGTGCAGAGTTGGTATAATCTCTACCAGTTGGGGATGATGTCGCTGATGTGTCTCCTGATCTGGTTGCCCAAGCGCAAGGCAACCGCCTCATTTCATTGGAGTTGGGCCATCCCGCTGATCTCAATCTTCTTGTCGCTTGCCGACTTGGCCTATCTCTACTCCCTGAATCAATCCGAAGCGATGATCTCGGTGGTTTCCATGGTGCGTCGCTCGTCGGTGATCATCTCCTTTGCCTGCGGTGCCCTGCTCTTCAAGGAGAAAAATCTCAAGTCAAAGGCTGTCGACCTGCTCTTCATTTTGGTGGGTATGCTCTTCCTTTACCTGGGGACGGTGGTTAGAGATTAGAGGGGAATTTATGTTCTTAAAAAAATTCTTCATTCCTCACCTCTAATTCCTAATTATTTTGTACCTTTGTGGGTTGAGAACAAAGAAAACAATAAAAAACTTATAATATGAATATTTCCTACAATTGGTTAAAGCAATATGCCGATTTGAACCGATCGGCTGAGGAGGTGGCTACCATCCTGACCGACATTGGATTGGAGGTCGAGGGTTTCGAGAAGATCGAGACCATCAAAGGGGGATTGAATGGGGTTGTTGTGGGTGAGGTGCTCACCTGCGAGGATCATCCCGATTCGGATCACCTGCATATTACGACCGTTGATGTGGGTGCCGAGGCTCCTCTGCAGATTGTTTGCGGTGCGGCTAACTGCCGCCAAGGGCTCAAGGTGATGTGTGCCACGGTGGGCGCAGTTCTCTACCCTAATGGAGGCGACGAGGAGTTCAAAATCAAGCGTAGCAAGATTCGTGGCGTAGAGTCGTTGGGTATGCTTTGTGCCGAGGATGAATTGGGCATCGGAACGAGCCATGAGGGAATCATGGAGTTGCCGGCCGAGGCCAAGGTGGGTACCACCGCCAAGGAGTATCTCAACATCCAGGACGATTACCTGATTGCCATCGGCCTCACGCCCAACCGCATCGATGCCGCATCGCACATTGGTGTTGCGCGCGATTTAGTTGCCTACCTGAAGAGTCGTGGTGAAGCGATTGAATTGAAATGGCCCTCGGTGGAGGCCTTCAAGGCCGATAACCACGAGTTGGAGATCGCTGTCGAGGTGCAGAATCAGGAGGCCTGCCCCCGCTATGCCGGAGTGACGGTCAAGGGGTGCAAAATCGGCCCTTCGCCCGAGTGGATGCAGAACTATTTGCGTGCCGCGGGGATCAATCCCAAGAACAATCTGGTTGATATCACCAACTTCATCCTCTTTGAGTTGGGTCAGCCCCTACACGCATTTGATGCACAGAAGATTGAGGGCGGCAAGATTGTGGTCAAGACTTGTGCTGAGGGTACTCCCTTTGTTACTCTCGATGGTGTGGAGCGCAAACTGACCGCCAACGACCTGATGATCTGCTCGGCCGAGCGACCGATGTGTATCGCTGGTGTTTACGGTGGCTTGGACTCGGGTGTGAGCGATACTACCACCGACATTTTTATTGAGAGTGCCTATTTTAACCCCGTTTGGGTGCGCAAGACAGCCAAGCGTTTCGGCCTGAATACCGACTCGTCGTTCCGTTTCGAGCGCGGTATCGACCCCAATATGCAGATCTATGCCCTGAAGCGTGCCGCTTTGCTTTTCAAGGAGCTCGCCGGCGGTGAGATCGCAAGCGAGATTATTGACTTGAATCCCTCGCCTGTCGAGGATTTCCGCTTCGAGATTGACTTGGGGCGCGTGAATATGCTGATCGGCAAGGAGATCCCCGAGGCGACGGTGCGCACGATCCTCTCGGCCCTGGAGGTGAAGATCGAGAAGGAGGAGGGTTCGGTATGGTCGGTGGCCGTACCACCCTATCGTGTGGATGTGCAGCGCGAGGCCGACCTGGTGGAGGATATTCTGCGTATCTACGGCTACAACAATGTAGAGATTCCGCAGGCCGTGCACTCGACCCTCTCCTATGCACCCCGCCCCGACAAGACCAAGTTGATGAATATGGCGGCCGACTTCCTGACGGCTAACGGCTTTGTGGAGATCATGTCGAACTCGCTTACGAAGGCTGCCTACTACGAGGGTTCGGAGACCTACCCCATCGAGAAATCGGTCAAGATCATGAATCCGCTCTCGGCTGATCTGAATGTGTTGCGTCAGACCTTGGCTTACAACCTCCTGGAAGCGGTAGAACTCAATGTAAACCACCGCAACCCCGATCTCAAACTCTATGAGTTCGGCAATTGCTACCAATACAACGCCGAGGCTCGTTCGGAGGAGAACCACCTGGCCCCCTACTCGGAATCGTATCGCCTGGCCATGGCAGTAACGGGTACGGCCGAGCCCCAGTCGTGGAATCACAAGCCCGTCGAGGCCTCCTTCTATACGCTGCGTGCCGTAGCCGAGAAGTTGTTGCGTCGCTTCGGTCTGGATATCTACGCCCTGAAGAGCGAGGAGTTGAAGAGCGACCTCTTCTCCGAGGCGTTGTCGTTGCAACTCAATGGCAAGGAGCTCCTTCAGATCGGCGTTGTGGCACCCAAATTGCGCAAGCGTTTCGATTTGAAGCAACCGGTTTACCTCTTGGAGATGAATTTCGACCTCCTGGTGAAGTCAACCAAGAAACTTCGTATCCAGGCCGAGGAGCTCTCGAAGTTCCCCGAGGTGAAGCGCGACCTGGCCCTGTTGGTGGATAAGCAGACCACCTTTTCCCAGTTGCGCGAGGTGGCTTTCCAGGCCGAGAAGAAACTGTTGAAGCGAGTATCGCTCTTCGATGTTTATGAGGGCGATAAACTCCCTGCCGGCAAGAAGTCCTATGCCTTGAGTTTCCTGCTCGAGGATAAGAGCCGTACGCTCGACGATAAGACCATCGAGAAGGTGATGGCTAACATCCAGCGCCAATTGGAGGGCCGTTGCGGTGCTTCTGTCAGAAGCTAATTTATTTTGGTCATTGAAAAGAGAGAGGCGAGCTTTTACGGCTCGCCTCTCTCTTTTCAACTAATTTACTTTTTAATTTTCAGGGATTGGATGATTACCCGCTCTTCGCCGTTACCGGTCGAGGTGGCGGTGACGCGGATCGAACGGATCGGGAATTGGGGCCTGAGGGTGATGGCTCCGGCCGTGAGTTCGCCTGCGGGCTCGAAGGTTGAGCCATCGCGGCTCACCTCGACCGTGGCTTGGCGGAAGGTGCAGCGCGGCAGGTGGAGGTAGCCTGTTTGGAGGTGGATTTCGCGGCACGAGAGGGGCTCTGCGAAGTCGTAGCGCAACCAATCGCCTGTACGATGGGTTCTGGTTGTCCAGGCGGCTCCTTTATAACTGTCAATACGGTTGAAGGGAGCCTTCTCGCTCTCGGGAAGCGAGCAGGAGAAGTGAACCGCCGGCTGGATGGTCTTGTAGTAGGAGGCGTGGGCTACCCATGCAGAGCGAGCCTCCTCACGCAGGGCGCGGAAGCGGTACAACTCGGGCTCGGAGGTGCGAATGGGGCCCGTGTAGGGGTGTTCGGTGGTGTCGGGATCCAGCGTGTAGACAAGCCGCTGGTCGGGTTGGTCGGCCTTGGCCGAGAGGAGCCCCTCCGAGTATTTTACTGAAGGTGGGAAGAGTCGATGACCGATCGACATGGCATCCATGCGTTCGGCATGCCGGTGGGTCAGGGTGTGGCGGAACGAGGCCCAATCTTTGGGGCCGCGGTGCCAACAGATTTCGGCCAGGGCCACGGTGCGGGGCCAGAGCATAAAGTCGAGGTAGGAGTCGCTCTCGGGGTTGTGGCCGATGTAGGCCTCGCTGAAGAAGGTTCCCTCGAAGCCTACAACCAGGCGTTGCTCCTCGGGGGTGAATCCCAGCGCATCGAGGCTGAAGTTGTAAACCTTTTGAGCATCGAAGATCGCGGCCCAAACATGCCCCTCCTCATGCTGCGATTGGCGCATATCAAAGTAGAAGTATTGCCCTGGCATAACGACCGTGCGATACCCCTCGGAGGTCGATTTTCGGCATGCCTTTACGCTCTCCCAACCCTGAACCAAGGCCGATTTTTCAAGGGTGCCTCCATTGATTGCCTCGTTCCATACAACGGGTTCCTTGTTGTTTGATTTTAATATTGTTATCAGCCTTGACATAAAGTATTCCTGTAGCCTTGCCGGATCCTCCCATCTCTGCTCCTGCATCAGGCGTTGGCACCGCGGGCAACGCTTCCATTGCGACATCTCCACCTCGTCGCCTCCAATGTGGATGTACTTCGAGGGGAACAAGGCGCAAACCTCCGTGAGCACCTCTTCCAAAAGTTCGAAATTCTCTTCACGCGAAGCGCAAAAGGCATTGCGTACATCGTAGCCTGCCGAGCGGTCGAGCGAGGGGGTGTAGTCGCATAGAATCTCGGGATGGACACGGGCAAAGGTACGGCTATGGCCCGGCAGGTCGATCTCGGGAATGATCTCCACGGCACGCAGGCGCGCATACTCGACCAGCTCGCGCAACTCCTCCTGGGTGAAATAGCCTCCATATTTCTCGAACCACCGGCCATAGACGGGCTCGATGGGCGAGTCGCCGCCGCGAAAACCTCCCACCTCGGTCAGCTCGGGGTGCGAGAGGATCTCGATGCGCCACCCCTCATCGTCGGTCAGGTGTAGATGCAGGGTGTTGAGTTTATGAAAGGCCATGCGGTCGATGTGCTGCTTCACCCGCTCCAAGGGCATCCAGGTGCGTGCCACATCGAGGTGCGAACCGCGATAGGTGTAGGCGGGAGCATCTTCGATCAAACAGCAGTCCACTTCGCAGGGCAGGGCCAACTTGCGGCTGTAGACCTCGGCCGGAAGGAGTTGAAGAAGCGTCTGCACCCCATAGAAGAGGCCGTTGCGCGAACCTCCCGTTACTTCGATACGCTGCTCTCCAACGCGAAGACGATATCCCTCATCAGGTAGCGAGGGATTGATATCCAGCACCAGGGCGCTACCCAAATCGAGATAGCTCCGTTGCTCGAGAGGAAGGAACTCTGAGAGGTAGTCGGCTACCTCCTGGGCCTCGTCTGTCAGCGGGGAGATGAGGCAATTCCCCGTAAGGATAAATCGTCCCTCCTGCACCTCGATGTGGCGCGGAGTAGGAACCACTTGCTGGGCAAAAACGCCCCTTGTGCTCAAAAGAAAAAAGAGTAAAATCGCGATCCTTTTCATGGAATTTGGTCTTAAATATAAACAAAGGTACAAAAAAATGTGTACCTTTGCTTAATCTATTGGAAATTTTGAATGAGATGGAAAAAGACGAACGACTGATAGCGACCGAACGTCTGCTCGAAGTGATGAATACCCTGCGCGAGAAGTGTCCCTGGGATCGGGAGCAGACCTTCGACTCGTTGCGCAACAATACGATTGAGGAGACCTACGAGTTGGTGGATGCTATTTTGGATCACAACATGGAGGGGATCAAAGAGGAGATCGGCGATCTTTTGCTCCATGTGGTCTTCTATGCCAAGATGGGCGAAGAGCAGGGGGCTTTCGACTACGCCTCGATGGTCAACGCCCTGTGCGATAAGCTGATCTACCGCCACCCCCATGTCTATGGCGATATTCATGCCTCGACCCCCAAGGAGGTGCTGGAGAATTGGGAGACCTTGAAGCTGCGCAAGAAAAAGCGCAAGAGTGGTACATTGGGGGGTGTTCCCCGTTCGCTGCCGGCTATGGTCAAGGCCTTCCGTGTGGGCGAAAAGGCCGCCTCGGTGGGCTTCGATTGGGAGAAGCGCGAAGATGTATGGGCGAAGGTGAAAGAGGAGATTGCGGAGGTAGATGCTGAGATTGCTGCTCGGGATCATGACAAGTTGGAGGGAGAATTTGGCGACCTCTTCTTTGCGATGATCAACGCCTGCCGCCTCTATGGAGTCGATCCCGAGGCCGCCCTGGAGCGTACGAACCAAAAGTTCATTCGTCGCTTTACCTCCATGGAGGAGGCTGCATCCGCAGAGGGTAAAATGCTCCACGATCTGACCCTCGATCAGATGGAGAACCTTTGGCAGGCCGCCAAAAAAGAGGAGTAAATAACAATGAGAGATTAGATGTTGGAAATTTTTGAACTGAATATATGGCAATTATTAGAAAAATCAGAGGCCACGAGCCTCAGGTGGGCGAAGGTACCTTTTTGGCCGAGACGGCCGTGCTCTTGGGCGATGTAACCATTGGCAAGGATTGCTCCATTTGGTACGGGGCTGTGTTGCGTGGCGATGTGAATAAGATCACCATTGGCGACCGCACCAACATCCAGGATGGAGCCGTGATCCACACCCTCTACGATGGATCGAAGAACCCCTCGCAGACCCACATCGGAAGCGATGTCTCGGTGGGACACAACGCCACCATTCACGGGGCCATCATCGAGGACAACTGCTTAATCGGTATGGGAGCCACCGTGCTCGATAACGCCCATGTCCCCTCCGGATGCATCATCGCCGCCAATGCCCTGGTGCTCTCCAACCAAAAGCTCGAGCCCAACTCCGTCTATGCCGGTGTCCCTGCCAAGAAGGTCAAGGAGGTTACCCCCGAGCAGCGCGAGGAGATTATTCGTCGCACGGCGAGGGATTATATGCATTATGCCTCTTGGTACAAGTAATTATTGATTTTATGCGGCATATTTCACCTCTCCTTGTCTGTCGAAAATGGGCAGTACGAAAAGTACAGCCCATCTTCTCCAGCCGGCGGTCGAGTCGAAATCTGCTCGCCTAAAATGCAAAAATTTAATTTTTGATTTTATAGGGCATCTTTTCCTTCTCCTTGCTTGGCAAGAATGGGTAGTACCCGAAGTACAACCCATCCTTACCAATCGTCGGTCGAAGAAAAACCTGCTCCTCTAAAATGCAAAAATAATTTTCGATTTTATAGGGTAAATTTCGGGCGGCACAAGACCTGGATCCGCCCTCATCCCCTACCCCGATAAACTCACGACCAAATCGATCGCATTATGGCGTTACATCAAAGATCCAAATCTATGCGGGTGGTGATCAATCTTTTGGTTGCCCTGGCCATCTCGTTGGTGGTCAATTTCAGTTATCTGCTTCTTTTAGTGGTCAATGAGCCCTCTTTGGAGGCTCATAGCCACGGCCAGGAGGAGTCGTTGATCGAGCGTCAGGGGTGGTTGCGGATTGATCCCGATGGCCATGCCTATCTGCTCTCCCCCACAGCAACGGGGGTTGATAGCCTTTATCTGACCCAGCGCAGGATTTCGTGGTGGAAACTCGAGGAGGGCGATCAGTTGCGGGTGCAGGCCGAGGTGGTCGATAAGGGGCATCCGCGTGTCAAGACGATCTTGGAGCGAAATGGTCGAGAATTCGACGAGGCGACACTCTACCATCGCCCCTCGGATGAGTTGCTCTTTGCGGCCAACCTCCTCTACTACCTTTTGCTCTCCTTTGTGCTTATCACCCTAATGACGGTGGGGGCTTTGAAGTTGAACTTTTCGTGGCGGTTCTACCTGCGTCGTCTGCCCCTCTCGTTGTTGGTTGCCGTGGGGCTCTACATGGTGGCACCTGTGCAGATTTGGCGCACCGGAGAGTTGGTGCTGAACTTTGCTTCGGCTCCCCATACGGATTATGTCGTCCTGCTGCGCGTCACTTTTGCCGTAGTTGTTTCGCTCCTCTACGGCTACCTTTACAGCCTCATACACAAGAGTCAGCGTATCGCTCTGGAGAACGAGCATCTCAAAAACGAAAACCTCACCTCGCGCTACAATATGTTGGTCAGCCAGGTGAATCCTCACTTCTTCTTCAACTCGCTCAACTCGCTGGCGATGCTCGTGCGCGAGGGGCGCACCGAGGATTCACTCACCTACATTGACCGCCTCTCGTATGCCTTCCGCTACATCCTCCAAAACAGCCAAACCCCGTTGGTACGGCTGGCCGATGAGTTGGATTTTGCGGATGCTTACAGTTACCTCTTCAAGACCCGCTATGCCGATAAACTCTTCTTCGAGATCTCGGTGGATCCGTCGAAGCGCGACTACCTGTTGCCGGCCCTCACCTTGCAACCCTTGATGGGTAACGCGGTGAAACACAACACCATCACGACCCGTCAGCCCCTCCATGTCTCGATCCGCACCGAGGAGGATTCGTTGATCATCGAAAACCCGTTGCGTCCGAAACTCGAACCCGAGCCCGGGGTGGGGATCGGTTTGGAAAACCTGAAAAATCGTTGGGAACTCATTACGGGCCATCCGATCGAAATCATTAAAACCGAGGAGCGCTTTATGGTGCGTCTTCCCCTGAAAAAACCCCTGAAACGATGATGCGTGTATTGATCATAGAGGATGAGACGGCGGCGGCCCTGAACTTGCAGGCGATCCTTTCGGAGTGTGGCTCCGAGTGGAGTGTCCAGGCCATTTTGGAGAGTGTCGAGGAGAGCGTGGCGTGGTTCAAGGAGCATCCGATGCCCGATCTGATCTTCATGGACATCCACTTGGCCGATGGCGATTCGTTTCACATCTTCCGTCAGGTGGAGATCTCGGTTCCGGTGATCTTCACCACGGCCTACGACCAATACGCTCTGGAGGCCTTCAAGGTCAACAGCATCGACTACCTGCTAAAGCCGATTGCGCGGGCCGACATGGAGCGTGCGCTCAAGAAGTTGCAACTCTTCTCGAAGTTGGAGCGAAAGGATTATGGTGAGCGTCTCGGGAAGATGGCCCACCGCGAGGTGCAACGGGGTGAGATGCCCCAGACCTTTTTGGTGCAGGTGCGCGATAAGATCATTCCGCTCCACCGCGACGAGATTGCCTATTTTTATACGCGCGATGAGCGGGTGGTGGCCTGTGATTTGCAGGGTCGTCAGTTTCAGTTGGATAAAACCTTGGAGGCCTTGCAGGGTATGTTGCCCGAGCAGGAGTTCTTCCGAGCCAACCGTCAGTTTATCGTGGCGCGTCGTGCCGTAAAGGAGATTTCGGTGTGGTTCAGTAGCCGTTTAACCCTGTCGCTGGTGGTCGAACTGCCCGAACGGTTGGTCATCTCCAAGGCGCGTGTCCCCGAATTCAAGCGGTGGTTGAGGGCGATTCACCCCTCAAATTAGTCGCTTCACCCCCCAATTCCCCCCGTTTCCCTTGCCCGAGTGTTGTGTGTGCATCGCTCGGGCTTTATCTTTGCATCAACAACCCAACAAATTTATTCACTTTTTAAAATTTTTCAAAAAAATGAAAAAGGCAAAGATTAGTTGGCTCGTTGCACTCTTTGTGATGATGAGTGTCGTAGCCGTAAGGGCGCAGGAGTGCCCGAATGGCATGGGGAAGAAAAATGGTAAATTCCCTACCCCAACCGAAAAAATGGAACAGCGCACGGAACGCCTGGCCAAGGCGTTAGAACTTACTCCCGAGCAGCGTGCCGAGTTGGAGCAGTTCCATCGCGAACGCGCGCAGCGTATGGTCGAGCAGAAGGCCGCTTTTGCCGCTCAAATGGCAAAAGACAAGGAGCGGATGAAGCAGATCCTCACCCCCGAGCAGTTTGCCAAGTGGGAGCAGATGCAGCAACAGATGCGCTCCGGAGCACACCATCATAAGGGTGGCCCCCACTGCAAGGGGGTAGCCCCGAAGCGGAGCGATTCGACATGCGCTCGTGGGGCGTGCGATAAGAAGGGACCCCAAAAGGCGTGTTGCAAAAAGGAGCATGGCAAGAAAAAGGGGGGCTGTAAGAAAAGAGGAGCCTAAAGAGTGATAGTAGGTTAATAAGTTTGAGGAGGTAATCTCCCGTTGGGGTGGATTATCGAATAGGCTGCGACGAATAGTTAGATCGTTTCCTCATGAAGGAGAAGTCTTAGAAAAGTTAAAGTGTTTGTGCTGTCGCAGTCGGCGGATCGGCAGTCGCTGGTCCGCCTTTTTTTGAGAAAGAGTTGGCGTAGAATATAAAAAACACTATCTTTGCAGATTGGTTGGAAATAACAGGATTAGTTGGAAATAATTAAGTAAAACTTTCAGATGAAGAGATGGATATTGACCCTTTTGGGGGTCGTGGTTGCGGGGGCGGTTGCCGCTCAAACCGTCACGGTGAAGGCTACCGTATGGGATACGGAGGCCAAGGCTGGGTTGCCGGGGGCAGTCGTTGAACTGACCTCGAAGGCAAACGCCAGCCTAAAGAGCCACTACACTTCGGGCTACAACGGTGAACTTTCGATGCCGAAGGTGAAGTATGGCGAGTACACGATTACGGTCTCGTTCCTGGGTTATGAGACGGTGGAGAAGCAGATCAAGGTGGATGCGGCGAACCACAACCTGGGGCGTATTGAGTTGAGCCCTTCGGCCCAGCAGATCGAGGCGGTGGTCAAGGAGGTGCAGGCCCTGCGTACCTCACAGAAGGGCGACACGCTCAGTTACAATGCGGCAGCCTTCAAGGTGGCGGCCGATGCCGATGTGGAGGGTCTCTTGAAGAAGATGACCGGTATCACGATCAACAACGGTTCGGTGGAGGTACAGGGCGAGTCGGTGAAGAAGATCTTTGTCGATGGCAAGGAGTTCTTCGGCGAGGATGTGACGACGGCCATCAAGTCGCTGCCGGCCGAGGCGGTGGATCGTGTGGAGGTCTTCAACAAACTCTCGGATCAGGCCGAGTTCTCGGGCATGGACGATGGCGAGGGTTACAAGGCACTCAACATCGTTACCCACTCGAATATGCGTCAGGGTCAGTTCGGTAAGATTTATGCGGGCGGCGGCTACGACTTCGAGCAGGAGGAGTTCCGTTACCTGGCCGGAGGCAATGTCAATATCTTTAGCGGCGACAGCCGTGTGTCGGTCATCGCGCTCTTCAACAATGTCAATCAGCAGAACTTCTCGTTCGAGGATATCTTGGGCGTGAATGGAGGTGGCGGTGGTCGCGGTCGCGGAGCGGGAGCCTACATGGTGCGCCCTCAACCCGGTGTGGCCAAGGTGAATGCCATCGGCTTGAACTACTCGGATGTGTGGGGCAAGAAAGACCAGGTAACCTTCCAGGGTAGTTACTTCTTCAACCATACCAATACGGTGAACCACTCCACGCGCGATCGTTGGTCGGAATTTTATACCACGATTGACGAGGAGCAGATCTTGCAGCGCGATACCCTTTCGGAGGTGGGCAACTCCAAGACGGCCAACATGAACCACCGTTTCAATGCCCGTTTGGAGTGGAAGATTTCGCCCAATCAGTCGCTCATGTCGCGTACCTGGATCAGTTACCAGTCGAACGACCCAATGAGCCTGACGGAGGGTTATCAGTGGGGTCAGAGCGGTTATTCGCACCTCTACGATAAGAGTGCCTCGGAGTATGGCGGTTTCAACCTCAACGAGTTCTTGCAGTACCGTGCCAAGTTGGGCAAGGCGGGCCGTACCATTACGCTCGATGGCAATGTGCGCTACAAGGATTCGGATCGCTCGTCGGAGAGCTGGGCCAACCGCGCCGATGCCGCCCCCTACGATCCCGAGGCGGTGGCACCCTACCCCTATCCGGCCCTGGATCTGCTCTACCAGCGAATTACGGCTCCTACATCGGGCCTCGACCTGCGCGGCAACTTCACCTACACGGAGCCCGTGTCGAAGTTCGCCCAGGTGAGTCTGCAGTATCGCTTCAACTACGAGCAGGAGGAGACCGATCGTCGCTCCTACACCGAGCAAGAACTCCCCGAGGGGTTGATCTTTGCGCTGAGCCCCTCGCTCTCGAACAGTTATTCGAGCACCTATATTTCGCACCAGGTGGGCCCCGGTTTCCGCTGGGCCAAGGAGCGCAACACGCTGGTGGCCAACTTCTACTACCAGCGTTCGGAGTTGGAGGGTGAGATGATCTACCCCTCGACGAGCTTCATGAAACACGCCTACAACCACTTTACCTACTTCCTGATGCTCAACATGCAGTTCAACCCGCAGAACTCGATTCGTCTGTTTGTGAACTCGCGCACCCAGGAGCCCGATGTGGCCAACCTGCAGGATGTCTACAACCTCTCGAATCCGCAGTACATCTCGAAGGGTAACCCCAACCTCGACCCCTCCTACTCGCACAATGTGCGATTCCACTATGTGAACTCGAATGTCGAGAAGGGGCGCACCTTCATGTGGATGGCCATGATGACCAACACCTCGGACTACATCGCCACCAATGTGGACTACGGCAAAGAGATCGTGGTGGATGGTGCCACCTACCACCCCTTGCAGTACTCCGAGCCCGTGAATATGAATGGCTATTGGTGGTTCCGAACCCACTTGAGTTATGGCCTTCCTTTGAATTTCATGAAGTGTAACCTCAACATGATGGCCGGTGTGAACTACTCGACCACGCCGAGCCGTATGAATGGCGAGCGCAACGATGCCTCGAACATGGGCTACGATGCCAACTTCACGCTGGGCAGCAACATCTCGGAGAATGTCGATTTCACCCTCTCGTGGTACGGAGCCTACAATGTGGCCAAGAACTCGCTCGAGGTGCTGGCCAAGGCGGGCAACAACGAGTACTTCAGCCACACGGCTTCGGCCAACCTGAAGTGGACCTTCTGGAAGGGTTTCACCCTCACGGCAAGTGCGGCTTACAGCCAATATAAGGGTATTACGAACGACTACAACGAGGATTTCCTCCTCTGCAATGTCTACCTGGGTAAGAAGTTCCTCAAGAGCCAGCGTGCCGAGGTGCAGATTGGTGTAAACGACCTGCTGAACCAAAATACGGCCTTCTCGCGCACGACGGGTTCGGGTTGGGTGCAGAACGCCACGAACAGCGTGATCGGCCGCTACTACATGGTCAACCTGGTCTTCAACCTGCGTAACTTCGGTAAGAAGGGTTCGAAGAATATCGAGGACTACGAGGGGATGGGCGGTACGCGCCCCGGTGGCATGATGCGCCCCGGCATGGGACACCCCCCCCGCTTCTAATCGCGGAAGAGGATCCGTCAAAAAGAGGAGTCGCCTTGTGAAGGGCGACTCTTTTTTTTAAATTCAGAATTCAGAATTCAAAATTCAAAATTGGGCTGACGCACCGAAATAATCGTTGGGTAATATTCCCTACGACAAGGAGAATAATTTTGAATTTTGAATTTTGAATTTTGCATTACTTCATCGTCATCCCGAGAATTTTCATTTTAGGGCCTTGCATAGCGCGGTGGTGGTGCATGAAAATTCGTGGGGATCTTCCTATTATCAAGGAGTTCAGGTGTCGCTTAACCGCCCAATCGACAAGGCGGTTTGGGGCAAGCCAGGGTTTTGGTTAAGCGGTAGATTGCCACAAATTTTCATGGTGGCAAACCACTTTCCGCCATGCCCTAAAATGAAAATTTTCGCAATGACGAAGCAATTTTGAATTTTGAATTTTGAATTTTGAATTGTGATTTGCTTTCATATTTCATCCATTTCACGGGGGGGGTGAAATGGGTGAAATATTTTTTTTCTGTTTTCAGGCAACGCTGAGAGGCTGTGCGAGGCCCTCAAATGAAGATCCCCCCCTTGAAGCACCTCTTCCCGTCGGAATGGGTCGGTGGTGCGTTACTCCTGCTCGAGGGTGATTAGGGTCAGTTCGGGGGTGGCTCCGATGCGGGCAGGGATGCCGACCGAGCCGAATCCGTCGTTGATGTAGAGGTGTCGCCCCTCTTGCGTATAGAGACCGCTCCAACGGGTGTAGAGGAGTGCCGCGAGCGACCAACCACGGGTTCCGAGGGGGAGTTTGTGTTGCATGCTGTGGACATGGCCCGAGAGGGTCAGGTCGCCGTAGCCGCTCGTGCGGATGTCGTCCCAGGGTTGGGGCAGGTGGCAGAGCGTGAGGTTGAACCAGCGGGGCGAAAGGGTGTCGTAGAGGGCTTGGGGCTGGTACTCCGCGGGTAACTCGCGGGTGTGGCGCAGGTTGCGCAGCGACCGCTCGAAGCCGATGCCCGTGAGGCTGATTGTGTCGTGGTGGCGGATCAGCAGGCGGTGCTCATTCTCCAGGAGTTGCCACCCCATTTGACGCTCCTTTTCGATCACCAGGCGGGTGTTCTCCTCGCGCGGGAGGCGGAGGCTGTCCTTGATGTAGAAGCCCAGGTCGTGGTTGCCCGTGACGGCGTAGACCCCGAGTGGAGCCTGCAGGCGTGCGAGTTCGTCCATCACCTCCCGGGTGAGTTCCGTGTGGCGGATATTGACCAGGTCGCCCGTGAAGAGGATCATCTCGGGTTGCAGCGCGAGGATCGTATCCACCAGCCGACGACACTCCTCCTCGGGGCGGAGAAGCGACCCCACATGCAGATCCGAAAAGTGGAGCAGGCGTGCCCCCTGCCAACCAGCGGGGAGGCGTTCGCTACGGATGGTTACCTCCTCCACGCGAAGGGCCGTGCGCCCGACGACCACTCCGTGAATCAGTGCAAAGAGCACTCCGCAGGCGAGGACCACCGAGGCGATTCGTGGGGCCTTGTGGCGGAACAGCCACCCCAGGTAGAGCAGAAAACGCACCTGCATGGCCAGGTAGATCAGTAGTGTCCAACTGCCGCGCAGGAGCATCTCTTCGGGCAGGTTGTCCGTGCGCAGCGAGGCCTCGAGGAGCGAGAGCAAGGGCAGGAGCGACCCCACGAGGATTGTTCCGTAGATCACCCAACGGAGTCGGGGGTGGAGAGTCGTGTGGCGCGATCGCCAAAAGAGGTAGTCGATGGCCAGGGGGACCACCATCAATAGGGGGATCAGGTATTTCATCATGCAACAAAGGTACGATTAAAATTCGAATTGATTCTCTTTTCTTCTTTATTGTTTTTGTGGGCGGCTCCCCGCTCGGAGTCGGGGTGCTTCGCTCGCCGTCTGCTTTGGCACATATCTTGCTCTACTGCTCGGCAGGTTAAACAAATCTTGGAGCAAAATGGACCAAAAAACAAAATGCAGTTGACAAACGACAAAACAGAACAAAAACAGTAATCTTAACCAAAAACAAATGCGTATGAAAAGATTTCGACACCTATTCGTGTGGCTGCTTGCTTCGGCGGCTCTTCTTCCCGCTTCGGCTCAGCGACACGCGCGATCGGAGTATGATCCGACCCTCTACATGATCTCGGTACACGAGATAGACACCTTTATGATGGATTGCGGGGCGCGTCAGGAGGCAGCCCTGAAGAATCGCATGGCGGCCGAGGGGGCCATTCGTGACCACGAGGAGACTTGGCGCAAGGGTTATCATCAGCCCGAGAAGCCCCAATTCATCTTCGCCTCGAAGAACAACCGCTTCTCGTTGGCTTTGGGAGGTGCCATCGAGTTGCGTACGAGTTACGATTTCGATGGGCTGATCAACAGCAACGACTTTATTCCGGCCCAAATCCCGATGTCGCCCGACTATAACACCGCGCAGCAGGTGATGATGGATGCCACGGCCTCGTCGCTCTACCTGAAGGCGATCTCCAACACCCGTTGGGGGCGTGTTACGGTCTTTGTGCAGGGCGATTTTCGCGGCGGCTCGGAGTTGAGTTATACGCCCCACCTGCGCTCGGCTTATGTCAATTTTGCCGGCTTCACGGCGGGTCGCGACTATACGACCTTCTGTGATCTCGCGGCGGTGGCCCCCACGGTGGACTATCAGGGCCCCAATGCCTACAACAGCCGCTATGCCACGATGTTGCGTTACGAACACTCCTTTTGGCGCGATATCCTCCGCGTGGGTGTGGCAGCCGAGATGCCGCAGGTGAGTGCTACCTATGGCAACCACTTCGCTCCGATGAAGCAACGCATGCCCGACTTTCCGGTCTATGCCCAAATCGCTTGGGGTGAGAATCGCGCGAGCCACCTGCGTGCCTCGGCCGTCTTCCGCAACCTCTATGCCCACAACTTGCTCACGGGCAACAACACCTCGCTCTTTGGTTGGGGTGTGCAGGGAAGCGGCCACATCCGCGTGATTCCGATGCTCGACCTCTACATGAGTGGTGTCTATGGCAAGGGAATCACCCCCTACATCTCCGATCTCAACGGCTCGGGGCTCGACTTCATCCCCGATCCCGACTCCCCCACCTCGCTCACCACACCGGCCATGTATAGTTGGCAGGCGGCCGCCCAGATTCACCTCTTCTCCGATTGGCTCACCCTCTCGGGAGGCTACTCCACGGCCGTGGTGCGCAAGAGCGGCGGCATCCTCTCGCCCAACCAGTACCGCGAAGGGCAGTATATCTTCGGTAATATCTTCTGCCATGTTACCCCGCGCATGACCCTCGCGGTGGAGTACCTCTACGGGTCGCGCGAGAACATGGACGGGGCAAAGAACCATGCCAACCGTGCCTCGCTGATGATTAAGTACACCTTCTAATCCTCCTGCTCGGATTTTGTGGGGTGCGAATGGAGTCTCGGCTACCATTCGCGCTCCTCTTCCGTGTGTGGGTTGGTGCCTCGGGGGAGAGAGGGGGGTCACTATAAGATAATATGATGGAGATATAGGAAAAAATAATTGTTTTTTATTGCGCGAAATTGAAAAATCCTGCTATCTTTGCATCAGGAAAAACAAGAAAACAGAAAATAAAAACACACTTAAAACGAAACATTATGAAAAGCGTAAAAGGAACCAAAACCGAGCAGAATTTGTTGAAGTCGTTTGCCGGCGAGAGCCAGGCTCGCACCCGCTATACCTTCTTTTCGAGCGTAGCCAAGAAGGAGGGCTACGAGCAGATCGCAGGCGTATTCATGGAGACCGCCGAGCAGGAGAAGGAGCATGCCAAGCGTTTCTTTAAGTTCCTGGAGGGGGGCGATGTGGAGATCACGGCTACCTACCCTGCCGGTAAGATAGGTACCACGGCCGAGAACCTGCTGGCTGCTGCCCGTGGCGAGAACGAGGAGTGGGATATGCTCTACCCCGAGTTTGCCAAGGTGGCCGACGAGGAGGGATTCCCCGAGATTGCTGCCGCATTCCGTGCCATTGCTACGGTGGAGGCCGAGCATGAGCGTCGCTACCTGAAGCTGCTGAGCCGCCTGACGGATGGCAACTTCTTCAAGCGCGATGGCGAGATTTGGTGGCAGTGCCGCAACTGCGGTTTCATCGTGAAGGCCGAGGAGGCTCCCCTGCTCTGCCCCGCCTGCAAGCACCCCCAGGCCTACTATGAGCCGATGAAGGAAAACTATTAGAAATTCAAAATTAAGAAAAGAAAAAATTTCTTTTCTACTGCGGCGCCTCGGCATAGCCCATGCTCGGCATGGCTCTGCTCTCGGCTGGCACCGCAGTTCAAAATTCAGAATTCAAAATTGGGCTTGCGCACCGGAATTGATTTTGAATTGAATGGGAAAGTTTAGGAAAGTTTGAAAATAGTTTGTAGAGGGAGGAGCGGTCCGAAAGGGTCGCTCCTCCTGTGTTTTTCTTTTGAGAATTCCCAACGACAAGGGAAATAATTTTGAATTCTGAATTTTGAATTTTGAATTTTGAATTTTGAATTTCCAATGCGTCAGCCCAATTTTGAATTATCTCCCTTGTCGTAGGGATTATACACAACAACTATTTCGGTGCGCAAGCCCAATTTTGAATTTTGAATTTTGAATTGCATGTGAAAGTTTGGAAAAGTTTGAAAATAGTTTGTAGAGGGAGGAGCGGTCCGAAAGGGTCGCTCCTCCTGTGTTGTGTGGAAGGGGCAAGCGAGGATTTGTCTCTCCAAGTAGGCTTGTGAGGCTGGGCTTTGTCGGCTCCTCTTGAAAAAATGGAATGGTTGTGCATTGTGAAATGTGAATTATTTTGTATCTTTGCAAAATTGGAGATTTTATCCCTGTTTGGGGTGAATCGCTTGAAAGAGAAGAGTTGACAAAAGTATAAAAATAGAAAATTATGGCAGACGAAAAAATTATCTTTTCGATGGTGGGAGTCTCAAAGACCTTCACCAATCAGAAGAAGGTGTTGAACAACATCTATCTCTCCTTCTTCTATGGAGCCAAGATTGGTATCATCGGTCTGAACGGCTCGGGTAAATCGACCCTGATGAAGATTATCGCAGGTCTTGACAAGAACTTCCAGGGCGAGGTGGTCTTCTCGCCCGGCTACTCGGTGGGTTACCTCGAGCAGGAGCCTCAACTCGATGACACGAAGAGCGTAAGAGAGATCGTGGAGGAGGGATGTGCCGAGACGGTGGCCCTCTTGAAGGAGTATGAGGATATCAACATGAAGCTTTGCGAGCCGATGTCGGATGACGAGATGAACCGCCTCATCGAGCGTCAGGGCGAACTCTACGAGAAGATCGACCATGTCAATGGCTGGGAGTTGGACAGCGTGCTGGAGCGTGCGATGGATGCCCTGCGCTGCCCCGAACCCGACCAGCCGGTGAAGGTGCTCTCGGGAGGTGAGCGTCGTCGCGTGGCCCTGTGCCGTCTGCTGTTGCAGCAGCCCGATGTCTTGTTGCTCGACGAGCCCACGAACCACCTCGATGCCGAGTCGATCGACTGGCTGGAGCAGCACTTGCAGCAGTATAAGGGTACGGTGATTGCCGTAACCCACGACCGCTACTTCCTGGACAATGTGGCGGGTTGGATTTTGGAACTCGACCGTGGCGAGGGTATCCCCTGGAAGGGCAACTACTCGGGCTGGTTGGAGCAGAAGACCAAACGCCTGGAGATGGAGGAGAAGCAGGAGTCGAAGCGCAGAAAGACCCTCGAGCGCGAGTTGGAGTGGGTGCGTATGTCGCCTGCCGGTCGTCATGCCAAGTCGAAGGCCCGTCTGTCGGCCTACGACAAGATGCTCAACGAGGATACGAAGCAGAAGGAGGAGAAGCTCGAGATCTATATCCCGAACGGCCCCCGTTTGGGCGATGTGGTGATCGAGGCGCAGGGGGTGACGAAGGCCTTCGGCGACCGCGTGTTGTACGAGGGGCTCGACTTCTCGCTGCCCCCTGCCGGCATTGTGGGTGTGATTGGTGCCAACGGTACGGGTAAGACCACCCTCTTCCGCATGATCATGGGCCTCGAGCAGCCCACCTCGGGCAGTTTCCGCGTGGGCCCCACCGTGAAACTCGCCTATGTGGATCAGCAGCACAAGTCGATCGACCCCGAGAAGACGGTCTATGAGGTGATCTCGCAGAACAGCGACCTGATTCAGTTGGGCAACCGCCAGGTGCCTGCCCGTGCCTATGTGGCCCGCTTCAACTTCACGGGTGCCGACCAGGAGAAGAAGTGCGGCGTGCTGTCGGGTGGTGAGCGTAACCGTCTCCACTTGGCCCTCGCGCTCAAGGAGGAGGGCAATGTGATTCTCTTGGACGAGCCGACCAACGACATCGATGTGAATACGCTCCGCGCCCTGGAGGAGGGCTTGGAGAACTTCGCCGGCTGTGCCGTGGTGATCTCGCACGACCGTTGGTTCCTGGATCGTATCGCCACCCACATCCTCTCGTTCGAGGGCGACTCGAAGGTGGTGTGGTACGAGGGCTCCTACTCGGAGTACGAGGCCTGGAAGAAGGCCCAGGGCGAGGATACCACCCCCAAGCGTGTGAAGTACAAGAAATTGATGGAGTAAATTTAATGTGCAATGCACAATGTAAGAACACTATGGCACAAAAACCATCCATACCCAAGGGAACGCGCGACTTCTCGCCCCGCGAGATGATGCGCCGAACCTATATTTTCGAGACCATCAAGTCGGTCTTCCGCACCTTTGGCTACTCGCCCCTCGAGACTCCCTCGATGGAGAACCTCTCGACCCTGCTGGGCAAGTATGGTGACGAGGGCGACAAACTCCTCTTCAAGATCCTCAACTCGGGCGACTATGCCGCAGGCCTCTCCGACGAGGAGGTGCGACAAGCCTCGAAGATCTCGGAGAAGGGCCTGCGCTACGACCTCACGGTCCCCTTTGCCCGCTATGTGGTGCAACACCAGGGCGAGTTGGTCTTCCCCTTCAAGCGTTTTCAGATCCAGCCCGTGTGGCGTGCCGACCGCCCGCAGAAGGGGCGTTATCGCGAATTCTACCAGTGCGATGTCGATGTGATCGGCTCCAAGTCGCTGCTCAACGAGGTGGAGTTGGTCGAGATCGTGGAGCGTGTCTTCCGCAAACTCGGAATCGCCGTGACGCTCAAGATGAACAACCGCAAGATTCTCTTCGGCATTGCCGAGACCATCGGCCATGCCGACAAGATGGTCGATATCACGGTGGCCATTGACAAGTTGGAGAAGATCGGCCTCGAGGCGGTGAAGGCGGAGTTGCGCGAGCGCGGCATCGAGGAGCAGGCTATCGAGAAGTTGCAACCCATCCTCGAACTCTCGGGCTCGAATGGGGAGAAACTCGACCAATTGCAGGCCGTGATCGGAGCCTCGGAGACGGGCCTGAAGGGCATCGAGGAGATGCGTACGATCTTCGGCTACTTGGAGAAATTAGAGGTTTCCCTTCCCGTGGAACTCGACCTCTCGCTGGCTCGCGGCTTGAACTACTACACGGGGGCCATCTTCGAGGTGAAGGCCAACGACTTTGCCATCGGCTCGATCTGTGGTGGTGGTCGCTACGACGACCTGACGGGCATCTTCGGTCTGCCCAACACCTCGGGTGTGGGTATCTCGTTTGGTGCCGACCGCATCTACGATGTGATGACGGGGCTGGATCTCTTCCCCGAGGCGGTGAACTGCACCACGGAGGTCTTGTTCCTGAACTTCGGCGGCGCGGAGGAACTCGCAGCATTGCGCCTGATGAAGCGTCTGCGCGATCGCGGCATCGCCACGGAGATCTACCCCGAGGCGGCCAAGATGAAGAAGCAGATGGAGTATGCCAACCGTCGTGAGATCCCGCAGGTGGTGATCCTCGGCTCGGAGGAGTTGCAACTCTCGATGGCTACGATCAAGGATATGCGCTCGGGTGAGCAGACCAAGGTGGCGTTCGATATCTTCGAGCAGCACTTCGAGTAATATCTTGTTAAAATAACATAACTCGCTATGTGTCGGTTGATTACGCTGTTTGTGGTTGCCTTCCTGCTCCTCTTCTCTGCGGGGGAGGTGGCCGCCCAAGAGCCCAAGACCGACCCGGAGAAGGCGGTGGAGCAGTTGCAAAAACTGACCCGCTTCTACCGCTATCTGAATGGCCTCTATGTCGATTCGGTGGAGATGGCTCCGCTGGTCGAGGAGGCCATTCGTGCCATGTTGAATGAACTCGATCCCCACTCCTCCTACCTCGATCAAGAGGCGATGGAGGCTGAACGGGCCTCGATGGAGGGGGAGTTCTCGGGCATCGGGGTGGAGTTCCGTGTGGTGAGCGATACGATCCGTGTCCACCATGTGTTGGGCGGAGGGGCTGCCGAGCGGGCAGGCCTCAAGGCCGGGGATCGAATTGTCATGATCGACACGCTGCGGGCCGTGGGGCTTAAACAACATGAGGTGCCCCGTTATCTGCGTGGAGAGCGCGGTTCGAAGGTACAATTGAAGGTAGTGCGTCATGCCGAGAAAACCCCTTTACACTTTACTTTGGTGCGTGATAAGGTGGCGTTGCATACGCTGAGTGCTGCCTATCGGATTGATCCCGCGTGGGGCTATGTGAAGATCGACCGCTTCGGTCGCACGACAACCGCGGAGTTTGAGGCGGCGATGGAGTCGCTCGGCAAGGTCGATGGGTTGATCCTGGATCTGCAAGGCAACCCGGGAGGGCTCATGCAGGAGGCCATCCGCCTGGCGGAACACTTCCTGCCTCGGGGCTCGTTGATCCTCTCCACCGAGGGGCGTGCCGTGGCCGAGGCGGCCCACAATGCCTCGCGCAAAGGGCTCTACGGCAAGGGCGCGTTGGTGGTCTTGGTCGATGAGCGTTCGGCTTCAGCCAGCGAGATTGTCTCGGGAGCGGTACAGGATTGGGATCGCGGCCTGGTGGTGGGTCGTACCACCTTCGGCAAGGGGTTGGTGCAGCGTCAGGTGGGGCTGGGTGATGGCTCGGCCGTGCGCATCACCATTGCCCGCTACCATACCCCCTCGGGGCGTGTCAT
Organism: Alistipes sp.; assembly: GCA_045614985.1. Taxonomy (GTDB): domain Bacteria; phylum Bacteroidota; class Bacteroidia; order Bacteroidales; family Rikenellaceae; genus Alistipes. The sequence goes on along the minus strand of JAZLDX010000003.1, from coordinate 35,609 downwards.
TCAGCGACCCTACGAGCCCGGGGAGCGCGAAGCCTACTATGCGGCGCGTCGCCGGCAGTTGGGGCGCGAGGTGGCCGATTCGCTCCTCGACACCCTGCCCCGCTACCGCACCCTGCGCCTCGGGCGCGAGGTCTTCGGAGGCGGAGGGATCCGTCCCGATGTGGTGGTGGAGGCCGATACCACGGGCTACAGCCCCTACTACGGCGAGTTGGTGCGCCGCAACCTGATCCACGATTTTGTCCTCTCCTATGTCGATTCCCATCGCGAGGAACTCCTGGAGCAATCCCCTACCTATGGCGATTTTACCCCCTCCGACGCGGAGCGTGAGGCCTGGTGGCTGGCCCTGCGCGACTATGCCGAGGCCCGAGGGGTGGCCTATGAGGAGGGGGCCCTCCGTTCGCGCCAATGGATCGACCAGCAACTTCACATCCTCCTCTCGGTAGCCCTCTATGGCTCGGAGGTGCGCGTGCGTGCCCTGAACGATGTGGGAGCCAATGCGGCCCTGAATCGCGCCCTGGAGATTCTCCAAGCCGAGGAACTCCCCGCCGAGATCTCGTTTTTCCGTAACCAATAATCGCCTATGGAGCTCTATGGATTGATCGGCCGAAGCCTGGGCCACTCCTTTTCGAAACGTTATTTTGAGGAGCGATTTTCTCAAATACGCCCCGAGGTGGGCTATGCCCTCTTCGAACTTCCCACGATCGAGGCCCTGCCCCACTTTCTCGAGAGCCATCCGCAGTTGCGCGGCTTCAATGTGACGATCCCTTACAAGGAGGCTGTGATCCCCTACCTCGATCGTCTTTCGCCCGAGGCCGAGGCGATTGGGGCGGTGAACTGTGTGAAGCGAGAGGAGGATGGTTGGGTGGGTTACAATACCGACTACTACGGCTTCCTCGATTCGCTCGAAACCCTCCTGCAAGGAGAACTTCCCGAGCGGGCTTTGGTGCTTGGTACGGGAGGGGCATCCAAGGCTGTGCAGCAGGTTCTGAGGCGGTTGATGATTCCCTTTGATGTCGTTTCGCGCGATCCGCGCCGAGGCGACTATACCTACGAAACCATCCGAGAAAGAGGGCTTGCCCCCTATCGCTTGGTGATCAATGCCACCCCGATCGGCACCTATCCCGCCGTGGAGGAGGCTCCCGTACTCCCCTACCATACGCTGACTTCCGGCCACCTGCTCTTTGACCTGGTGTACAATCCCCCTATGACGGCCTTCCTGGCCGAGGGGCGTGCGCGTGGAGCCCGCACCCTGAACGGCGAGTCGATGCTCCTTCGCCAGGCCGAGGCTTCGTGGCGGATTTGGGGGCTTTGTTAGAGATGATTTCATCCATTTCACGGGGGGGTACCCATGAAATGGATGAAATATGAAATGAACTGAAATGACTTCGGCGGGTTGTCGCCTATTCGCAGGTGTGTTGCTTCAGCAACTCGACGAACCACTGCGGTACACGACACGGACGGCGCGTATCGCTACGGATAAAGCCCAGCACGGTCATGCCCGTATTGATCAGTCGCCCCGCCTCGTTGTAGACCTCGTAGTGGAAGGTGGCGCGAGCCATCGGCTCCTCCGAAACCATCACACGAATGGTAAGCTCCTCCTCGAAGTAGGCCGGCCACAGGTATTTGGACTGCACATCGAGGATCGGCATCATCACCCCACGCGCCTCCATCTCGGCGTAGGATACCCCCAACGAGCGCATCAGCGCCGAGCGTGCCGCCTCGTAGTAGATAATGTATTTCGAGTGGTGAACCACCCCCATCTGGTCGGTCTCCTCGTAGCGCACGCGGAGTTTCAAGTCGTGTGAAATCTTCATCGCTATCGGTTTTTGTTACTTAATAAATTCCATGAAATAAACCCCTGCAACCATCTTGCAATCGGTGAGTTGCAGTTCCCCCTCTTGGATGTGCAGGGTGGCCTCCTGCTCCTCGATCCTTACCCGATACTCCCCCTTTGCCGGAAGGAGTTTGTGGCTGTCGCAGGGTACGACCTCCCCCGAGGCCTTTACCTCGCCATGCAGCAGATAGGGATGTCCCAAGAGGCGCGCTGCATGGGCCATCTCTCCCTGCTCTACCAGGTGGCGCACCACCGTGGAACTCACATGCTCGGACTCCACCTCGCGCTCGGCCACCTCCGTGACATCGAGCCCCAACTCCCCTTTCAGTCGCTCCAACAACGCGTGGCTGCCGCTCTTGTCGCATCCGAAGCGGTGGTCGTAGCCCACCACCAGGCTTCGTACCCCGATCTGCTCCACCAAAAGGTGCAGAAAATCGCTTGGGGTCATGCGGCTGAAGGCGCGATCGAAGGGGATGATCAGCAGGTGGTCGATCCCCGCCTGATCCAGCAGCCGACGCTTCTCTTCGCCCGGGCTCAGGAGCTTCATGCCGCACTGTGGATCGAGGGCCAGGCGCGGATGGGGCTCGAAGGTGATCACCAGGCTCTCGCCCCCGATTCGCTTGGCCTCGGCCCGGGTCTTCTCCAGGAGTACGCGATGACCCAAATGGACTCCATCATAGGAGCCCACCGTAGCCGCAATCGGCCGCTCGAAAGAGCGCATATTCAATTCACAATTCACAATTATTTCCCAATTTTGAATTTTGAATTCTGCATTTTGAATTCAAAACTACTGCTCCTCGCCCTCCTTGACAAAGTAGGCCACCTTCTCCAGCAGCGTGGTGATGTCGTAGTTTTCGACCACGATGCCCTGGGGAAAGTTCAGTGGCGAGGAGGTGAAATTAAGTACCCCCTTGATGCCGGCATTGATGATCGGCACTACCAGGTCGGGGGCCACCTTCGAGGGGAGCGAGACGATCACCAACGAGATATCGAGTTCTCCGGCCAGTCGTTCGAACTCCTCCATGTGGAAAATCGGGATGCCGTTGATCTCGGAGCCTACCTTTTCGGGGTCAATATCGAAGGCGGCCACAATGCGCAGTTTGAGGTTCTTGCCGTTGAAGTATTTCGAGATGGCCTGACCGAGGTGTCCCATGCCCAACACGGCGATATTCATGGTCTGCTCGCTGTCGAGGATGCGGCCGATGAATTCAATCAGCACCTTCACATCGTAGCCCTTTTTCGTATCGCTTGAAAAGCCGATCAGCATCAGGTCGCGACGCACCTGTACGGCCGTGATACCGTGCATGCCGGCCAGCACATGGGAAAAGATGTGAGTAATACCCTGCTTGTGGCTTGCCAAGAGCGAACGGCGGTATTCACTCAATCGTTCGATGGTCTTTTCGGGGATGCCGTTGGGAATGTTTGCCATGGTGCGACTATTCGATCGTAATGGTGAAGTCGGGATTGTAGCACACCTTCACCCACTCCCGATTGATGTGGCTGAGTCGCCCCTCGGGCTGTTCGAAGGTGTAGTAGGTCTGCAACGGGTGGTAACGGCGACCCTCCATGTCGTACTCAATGTCCGAGAACATCGCAGGACAGAAGATCACGGCCACCTCGTAGCCACGGTAGGCGTAGAGCGTAGGTAGCGTACCAAAGACGCGCAGGTAACGCTTGTCGAAGTGGAGTACCTCGTGCGAGTCGCGCTTGGCATGGAAGTTCGAAAACAAGACCACCTTGTCCTTGAAGAAGGTGGTGCGGTCGATGTTCGTATAGCGATTCCAACGCGAGTGGCCCACCACCGTGAATTCGGGAACATGCTGGCTGCGGGCCTGCATATTGGTCTGGGCCGAGGCCAACGAGGCGAGGATGCGATCCACATCCACCTCACCCGAGGGGAGGACGATGAAGAGGTGTTTGTCGTGTTGGTTCAGCAGGGGCGTGAGGTCTGAACGCTCGGCATTTTCCACACCCTGCACCGACTCGTAGTTGTAGTAGGCATAGGGGCGGTTGCCCAAGAGCGCGAGGATCTCCTGCTCGAACTCCGTGTCGTTCTTTTGGGTGCGGATCAGGGTGATTGCCGCCTCGGGGTCGTTGAGCAGCGGCAACAATTTCTCGTATTTGGTACTCCCCGACGGAGCCATCTGGAAGAGTACATCGCTCTCCACCTGCGGAAGATCGGCCAGGGGCGATACCACCGGTATGGCCGCCTCCTCGGCATAGCGCAACACAGGCTCCATCGCCTCCGGGTAGATCGGGCCCACGATCAGTTGGCTCCTGCGTACCGACTCCTCCTCGGCAAGCAGACGCTCCACCTCCTTGGGGCTGCGCTTCGTGTCGTGCAGGACAACATCGACCGAGAAGCCGCGGGCCTTGACATCCTCCAACCCCAAGAGAAATCCCTGGTAGAAGGCGGCGAAGTTGGCATTGGCCTTGCCCTGCTCGTTGGTCAGGGGAAGCAGCAGCGTGGCTTGCAGGCGATCTGCCGGACGAAGGGCCCGCAACTCCACCTCACGGGGCTTCATGAACTCCGACGAGTCGGGACTCTCCGTGGCGAGGGTGTCGGCTCCGAGGGCGATCTCCCCCACTGCCGGCAGGTTCTCCGCCTCCGTCGAGGGGGTCGCCTCGGGGTTCGGAATCCGCAGGATGGCTCCCGCTTTCAAGCCTCCCTCGAGTTGATTTAGAGAGATTAGTTCCTGCTCGGTCATGCCGTAGCGACGGGCCAGCGAGTAGATCGTCTCCTTGGGCTGCACGACATGGAAGAGGTAGGGATCACCGGCCGAGGCCTTGTTCAACTGCTCCTCATACGCTTCCAACTCGGCTTGGGCCGTCGTGTCGTCCGTGCGGCCGATCGCCTTCTTGCGAATCAGGAGTTTTTGGCCGATCGCAAGGTGGGCGGGATCTGCCTCGGGGTTATCCTCCAACAAGGTGGCAACCGAGATCTCATACTTGCGCGAAATGGCATAGAGGGTCTCCCCCTGCGCCACCTCATGCTCCGCGAAACTCTTTTTGAGCAACTTCTCCTCCTTCTTGCCGAGGGGTTTCGGGGCTGGAGTCGTCCCCTCTTCCGCAGGCGTTACGAAGGGAATTTTCAGCGTCTGGTCGCTCTTGAGTCCATCGGCGGCCGTCGGGTTGCACTTGAGCAGCGAGGCTTCGCTTGTCCCATACAGACGGGCAATCGAGGCCGAGGTCTCCCCAGCCTCCACCGTGTGGATATAGTACTTCGCACCGTCGATATAGACGATGTTGCGTGATCGCGTCTGCGCCTGAACATCGGCAACCCAAAGGAGTGCCAATGCGCAAGAGAACCCGAGGAAAAGAAGTCGCTTCATGGGTGGTCGTCGTTTTTGTATTCACATGTTAAAAATCCTAACACCATCGCAGTAGAACGGCGTAACACAGGGAAGCCCCTGTGTTACTTGTTACTTGCCCTGCTTGGAGCGTAGGTAGAGTTCGGTAATCACCTTTTTGGTGTAGAGCGGGAAGTCTCCGTTCATCATCCAGGCGTAGTAGCCCGGTTCGATGCGGAAGACCTCCTCCACGGTGCGCCCCTTGTATTTGCCGAAGAGCAGAATCTCCTCGCCCTTCTCGTTGTAGCCGATGCGTCCGGCATAGTCGGCCACCTCGCCACGCGACGAAAATTCGGCCAACGCCTCCACATCGTTCTGCAACTCGGGATAGCGATCCAACTGCGCCTTCAACACCTCGTAGGTGGCCAGTGTATCGGCTTCGGCCGAGTGGGCCTCGGTCAGATCCTTCTGGCAGTAGAACTTGTAGGCGGCCACCAGCGTGCGCTGCTCCATCTTGTGGAAGATGTTCTGTACATCGATGAACTTGCGACGCTTGAAATCGACATCCACCCCCGCACGCAGGAACTCCTCGACCAGAACCGGCAGATCGAAGCGGTTGGAGTTGAAGCCTCCGAAGTCGCACCCCTCGAGCCATTGGGCCAACGATTTGGCCACCTGGCGAAAGGTGGGGCAATCCTTTACATCCTCGTCTGTGATGTGGTGTACGGCCGTCGCTTCAGCCGGGATCGGCATCTCGGGGTTGATCCGTCGCGTCTTGACGAGTTGCTCGCCGTCGGGCATCACCTTCACGAGCGAAATCTCCACGATGCGGTCTTTTGAGGTGTCCACCCCGGTGGTCTCCAGGTCGAAGAAGACGATCGGGCGTTTGAGTTTGAGTTGCATAGCCGATTTTAGGCGTTAATCATCATGGGCATCAGCAGCATCAGGGTCGATGAGGCTTGAACATCGTCGTAGACGGGCTTGAAGACGCCTGCACGGGTCGAATCAGCCAACTCGATCTGCACCGTCGGGGTGTCGATGTTCGAGAGGATCTCCACCAGGAAGGTCGATTTGAAGCCGATCGTGATGGGCGAACCCTCGTAGCTGCACGAGAGGTTTTCGTTGGCCGAGAGCGAGAAATCGATATCCTGGGCCGTCAACTTGATGTGGTTCTGCGAGATCTCCATGCGAATCAGGTTCGTGGTGGGATTCGAGCAGATGGCCACACGCTTGATGCCGTTTACGAGCTCCACGCGGTCTACCAGCACCTTGTTGGGGTTGTTGGTCGGGATCACGGCGTTGTAGTTGGGGAACGAACCCTCGATCAGGCGGCAGATCAGCGTGTGGTTCTTCATCTCGAAGAGCACATTGTTCTGGTCGAAGCTCACCTTCACATCCTCTTCCTCTTTGAGCAGGATGCTCTTGAGCAGGTTGGCCGGCTTCTTGGGCAGGATGAACGAGGCGTTGAACTCCGAGGCGAGTGTGTTGGCATACTTCACCAGCTTGTGGGCATCGGTCGCTACGAAGGTCAGTTGCTCGGGCTCGATGTTGAAGAATACACCATTCATCTGGGGGCGGAAGTCATCGTCGGCCGTAGCAAAGATCGTCTTGTTGATACCGCTGATGAGCGTGTCCACGGGCAGCGAGAGCGAACGGCTCTCCTCCTTGAGGCTGGGAGGCACGGGGTAGCTGACGGCCGAGGCACCGGGGATCGAGAGCTGACCGCTCTTCCAATTTACGGCGATCTCCCAGGTCTTGTCGTTTACATCAAAGGTGAGGGGCATCTCGGGGAACTCCTTCAAGAGGTCGAGCATCTGCTTGGCCGGAGCGGCGATCGTACCCTCGGACTCCACGCTCTCCACCTCGATCGAGCTGACCATGGTGGTCTCCAGGTCCGAGGTGGTTACTTTGAGGGTGTTGCCCTGAAGATCCATGCGGAAGTAGTCCAGGATAGGGAGGGTGTTGCGGTTGCTGATCACTTTGCCCGTGGCTGCCAGAAGCGACAGGAGGGCCGACGAAGATACGGTAAATTTCATAATTTGCTATTCTTTTTTTGTTATTATTTTTCTGTAAATGAATCTCTTAAAGGGTTGCCAGGCGATCCAGTGCGTTGTGAATCATCTGCTTGACAAAGGGCTTGTAGTCGGTGCAGGCATCCAGGGCGATGCGCTGGGCAATGATCGTGCAGATCGTGCAGGCGCGGTGCCCCATCAGCGTGGCTAAACCGGCCAGGGCCGAGGACTCCATCTCAAAGTTGGTGATGCGGCGATCCCCGAAGCGGAACGACTCAATCTTGGCATTGAGCTCGGGATCGACGGGTTGCAGACGCACCCAACGGCCCTGCGGTGCGTAGAAGCCCGGGGCGGCGATGGTGATTCCCTCGCGGGTCATATCCCGAAAGAGTTCACCCAGCGTGGGGTCGTTGTCGATGAAATAGGGCTTGGGGAGCAACTCATTCCATCCCGTATGCTCCATAAAGGCCTTTTCGATGGCCAGGTCGCAGACCTCGTTGCGGCCGGCGTAGTAGTTCAGCAGACCGTCGAAGCCGACCGAGGTGCGCGAGAAGATCACCTCGCCCACTTTGATGTCGGGTTGAATAGCACCCGAAGTACCCATGCGGACTAAGGTCAACTGCTTGTGTTCGGGTTTTACCTGGCGAGTTGCGAAGTCGATGTTAGCCAACGCATCGAGCTCCGTAACGGAGATGTCAATATTTCCGATACCGATACCGGTCGAGAGCACCGTCATGCGACGACCCTTATAACTGCCGGTAATGGTCTTGAATTCGCGGTTTGAGACCTCACATTCGCGCTCCTCGAAGAAGGAGGCTACCAGCTCCACACGGCCCGGATCACCGACCAAAATAACGATGTCGGAGATTTGCTCCGGTTTCAGGTGAAGATGAAAAATCGACCCGTCATCGTTGATAATCAATTCGGAAGAAGGTATGATTCTCATAAAAATTCGGTTTTAATTTTTTTAATTGGCATAAAAGTAATATATTTACATCGAATATCAAAGAAAAAAGCGTTTTTTTTCATAATATATAGGTGTAACCCTCCGTGTGGAACGGGGCAAAGAGACCTTTGAAAAGGGAGAAAATGCAGCCCCAAAACGGAAAAATTAGAGTAAATTAAAGCATAACAGAACAAAAATGACACTGATTAAATCTATCTCCGGTATCCGAGGTACTATTGGTGGCGCCTTGGGCGAAAATCTTACCCCGATTGATGTGGTAAAGTTCACCACGGCCTATGCCCGCTTTATGTCCGAAAAGCATGGCGGCAAGCGATTGACCCTCGTGGTGGGACGCGATGCGCGAATTTCGGGCCAAATGGTCAACAACCTGATCGAGGGTACCCTTTTGGGCTGTGGTGCCGATGTGATCAATGTGGGGCTCTGCACCACCCCGGGTACCGAAATGGCCGTGATTGCCAACCAAGCCGATGGCGGTATCATCATCACGGCTTCGCACAACCCCAAGCAGTGGAATGCCCTCAAACTCCTCAACGAAAAGGGTGAGTTCCTCAACGATGCCGAGGGCAAGCGTGTGCTCGCGTTGGCCGAGGACGAGAACTATCTCTTTCCTTCGGTAGACGAGATCGGAAAGGTGCTCTCGCGTGAGGATTTCAACCCCGAACATATCCGCCGCGTATTGGCTCTTCCTTTGGTTGATGTAGAGCTTGTCAAGTCGAAGAAGTTCAAGGTGGTAGTCGATGCCGTAAACTCGGTGGGAGGCGTGGTGATTCCCGCCCTGCTGCGCGAGTTGGGTTGCCAGGTGGTGGAGCTCAATTGCGACCCCACGGGCTACTTTGCTCACAACCCCGAACCGCTGGCCGAGAACCTGACGGAGATCTCGGAGGTGATGCGTAAGGAGAAGGCTGATTTGGGTGTCGTGGTCGATCCCGATGTAGACCGCCTGGCCTTTATGATGGAGGATGGCGTGATGTTTGGTGAGGAGTATACGCTGGTGGCCGTGGCCGACTACATCCTGCAGCATACCAAGGGGGCTACGGTGTCGAATCTCTCTTCGTCGCGTGCCCTGCGCGATGTCACCGAGGCACACGGATGCACCTACTCGGCAGCCGCTGTGGGCGAGGTGAATGTGGTACAGAAGATGAAGGATACGGGAGCCGTGATCGGTGGCGAAGGCAACGGCGGAGTGATCTATCCCGAGTTGCACTATGGCCGCGATGCCTTGGTGGGTGTTGCCCTGTTCCTGACCTACTTTGCGCAGAAGAATTGTACGATGACGGAGCTTCGCGCAAGTTATCCGGCCTACTTCGCTTCGAAGAATAAAATTGAGCTTACGCCGGAGATCGATGTAGATAAAGTATTGCGTGAGATGAAGGAGCGTTATGCCCATGAGCAGGTGAACGATATCGACGGTGTAAAGATCGACTTTGCCGAGAATTGGGTACACCTTCGCAAGTCGAACACGGAGCCCATTATTCGCGTCTATACGGAGGCAAAATCGCCGGCCGAGGCCGATGCCCTGGCGCAGCGATTCATTGCCGAAATCAAGGCTATTTGCGAGTAGAAAAGCCAAATTAAGGAGAAACTAAACCGAAAAACTACAATACTATGAAACAAGTACAGAATTACATCAACGAAAACAAGGATCGCTTCCTCGAGGAGCTCTTCGAGGTCTTGCGTATCCCTTCGATCAGCGCCCAGCCCTCGCTCCACAAGGAGGATATGGTGCGTTGCGCCGAGCACCTGGCTGCTTCGCTCGTGAAGTCGGGTGCTGACCGTGCCGAGGTGATGCCTACGGCCGGAAACCCCGTAGTTTATGCAGAGAAGATCATCGACCCCAAGGCCAAGACGGTGTTGGTCTACGGTCACTACGATGTGATGCCCGTGGAGCCGCTGGAGGAGTGGCGTACCGACCCCTTCGAGCCGGTGGTGAAGGATGGTCGTATTTGGGGCCGCGGAGCCGACGACGACAAGGGACAGCTCTTCATGCACGCCAAGGCTTTTGAGGCGATGTGTGCCACGGGGACCCTCCCCTGCAACGTGAAATTCATGCTCGAGGGCGAGGAGGAGATTGGTTCGGCCAGCCTCTACGACTTCTGCCGTCAAAATAAGAAACTCTTGAAGGCGGATGTGATCCTGGTGTCGGATACCTCGATGATTTCGATGGATACCCCCTCGATCACCTGCGGTCTGCGTGGCTTGACCTACATGGAGGTAACCGTCAAGGGGCCCAACAAGGATTTGCACTCGGGTCTCTTCGGTGGTGCTGTGGCCAATCCTGCCAATGTCTTGACGCGTTTAGTCTCGTCGCTCGTGGATGAGAACGGTCGCGTGACGATCCCCGGCTTCTACGACGATGTGCGCGAGCTGACTCCTGCCGAGCGTAAGGCCTTCAACAAGGCCCCCTTCTGCCTGAAGGAGTACAAGAAGGCTCTCGATATCGCCGCTGTGGAGGGTGAGGCCGGCTATACGACCATGGAGCGTACGGGTGTTCGTCCTTCGTTGGATGTGAACGGCATCTGGGGCGGTTACATCGGTGAGGGTACCAAGACCGTGATCCCCACCCACGCTTCGGCTAAGATCTCGATGCGTCTGGTACCCAACCAGGATTGGAAGAAGATTGCCAAACTCTTCGAGAAGCACTTCCGCGCCATCGCTCCCAAGTCCGTCAAGGTGGAGGTGAAGGCCCTGCATGGCGGTATGCCCTATGTCTCGCCGACCGATCTGCCCGCCTACCGCGCTGCCGAGAAGGCCGTAGAGGCCACCTTTGGTAAGAAGCCCCTACCCTTCTATTCGGGCGGTTCGATCCCCGTAATTAGCGGTTTTGAGTCGATTCTTGGGCTGAAGTCGATCCTTATCGGTTTCGGCCTTTCGGAGGATGCCATCCACTCGCCCAACGAGAGCTACGGCCTTGACCAGTTCTACAAGGGCATTGAGACCATCCCGTACTTCTATAAGTATTTTTCCGAAATGTAGTGTTTGTCGTGATAAGGGGGCATTGGCTTCCGCTAACCTCAAAAAGCAACAATGGGCAGTACGAAAGTACGGCCCATCGTTGTTTTTTCGGCCCATCGTTGTTTTTTCGGCCGAGCGTTGCAACGCTCCCCTTTTGCAACAACCCATCGTAACGACGGCTTTATTCATTGGTCTTACATCTTGGTAGGTGTAAGAAAGGCTCGGATAAAGGTACTTGCATACCTCATCCGAGCCTTTTGAGTGTTGGGGAGAATCCCCTATAGCATCGAATAGACTACCAAGCGAAGAGCGGATACTCGGCCATCATGGCGTTTACATCTTTGCGAACGGCGGCGATGTTCTCCTCGTTCTCGGGATCGTTCAGCACGCGGTCGATCAACTCCACGATATAATCCATCTTATCCTCCTTTACACCGCGCGAGGTGATGGCCGGCGTACCGAAGCGCAGACCCGAGGTCTGGAAGGGCGAGCGCGAGTCGAACGGCACCATGTTCTTGTTCGTGGTGATGTCGGCGGCCACCAGGCACTTCTCGGCCAATTTACCTGTCAACTCGGGGAACTTCGTGCGCAGGTCAACCAGCATGAGGTGGTTGTCCGTACCGCCCGATACGATCTTGTAGCCGCGCTTTACGAAGGCCTCGGCCATCGCCTTGGCGTTCTTCTGCACCTGCTTCTGGTACTCCTTGTACTCGGGAGCCAGCGCCTCACCAAAGGCTACGGCCTTGGCGGCGATCACATGCTCCAGCGGACCACCCTGGATGCCGGGGAAGACGGCCGAATTGAGGATGGCCGACATCTTCTTTACTACCCCCTTCGGCGTGGTGTAGCCCCACGGATTGTCGAAATCCTTGCCCATGAGGATGATACCACCACGAGGACCGCGCAGGGTCTTGTGGGTCGTCGAGGTGACGATGTGGGCATACTTGACGGGGTTGTCCAGCAGACCGGCGGCAATCAGACCGGCCGTGTGGGCCATGTCGATCAGCAGCAGAGCACCCACCTTGTCGGCGATCTCGCGCATGCGCTTGTAGTCCCACTCACGCGAGTAGGCTGAAGCACCTCCTACGATCAACTTGGGTTTGTGCTCCAAGGCTTTGCGCTCCATGTCCTCGTAGTCTACCTGTCCGGTGGCTTCGTTGAGTTGGTAGCCGATAGCGTTAAAATACATGCCCGACATATTGACCGGCGAGCCGTGCGAGAGGTGACCACCATGTGCCAGGTCGAGACCCATGAAGGTGTCACCGGGCTGCAGCACGGCAAAGAATACGGCCATGTTGGCCTGGGCGCCCGAGTGGGGCTGTACGTTGGCATACTCGGCACCATAGAGTTCGCAGATGCGGGCAATGGCCAGGTTTTCCACCTCGTCCACCACCTGGCAGCCGCCATAGTAGCGGGCTGCGGGGTAACCCTCGGCATACTTGTTGGTCAGCACGGAGCCCATGGCCTCCATCACCTGATCGCTGACAAAGTTCTCGGAGGCAATCAGCTCGATGCCACCCATCTGACGCTTACGCTCACGGGCGATAAGGTCAAAAATCTGTTCGTCTCTTTTCATAGTAGTTATAAGGTTCTGTTCGTTGTTTTCTGTTATCCTTCCCCTACCCTCTCTCAGGAGGACTATCGGGGTTCTATCTTAACAAAGGTACGAAAAATTTTGAAAAGTATTGCTCTTTTTCGCTCTTTTTTGACTCTTTGGATAATTTTTGCGCTTCTCGAACCTAAAAATAGTTGTTGCTTAAGGTGGTCAAGCGATTCAGTGACGATGTTTATTGTGTGATTTTTTCGATTTTAGGCGAGGGAATTTTGTGCCAACGCAGATTGGGCCGGAGGCGTAACGCCTCTTTTGTTTCAAGGTGGGGGTGAGAATCGCGATGATTTTTTCGATTTTAGGCGAGGAAATTTTGTGCCAACGCAGATTGGGCCGGATGGGACATAGTTTTCTATTTCCCATTCGGCCCAAGCCAGGCGGTGCAAAATTCACCGCATAAAATCAGAAAAAATTAGCAGTTCATGGCCCCACAGCAGTGGATCGTCTGTCCGCTGACATAGGACGAGAGGTCGGAAGCCAGGAACAGGGCTACATTGGCCACATCCTCCGGCAGGCCACCGCGACGCAGAGGAATTTGCTTGTACCAGCCCTCCTTTACCTCTTCGGGGAGTTTGTCGGTCATCTCGGTGATGATGAAACCGGGAGCGATGGCGTTGGCGCGAATACCGCGGGGGCCCATCTCCTTGGCGATCGACTTGGCCAGACCAATCATGCCGGCCTTCGAGGCGGAGTAGTTGCACTGACCGGCATTGCCGCTCACACCCACTACCGACGACATGTTGATGATCGAACCCGACTTTTGGCGCGCCATGATGGGGGTTACGGCGTGGATGAAGTTGAAGGCCGACTTGAGGTTTACATTCAGGACAGCATCCCACTGGGCCTCCGACATGCGCATCATCAAACCGTCTTTCGTGATACCGGCATTATTAACCAGGATGTCGATACGGCCGAAGTCGGCCAGGATCTGATTTACTACCTCGTGGGTCTCGTCGAAGTTGGCAGCGTTCGAGGCGTAGCCCTTGGCCTGTACGCCCAGCGCGGCGATCTCGGCCTCGGTGGCCTTGCCATTCTCGTCAATCACCAGATCCGTAAAGGCCACGTTGCAACCCTGCTCGGCAAATTTGAGAGCGATAGCCTTACCAATACCGCGGGCTGCACCCGTTACGACAGCCACTTTTCCTTCCAAAAGTTTCATAATTTTTCGTTTTTTGGTTGTTTTAGTTCTTTGACCGCTTTCTCGTAGAAGCTCTTTTGGGGGTGTTTCGTCCGCTGAACTTCAATGGTTTGCAACGTCGCAAAGTGCAAGCGATCGGACAAAGATAATAAATTATCAGGAATTGGAAATCGCGAATCCCCAATTATTTTCGTATATTTGCCTTCAAAATAGGAAAAATCCATGAAACGACTCTTCTTTCTTTTGGCCCTTATGGGTGGTTTTGCTCTTACGGCGCGTGCTCAATACGGACTCTTGATTGTCAATCCGGAGGCCCGTTCGATGGCGATGGGAGGTGTAACGGCTACGACTATCTCTTCGTCGAATACCATATTCAACAACCCCTCGTTGGTGAGTTTTGCCAATTCACCTTTCCAAATCTCGACCTCCTACTCGGGGGCACGCTCGCGCGAGTTCTATTCCCTTTCGGCCTACTATCAGTTCCTGACCGGAGGGGCCATTCAGGCCGGTTGGCGCAGTTACCACTACAATGGGTGCGATGAGATGTCGTTCGAGCTGGGTTATTCGCGTCCTATTGCTCGCCTCTTCTCGGTGGCAATCACGGGCCGCTACATCCACTGCACGGATGATACGGATAAGAAAATCAACGGATTGGCGGCCGATTTGAGCGCCTCATGCCGCATCCCCTTTGGACAGTCGTCGCTCTTGGTGGGAGCTAAACTCAATAATTTGGGAGCCTACCTCTCGGGTTCGGATGATACGCTCTTGCCTATCCAGGTGACGGGTGGAGTGGGCTTCAATTGGGTGATCAACGACTCTCACAGCCTGCTCTTTGCGGCCGATACGGACTACTGCTTCAATCCGAGCTATTCTAAGGGGTCTCAAATTGGCGTGGGTGTGGAGTATGAACTCATGCAACTTCTGCAATTCCGAGCTGGCTACAACTATGGTCAGGAGGGGACGATCTACCCCTCTTACGGCTCGGTAGGTGCGGGCCTTCGTCTCCTCTTTTTCCGAGTGGATTTCTCCTATCTGATCGCTTCGAAAAATTCGATGATGCGCAATGTCTATACTGTCAATGTTGGACTTAATTTCTAAATTTGCGAGCAAACCATGAAACAACGCATCCTTTTTGTTTGTTTGGGAAATATCTGCCGGTCGCCGGCAGCTGATGGTATTATGCACCGCCTGGTTGAAGAGGCAGGGCTCTCCGACTGTTATGAGATCGACTCAGCGGGTACCTATGCCGGTCATCGGGGTGAGTTGCCTGATCCGCGTATGCGACGGGCTGCTGAGCCGCGTGGTTACCACCTCACGCACCGTTCGCGTCCCGTCAGAGAGGAGGATTTCGAGGAGTTTGACCTCATCCTGGCGATGGACGACAATAATTACGAGGCGTTGCATCGCCTGGCCCCTTCGCGCGAGGCGGCCGATCGTATAGAGCGTATGGTGACCTTTACGCGCGAGGAGTTTCCCGATCGCTTCTATGTGCCCGATCCCTACTATGAGGGGAGAGAGGGTTTTGAGTTGGTGTTGGATCTGTTGGAGTGCGGTTGTCGAAACCTATTGGCCTATTTGGAGGATAAAAGGGCGAATGACTGACCAAATGGGCGACTATTGTGCTAATTTGTGGGGTCGAAGGGAGAATAATTTTGTGAAAATTATTGTACCTTTGCACCGAATTTTTTCGAGAAAATACCTCGGAAGATTAAATTAGAGAGATAGAGATGAAAAAGGTTTTTGTGTTAGGTTTGCTGCTGCTTGCTGCCTTTTCGATGCAGGCACAGGAGATGAAGAAGGTCGAGAATTTGACATTGGAGACCCTGAAGGGGGCCCCTGCCACCCTGCCGATGTGGGGCGAGAAGAATCTCCTTATTTTTTATGTGGATCCGGACCATGCCAATCAGGATATGGACTTTGCCGATGAGATGGAGGAGAAGCACCTGGCTGCCGGTGAAAATATCTATGGCTTTGGGGTCATGAACCTGAAGGATGCTCCGTTGATTCCGAACTCTTTGGCTTGTACGATCGCCAACAACCGCACCAAGAAGAACGGAGCCACGATTCTGGCCGATAAGGGGCGCATCCTCTCGACGACCTGGGGATTGGGAAATTGCAATAACTACTTTGTTATATTGCTGATCTCGAAAGAGGGCGAGTTGGTCTATATGCACAAGGGAAAGCATACGGAGGAGGATAAGAAGGAGTTTATCCGCGCCATTGCCCCCTATCGTTAGTCAAGTGTTGTTATGAAGAAATCTTTGTTGTTGCTTCTCTTTTTGGGGTTGGTTGGGCCGCTTTGGGCTCAACAAGATCGTCAGACCCTGGTGCGAGAGAGCGACACGCTTACCTATACTTATGTACCTCTGGAACCGATGGATTCGGAGCCTCTCGAAGGGGTAGAGCCGGCTGATTCGACCGCGAAGCCGGGATTTCTGAAGCGCGTGGTGAACTACTTTGCCGAGGCCAATGTGGATCGTACCTTTGAGAAGAAACTCGACTTCACCTTTATCGGTGGCCCGAGTTATTCGAGCGATACGAAACTCTCGATCGGTGTGATGGGTGCGGGTCTCTACCGTACCGATCGCACCGACTCGCTCACTCCGCCCTCGGATGTTACCCTCTTTGGTTCGGCTTCAATCACGGGCTTTTATGTCTTGGGTATTCGAGGCAATACCCTCTTCAAACACGATAAAAACCGCCTGACCTACCGCATCTCGTTTGCTTCGCGCCCATTGGATTATTGGGGCATCGGATACAACGACGGAGCCCATAAAACCCACATCGACTACACCGAAAAACTGACCCGTGTGGAGGCCACCTACCTCCACTTGGTGGCCAAAGGATTTTATATAGGAGCCGATTTGCGCCTGCACTACATCAAGGGAAAGAACTTCGACCGCCATGTGCCCGAGGGAATGTCGCTCGAGCGGGACTACCTCTATGGCATGCGTCAGGAGTATCTCTCGACCGGCCTGGGGGTGGTGGCCCAGTACGATACGCGTGATTTTGCCCCCAATGCCTACAAGGGGGTCTATATCAAGGCCGGAGCGATGATCCTTCCCAAGGGGTTGGGTACGGTGAGCGAGACACTTTGGAAATTTGATTTTACAATCTCGGGGTATCAGCGCCTTTGGTCCAGTGGCGTGTTGGCCATGGAGGCCCATGGTGAGTTCAATAGCAAGGGTACTCCCTGGCCCTTTATGGCGCGTATGGGAGGCGATTTTCGCATGCGTAGTTACTACGAAGGTCGTTATACGGATCTGAATATGATCACGGCGCAGGTGGAGTTGCGTCAGCGCATCTGGCGACGCATTAGTTGTGCGGTGTGGGGCGGTGCCGGTACGGTCTTCTCGGGGATAGGCCCCTATGAGGATTCGTGGATGAACGAACGCTCGTTCTCTTGGTCGCAGATCCTGCCCGAGGTGGGCCTTGGCTTGCGTTGGGAGTTTAAGAAGCGAGTAAACATCCGCTTCGATTTCGGCGTAGGTAAGGACTCGACCGGATTTATCGTACAGATTAACGAGGCATTTTAGCCAATTAGGCGCAGGACACCATGTTTCACGACCTTTATAAAAGATACTTCAACCGAAAGTTGCCAAGCGCATTGTTGGCCTATTTCTATATTGGGGTCATGATGTTGCCGAACTTGGTGTTGGCTATCACGGAGCCCTACAATCCTTGGTCGCGTGCCGTAGGGTTGATTCTTCCGCTTGGCTTCTACATGACTTGGAGTGTCTTGCTGCGCCGTTCGGGCATTACGATCTGGCTCTCGTTCCCTTTTATCTTTTTCGGGGCCTTTCAGTTGCCGCTCTTGTACCTGTTTGGCAATTCGATCATCGCCACCGATATGTTTACCAACCTGCTGACGACCAACCCCTCGGAGGCGGGAGAATTGTTGGGAAATATCTGGCCGGCCGTCTTGCTCGATATCCTGCTCTATGTACCAATGCTTTGGATGGCGACGGTGGAGATTCGTCAGAAACGCCACATCCCGCTCATGGCGCGTCGTTGGATCGGCTACCCGGGTGCGGTGATCCTGGCCCTGGGTGTGTTGATGATCGTTCCGGCCCGCAAACTCTCGGGCGATGAGTCGGTGCTCAAGAACGATGTCTTTCCGATCAATGTGATCTACAACTTGAAACTCTCTATTACGGAGCACCTGCGGATGTTACACTACGAGCAGAGTTCCGAAGGTTTTTCCTACGAGGCCTCGCGTATCCGGGTACCCGAGGAGCGCGAGATCTACCTCTATGTTATCGGGGAGGCTTCGCGTGCAGCGAATTGGCAACTCTATGGCTACGAGCGTGAGACCACTCCCCGACTTGCACAGATGGAGGATGTGGTGGTCTTCCACAACCTCCTCACGCAGAGCAATACGACCCACAAGAGTGTTCCGATGATGCTCTCCTCGATCGATACCCATCAGCACGACGAACTCTTTTTGAGAAAGGGACTTCCTGCCCTCTTCAACGAGGTGGGCTTCGAGACTTGGCTTATATCGAATCAGGCACCGCAAAAGGCGATGATCGATAAATTAGTGGCTGATGCCGACTTCCTGTACTACGAAGAGAAGGAGCGCATGGATATGCGATTGTTGGAGAAATTGCGTGAGGTGGTGGAGAACTCCTCGGCCCAAAAACTGATGATCATCCTCCACACCTATGGCTCGCACTTCAGCTACTACCAGCGTTATAGTCGAGATTTCGCTCGCTTTACCCCCGAAGCCGATGTGGCCATCTCACCGAAACATAGCGAGGTGATTGGCAATACCTACGACAATTCGATTCTCTATACAGATTATTTCCTCGGTTCGGTGATCGACTACCTGCGTTCGCTCGAAGGGTGCTGCACGGCCATGCTCTATTGCTCGGATCACGGCGAAGATCTCTTCGACGATCGAAGAGGGCGTTTCCTCCACGCTTCGCCTACGGTTACCTATTGGCAGTTGCATGTGGCCTCGCTGGCTTGGTTCTCGCCTCGCTACGAGGAGTTATTCCCCTGGAAAGCCGAGTCGGCTCGCGGCAATGTGATGGCCCCTGCTACCACCCACTCACTGTTTCATACGATGGCCGATATTGCTTCGATTCGAAGTCCCTACCTGGATCGTGAAATATCGCTCGTCTATCCGGCTTTCGACTTTGGGCGGCCGCGTTACTATTTGAGCGACCACAACAAGGCGGTACCCTTCTCCTCGGTGGGACTGAAAAAGCGCGACTTCGAGGAGTTCGAGAAGCGCGCTATTCAGGTGAAATAGTGCTCGGAACGGCAATAAAAAAAACTCACCCCGAAAAAGGTGAGTTTTTTTGTGAAAAGGCCAACCTTATTTGGCAGCCTCCACCGATACCTTGCGGAACTCCTTCATGAGCTTCGAGAGCTCGAGAGCAGCCTTGCGAGCGCGGGTGCCGGCAGCCTTGTTGTTCTTCGTTACCTGAGCCTCTGCATTAACAGCGAAGTTAGCGTACTCAGCCTGGATCTTTTCTACCAATTCTTTCATAGTATTCAAAATTTTGAGGTTTAGTTTCTGCAAATATAAATAAAAAAAAAGATCAAACGAGTTTTTTGCTCAAAAAATCTGTAATTTTTTCCTCCAAATCCCTATTTTTGGGGGCGTTGGGTATGTTTTTTGCCTCTTTCGAGGATTAAAATTATACCTATGCGCAGATTTTCTCCTTCGTGCTTGCTTCTTTTGCTCTTGCTCCTTGCGGCTTGCAAAAGCTCTAAAAAAGAGGCCCAATCCATGCCGATTCTTACGGTGCAAACAACTGTGGCGGGGCTTGATACGCTACCCGTCGAGCGCGAGTTTATCGGCAGCCTTCAGGCCAACTATTCGGCCGTTATCCAACCGCGGGTCAATGCCTGGCTTGTGAAAAAACACTACCAAAATGGAGCCTCCGTAAAGCGTGGAGCTCCTCTCTTTACGCTCGATGCTTCGCCCTTTAGCACCTCTCGATTGGCTGCACAGGCTCAACTTGAGTCGGCGCGTGCCCAACTTCTCGAGGCTCGGAACAACTACGAACGAGCAGTGCCCTTGGCTCGCATCGAGGCCATCAGTCAAACGCAACTCGATCAGTATCGGGCGCAATACAGCGCGGCCGAGGCAGCGGTTAAGTCGGCAGAACAATCGTTGCGCTCGGCTCAACTTGAGGAGGGTTATACGCGCATCCTCTCCCCCATTGACGGCATTGTGGCCTCCTCGGAGGCACACGCCGGCGACTATGTAGGGCCCGGCACGAAGTTTCAGGTGCTGACAACGATCTCGAATCTCGATACACTTTCGGTGGATTTGGCCCTCCCGATGCGTGAATACCTGGCCCTTGGCGGAGGCAATCCGGAGGAAAACAGCGGCTTCGTCCGAGAGATGCATCTCTATCTCTCCGATGGGTCGCTCTACCCCTATTCGGGTCGCTATGGCTATACGCATAAGGATGTCTCTTCGTCGGAGGGAACCTTGCTCTTTTCGGTCGATTTCCCCAATCCGGATCGTCTGCTCCGAGAGGGGCAGTTTGCGCGTGTAAAAGCCTCTTTGGGTGCGGGACTTCCCCAGGTGGTGCTTCCCCAACGGGCCGTGATGCAGACACAGGGGATCTGCTCGGTATGGGTTGTAGAGCCCGATAGTACGGTGCGCTATCGCGAGGTGCAGGTGGGTGATACTCGGGGCGAAGCATGGTGTATAGAATCGGGCCTGGAGCCTGGTGAGAGAGTCTTGATTACCGGCCTTCAAAAGGTACATAATGGGATGAAAATTCACTATAAATAGGACAGAGCTATGGGGCGTTTCTTTATCTTGCGACCGGTTTTTGCTATGGCTTTGGCTGTAGCGATGGTCCTGCTTGGCCTGGTGGCGATAGAAAATCTCTCGATTGAGCAGTATCCCGATATCACCCCTCCAGTGGTGGAGGTGGCGGCCTCCTATCCGGGGGCTGATGCCCAGACGGTGGATGAGGCGGTGGCTACCCCTGTGGGGCAACAGGTGATGGGGGTGAGCGATATGCTCTACATGCAATCGACCAGTGCATCGGATGGATCAATGTCGCTCGAGGTAACCTTTGCGATCGGGTCAGATTCTGACCTGGATGCTGTCTTTACCCAAAATCGTGTGGCAGAAGCCTCGCCCAACCTTCCGGCTTCGGTGACCCGTCAGGGGGTTACTACCCAAAAGACGATGTCGGGTTTCCTCCTTGTCTATGCACTCTACAGCGATGGACGCTACAACGATGAGTTTTTGTCCAACTATGCCTACCTCCATATTCAAGATGAACTTCTGAAGGTGGATGGTGTGGGCAAGGTACAGGTGATGGGAGCCGGAGAATATGCCATGCGTATTTGGTTGCGCCCCGATGTGCTTAATTATTATGAGATCACGGTCGATCAGGTGGCTCAGGCCGTAAGTTCGCAGAGTGGGATCTACCCTGCCGGAAAGTTCGGTGCCGCCCCCTCGACCGATCAGACAACCTTTACCTACTCGGTGGTGATGCCTCCGCAGATTGCCACCC
Source organism: Alistipes sp. (assembly GCA_045614985.1). GTDB lineage: Bacteria > Bacteroidota > Bacteroidia > Bacteroidales > Rikenellaceae > Alistipes. The sequence goes on along the minus strand of JAZLDX010000003.1, from coordinate 14,311 downwards.
CCGAAGCCTTTTCTCAAATCCTGCTCAAGGAGCTCCCTACGGGAGAACAAGTCCGTTTGGGGGATGTGGCCTCGGTGGAACTCGGAGCCCAAAGCTATGGCTCTACTTCGGCTTATGAGGGCAATCCGGCCGCCTTGGTCGTCGTCTATCAGCAACCCGGGAGCAATGCCGTGGAGGTGGGACAGGCCGTGGAGGAGACCATGCTGCGACTCCGAGAAGACTTCTATGATGGCATCGACTATGCCACGATGGTCGACTCTACATCGAGCATTCGTGCCGGTGTCGAAGATATTTTTGTTACGTTGGTCGTCGCGCTATTCCTTGTTGTTGCCATTATCTACCTCTTTTTGCAGGATTGGCGTGCCACACTCATCCCGCTTGTCGCCATTCCCGTCTCGTTGGTTGGCAGCTTTGCTCTCTTTCCGTTGTTGGGTTTTTCGATCAATATCATCTCGCTTTTAGGGTTGGTGTTGGCTATCGGATTGGTGGTAGACGATGCCATTGTAGTGGTCGAGGCCGTGCAACTTAATTTGGAGGCGGGGATGTCGCCTCGTAAGGCGGCTGTGGAGGCGATGCGAAGGGTCTCGTCGCCCATTGTCGCTACCACCGTGGTACTGTTGGCGGTCTTTGTTCCGGTTTCGTTTACCGGAGGGGTTACGGGGCTGCTTTTTCAGCAGTTTTCCATCACTATTGCCGTCTCGGTCGCTTTCTCGGCCTTCAATGCCCTTACCCTCTCACCGGCCCTCTGCGCCTTGTTGCTCAAGCCGCACAAGGCACCTGAACGGGGGCTATTCTTCAGGTTCAACCGTTGGTTCGATCGACGCATGGCGCAGTATGATCATCTCTCGAAAGCCCTTTTGCAGCGGGCCGGACGAGCGTTGGTGGCGGTGGGCGTTGTCGCTGTCGGAATCTTTGTGCTGTGGCGGATGCTTCCCACGGGATTTCTTCCCGAGGAGGATCAGGGCTATCTGATGGTGATGGTTGAGACTCCCGATGCCACATCGCTCGAGGGAACACGCCGCGCGATGGCCCATGTCGAAGAGGTGGTCTCTTCGTTGCCCGAGGTCAAGGCGGCCTCCTATGCTGCGGGATTCAACCTGATGGCCGGAGTGGCTTCTACTGATAGTGGCGTATTGTTTGTCTCACTTACAGACTTTAAGGATCGAAAACTCTCGGCCATGGAACTTGCGGATCACCTCAACGGAATGCTCTTTGTTGCGATTCCTGAGGCGCAGTGTTATGCCATTGTCCCTCCTTCAATTCCGGGGCTTGGGGTGGCTTCGGGTATCTCACTCGAGGTACAGGATTTAGCCGGTGTGGGGGGCGATTTTTTGGAACAGCAGACTCGCCAATGGATGGCCGAGTTGGAAAAAATGCCCGAAATAGCCTCTGTAACGACTCAATACAATGGAGGGGTGCCGCGTCGTCGTCTGCTCATCGACAAGGAGCAGGCACTCGCCTTGGGGGTTGATTTAGGGGATCTCTACGGGGAGATCGCTACCCTGCTTGGAGGAAGTTATCTGAATAATTTCAGCCGCTTTGGTCGTCTCTATCAGACCTATTTGCAGGCCGATCCCGCCTACCGTGCCGATGCACGATCGTTTGAGGGGTATTTCATTGCGGGGCGCAATAGCGAAACAATTCCTCTTTCACAATTTGTTCGCGTGGAGGATACGGCGGGCCCCGATTTTGTTACCCGATTCAACGGCTATCGCTCCATTTCGCTCAATATCACCCCAGCCGAGGGTAGCTCGAGTGGTGAAGTGATGAATCTGATCGAAGTATCGGCAGCGAAGAGCCTCCCGAAGGAGGTAGGTTTCTCCTGGAGTGGTATTTCATATCAGGAACGGGAGGCTTCGCGTTCGGGTGTGTGGGTTTATCTTTTGGCCCTGCTTTTTGTCTTTCTGACCCTGGCTGCACTTTACAATTCCTGGGGATTGCCTCTGGCTATTCTCCTCAGTGTGCCGCTTGCAGTCTTCGGGGCCCTGCTCTTTATGGCAGTCGCCCACCGCTTCTCGCCCTTGTTGGTGAACGATGTCTATTTGCAGATTTCGTTGGTGATGCTCATCGGACTCTCGGCCAAGAATGCAATTTTGGTGGCCGAATATGCTGACCGTCTCTTCTTTGAGCAGGGGTTGCCGCTCGATGAGGCGGCCTTGGGTGCGGCCCACCTGCGTCTTCGTCCGATTTTGATGACAGCCTTTGCCTTTGTATTGGGGGTGATGCCGTTGATCTTTGCCCATGGGGTCTACTCCACGGCCCGCCATGTGATGGGGGTGGCTTTGGTCGGAGGAATGGTCGTTACGACCCTTGTCGGAGTATTCCTCTACCCTGCTCTCTATTACTTGATAGCCCGCATAGGACGATTCGAAAAAAAACGAGAGCGGATGAGGCTGCAGGCCGAGGAGTCGTTGTAGTATTTTGAAATAAGGGAATATGATGAAAAGGCTTTATTTCTTGGGGGTGCTCTTCTCTCTTTTTGTTTGGGGAGGCTGTGTGCGCATGCCAATCCCCGACCCTTCGGCTCCGGCCGACTATCTCTATGGCAAGGGTTTCAACCGCGATTCGCTCCCCTACGATATTCGATGGTGGAGACTCTTTGAGGATCCTCAGTTGGATCGTCTGGAGGAGCAGGCCTTGAGGCAGAATCTCGACTTGGCCGAAGCGGCCTCGCGTGTCGAACAGGCTCGCTACAACCGCAAGGTGGTAATGGGAGCCTATCTCCCCGAGTTTGATTTCGGGATCGAGGCCTCGGTTGATCGTGCGGAGCCGACGGGGATTGTGCAAGATTATACCATGACGCGTGAGATCAGTTGGGAACTCCCCCTCTTCGGTGCCTTGCGTGCAGCCCATCAATCGGCTCAGGCGCAGACCTTGCAAAGCGAGTGGGCCTTTCGTGGGGTGGTGCTCTCGTTGACGGCCGAGGTGGCCACTACCTACTTTACCCTGCTGGCCTACGAGCGTGGCCTCTATGTGGCCGAGCAGACCTACTACCTGCGATGTGAAACAGCCGCCCTAACTGACTCGTTGGTACGCTATGGCATGGAGAGCCGTGTGGCGGCCGATCAGGCACAGAGTTTGGTGCTCTCGGCGGCGGCCGATCGGGAGCAGTATAAACGCCTCGTGGCGCAGACCTCCCTCTCGTTGGCGACCCTCTTGGGTGAGGAGCCCTCCGAATTTTCGGTGGCAGGTTGGGGGGCCAAGTTGTGGCTTGATCACCTGCCCGAAGAGGTGCCGGTGGGGCTTCCGTCCGAACTCTTGGAACGACGTCCCGATCTGATGCAGTCGCTCTTCTCGTTGGAGCAGGCGGCTGCCGGTGTTGGCCTGGCGCGTGCGGCTCGTCTCCCCTCCTTTTCGCTGACCTTGGGTGGAGGTGTGGCTTCTGATGTATTGAAGGGACTCTTTACGGGAGATCCTTGGATTTGGAGCGTGTCGGGGACTTTGTTGCAACCGGTTTTTGCTTTTGGAAAACTGAAGGCCCAAGAGAAGATTGCCCGCGAAAAGTACTACGAGACGCTGTTCTCCTATCGGCAGAACTTTTTGCAGGCCCTCTCGGAGGTAGATCAGGCCCTGATAGCCATTACCACCTACCGCAACCAGGTGGCGCGTACCCGCGAGTTGGTGGCTCGCAACGAGTCGGTCCTCCGTAAGACCCGTGCCCTCTACGAAAACGGGATGTCGGACTACCTGGATGTAATCGATGCCGAGCGCAGTTACTATGCCTCGGAGTTGCAACTCGTGGAACTCCTCTCCGACCACTACATCGCCTATGTGGATCTCTTCAAGGCGTTGGGCGGCGGTTGGTAGGCGTCGTGTCGATTTTACTTGCTCAATACCTATTTATAGGGATGGAATGCATAGGAAAAATTCGCTATCTTTGCCCCAAAATAAAAAAGGAGGCAGGATATGCGTTTGTCGGAGTTGAAAACAGGCGAAAAGGCGGTGATTGTCAAGGTCTCGGGCCATGGCGGTTTCCGCCGTCGTATTTTGGAGATGGGGTTTGTGCGCGGAAAGCAGGTGGAGGTGATCCTTAACGCTCCGCTCAAAGATCCGATCGACTACCGAGTTATGGGTTACGACGTTTCGCTCAGACGCAGTGAGGCTGAGATGGTGGAGGTGATCACCGACCGCGAGGCTGAGCAGTTGATGCACGGTGAGATCTCGGAAGGGATCACCGAGTGCGATTCGATCGACGAGGTGGTGCGCCAGAGCGAGAAGCATATCCATGTGGCCTTGGTGGGCAATCCCAACAGCGGCAAGACCTCGCTCTTTAATGCCATCTCCGGAAGCCGTGAGCATGTGGGTAACTACAGCGGAGTAACCGTCGATGCCAAGGTGGGCTATTGCCACTACAAGGGCTACCACTTCGAGATCACGGACCTGCCGGGTACCTATGCCTTGGCGGCTTATACCCCTGAAGAACTCTATGTCCGAGGTCATCTGGCAGAGCGTATGCCCGATGTGATCATCAACTCGGTGGTGGCCTCTAATTTGGAGCGCAACCTTTTCCTTACCACCGAACTGATTGATATCAACCCCCGCATGGTGGTGGCTCTTAACATGTACGACGAGTTGGAGGCGAGTGGATCGAGACTCGATTACGAAAACCTGGGGGCCATGCTCGGTGTGCCGATGGTCCCTGTGGTGGCGCGTAGCGGACGAGGCGTGGAGCAACTGCTCGATACGGTGATTGCCGTCTACGAAAACGAGGACGAGCGTGTGCGTCATATTCATATTCACCAGGGAGCGACTCTTGAGAGTGCCCTGCAGCCCTTGGCCGCACTGATGAAGGAGCATAGCGAAGAGTTGCCTCAGCACTTCCCGCCTCGCTACCTGGCCATGAAACTCCTGGAGGGGGATCGCGAGGTGATGAATCGCCTGAGTCGAGTCCCCCACTACGATCGTTGGAAGGAGTTGCGCGACCGCGAGGTGCAGCGCGTGGAGGCGGTATTAGGCGAGGATATCGAGACGGCGATGACCAACCAAAAGTATGGTTTTATCTCGGGAGCTCTGAAGGAGACCTTCGTGCCGGGGTTGCGCGACAACCTGCGCACCACGGAGGTGATTGACTCGATTGTTACCCACAAGTTGTGGGGATTTCCCATCTTTTTCCTTCTCATGTGGCTCATGTTCTACTCGACCTTTATGCTTGGTGCCTACCCCCAGGAGTGGATTGAAACGGGGGTGGAATGGTTGGCCTCGCTTGTGGATCGTCTGATGCCTGCCGGTGTGTTGAAAGACTTGATTGTCGATGGCGTGATCGGAGGTGTGGGCAGTGTGATCGTCTTTCTGCCCAATATCATGATTCTCTATCTCTTTATCTCTTTCATGGAGGACTCGGGCTATTTGGCGCGTGCAGCCTTCATTATGGATCGTGTGATGCACCGCATGGGGTTGCACGGCAAATCCTTCATCCCGCTAATCATGGGATTCGGTTGCAATGTTCCTGCGGTAATGGCAACGCGCACCATCGAGAGCCGTTCGAGTCGCTTGATTACCATCCTGATCATTCCCTTTATGTCGTGCAGTGCTCGATTGCCGATCTATATCCTTTTGGTAGCCGCCTTCTTCCCCTCCCATGCCGGGTTGGTGATGATGGGACTCTATGTGTTGGGGGTATTGCTGGCAATGTTTACAGCCCGCCAGGTGATGCGTCGCTTCTTCTTCAAGGTGGATGAGACCCCCTTTGTGATGGAGCTTCCCCCCTACCGTGTGCCGACCCTGAAGGCCACGTTGTTACACATGTGGGAGAAGTGTGCCCAATATTTGCGCAAAATGGGAGGCCTGATTTTGGTCGCCTCGGTGGTGATTTGGTTTTTGAGCTACTATCCCCATGTGGATGGTTGCGAAACCAAGGTGGAACACTACGAGCACTCCTATCTGGGACAGGTGGGCAAGGCTTGTGAGCCGGTTGTAGAGCCCCTGGGATTGAATTGGAAGTCGGCTGTGGCCATCCTTTCGGGAGTGGCGGCCAAGGAGATTGTTGTCAGCACGATGGGAGTGCTCTATACGGATAAGGTGGAGGAGCTCTACTACGGAGAGTTTGCCGAGGAGGTCAATGCCGAAACCGATCGAGGACTTCCGGCCCGCTTGGCTGCCAGCGGCGACTTTAGCCCCGCCTCGGCTCTCGCCTTTTTGGTCTTTATCTTGATCTACTTCCCCTGCATTGCCACGATCGTGGCTATTGCCTCGGAGATTGGTTGGCGTTGGGCTACGGCCTCGATTCTCTACAATACCCTGTTGGCCTGGTTTGTTGCCTTTGTAACGTATCACCTCTTCTCGCTCTTTTAAACGATGGATTGGCAGGAGTGGACGGTGGCTGCGATCGGTGTGGTAGTGGTAGTTTATCTGCTTCGCCGGCTGTGGTGTATGGTGCGAGGCGGAGGGGCCGGCTGTGAGGGCTGCTCGGCCGATTGCCCGCTGAAAAATCGAAAAAAATAACACGCAACATGGCGCTTGAAATAGAACGAAAATTTCTGCTCCTGGGTCAGGAGTTTAAACAAGAGGCCTACGATCGGGTGGAGATCCGCCAGGGGTATCTCTCCCTCTCCCCCGAGCGCACGGTGCGTGTCCGTACTTGGGGCGACAAGGGATTTCTGACCGTCAAGGGGCGAAGTTCGGCCGATGGATTGAGTCGCGAAGAGTGGGAGCGCGAAATACCCCTTGCCGAGGCCGAGGAGCTCTTGGCAGGATGTCGTGCCGTGGTAGAGAAGACGCGCTACCTGGTTCAAGCAGGTCGCCACATCTTCGAGGTGGATGAATTTCATGGTTCGAACGAGGGATTGCTTCTTGCCGAGGTGGAGCTTGCTTCGCCCGATGAAGCCTTTGAACGCCCCGCATGGCTCGGCCGTGAGGTGACGGGCGAAAAGGCCTATTACAATTCGCAAATAGCCCTTCGTACCCTGAAGCGAGAGGTAGAATAACCCAATAAATTATGTCGAAAGCGTCGCTACCCATTGAAAAACATCCCTTGGAGCCCTTTTTGCCCGAAGGGGCGCGACTTCTAATGCTCGGGAGTTTTCCTCCAAAGCGCGAGCGGTGGTCGATGGAGTTCTTCTATCCGAATAGGATCAACGATATGTGGCGGATTCTGGGGTTGATCTTCTTTGGTAACAAGCACCATTTCGAGAGGTTGGAGGAGAAGCGATTCGACCGAGAGCAAATTGTGGCCTTTTGTCGCAAGATCGGCCTGGCTCTCTATGATACGGCTTCGGAGGTGCGTCGCCTAAAAGACAATGCTTCGGATGCCTTTTTGGAGGTAGTAACCCCGACCGACCTGCGCGCCTTGTTGGCTCGTATCCCCCACTGTCGGGCGGTTGTTACAACGGGCGAAAAGGCCTCCTTGGTGGTGGCTGAAACTTTTGGGTGCGAGAAGCCAGAGGTGGGCGGTTGTGTGGAGTTCTATTGCGAGAATCGCCCGATGCGCCTTTGGCGAATGCCCTCCTCGTCGCGTGCCTACCCTCTTCCGATTGACCGTAAGGCTGACTACTATCGCCTACTTTTTCTTGCCGAGGGGATTTTATCGTCGGAGTGATTCGGCCTCCTCTTCAAGAAGTCGGCGTTTTTGCTCCAACTTCTCACCCGAACGCTCTCCGAAGTAGCCGCCCAATGAGCCATCGGAAGCCACCACGCGATGACACGGTACCGCAGGGGCAAAGGGGTTTCGTTTCAGGGCCTGCCCCACGGCCTGGGCACTCCGGCAGCCGATGCGATTGGCCAACTCCCGATAGGTGATGGTCTCGCCCGCGGGAACCTTCAAAAGTTCGAGGTAGACCCGTCGCTGAAACTCCGTAATGCGTGTCGAGCGTGTCACGCGCTTGTGAATATCCCACAGATTTTTTAGTTGCAGGTGGTGCATGCAGTGCCCGAAAAAGGTGCGCTCCCCCACCCGTTCAAAACCCTGGGCGGTGTAGAGCCTTTCGGCCTTCGGATTCTGGGTGTCTACGATCAATCCCACGCGCTCGTGGCCCTCGGAGAAGACCTTTTCTGCGAGGGCCCGGATCAACGAACCTCCCACTCCCCTGCCGCGAAATTCGGGCAGGATGGCCAACGAGTCCAGGTAGTATTCACCCGCCTGGGTCTCATCGGAAACTTTCGGGCAGATTCCCGCATGGCGGTGGATGACGGCTAATGTGCCTCGGCGCAACGCCTCGAGATGTGCTCCGTCGTAGCCCACAACAGCCCCGGCACACACGCCATCGACCTCGGCGATCAGCCCATTTCCCCAACTATATTGAGTCCCCTTGGTACGGGCAACTTCACGCAGGATGGTGAGGTAATTCGCTCCGCAATAGTTGTGAAGGACCTCGTCGTCGCCTATTGCCATGGCGACGACTTGGGCAAGGGTCGGGGCATCCCCGATTGTTGCCGGACGGATCACGATCTTGGAGCACTTCATGGGTAACAATTTGAGCAAACAAAAGTACGAAAACTTCTCCGATTGGAGAAATTTGGTGAAAACTATTGCTCTGCTTTGGGTGGTCGTTGGGTAAAATTCATTAACTTTGTAGAAACGATGTGAAAAAATCAAGCGATATGCGACGAGTATTTGTAACGGGAGCGGGCCACGGCATCGGCCGTGCCCTTGTGGAGGCCTTCACGAAGGCGGGCGACCGCGTAGCCTTTTGCGATATCGACACCATGCGTGGCGAGGAGGTAGCAAGCGCCACCGGAGCCCGATTCTTTGCCCTCGATGTCTGCGACAAGGAGGCCTTGGAGCGAGCCGTGCAGACCCTTTTAGACGAATGGGGCGACCTCGATGTGGTTGTCAATAATGTGGGTGTGGGAGGTTTTGAACCCATTACGCAGACCTCGGTCGAACATTTTGAGCAGATCCTAAATACCAACCTCCGCTCGGCCTTTATCACCTCGCGGCTCCTGGCTCGGCATCGCGAGAAGTTGGGGGCGAAGAACCCCTATGGGCGTATCGTAAACCTCTGCTCTACGCGCTACCTGCAGAGCGAGGCCGGCACGGAGGCCTATGCCGCTTCGAAGGGTGGCATCTGGTCTTTGACCCACGCTTTGGCCGTGTCATTAGCCCCCTATCACATTACGGTGAACTGCATTGCTCCGGGTTGGATCAGCGTGAACGAGCAAGAGGTGTTGCGCCCCGAGGATCACGCCTTTCACCTCTCGGGTCGCGTGGGACACGCCGAGGATATTGCCCACACTTGTCTCTTTTTGTGTGACGAAAAGAGCGACTTTATCAACGGACAATGTCTGACAGTCGATGGTGGCGTAACGAAAAAGATGATCTACCCCGAGGAGTAATCACCCTGCTTGTTGGCTGAATTTGCTATCCTTTATGATAGCCAGATAACTAGAAAGAGGATGTTGGGAACAATTTTAAGTGTGTTTTTTACGGTCGGTTTGGTGGCGGTGTTCTACACCGAATGCCTGAAACCGATGATTCGCAGTTGGCGAAAGCGAGATTAGTTTATCCTGCCATGGAGGCTGTGGATAGCGAAAACAAATACCGACCTCCGCAGGACTTGAAGTTTGACGCCTTGGGTTGGAGAGTGACCGAGGCGGAGCATGATGCGACAAGATTTCAAGGAGGCGTCGGCAAAGAGGAGGATTTCGAGTGGAATTTGGCTACCCTACTCTTCCTTGCCGCAGCCTATGCCAACCGCTTTAATTTGTTGAGAAAAATGAAATACGACCCCAAAAGTTTGGAAAAACTTTGGGGTCGTATCATTTGTCGGGCGATCCCTTGCGAATGTTCCCCTAAGCCGAAATAAAATGCTTCGAAAACATACAAATTAAGAAGAAATAACCGAAGCCTTCATTCACTGCGAATGGAGGCTTTTTTAGTTGATGCATACAGATTAAATGAAAATATTATGGCAACAGTAAAAGTGAAATTGCGCCCGTCGTCAGTAGAGGGCAAAGCGGGTGTTATCTACTACCAAATCACCCACAATCGTAAAACCCAACAGATTACAACGAAACTTCGTGTATGTCCAGCAGATTGGGATGCCGACGAAGAGAAGTTAACCCCGTCGGTTCCCAATTGCTCAATGATTCAGAATCGCATCAATAGCGATGTGGCCTTGCTACGAAGGGTTATTTTAGCCCTTGATCGTTGTGGCGTGGAGTACTCCGTAAACGACATTATCAATCGCTATAAATCGCCACGGAGCCATATTCTCGTACTTGATTATATGTGTACCCAAGTTGAGCAATTACAGGCAGCAAAGCGTCTTGGAACAGCCAAGAATTACGAGAAAACAATGTGTAGTTTTAGCGAGTTTTTAGGCGATGTCCGCTTGCCACTATCAGCCTTGACAGAACAGGTGATTACAGATTATAATGCATTCCTCGTTCAGAGGGGTTTGGTGCGTAATTCTGTGTCGTTTTATATGCGGGTGCTGCGAGCTATTTACAACAAGGCTGTAAGGCAGAAACTCATCGAACAGCAACACCCATTTACGGAGGTATATACAGGTATTGACCACACTCGTAAGCGTGCTGTATCTGAATCGATTATATCCCAACTACATCGCTTGGAGTTGGCGCAAGGAACTCCACTTTCCTTGTGCCGAGATTTGTTTATTTTCAGCTACTGCACGCGCGGAATGGCCTTCGTGGATATTGCCTACCTCAAGAAGTCGAACTTACAAAATGGAATGATTTGTTATGCTCGCCGCAAAACGGGGCAACTCTTGAGTGTGCGGATTGAGCCAAGTATTCAGCGAATCATTGACCGCTATGCCGACCCTGATTTGCCTTACGTTTTCCCGATTTTATCCTCGCTTGATGCCGCCGAGGCATTCGAACAATATCAGGTCGCCTTAAATACTCATAATCGATTACTCGGAAGATTATCAGCTATGTTGGGGTGCGAATGCAAACTGACCTCATACACCTCACGCCACAGTTGGGCAACCGCCGCCCGTAATCACAATGTACCCATCTCGGTTATCAGTCAAGGAATGGGGCACACCTCAGAACAGACCACGCAGATTTATCTAACCATGTTGGAGAATTCGGTAATTGACGAAGCAAATAGAGGGATAATCAATAGTTTGGTGAGTTAGTTCCACAAAAGAACCCTAAAAACGAAAGCAATTAACTGTATAACAATAAGTAAAAGAAAATTAAGATGATCTATTTTGTAACAATACAAGGATATCCCATCAATTATAGATTCGTGGGATTTTAAGTGCATTGCGTAGCAATATCAGTTTAAGCTACAATCTTACGCTCAATCATTTTTAATACAACGTGTTGAATATCAATATTTTTCGGGGGGGGGTATTTTGGAGGTCCGAAAAAATAATTGTCAAAATATTAGTTTGTTAATCAATTATTTACTATCTTTGCAAATGTATGTATAAGGGTTCTTTTGTGGAACTCCCAATACGGGATGCGATAAGCTGCTAATATACGCTTGATGCCCCCTTAAATGCCAATTTAAACGGACCAAAGAAATAGGCTATGGATAAGCTATGGACAGATTAGATAGGCGGCGATGTCGCCAAGTGCGAACTTTACATACGAGTATCCGTAACTGCTTGAAAATGCGTAAGATGCAGACTCTTGCAGGAATAAAGAATATGTAGATATATGAACTTTTAGGCGCAATGAATAGCCTCCCAACGGATACAACAAAGCAGTGGTTTGCCATGCGAGATCTGAAAAGAACCAATGCTCTGATGCCAGCCTACAAGCAGTTGAGTGACGCGGGAATAGAGGTCTTTACGCCTATGGTAACATGCCTCATCGCAAAGAGTGGCAAACGCATACGAAAAGAGGTTCCTGTGATGCCCGATCTGCTGTTTGTTTGCGAAAGTCGCCAAAATCTGGATCCAATAGTAGCCAAAACCCCTACTCTGCAATATCGCTTCAAAAAGGGTGGACAACAGGGCGAGCCCATCGTTGTTCCCGAGGAAGAGATGACCCGATTTATCGGCGCAGTAAAGGCTACAGACAATCCCAAGTTTTATTCGGTAGAAGAGATCTCCCCACTGATGAGTGGGCGGAATATCCGCATGATTGGCGGAGTATTGAATGGATACGAGGGTAAACTTCAAACAGTTAGAGGATCGAAAACCAAACGCTTGATCATTACGCTCTCCTCGCTGATGGCGGTTAGTCTTAGCATAAACGATGAGTATGTCGAACTGGTTTAAGCCTCCGACAATCTGATTCTTCTCAAATTCCCATAAACCATTTTTACGAATGACCCGGGCAACCACGACTTTGTGCACATTGGACTATGTGTCGATGTTGCTACAAAAGAGCTCCAAGACCATATTGAAGCGAGAGAATGATAACGAAAACCGCATTCATCTCTATGGTGTCGGGCAATATTGGGCAGCCTTTGATAAGAGTGCCTATCTGCTTGAGAAGATGACGAACGAGGAGAACGATACCACTGTCCTTCGCTTCAAGAACTACCCTTTCCCGATTTTGATGTATTGTCTGCATTATGAGAAGGTGAAGGATCTATGCCGCAAACACATAATGGCAAAACAAAATCCCGATTATCTGCAATTCCTGACACATCCCATCGACTCGCAATCCTACAGCCGCTGGTATCGAGAACTTGTCGTTGATGAGGATTAGTTCCCTGATGATACATATGAACAGAGAGATGATAACCCTTCACGAGGCGCTTAACGATGGCCGAAGCATTTACTTCTATCAAGAGGAGGCTTCGGGTGTGTGGGTCTCCTATGGATATTCAGCCTATCTGCTTTCTCGAATGTCAGGGGTTAACATCTTGTCAAGTTTTTCGGAATTGATGCAGATGCCCTGTGCCTGTATAACCAATGCAGATTTTAGGAGCATCGTAAAGAGTAATATGTCAACCATTGAGTGTCGGGATGGATATTACCATTTGCCAACCAATCAAGCAGTTGACGATGACAAATATAAACATTGGACAAACAGCCTAAAATCGTAATACCTAAATAGTATGAGTACATTTTTACAAGTGTTGATACCCGCTCTTGTTGCATTTATCGCAACCTGTTGGTTTCAACCACACATCCTAAGAATTGCAAAAGACAAAAACATCGTGGACAATCCCGATGCAAGAAAGTTGCAGCGTGTGCCTATCCCTGTAATGGGTGGCATTGTTGTGGTATTCGGTATGCTTGTCGGTCTTATGTGCTTCATACTCTTCAATAATCTAAACAGCATGCTTGCGGTTATTGCAGCCGTGCTTGTTATTATGTTTGTGGGTTTGGTGGACGACATCCAAGGGCTTTCACCCAAGGTACGCTTCATAATCGAGATACTGATTGTATTGTACCTGATCTATGTTACAGGGAATCAGATCAACAACTTTCACGGTCTTTGGGGGGTGAACATTTTGCCGGACTGGGCCTCCGTGCCCCTGACGGTGTTTGCCTGTGTGGGTATCATTAATGCAGTGAATCTTATTGATGGTGTGGACGGCTACTCATCGGGTTACTGTATTATGGCTTGCCTCTACTTTGGTTATGCATTCTATGTGCTTGACAATATGACGATGGTGACACTTGCTGCAATTATGATTGCTGCGCTTATACCCTTCTTCGTTTGCAATGTATTTGGCAAGCACTCGAAGATGTTTATCGGAGATGCCGGAACACTCTCGATGGGTATTCTTATTTCGACCTTCGTGCGCAACATGCTCACAGCATCGACCGACCCTACGCCCATTGCCGACAATTTGGGACTTATTCCCCTATCGTTGGCAATTATGTGTGTGCCTATCTTCGACACGTTGCGAGTGATGTGTTCTCGTATTGCACGCGGCACATCACCATTCCACCCTGACAAAACTCATCTACACCATGCATTCATAGACCTTGGCTTCTCGCATATCGGTACAACATTCTCAATCCTATCTATAAATTCAGCGGTTGTGTTGGCTTGGTTTATTGCCTATAAGTGTGGCGCTACGATTGAACTTCAACTCTATATAGTTATAGCCATGAGTATACTGGCGACTTTTGGACTTTACACTCTCATTTACCATCACATCCGTAGAAATACCGGCACATGCCGTGTAATGCGAGTGATTGCCCAAAATACGCATTTCGAGCGTAAAGGCATTTGGGAGGCAATTCAAAAATGGCTTGACCGCAACTCAAAAACAGAGAAAGAGAAAAACACGGAAATTGTCGCATAATTAACCAGTCCAAAAGAATTAAAAATCACGACAATATGAAACGCATTCTTGTTACAGGCGCAGCCGGATTTATCGGTTCGCGGTTGGTGCTTCGGCTCTTTGAGCAGGAGCACGGAGTGGAGGTCGTAGGCCTCGACTCGGTGAACGACTATTACGATGTCCGCATCAAGGAGTATCGTCTGCGAG
>JAZLDX010000002.1:0-55630 GCA_045614985.1 Alistipes sp. | reverse complement strand
AATCCGGCCGAGCCCCGAAGAGCCAGGCCGATGTGGGATAAGATGAGGTTAATTTCCTCCGCTACCCCTGGGAGGACCGCTCAGGTTGCCGCCTCCGATGCTGGGGATATCTCCCAAGGGATCCTCCTCCAAGGCTTTTGCATCGAAATAATTCCTCATTCCTCACTCCGAATTCCTAATTATTTTGTATCTTTGCCTTTCAATAGATGAAAGAGTCATGACAAATCTGTTCGATACCTTGTTGCTGCACTACGGTTGGGAGGGGTTGGCCCTGTGTGGATTGCTCCTGCTGCTCTTTTTTGTGCAGCTCTACTACTATGTTTTTGTCTACGGAGCCCTGCCTGGCTACAAAGCCTCGCGCAAGCAGGCCCGCCTGGAGAAGGAGCCCCCGATCTCGGTGGTAATTGCCATGTTTGCCGAGGATTACGACTTTGTGGAGCACCGCTTGCCCCTCTTCTTGGCGCAGCAGCAGGTGGTCTTCGAGGTGGTGATCGTCTATGTCGGCTCCGACGGCGACTTCTTCGAGGATTTGCAACGCATTCGACAGAGTTTCCCGCAGGTGGTGGTGACCAAGATCGAACTCAATCCCCGCTTCCCGATCTCGCCAAAAATGGCTCTCAATGTGGGTATAAAGTCGGCCCACTACGAGCATGTGATCTTCTCGACGACCGATGTGGTTCCCACCTCGGATCGCTGGTTGGCCCTTATGGCCAAGGGCTTTATGCGCGGAGAGGTGGTGATTGGCTACTGTGGAATGGAGGAGTCGGTGCCCCTCCCTACCGAGGAGGAGTATGCGGCTCCGAACCGCCCGGGCAAGGTGGCAGGCTACCTGATCCGCACCTCGCGCATGATGTCGTCGGTCAATTGGCTCTCGGCCGCTGTCAAGGGGGAGCCCTATCGCGGAATTCGCCATGCGGTGGGCATTACGAAGAAGAGTTATTATGCCACCTCGAACGGTTTCGGCTACTTAAATATGAATATCGGCGAAGACGACCTCTTCCTGCAGAAGATCCTCACGCGCGACAATGTGGCTGTGGTGCTCTCACCTCGTGCTACCCTGCGAGAGAAGCTTTGGGGAGGCATGAGGTGGTGGATCGACCAGCAGCGTTACTACGGGGCTACGCGCCGCTTCTATCCGCATCGCGTGGCCGCCTTCGAGGGGTGGGAACTTGGCAGTCGTGTGCTCTTCCTGTTGGGCGTGGTCATCGCGCTTCTCTTCCTCCCGATCGAATTGAAGTTGGGCGCCCTGGCTCTACTCTTGCTCCGTTACCTCTTTGTCGCCCTCGAGGTACGCCGCATCGGCCAGCGCCTGGGTGAGAAATATCTCTGGCGCCACTATTACCTCTATGATCTTTGGAGCCCTGTGCAGTCGCTTTGGGTGAAGATCTTGTTGCAACGCAAGGATGCGCGCGTATGGAGATAGCAGACTATATGGTAGCCGATGACAAACGGCTCGTAGAGTTGGTCTTGTCGGGGGATAATCATGCTTTCGAACACCTCTTCAACCGCTATCGCGATGCGATCAGTCGACTGCTTCAGCAGCGTTTAGGAACCACTTCGGCCTCGGCTGAGGATGCTGAAGATCTCTTGCAGGAGACCTTCATCAAGGTCTATATCAATCTGCATCGCTATTCGCCCGACTACACCTTTGGTCAATGGCTCTATACCATTGCCCGCAACACCTTTATCGATTTTGTGCGCCGTCGTTCGGAGGATATGCCGATCAACGATCGTTTTCAGGCCCCGGCGTCGACGGCCCCAAACCCCGAGGAGAGTGTCATCAACCTCCAACAGCGTCACCAAATCGAACACTACCTGGGTCGCCTTACGCCTCGTTATCGTCGCCTCTTTGAGCTGCGTTTCTACGATGAATACTCCTACGAGGAGATTGCCGAGAAACTCGCTTTGCCCTTGGGAACGGTCAAGACCGGCATCCACCGCATGCGCGAGCAGATGTGCCGCCTGATTGCCGAGGGTGAGGAGGTATAATCAAGGGGTAGGTTGTGCTCGAAAAACAAAAACGGGGTCTGTCACTTTGGTGGCAGACCCCGATTCGGTTGAAAAGGCGGGTTATCGAATCAGATTCATAAACTCCTCGCGGGTGCGTGGATCTTTGAGGAAGATGCCCGTGAAGGCTGAGGTGGTGGTCGATGAGCCCTGTTTCTCCACACCGCGCATCTGCATACACATGTGGCTTGCCTCGATTACCACGGCGACACCCATCGGATTGAGGGCCTCCTGGATGCAGTCGCGAATCTGTACCGTGAGGCGCTCCTGCACCTGCAAACGACGGGCGTAGCACTCCACCACGCGGGCTACCTTCGAGAGTCCCGTGATCTGTCCGTTGGGAATATAGGCCACATGGGCCTTACCATAAAAGGGCAACATGTGGTGCTCACAGAGCGAGTAGAGCTGGATATCCTTCACGAGCACCATCTGCTTGTACTCCTCCTTGAACATGGCCGAGCGCAGAATCTCGTGCGGATCTTGCGCGTAGCCGCGCGTCAGGAAGGCCATCGCCTTGGCGATGCGTTCGGGACTCTTCAATAGCCCCTCGCGCTCGGGATCTTCACCCAGCAGGGTGAGGATCTCTCGGTAGTGGCCGGCCAACTTTTCGATGCGCTCGGAGTCGTAACACTCTTCGCGTGTGTAGAGTTTTGTTTCCATAGGAGCAAAGGTAGCCTTTATTTGTGATTCACCAAAAAATCAACCAACTTTCTCACGGCGCGTCCGCGGTGCGAGATGGCATTCTTCTCCTCCGCCGTCATCTCCGCAAAGCTGCGCGAAGCACCTTCAGGAAGGAACAATGGATCGTAGCCGAAGCCTTCGGTACCGTTCTCCTTGGTGTCGATCACCCCTTCGACAATCCCTTCGAAGAGGTACTCTTTACCCCCAAGAATCAGGGCAATGACCGTGCGGAAGCGGGCCTGGCGATTGGTTTTGCCCTCCAGGTTCTTCAGCAGCAGGCGGTTGTTGGCCGCAAAGTCGTGGCCATCGGTGGCATAGCGTGCCGAGTGTACTCCCGGAGCACCTCCTAGTGCTTCGACTTCGAGTCCTGTGTCGTCGGCAAAGCAGTCCAAGCCGGTACGCTCGTACAGATAGCGTGCTTTTTGCAGGGCATTTCCTTCGAGGGTGGGGCTATCTTCGGGAATCTCCTCCGTGATACCTACCTCGCGCGGGGTTACCAATTCAAAGCCGGGGCCCAATACGGCCGAGACCTCCTGCAATTTGTGCTTGTTGTTGGTGGCAAAGATAATCTTCATACCTGATTGTCGCTAAAAATTCTATTGTGCCTCGAGGAGCTCCAGGCGGTGGTCGGTGGCGATCTTGTCGATGATGGCCTTCACCACGGTGTCGATCTCCGAGCCGTCGGCGTAGTCGGCCGGGCAGACATGGTTCACACGGTTGTCGCGAATCAGCGAGCTCATCTCCTTGCGAGCCCCCTTTTGGTCGGGGTTGTAGACGGCGATTGAGTGGCCGCCGAAGTTCTTAACCAAACGCATGCAGGGGATATCAGTTGTACCGTCACCCACATAGATCATACGCTTGAAGGGGACGGGGCGTTTCTCCTCTTCGATGTAGGTGTTCACCTGCTTGCTGTCGTAGACCGACTCCACCCCCTTGTTGATTTTGAAGATAAACTGGGTCTTGTTGGTGTAGTTCACGGCGACAGCCGGCCAGTAGGCGATACCGTCGATGTCGTAGAGGAACGAGCAGGCGTAGATCTTGCGAAATTCGTGGGCGATTTCGGTTCCCTCGATGATCTCCTTCAAGCCCGAGGAGTTGATGTAGTGCACCAATTCGATCCCCTTCTCATCGGCATAGCGATTCATGCGGCCGAACCACTCCTTCACCCCGTTGTAGAGTTGCACTTTGCGGCCCGACTCCTGGAAGGCCTCGCGCCGAAGCGACAGGCCCGTGGCGCGCGCCTCGTGGACCATCTTGGCCATGTAGGTCAGAATCCCATCGGCATCCTGCTGCTCGGCCAACGAGTTGGCATCGTGCCAAAACTCCTTGTTGCTCTTTCCAATGGCTGGAATGAAGTCGAATTCCTGCATGTTGCCCGGCGCCAACGTGCCGTCAAAGTCGTAGATCAAGGCTACGGAGATCTTTTCGTGGGTAGACATAGTATTATCGCTCTTGCTTATTGCTCGTTATCAATATTCAAAGATAGTAAAAACTTTTTGGATTTGGAAATCGGATGGGCGATCCGCAGGATAAAAAAGGTGAAATCCCAATCGAATTTCACCTTTTTATCCCCTTTTCAGGAGAGCGATTATCGCTCGAAGAAGCTCACCACCTCCGATTTATCCCACTCAGGCAGCGCGGCGGGCTCGAAATCTGAGTAACCACACGCCACGGCACACAATACGCCGTAGTGCTCCGGAATGGGAAGAAACTCGCGCAGGTGTTCGATCGCCTTCTTTCCCTCGGGCTCATCCTTCTTCACGGGGCGATCCTTCACATGAACCCAGCACCCCTTCAGCCCCGCATCGACCAGCGCCTGCAGGAGCATCGTCGTCGAGATGGCGCAGCTCACCTCCCAAAGGTCGGTCTTGGTCTTGTCGCCCATCACCAGGATGGCCATCGGGGCCCCCTTGACAAACGAAGCCCCATAATCGCGCATCTCCGAGATGCGCTCCAGGGTCTCGGGGTCGTCCACCACCAGGAAGCGCGACGAGTGGCTGTTACGCGATGAGGGGGCATAGTCGATCACCTCGTCCAATACACGGCGAATCACCTCGCGCTCCACCTTTCTATCCGAGAACTTGCGTACGCTACGACGCTTGCGAATTACCTCCTTAAAATCCATAACTCATTCTATCTTACGGGTTTGATGTCCTTAATGCGCAACTGGGTCGAGACCATGCCGCGATAGTGGTTTTCGACAATCTGGTAGCAGATGTCGATCGGACGGCCGGCACGGATCCACTCGTAGTGGGTCGGCTGCTGGAAGGCGATGGTCTGGATGCGAGTATTCGGACGCTGGCGCTGGATCAGATCCATGCGCAGGTGCTCACACTCCTGTCCCACCAACTTGGCATCGCCGTGGTTGCTCACCCCGTAGGTGGCAAAGACGGGCGACGGGTTGCCCGGGCCGAAGGGCTGGAAGCGGTTCAGGCTTCGGCGGAAGTTGTCGTCGATATCCGAGAAGAGGATCTCGCAATCGACATCCACCTGCGGGATCAGCGTCTGCGGGTCGATGTTCTCCTCCACATAGGCGTTGAAGCGGCGCGTGAACTCCTCCACATGCTCGGGCTTCATCGTCAGACCTGCGGCGTACATGTGGCCGCCGAAGTTCTCCAGCAGATCGGAGCATGACTCCACAGCCTGGTAGAGATCGAAGCCCGGGATCGAGCGGGCCGAACCTGTGACGAATCCGTTGCTCATCGTCAGTACAACCGTGGGGCGATAGTAGGTCTCGATCAGGCGCGAAGCCACGATCCCCACGATTCCCTTCATCCACTGCGGATTGTAGACCACAGTACTCTTCTGGGCCTTCAATTCGGGGTGGTTTTCAATGTAGTCGTGCGCCTCCTGCGTCACATTGCGATCAATTCCCTTGCGCTCCTGGTTGAAGCCGTCAATCTTCTCGCCGAATTCGGCAGCCATCGACTCCGAAGCCTCGATCAAGAGGCTCACGGCGGCATGACCTCCCGACGGATCGGCGTTCTCGTCGTTCTCGTCCATGCGCATGCGGCCCGCGGCATTGATGCGGGGGCCGATCTTGAAGACAATGTCGTCGATCGTGATGTTGTGCTTGTCCAGTCCGCAGATCTTGATGATCGACTGCAACCCCTTCGAGGGGTTTTCGTTCAGACGGCGCAGACCGTAGTAGGCCAACACACGGTTCTCGTCCGATAGGGGGACGATGTCCGAAGCGATGCTCACCACCAACAGATCCAAGAGCGGGAGGATCTCCTGCTCGGGGATGCCGTTGCGGCGGGCATAGGCCTGTACGAGCTTGAAACCGACACCACACCCCGAAAGCTCGTCGAAGGGGTAGGTGCAATCGTTCCGCTTGGGATCCAAGACGGCTACGGCCTGAGGGATCTCCTCGGCCGGCAAGTGGTGGTCGCAGATGATGAAATCGACCCCCTTGCTCTTCGCATAGACAACCTTTTCTACGGCCTTGATACCGCAATCGAGGGCAATGACCAACGATACACCCTTGCGGGCCGCATGGTCGATGCCTTTGCGGGAAATGCCATACCCCTCCGTGTAGCGGTCGGGGATGTAGAACGAGAGCTCCTTGTGTCCGATCTGGCGCAGGAACTTGTAGACCAAGGCTACGGCCGTTGTTCCGTCCACATCGTAGTCGCCGTAAATCATGATCTTCTCTCCATTCTTTACGGCCTGCTCCACGCGCGCCACGGCCTGCTCCATATCCTTCATCAGGAAAGGGTCATGCAGATCCGCGAGCTGCGGATTGAAGAATTTACGCGCTCTCTCTACGGTGTCTATGCCTCTCTGTACGAGTAGATTGGCCAATATAGGACTGAGGTGCAGGTCGGGGGCGGCACAAAGAGCCGCCACCGCCGAGGCCTCCCCCTGCGGCTTCACTACCCATCTTTTCTCTATGGGCATACGCGTTATTTTTTATATATTTCAATTTTTAATATTTTCTTAAAGTTTTCTAAAAGCAGCTCCTTGACCTCGTCGAGGGGAACTGCATGTCCTACCTCCTTCTCAATGGAGGTGACCCCACGATCCGCAAAGCCGCAGGGGTTGATATATTGAAACCACCGCAAATCGGTGTTTACATTGAGCGCAAAGCCGTGCATGGTAACATAACGCGACGAGCGCACGCCTATTGCGCAGATCTTGCGTGGAGGTCGATTTTCCTCCTTGAGCCACACTCCCGAGGCCCCCTCGATGCGGCCACCCTTTATGCCGTAGTGGGCCACAGTCTCAATCACGACCTCCTCGATTGCCTCGATGTATTCGCGCAGACCGATGCCGATCTTCTCCAGGTCGAGAATCGGGTAACCCACAATCTGTCCCTCGCCGTGGAAGGTAATGTCGCCCCCGCGGTCGATGTGGAAGAACTCGGCTCCGAGTTGCTTGAGGTAGTCCTCCGAGATGAGCATATTCTCCTGATGGCCGCTCTTACCGAGCGTGTAGACCGCCGGATGCTCCACCAAAAGCATATAACCACCCCCCTCGAATGGCCTTCCCTCGCGCTTGGCGCTCAGGAGCCCCTCGAAGAGCTCGCGTTGGTATTCCCAACTTGCGGCATAGGCCATACGGCCCAGATCTCGGTACTCGACAACCATTTTCGTCTCTTTTGTTGTGGGTATATACAAATTCTTGCGGTCTGAATACTCAGATCGCAACCCTTGAGCGGTTACCTCTTTTTTCTACTGCTTGCGCAACTCCTTGAGCGCATCGAGTGCCGCATCGGCCAGGTACGACGAGCGTACCAAGGGGGCACTTGCACAGTAGCCGAAGCCCATTTCAAGGGCTTTTTGTCGGTACCATTCGAATTTTTCGGGAGTGATGTACGCCGCAACGGGGTAGTGCTCCAGTGTAGGACGAAGGTACTGACCGAGGGTTACAATGCCCACACCCGCTTCGCGCAGGTCTTTCAGGGTTTGCAACACCTCCTCTTCGCTCTCGCCGAGGCCCAGCATCAGACCACTCTTCGTTACGGCACCCTGCTCGGCAAGGTAGCGCAGCGTTTCGAGCGAAGTCCGATAGCGGGCACGCGACCTCACTTCGGGGGTCAGGCGCTCGACGGTTTCGATGTTGTGCCCGATGATGTCGGGCTTGGAGGCCAAGACGATATCCATCAGATCGGGCTTGGCATCCAAATCGGGAATAAGGAGCTCAATTGTTGCGTCGGGATTTTCTCGGCGAATCGCCTCTACGGTGCGGGCCCAATGGGTTGCTCCACCGTCTTTCAGGTCGTCGCGATCGACCGAGGTTACGACAACGTGCTTCAGTTGCATGAGTTTCACGGAGCGGGCTACCTCCTGCGGCTCGTTTTCGTCGGGTGGCAGGGGGCGTCCGGTGCGGGTAGCACAGAATCGACAACTGCGGGTGCAGATGTCTCCCAGGATCATGAAAGTAGCGGTTCTTCGACTCCAACATTCGGCCTGATTGGGGCACTTTCCACTCGTACAGATGGTGTGGAGTTTGTGCTCTCGAACGATGCGCTGCGTCTCGGCAAACTGTGCGTCGCGATGCAGACGAATCTTCAGCCAGTCGGGTTTCTTCGCCACTAATTTTTGTTCATGCAACTTCGGCATTTAAGTTCATTATTTTCCAATTGACGCAAAAATACAAAAAAAATCGAAGAATCAAGCAGGAATTAACAAAAAATTGCAAAATAAACCCCAAAAGAGGACGAATGTACCGGAATTAGGAAGTGCGAATTGGGAATTAGGATTTAAAAAAATGAATTCTGAATCGACTGCTTGCCTGCGCACAAAAAAAGCGGAGGCAATTTGCCTCCGCTTTTTTTATCCCATCTTTTGGTCGTTACTCGATGAACTCGATAACGGTACCGTGGGTCGTGATGCTACGCTTCAGATAAACGAGTGCGAAGAGGTTGCTCTCCTCGGTCGTTACATTAACGATAGCCTGCGAACCGGTCAGATTGGCAGCCTTTACCATCTCGGCGTACGAGTTCTTGGCCAGCGACTTGCTCGACATACCACCGATACCGAAGATGTAGGAGGCGTCAGCAGTACCGCTTACCTGCTTAACTACCTTGTAGTTCTTGCCGGCCAGCTGAACCTGTGTCTGGTTCTCGTTGAGGTTTACGCTCGTGGGCATCTGGATGCCGCAGCTTGCGAAGAGTGCGAGAACTGCACCGCAAAGAAGAAGCTGATAAATCTTTTTCATTGTTGCTTTTTGTTTTTTTGCTGAAAACTCCGACCAGCATTGTTTAACTTCTTGGATGGGAGTTTAGTGTCCGAAGCCGAAGCCGAAGCCGAAGCCGAAGCCGCAACCACTCATCCAATTTGACTACAAAGGTAGTCAAATATTCTTCTGCGTCAAATTTTTGATACAAAAAATTGCCCCAACCGGTTGTGGTCGGGGCAATCTTTGGTGCGATCTCCGGATTAGTAACCCAGAGCCTTCGAAGCGGCGTAGGAGATCTTGAGTGCGTTGGCACGGCGGAGCTCCTGCTTGATGTCGGTTACCACACCCATCTTGGTGTTCTCGTCGGCCTTCAGGCAGACGGTCATCAGGGCGCGGTCGCTCTCGTTCAGAGCATCACGCTCCGAAGCGATGAACTGGCCGATATCGCGCGGCTTCTTATAGGAGTCGTTGAGCTGGATCTGAGGTGCCGTACCGAACTTGGCCTGCATGGCCAAGGCGGGAGGTCCTACATGGATGTAGCTCACCAGTGACTTGTTCTCCAACTTGTGAACCTCGGTGGCGGTGGGTAGCTTGTAGCGTACCAACAGCTCCTGGTCACGCATAGAGGTCGAGACCATGAAGAAGAACAGAATCATGTAAATAACGTCGGGAAGCGACGCGGTCGAGATTGCGGGCAACTCTTTGTTACCCTTTTTCTTCATTACTGCCATGACTACTTTCTTCCTACTTGACGAGGCTCGGCCTCCGAAATCTTCAAGGGAACTGCGGTCGTAAGGGCCTTGTTCTCCTCGTCGGTCAGGTCGGCGAACTTCTTGTTAAACTGCTTCATGGATACCTCGTCGCGGATCTCGTTGAAGGCACGAGTCAGCTCGTTCTGTACCATGATATAAATCTGATAGCCCGTATCGCGCGTGGTCTGCAACGATACAACGCCTTCGCTCACGGGGTAAACCCACTTGCCTCCGTCCGGAAGATTGATCTCCTTCTCCTTTTTCTCGGGAAGGTTCTCGTCGTCCATGGGGTTCAGAACGAACTCCTTGGTCATATCCTTCAGCTGACGGAAGTCCACGAGGGCCTGCTTGCCGGGGGCACCTGCCATGATCTGGCCGGCACCGTTTACCAAGACGAGAAGCATGTTGCGCTCCTTCACCTTGACATCCTCCTGCTTCTGGTCTTCGGGGGGCATAGGGGGCAGCATACGCGCCAAACCCGTATCCACGTTCATCGTGGTAGCCACCAGGAAGAAAATCAGAAGCGAGAAGGCGATATCCGCCTGCGAGCTACTGTTGACTTCGGGTACTTTTCTTTTGTCGGATGCCATAGTTTATTTAGCTTATTTAAGAGTGTTGGCAACCTCCGACCAAATGGCCGAGAGGATAGCGCCGGCA
The DNA here is from genome assembly GCA_045614985.1 of Alistipes sp. GTDB lineage: Bacteria > Bacteroidota > Bacteroidia > Bacteroidales > Rikenellaceae > Alistipes. Next base: position 45,410 of record JAZLDX010000002.1, on the reverse strand, counting down.
CCGGCCACATAAGCCACCAAGATACCGGTCTCGGCGATTACGGCTTTCCAGTGCTCAAAGTAACCACCCGTATCGAGGTTGATGATCTTTACATCATGACCAGCGGCGATAAAGTACGACGCAACAACGATGGCAATCATGAGCAGCAGCGAAAGCAGCGCGCCCTTCAAGCCTGCCGGGCTCTTCATGAGACCCCACGTAGCGCAGGCCAAAGCGGCAACAACGGCACCTACCAGCAGAGCGTAACCCCAGATGAGGTTCAGGCTGATGGCTGCGTTCTTGCTCTCCGGCGAGGCAAATACGGCATAGAACGTGAGTCCTACCGTAATCACCAACAGCGTTACAAGCAGAATATTAACAAATTTTTTCATCTTCAATCTACACGTTTAATAAATTACTTCTTGTAAGCCGTCAAGATGTCGGTCAGCGTGATCGAGGCATCCTCCATCTGGTTAACCAGCGAGTCGATCTTGGCGATGATGTAGTTGTAGAAGATCTGCAGAATAACGGCAGCGATAAGACCCATCAGGGTGGTCAACAGAGCGACCTTGATACCACCGGCAACGAGCGTCGGGCTGATATCACCGGCAGCCTGGATGGCGTCGAATGCACCGATCATACCTACTACCGTACCCATGAAGCCCAACATAGGAGCCAAAGCGATGAACAGACCGATCCACGAGAGGTTAGCCTCGAGCTGACCCGTCTGAACCGAACCGTACGATACAACGGCCTTCTCAACAGCGTCGAGACCCTGGTTGTAACGATCCAGACCCTGGTAGTAGATCGAAGCCACGGGACCGCGCTTGCCACGAGCAACCTCCTTGGCAGCCTCGATGCCACCGTTCTTCAGAGCCTCCTCAATCTGGGCAATGAACTTCTTGTTGTTGATGGTCGACAGGGTGAGGTAAAGAATACGCTCGATGGCGATAGCCAAACCGGCAACCAAGCAGAACAATACGGGAAGCATCCACTCCCAACCTCCTTCGAGGAACTTCTGCATCAGGATCTGGTGCATCGACTCACCCTCCAGGGCGGTCTCCTCCTCTGCGGCAACAACCTCCTCTGCGGGAGCAGCTACCTCTTCCGTTGCGGGAGCGGCGGCCTCGGCTGCGGGCTCCTGTGCGATTACGTTAGCAGCGCCGAACGTGAAGGCGGCAACTGCGAGCATCAAAAACAGTTTTTTCATAGTTTTTTTGTTGTTTAATGAATTAGTTTGTTTGTTATTGTTTTAGTTAATTGTTCGTCGGTTTTACTCTCGGTCAAAAAAATCGGCTTGTAACAAAAAATTCACATTTTGTCTTCCCCTTTTTCTCGATTTCGGGAGGCAACGGTGTTTTTTCGGCCCTTTTCGTCCGATCGGGGCGACTCTATAATTTACGCTCAAACGGGACTCGCAATTATTTGTCTTATAATTGCTTATCCGGTTTTTCGAGTCGATTTTCGGCCCAATCGGCTTATTTTAAGCCCACTTTGCAGTGCGAAATTTAGGAAAAATTTTTCACACTTGCAACGCTTTAGGCTGTAAATTCTCCGCGAATTGATCGGCGGAAGAGGTCGAGGGTTGCCTCGCGGGGCAGGTTTTTACCCAGCACATACATCATCTTCGTAACGGCCGCCTCGACGGTCATGTCGTAGCCGCTCATCACACCGATTCGTTGCAGGCGAAGGCCCGTTTCGTAGATATCCATCGAGACTTTGCCACCTCCGCATTGGGTAACATTCAGAATGCAGACCCCGCGTCCGATTGCCTCCTCTAAGGCCTCGAGGAACCACTCGGCCGTGGGGGCATTTCCCGCACCGTAAGTTTCAAGTACCACACCGCGCAACCCGTCGGTCGAGAGCATGCGCTCCAACATGCGGCGGTCGATGCCCGGGAAGAGTTTGATAACCATCACATTGGTATCCACACCATCGGCGACGCGCAACTCCTCTTCGGCCGAAGCCTCGGGCTTCAGAATTCCTTGCGTGTTGTAGGTGATATTGACACCCACCTCGGCCAAAGGTAGGCAGTTGTAGGAGCGGAAGGCGTTCAGCGCCTCGGCACTTCGTTTCGAGGTGCGATTGGCACGGAAGAGACGGTTTTGGAAGTAGAGCGATACCTCGGGGACCATGGGGCGACCATCGGCATCCTTGGCCGCAGCGATTTCCAGGGCGGTGATGAGGTTTTCGCGACCATCGGTACGCAGGACACCGATCGGAATCTGGCTACCTGTGAAGACCACCGGCTTGGCGAGGTTCTCGAGCAGGAAACTCAAGGCCGAGGCCGTGTAGGACATCGTGTCGGTACCATGCAGCACCACGAAGCCGTCGTAGTGGTGGTAGTTGTCGCGAATCAGGCAGGCCAATTCGTGCCAATCCGTAGGGATGACATTCGAGGAGTCGATCGGCCCCAGGGTCTTCACCTCCAAGTCGATGTTTAGGCGGCGGATCGAGGGGAACTCCTCGTAGATGCCGCTGAAATCGAACGGCACCAGGGCACCGGTCTTCTCGTCGGTCTTCATGCCGATCGTACCTCCGGTGTAGATAATCAAAATAGACGATTTCATACGTTTCGTTTTATTTCGTTCTTTGGCAGAAGGGGGTTGGAATGGGGCGGGCTCACCCCTTTCCAGCACCTTTCATTTAAAGGGATGGCTACAGCATCATGTAGAGGACATAGAGCCAGTGGGCGATGATGGCGGCCACGATACCTCCGATCGTATGCGAGAGGATCGCCTTGGAGGTCAGTTCGCGGTAGCCCATCGAGTCGAGCATGGCGGTGTGGGTGCTCAGGTAACCGCTCCAGCACATGCCGATGGCCGTGAAGACGGCAATGGCGTTGCCATCGAGCCAACCCTGGGCGGCAAAGTTCGGGATCAAGCTCAAGGCGGCACCCACGGCACCCAGCGCCGTGATCGGGAAGGCGATCAGGTGGGGATCCTGGAAGCCGAAGAGCCACTCGAAGAGGAAATTGACCTTGGCGGCGAGCCACGGCAGTAACTCAACGCCTTGGTAGGCTCCACCCGTATAGACGGCGGCACCGTCGGCAGCGACCTCCGAGGGGCCGAAGGTGAGAATCATCACCAGCGACGAGATGATCAGCACGCCGGGAATGATGGCGATACCCACATCCACACCCGTCTTACCTCCGTCGAGCAGGGAGTTCAAGATGCGCAGGAAGAGAGACTTTTCCTCACGGAACTCCGAGTTGTCGGAGCGAATCTCGTTCTGCGGACGCTCATACTCCTCTTTGAATTGGGGGTAGCTCTTCACCACGAAATACTGCATGAAGCGCGTCGAGACGATGCAACCGCAGAAGGCTCCGAAGAAACCGATGAAGGGCTCGATGAAGTAACCTTGACCCACCATGAAGACGATCACCAGCAAACCCATACCGAAGGCCGTACCGAAGTTGGTAAGCGAGATAAACTGATACTTTTTAAAATAGGAGGCGAATCCGTGGTCCTGCGAAAGGGAGATAATGGCCGGATTGTCCGACAGGAAGGTCATCACGGCTCCCAGCGAGGCAACGCCCGGCAGGTTAAAGAGGGGTTTCATGAAGGGGCGGAGGAGCTTCTCGAGCAGCTTTACTACGCCGAACTCCACAAACAGACGGCCGATGGCACCCGTGATCACGCAGATAGACATCAGGTAGAAGACCGTATTGAGGAGCAGGTCGTGGCCTGTCTTCATGATCGTGTTGAGCATGTTGGCAACGCCCATCTCGGAGCCGATGTAACTGAACAGGCCGATGACAATTACCAAGCAGGGGATACCCGTGGGGATATATTTCCAAAGGCCCTTCTTCTCTTCGTTTGGTTGGTTCATAGTGCTATGTGTTTTGGTGGGTAAGTAGGTTTATTCATTTTTCTTGTTCGGCTTGAAGACCTGCTTGATGGCATTCAGCACATTGAGGCGCCAGGTCAGACCAAAGTCGATGAAGGTCTGCTTGTTGAGGGCCGTACCAACGGGGTTGGGGTTGGTGCCGAAGGTGTAGCTGCAGGCGGCATGCAGACGGATCGAGCGGTTGCCGCGACCTCCCAGGGGGTAGTACTCGATACCACCACCCACGCGTGTAAGATCCGTGCCGGGCATGACGCAGAGGTCGGCCATGGGGGTGAAGTCTGCGCTGCACTTGTCGTAGGTGGCGCGGGCGAAGAGGTTCACGCGATCGGCAATCAGGTAGGAGAACTCGCCGATGAGCGAGAAGTTTTCGCCGAGGTTGTCCATGTTGGTGAAGCGATCCATGTAGTCCACCTGCAGGGTGGCATCGCCCCACTGGAATTGGTTACCGAGTGTGAGGTAGAAGATGTATTCGCCGTGGCGGTACTCCGAGGCGTTGAGCGAGTGCATACCCGAGTACCAATCTTCGTTCATCCACCAATAGAGGTTATAGGCGTAGAGGTTGTGGTCGGGATCGGCCTTGCGGAAGGGGCTCTGACAGGCCTGGGCCGTGATCTTGTGGTTGCCCTCGTTGCCCGTGTAGGAGATGCTGGCTCCGAATTGGAAGCAGTCGATGTTGTTCCAATACTCCGAGGCAAAGTAGATGTCGGTGGGGTTGCGGTCGTACTCGAAACCTCCGATCATTACCACTTGTTTACCGGCCGAGAAACCCCAATTCTTCGTGGCCTGGAAATTGAGCCAAAGCCAATCGGTTGCATCGAAGAAACTCTCGTCCTTGGGGGCGCGGTTCAGACGCTGACGATAAGCGTAGTTGAACTTTTCGGAGATCTGTCCGTCGATAATCAGGTTCAGGTAGCGGCCTTTGAAGCCCGAGTTACCGGCGTTCTGTACGCCATCCACCTGGTCGTACTGCCAGCCGACGCGCGCCTCGGCCTTGATGTTGATCGGGCCCTCCTCTTGAGCGTTGGTCTCCAAGGCCGTCCACAGTAGCGGCAGCACGAGAAGCCATTTCCAGTTTTTGGTTTTCATTTTCTCTCTATTTAGGTTTTCGTTTTTTTGGTCAAAGTTGCTTTATGGCCTTTTGAGGGTAGATTGGGAGGCTGCTTGTTGTTCATTGCGTCACTCCGAGTCTAAAAAGCTCTTGGGCATTTTTTGTCGTTATGCGTGCCACCTCTTCGGCCTCGATTCCCTTTAATTCGGCAATCTTGTGGCAAATATACGAAATATATCCCGATTCGTTGCGTTTTCCGCGAAAAGGTGCAGGAGTTAGGTAGGGACAATCGGTCTCTAAGAGCAGATCCTCGAGTTCCATTTCGCGCACCACCTCCGCCAACGGACTCTTTTTAAAGGTAACCACACCTCCGATACCGAATTTGAAATGGCCCCCCTCGCGCAACGCACGGTAGGTTTCAATGGAGTCGGAGTAGGCGTGCAGTACGCCGCGCAACTCCTCGCCGCGCTCCCGTGCGGCCCGGCTCTCTTGGGTCAAAATCTCCACCATTTCGCCCCACGCATCGCGCGTGTGGATAGCCACCGGAAGTCCCAAGCGGGTTGCCAACCGCAGTTGAAAAACAAAGGCCTCGGTCTGCTCGGCCACAAAGTCACGGCTCCAGTAGAAGTCCAGCCCGATCTCGCCCACCGCCACAAAGCGGTCGATCCCCTCGGGTGGGGCCTGGGTGAGGGTACGCTCCACGATTTCGAGCTCCTCGCGCCAGCGCGGATTGTCGTTCACGGAGGTGGGGTGCAATCCCATCATCACTGCACAATAGCCCGCGTATTTTCGCGCGGCGGCGAACAGGCGGTCGTGGCTCTCGGAGTCGATGGCCGGAAAGATCAGGCGGCTCACCCCCGCTTCGCGGGCGCGGGCCACGGCCTCATCGCGGTCGTCGTCGAACTCCTCGGTGTAGAGGTGGCTATGGGTGTCTATCAATATCATCGGTGTAATTTTTCGTACCGGTTGCCCGGCAGTTGGCGGATGGCTCCGGCCAACTCCAAACTGATCAATAGGGCGGTCAGGGTACCCATGTCGAGCGACGAGAGCTCTTGTAATTCACCCACGGTGAGGGGATCGTCCGAGCGGAAACAACCCAAAAGCCCCGCTTCGTCGCCCGTCAGGGGGATTGGTTCCTCCTTTTTGCGCTCGCGCACCCCCTCCAGGTGGAGATCCCACATCAGTTCGCGGATCACATCCTCGGCCGAGAGCACCATTTGGGCCTTGCGGTTGCGAATCAGGGTGTTGGGGCCGATGGCCGTGCGGTCGCCCACACGCCCTGGGGTGGCCATCACCACGCGGTTGTAGCCGTCGGCATATTGTGCCGTAAGGAGCGAACCTCCCGAAGCGGGCGACTCGATGAGAATCGTCCCCTCGCTCAAGGCGGCAATAATACGGTTGCGTGGCACATAAAAATTCCCCTTCTGTTTGGCTGATGAAGGGAGTTCGGTAACGATGGCTCCGCCCCGCTCCACAATCTCGCGGGCCAGGTGGCTGTGCTGTGTCGGGGTTACCTCGGGCAACGGGTTGGCAATCACGGCTACGGTGCGTATGCCACACTCCAAGGCCAGGCGGTGGCAGATGCTGTCGATGCCGAAGGCGAGGCCGCTTACGATCACCAGGTTGGGGATGCGTTCGGCCAATTCGCGGATCAGGTAGCCACAGACTCGCTCCCCATAGGGGGTGTATTCGCGTGTGCCGACGATCGAGAGACAAGGCCCCTGCAGGGCCGAGAGGTCGCCCACTCCATATAATATATGTGGGTAGTCGTTCGCTTCGCGCAGCAGACGCGGATAGGGGGTGTCGGTGGAGGCGAGGATTTGGATTCCGTGGCGTTCGCAGTAGGCCATTTCGTTGCGGGCGGCACGAAGTCCGTTGCGCTCGATGAGGTTTCGGATTGCCTCTTCGCGCAACGAGCCCACGTCGCGCAACTCACTTTCTGTGGCCGAGAAGATGCGCGAAGCCGAGCCGAAGCACTCCAGTAGGTGTGCCACGCCCTTGACCCCCAACTGCGGGGTGAAGACCAATGCCAAATCCTCGATTTGCATCGCTTAAACGATTTCTATTTGGTAAAGTTACGAAAAAAATCAAGAAAACCGCAAATTGCACCGATTTTTTTGGCTCGCGCGTGTGGAATAGATAAAAGTGTAGCGGATGGAGGGGATCAATCTTCCTCCATCCGCTACACTTTTTTGAAGGCGGAGCAGATGCCGCCTTGGGGAATCCGTTATACGAAGGGGAGTTTCACCACCTCGGCCTTCAGGTAGCGGCCGCGAACCTCCACGGCAATCGTCGTGCCCACCTTGGCGAATTCAGGCTTCACATAACCCGTACCGATGCCCACCTTCAGGCAGGGCGACATCGTACCCGAGGTAACGTGTCCGATCTCCTCACCCTCGGGGGTCGTGAGTTTATACTCGTGGCGCGGAATACCGCGGTCGATCATCTTGAAGCCTACGAGCTTGCGCTGCAATCCCTCGGCCTTCTGCTTCTCCATGTAGGCGCGGTCGATGAAATCCTTGCCCTCGGCAAACTTCGTGATCCAACCCAAACCGGCCTCGATGGGCGAGGTGGTGTCGTCGATGTCGTTGCCGTAGAGGCAGAAGCCCTTCTCCAGACGAAGCGTGTCGCGGGCTCCCAAGCCGATGTTCTGGAGTCCCATCTCCTTGCCGGCTGCCCAAAGAGCCTCCCAAAGCTTGTCGGCATCCTCGTTGGCCACATAGATCTCGCAACCACCGGCACCCGTGTAACCCGTGATCGAGAGGATGGCGTCGATACCCGCTACGGGCATCTTCTTAAAGGTGTAGTACTCCATATCTTCCACCGGTTCGGCGCACATCTTCTGTACGATCTTCATGGCGTTAGGGCCCTGTACGGCGAGCTGGCAGATCTCGTCCGAGGCGTTGTAGAGCTCCTTGCCGTGGCCGGCCTCCATGCCCATCTTGGCGCCCTCGGCGCAGATGTGGTTCCAATCCTTCTCTACGTTAGCGGCATTTACGACCAGCAGATAGCACTCGGCATTCACGCGGTAGACCAAGATGTCGTCCACGATACCACCCTTGCCGTTGGGCATGCACGAATACTGCACCTTGCCGTCGAAGAGCAGGGCTACATTGTTCGAGGTGATGTGCTGCAACAGGTCGAGAGCCTTGGGGCCCTTCACCCAGATCTCTCCCATGTGGCTTACGTCGAAGACTCCGGCGTTGTTGCGCACGCAGAGGTGCTCGTCGTTGATGCCCGAGAACTCGATCGGCATGTTGTAGCCGGCAAATTCGGCCATCTTCGCCCCGTTGGCGATGTGATACTTGGTAAAAGCAGTTGTTTTCATTTCGCTTATAGTATTTTAGGTTTTCGGTTTTCTTTTTTTGAAGGTTTATGAGTTAAAGGGTAATTTTTATTGCTCGCTTTTTTTTCGTCTCAGGCTTGGGCAGCGTTTGAACTCCTTTTCGCGGTCGAAGAGGTAGCGGTAGGTGGTGTGCATCTTATGCTTTGAGGCACAGACGTAGCTCTCGACCATGCGCATCATCACCGGATTGAAGTCGCCGATCCAGGCCAATTCCAGGCTCTTATAGGGTAGTTTCTTTACCTCCTGTTCAAAGGCGTAGATCATTCCCGATTCGATTCCCTTGCCGTGGTATTCGGGCGAGACCCCGAAGATCAGACCAAAAGCGCGGTCGGCCTTGCGGCTTACCTTTAGGGCCCACATCAGGCGCAGTTTGTTCCACCAATTCAACTTGCCATGGAATTTGCCAATGATGCGGTTCAGATCGGGGATCATGATGAAAAAACCGATCGGCTCGTTGTTGTGGTAGGCAAAATAGATGAGCTTCTCGTCGATGATCGGGCGCAACGAGTTCATGATCTTTTGCGCCTGCTCGGCCGACATTGTCTTCACCCCCGAGAAGTTGGCCCACGCCTTATTATATACGGTACGAAAATCTTCGGTCAGGGTGTCAAGGTGTTTTTTCGAGATGTGGGTGAAGCGATACTCCGGATTCTCCTGCAGGCGTTTCACGCGCTCGTAGACCGAGTCGCTGAGGTGCCCTACATTGATCTCGCGCAGGTAGGTGTGTTGGTTGAAATAGTTTTGGAACCCGTAATGCTCGAACAACTCCTTGTAGTAGGGTGGGTTGTAGGAGTTTTCGAACAGGGGCTGAAACTCGAAGCCCTGCACCAGGAGCCCCCAAAAGGAGTCGCGTGACCCGAAGTTGATCGGGCCGTCCATTGCCTCCATGCCGCGTGCGCGGAGCCACTCGCGGGCTGCGTCAAAGAGGGTATCTGCCAACTCTTGGTCGTTGATTGCCTCGAAGAAGCCGCAACCGCCCGTAGGCTGCTCTTCCAAAGAGGCCTGCTCGCGGTTGTAGAAGGCGGCAATGCGACCTACAACCCCTCCTATTTGGTCGCGAGCAATCCAACGAATTGCCTCGCCCTCTCGGAAAAGCGGATTGGCCTTGGGATCGAAAATCTTGCGGATCGAGTCATCGATCGGACGCACCCAATTGGGGTTGCCTGCGTAGATGCGATCAACCACATCAAAAAAGGCGTGGTCGTCCGAGGCGCTTGTTACCTCATGAAGCGTATATTTTCGGTTGTTCATACTCCAAATCGGGTCGATGACGGATCATCGGACTCTTTGGTGCAAGAGCCCCTTCTGTCCTGTTTCTACGTTCAGGCAAAGATAATAAAAATATTTCGATTTTGAGAGGAGCCTTTCGAGAATGTTTAAAAAAAATGGCGGAAATATCTTTTGGTGAAAAAAAATGTAAAAAAAGGTGAAAATTCGAAAAATAAACACTACATTTGTAGGAGATATTGTGCGAACAAGAAAAAATCGGTAAGAACAAATAGTTTACCTTAACTTAAAACTCTTTAAAAAACTACTATGGAAGTAAAAAAGATTATGGCTGCGCTCGAGCTTAAGCACCCGGGCGAGAGCGAGTACCTGCAGGCAGTGCAGGAGGTGTTGGAGTCGATCGAGGAGGTTTACAACCAGCACCCCGAGTTTGAGAAGGCTAAGATCGTTGAGCGCATCGTGGAGCCCGATCGTATCTTCACTTTCCGTGTAACGTGGGTTGACGACCAGGGTGAGGTTCAGACCAACCTCGGTTACCGCGTACAGTTCAACAGCGCTATCGGTCCCTACAAGGGCGGTTTGCGTTTCCACCCCGCTGTGAACCCCTCGATGTTGAAGTTCCTCGGTTTCGAGCAGACCTTTAAGAACGCCCTGACGACCCTGCCTATGGGTGGTGCCAAGGGTGGTGCTGACTTCAACCCCGTTGGTAAGTCGGACGCTGAGATCATGCGTTTCTGCCAGGCCTTCATGCAGGAGTTGTGGAACAACATCGGTGTTGATACCGACGTTCCCGCTGGTGACGTAGGTGTTGGCGGTCGTGAGATCGGTTTCTTGAACGGTATGTATCAGAAGCTTGCTCGCAAATACCACACCGGCGTTTTGACCGGTAAGGGTATGACGTGGGGTGGTTCGATCCTCCGTCCCGAGGCTACCGGTTACGGTGCCCTCTACTTCGTTGAGCACATGTTGGCTAAGGCCGGTAAGAACATCGCTGGTAAGACTGTAGCCGTTTCGGGCTTCGGTAACGTAGCTTGGGGTGCTTCGCAGAAGGCTGTTGAGCTGGGTGCTAAGGTGGTTGCTATCTCGGGTCCCGATGGCGTTTGCGAGATTCCCGCAGGTATCACCAACGAGATGATCGACTACATGCTCGTAATGCGCTCGTCGAACCGCAACAAGGTAGAGGATATGGCTACCAAGTTCCCCGAGGCTGCCAAGTTTACCCCCGGTAAGAAGGCTTGGTCGGTGAAGTGCGACATCGCTCTGCCTTGCGCCTTCCAGAACGAGCTGAACGGCGACGATGCCAAGGAGCTGCTTGCTAACGGTACCTGGTGCTGCGCCGAGGTTTCGAACATGGGTTGTACGCCCGAGGCTATTCACGCTTTCCAGAGCGCAGGTATTCTCTTCGCTCCCGGTAAGGCTGTGAACGCTGGTGGTGTTGCTACCTCGGGTCTCGAGATGACGCAGAACTGTATGCACATTTCGTGGGCCGGTAAGGAGGTTGACGAGAAGCTCCACTTCATCATGGAGTCGATCCACGAGGCTTGCGTTCAGTATGGTCAGAACCCCGATGGTACGGTGAACTACGTGAAGGGTGCAAACATCGCCGGCTTCATGAAGGTTGCACAGGCTATGCTTGAGCAGGGTATCATCTAATTAGATGCAATAGGCGGCATTTGAGGCCGCTAACCAAAAAATCGCGAACGGGATTCCCGTCCGCGATTTTTTTTGCACCCCCCCCAAAAAAATAACCCTGCCATACTTCACAGTCGAGCAGGGTCGAAAAAACACACTTTACAAACTAACATATTTCGATTTGGGGCTGGAACCACAGAAGGTTCATTCGCTTGTGGCCCCTTGCATTTTCAATTTTTTTGTTGTTGGGGCCGGAGCCACAGAAGGATCGGAAACTTGTGGCCCCTTGCACCCTTTGATTTTTTCGCTATTTGGGGCAGTGATCATATCACGGCTCGTTGGCGTAGATCGTATCTTTCACCTCGTTCAGCTCCACGAGTTTGTGGACAATGGCGTAGATCGTAAGGCCGGCCGGGGAGTGGATCTGCAACTTCGAGGCGATATTGCGGCGGTGGGTGATCACCGTGTGGGTCGAGATGAAGAGTTGCTCGGCGATCTGCTTGTTGGTCATTCCCTTGACAACGCAGACGATAATCTCCTTTTCGCGCTGGCTCAGCACCTCGCGCATCGGCTCGGGGGTTGTATTTTCTCCGGAGGACTTTTTCTCGGCGTGTTCGCGCTCCAACTCGCGCACCAGGGGGACGAAGAGGTGGTCTTCGATGTAGTTGTGGGTTGCGAGATCCTCCTCGCAGGAGAAGATGTCGAACAAGACACCGTTCAACTCAAAACTATCCTCCGAGGGGTAGTACTGCACCAGGATGTTCTTCAACTCGGTCAGTTTGTCGGCGATTTGGTCGTGCTGCGAGAAGAAGGTATCGATGCTGTAATCTCCGTTAGAGATACCTCCAAGGAGTTGGCGTACATAGGGGAAGACCTTCGACTCCTCGTAGTGGAGGTGTTTGCGAACTTCGTTTACATATTCGTCGAAGAAGCGCAACACGGCAAAGGCGATGTCGCCGTGGCGGCCGTCGATCGCCTCGATAAGTTTACGCCTCAGTTCCGGCAGACGGTAGTCGAGGTAGTAGTTGTGGGAGTTGTGGAGGTAGCGCAGAAAACTCTCCACCGAGATCGCCCCCTCTTCGGGCGAAGGTTCATAGGCGGGGTCGATCGTGGCGTGTACGATCGCCAAGAAGGTGGGAACATCGACTCCGTTGCGGCGGCACACCTCCTCGATGGTCTGGTCGCCAAAACCGAGCGAGATGCCGAAACGGCTCATCACCAGCAGGGTGTTGTAGTTGTCGCCCACCAGCTCGCTCATGCGGTCTGCCGCCTTGTATCGTTTCGAGTTTTCCATCGTGTTTGTTCTAAATATCCTATTTTACCGATGCAAAGATAGTAAGCTTTTTTCAAACTGAAAATACCAAGATGTTGGTATTTCGATCTTTTCGGTCGAAAACCCCGCTTTGTGGGTGCGGTTTTTGACCCGCCTTTTGGGATAATCACCTATCACCCAAAGAAAATAAATCCTTCCTTAGAGCCTCTTGTTCTCAATTAAAAGGTTATCTTTGTGGTATGAAGAGCGAGTTTTCCAAGAGGCTTCGGGCTTGGTACGAGGAGTACAAGCGCGATTTGAGGTGGCGGCACACGCGCGACCCCTATCACATTTGGCTTTCGGAGACCATCCTGCAGCAGACGCGCGTGCAACAGGGGGCGGCCTACTACGACCGTTTCCTGGAGGCCTTTCCCTCCATTCGTGCCCTGGCCGAGGCCCCCGAAGACGAGGTGTTGAAACTTTGGCAGGGGCTGGGTTACTATTCGCGGGCCCGAAATCTTCATGCCGCTGCGCGTCGGGTAGTCGAGGAGTTTCAGGGCGTTTTCCCGCGCCGCTATGAGGAGGTGCGTTCGTTGCCTGGGGTGGGAGAGTACACCGCAGCGGCGGTCTGCTCCTTTGCCTATGGCGATCCGAGGGCGGTGGTCGATGGCAATGTCTATCGGGTTTATAGCCGCCTGTTTGATATTGATCTACCCATTGATAGTGCTGCGGGCCAAAAGGCCTTTCGGGCCTTGGCCGAGGAGTGGCTCGATTCGTCGCATCCGGCCGACTACAACCAGGCTCTCATGGAGTTTGGGGCCCTGCACTGCACCCCTCAGTCGCCTCGTTGTGGGGAGTGCCCCTTTGCCGATCGCTGTTTGGCACTTGTTGCGGGAACGGTAACTGAACGACCTGTCAAGCGTGGTCGCACGAAGGTACGCGACCGCTACCTCAACTACTTGCACATTGTGTCCGAGGGGAAGACCCTGCTCCACCGACGCACAGCGGGTGATATTTGGCAGGGGCTCTATGAATTTCCGCTGATTGAGACGGTGGAGCCCACCCCCTTCGAGCGGTTGCCCCTCGCAGAGCTCGGTATTCCGCGCTTTCACTTGGTGCGAACGGTCGAGATGCCCCCGCATCAGCTCTCGCACCAGCGGCTTCATGCCCGTTTTTATCGCTTGGAGGTCGATGCCCTACCCTCGATCCCTGATACCCTGTCCATCCCCGAAGGGGAGCTTGACCGCTATGCCATCCCCCGGCTGATCGACCGCTATTTGGCCAAGATTCCTCAATAAAAAAGCGAGGGCGACAATTGTCTGTCGCCCTCGCTCTGTTTTTCGGTATTGATACCTATTTTCTATAGCCGTCGATCGCCTTGACGATGCGTTCGAAGATCTCGTCCACCTGGCCCAGTCCGTCCACGGCAACATACTTGCCCTGCTTGGCGTAGTAGTCGGCCACCACGGCGGTCTGCTTGCGGTAGGTGTCGATGCGGTGGCGAATCACCTCCTCCGAGGCGTCGTCGGAACGACCCGAGGCTTGACCACGCAGCATGATGCGCTTCACGAGCTCCTCCTCGGGAACATCCATGTAGACCATCAGATCTACCTTGAGGCCCACCTCGTCGAGCATCTGATCGAAAGCCTCAGCCTGCGGGATGGTGCGGGGGAAGCCGTCGAAGATGTTTCCGTTGTCGCGGCAGTGCTCGCTCACATATCCCTTTACAATATCAATAACCAGCTGGTCGGGAACCAGGCAACCCTGGGCGATGCACTCCTTCATGCTCTTGCCGAGCTCCGTCTCGCGGCGGATCTCCGAGCGGATTACCTCACCCGTCGAGACGTGGTCGATCCCGTAGTGCTCCTTCAATTTTGCGGCCTGGGTTCCTTTGCCACAGCCCGGGGCACCAAATAAGACGATATTTAACATATTATACGCTATTATTTTAATCTTTTTGTTCGTGCCCATCCTCCCGAAGGGCGGGAGAAGCACAAAATTGGAGCAAATGTAACCCTTTTTTTTGAGAAACGAGAATATTTTGTGTAATTTTGTAAAAAATTTTACGATACATGGAGCAGAAGCAGGCAAATAAGGGGCGCACCGAGATTGCGACCCTCGGCGAGTTTGGTTTGATCGACCACTTGATGGTCGATACCGCCCCCAAGAATAAGACAACCCTCCTCGGTGTGGGGGATGATGCGGCGGCTGTAGCCGCAGGAAAAAAGGAGGCCGTGGTCTGCACCACTGACCTGCTGTTGGAGGGTATCGACTTCGACCTGACCTACTTTCCGTTGCGCCACCTGGGCTACAAGGCCGTAACGGTGGGTGTGAGCGATATTTTGGCCATGAATGCCCGCCCCGAGCAGTTGATGCTCTCGATCGGAGTCTCCTCCAAGTTGCCGGTGGAGGCGTTGGATGATCTCTACGAGGGGGTGAAGTTTGCCTGTCGCGAGTTGGGGGTTGATTTTGTGGGAGGCGATACAAAGGCCTCGATGACGGGACTTGTCCTCCATGTGACGGTGATGGGTCGCCAGGAGCGTACGAAACTCGTTAAGCGTAGCGGGGCTCAACTTAACGACCTGATCTGCATCACGGGTAACCTCGGTGCTGCTTACATGGGACTCCACCTCTTGGAGCGCGAGAAGCGCGTGCTGCGCGGTGTCGAAAACCCCGAGCCGCAGTTTACCGGCTACGAATACCTCTTGGAAAAGTACCTCAAACCGCGTGCCCGCAAGGATATTATCGATGCCTTGGCCGAGGAGGGGATCGTTCCGACAGCCATGATCGACCTTTCGGATGGACTCTCGAGCGACCTGATGCAACTTTGTAAGGCCTCGAAGTGCGGGGCGCGTATCTACCTGGAGCGCATCCCCATTGCCAAGCAGACAACGGCCATGGCCGAGGAGTTGCATGCTGACCCCGTGGTAGCCGCCCTCCAGGGTGGGGAGGATCACGAACTGCTCTTCACGGTGCCCCTTGCTATGCAGGAAAAGATCATGGGATTGGGGCTGGTTGATGTGATCGGCCACATCACGGCCGAATCGACGGGCTGCTATCTGGTTACCCCCGATGGTTCGGATATCCGCCTCAAGGCGCAGGGCTTTGTCGAGAAGCAGTAGGGTGCTTGACCATCCGAGATCTCGGCTTGGGGCCGAGATAAGTAATAAATAAAAAAGGATCGCTCATAACGAGCGATCCTTTTTCTTTGTGGTCGAGGGGATTCCCTCTATTTCGTGAAATTATCGGCGGGGCTTGATATCCAACTTCACGGGCTTGATCATGTTCTCGGGCGAGAGAATCGTGTCGAGCTCCTCCTTGGTCAGAATGCCGTGCTCCAGCACGAGGTCGTATACGCGACCACCCGTAGCCATAGCCTCCTTGGCAATCTTGGTCGAGTTCTTGTAGCCGATGATGGGGTTCAGTGCCGTAACCACACCGAAGCTGTCCTGTACATACTTGCGGCACTGCTCCTCGTTCGCGGTGATGCCATCCACGCAGTTTACGCGCAGCGTATCGAAGCCGTTCATCATGATCTCGGCCGACTCGAAGCAGCACTGAGCCATCGTGGGCTCCATGGCGTTGAGCTCCATCTGAGCCTCCTGGGCGCACATAGCCACACAAGCGTCGTTGCCAATCACCTTGTAGCAAATCTGGTTCATTACCTCGGGAATCACGGGGTTTACCTTACCGGGCATGATCGACGAACCGGGCTGACGGGCGGGCAGGTCGAACTCATGGAGACCGCAACGGGGACCCGAAGCCAGCAGGCGGAGGTCGTTACAAATCTTGTTGAGCTTCACAGCTACGCGACGCATAGCCGACGAGTAACCTACCATGCAGGTCGTATCCGACGTGGCGGCTACGAGATCCTCGGCGAGCTTGATGTCCCAACCCGTGATCTTGCGCAGAGCAGCGATGCACTTGCCCGAATATTCAGGCTCCGAGCAGATACCCGTACCAATGGCCGTGGCACCCATGTTCACCGTCAGGAACTCCTCGGCGGCAAACTCCAGGTTCTTCTTCTCCTCCTTGAGGATCTGAGCAAAGGCACCAAAGGTCTGGCCCAGGGTCATGGGCACAGCATCCTCGAGCTGGGTACGACCCATCTTCAGGATGTGAGCAAACTCCTTGGCCTTCTTAGCAAAAGCCTCGATCAGCTGCTCGAGGTGCTCCATGTACAGCTTGTGCGTAGCGTAGAGACCGAGGTGGATACCGCAGGGGTAGGCATCGTTGGTCGACTGCGAGCAGTTTACATGGTCGTTGGGCGAGCAGTACTGGTACTCACCGGCCTCGTGGCCCATCAATTGCAGGGCACGGTTGGCAATCACCTCGTTGGCGTTCATGTTGGTCGTCGTACCGGCACCGCCCTGGATCATGTCGCAGGGGAACTGGTCGTGGTGCTGACCGGCCATGATCTCGCGGCAGGCCGTTGCGATGGCCTCATACTGCTCGTCGGTGAGCAGGCCGAGCTCGTGGTTGGCCTCGGCAGCAGCCAACTTCGTGATGGCCAATCCGTTGATGAACAAGGGGTAGTCCGAGAGGTGGAAACGGCTGATGGGGAAGTTCTCGATACCGCGCAGGGTCTGCACGCCATACAATGCCTCGACGGGCACCTCCATCTGACCAATCAGGTCGCTCTCAATACGGGTCTTGCCCGAAAATTTCTTTTCCATTTGCTTGAAATTTTATAGTTTGTAGTTTTCGTTTTAGGTCTTATTGGGTTGGTCGTTTTTTGTAAGCACACTTTCAAGCGTTAAAGGTAAGCAATTTTTCGCAAACAGCCAATTTTTTGTGGAGAATCTTCCAAATCTGCCCAATTCTCCAACCGCCAAAATAGAAAATCGGCCGAACTCCGAAGAGCCCGGCCGAAGCGGCATATTCACAATTTCATACCCTTGCCGAGCCAAAGTCGGCAGAGCGATCTGCGAGGCGTTATTCAACGGCTTTTGCCTTGAATACCTCGCGGAAATAGCGCGGGTAGCCACTGCTCGTGCTAACGCAGTCCCAAACAAAGGTATCTTCGCCCAAGGCAATCAAATGGTAACTCAACGCCCCATCAATGGTCAGGGTGCGGGTTTCGGGATCGAATGTCCAAGTGCGAACTTCATATTCCTCTTCCGGGGTGTGCTCCGCATCGGTAAAATCTTCTAATTTTCCGTCTTCATGAAAGATAAAGCAAGAAGAGGCATGCCCACCACCCAAATCGATCAAAGAATTGAAAAGTATCTTGTCCCAATTCTCACCATATTCGAGAAAATAGTGTTCAACCCAATACTTTTTGCACAAAAGTTGTGTGGCCATATCTTCTTCGTAATCCCCAAAGGAGGATAATACACCCTCTATTTCTGTCTTGTCATTGCTCGAGTTTGGCTCTATTTGATTTGACTGTTCTTTGCTGTCGCTGCAGGCAATGCAATATGAAAGTAAAACTATAAATAATAATCTATATCTCATGATACATTCCATTTATTCTACTCTAATCGTGTTATTCTAACATTGAAATTGTAAATTCGATTCATCGTATTAGGAATATCACCCAAAAGGGGTTCTATGTAAACACCCGTTTTTTCAATGGTTAAATCGTATGTGTTGGGCGTATAATAGCCATCGCAAGTTCCACCCCAGCCAAAATTGCAATGAACTAACTGAGAATCCAGTGTGGATGATATCAATGTCCGTTCGGGTAATACGGCTCCATATTCTTTTACCAAACGCCAAACATTTTTTATCACATCCATCCAACCATCAAGTACCCAAAAATGACCAGTCGAAGTACCATCTTCTTTCAGTCTGTATACCCCAATCCCTAGGGGCTCAGAATTTGAGTAAATCATATTATAGGCAAAATCATTATCCCAAGAAGTAGTTCTTGCGTTTGGGAAACCTATGGTCTTAAGGAAGTTGATTTGATGAGAATCGTATACAAATGTTCCGTCATCCCTATACTCCGCATACATCATTCTTCCGAGTTTTCGCAAATAGTTAGCGGTTGTTTCTTTTGCATCTTCAGAACAAGAATTGGGATCTGAAGGATAATTTAACTGGTTGATAAGATTCCAATTATACAATGTATCGTCAATAATATTCGGAGATGGATATTGATAATATGCTAAAATTTGACCAACCCCCACGGGGACACATCCAGCAGAATGACGTGAAATTGTACTTGGGGATTTAAGAGGGCAACTATTGTTAAAAGGCTTACTTTGACTCCATTTTGTATCGAGAAGAGGTCTCCTTTTAATATATGAGTAAGAAATTTCTTCCCCAATCATGGGGAGGGGCCCTATTACTTCTTCCCCAACACTTGCCACTTCGGCTTCTGCAGTAGCAGTAATCATATCGGTAAGCATATTTTGCAGATCCTCCTTGGGTGAGAGTTCCTCCAACGAGGTGGCACGGGTGTCGAACTTAACGAAATCCTCAACCGTGAGTACTGTTTCGTCCAACACGGCCATCACCTGCGTAACGCGCTTATCGGCACCGAGCACGGCCGAGCCGTTGCCCTCGCCAAACGAAACGACATAGAGCAGGTCTTCCACATCAAGCGCGGCTTCCGAGCGGGTCAGGTCGCACACATCGGCCGCCTTTACTCGATCGACCGATACGGCTCGACGCATCCCGCCCGCGCGGGTCTCGCCATCGATTTGGGCAAGTACTCCCTCCAAATTGGCCAATGCCTCCTCCACCGTAACGGCATACGGATTGGCATTGCGCCCGCCTTCAGGTACGGGGTCCACCGTAGCCGTCAGCGAATCGTCTTGACTGCACGCCACTCCCAACGAGAAAAGCATGCTGATAAAAAATAACCTTTTCATAGCGTAGGAATTTTTAGTTAGTAATATTAGGTACACCTTCAAGGTGTTGGTGTTCGGGAGTGTGGTGTTTGAGGCCCTTTTTCGGGTGTTCTCTACTGCAAATTTACGCAATAAAAAAACCATCTCCAAATTTTCGGCCGAAAAAAATCTTACAAAAGCGCGAAAATAGGGGGCTGATTTTCAATAAGTTGCAAAGGTGGTTCGAAAAAAAATCTTACAGAGCAAAAATTTACGCTATGACACTTGGAATTTTGCAGTGCAAAATGCAGAATTCAAGATTCCCTAATTCTCCGCTGCGTCATGGCGAGCACCGTCAGGTGCGTGGCCATCTTTTTATCGGAGAATGATCACATCGACACCTCGCTCATAAAAAAATCCCCACGGTCGCTCGCGCTCCCTCGGGATGACGCTGCGCGGCCTTGGGACGGTGTGCACCTCGTGGGAGATTGCCGCGTCGCTTTGCTCCTCGCAATGACTGCGAAAAGAAAAAAATGAATCGTGAATTTTTGAATTTTGAATTTTATTCGTACCTTTGCAGTCCCTTGTGCGCATAGTGTGCGCATACGCAAGGGTAACAAATTTATTATTAACCATTTAACGAGCGATTGTATCGCACAAATTTTTTCCGCAATGGAGAACAACAAAGTAATGAACGAGAATTTCGATTGGAATGCGTTCGAGAATGACCTGGGTGTTTACAACCAGCCCAAGGAGGAGATTGCCGCAGCTTACGACAAGACCTTGTCGAACATTGCTGTAGGTGAGGTAGTTGAGGGTACCGTTATCGGTATCACGAAGCGTGAGGTGGTTGTCAACATCGGTTACAAGTCGGAGGGTATCATTTCGGTATCGGAGTTCCGTTACAATCCCGACCTGCAGATTGGCGACAAGGCCGAGGTGTATGTGGAGTCGGCCGAGGACAAGAACGGTCAGCTGGCCCTCTCGCACAAGAAGGCTCGTCAGCTCAAGTCGTGGGATCGCGTAAACGAGGCCCTGGAGAACGACGAGATCATCAAGGGTTACATCAAGTGCCGCACGAAGGGTGGTATGATCGTCGATGTATTCGGTATCGAGGCCTTCCTGCCCGGTTCGCAGATCGACGTGAAGCCCATTCGCGACTACGATGTATACGTTGACAAGACCATGGAGTTCAAGGTGGTGAAGATCAACCAGGAGTTCCGCAACGTAGTAGTATCGCACAAGGCCCTCATCGAGGCCGAGCTCGAGGCTCAGAAGCAGGTAATCATGTCGAAGCTCGAGAAGGGTCAGATCTTGGAGGGTACGGTGAAGAACATCACCTCCTACGGTGTATTCGTTGACCTGGGTGGCGTAGACGGTCTGATTCACATCACCGACCTGTCGTGGGGCCGCGTAAATCACCCCGAGGAGATCGTAGCGCTGGATCAGAAGATTCAGGTGGTTATCCTCGACTTCGATGACGCTAAGAAGCGTATCGCTCTGGGTCTGAAGCAGCTGGCTGCTCACCCCTGGGAGGCTCTCGACCAGAACCTCAAGGTAGGTGATACCGTAAAGGGTAAGGTTGTCGTAATGGCCGACTACGGCGCTTTCGTTGAGATTGCTGCCGGTGTTGAGGGTCTGATCCACGTATCGGAGATGTCGTGGAGCCAGCACCTGCGTTCGGCTCAGGAGTTCATGAAGGTAGGCGACGAGGTAGAGGCCGTAGTGCTGACCCTCGACCGCGAGGAGCGCAAGATGTCGCTGGGTATCAAGCAGCTGACGACCGATCCTTGGGCTGGTATCGAGACCAAGTATCCCGTAGGTTCGCGCTGCAACGCCAAGGTTCGCAACTTCACCAACTTCGGTGTATTCGTTGAGATCGAGGAGGGTATCGACGGTCTGATCCACATCTCGGATCTGTCGTGGACCAAGAAGGTGAAGCACCCCGGTGAGTTCACCCAGATTGGTGCTGCTATCGAGGTAGTAGTTCTGGAGATCGACAAGGAGAACCGTCGTCTTTCGCTGGGCCACAAGCAGCTCGAGGAGAACCCCTGGAACGAGTTCGAGGGTCAGTTCGGCGTGGAGAGCGTACACGAGGGTACGATCACCGAGATCAACGACAAGGGTGCCGTAGTATCGTTGGGTGAGAACATCGAGGGCTTCTGCCCCGCTCGTCACCTCACGAAGGAGGACGGTACGACCCCCAAGGCCGGTGATAAGCTGAGCTTCAAGGTAATCGAGTTCTCGAAGGCTACCAAGCGCATCACCCTCTCGCACGTTCGCGTATACGAGGAGGCTAAGCGTGAGCAGATTGCCGCCGAGAAGGCCGAGAAGAAGAAGGCTGCTGACGAGACCAAGTCGTCGGTGAAGAAGATCAACGCTTCGGTAGAGAAGACCACGCTGGGCGATATCGCCGGTCTGGCCGCTCTGAAGGAGGCGATGGAGGCTTCGCAGAAGAAGTAATCGACTGATTCTTCCATAAACGGAGGGGCTGTCCAACAAGAAGTTGTGACAGCCCCTTCTTTTTTAGGTGAGGGGGGGCAAAGTGGGCAGGCGAGGTTACTGCCCACTCTTTTTCGAGTAAGAGCTTATCACCAACCCAATCCCCAAGAAGATCACTAATGCGAAGAAGAGGGTATCGAGGTGCAGTCGGTCGAGGCCGAGGAGCACCGAGAGGGCGATGGCCGCCACGGGTTGCAGGTAGCCGAAGATGCTCGTCTCCACGGGTTTTGTCCGTTTTAAGGCCAAGTTGTAGAGGAAGTTAGGTAGATAGGTCAGCAGACACATCACAATGATAAAGGCACCGATCGTTCGACCATCCCAGGGTTGCACCTCTTCGCGCAGGAGTGTGGCGATTCCAAAGGGGAGCACGATGGCGGCCGAGAGACTGTAGACCCACATCAGGATGGTGGTTACGCGATACTTGGCCAAGAGTTTTTTTAGCCATACGGTGTAGACGGCTGTGGCGGTAACACTTCCTACAACCAGCAGATTACCTATCAAATCCGATTTCTCGTGGGCCTCATCACCGCCCCAAAGAATTACACCGATGGCCCCCGTGATTCCGAGGCAGAGGCCGGCGACTTTGCGCTTCGTGAGGTGATCGAGCCCCCATAAGACCGAGAGGAGCAGCACGATGAGAGGCCCCGCGGTGTTGATGATGGCTCCGTCGATGGGAGAGGTGCGCGCGAGTCCGAACATCATAAACCCTTTGTGGAGTACGCCGAGCAAGATCGCTGCCCCGAGCAACGTAGGGATGTCGCGCCGCTCTACGGGCTCCACGGGTTGGCGGATCAGGGGGATCAACGAGAGGAGGGCCGTCATCAGCAGGGCGGCCGCCAGGAGCACCACGGGGTGGAGGTGGTGGGGCAGGAGGATGTGGTAGAGGGGATAGTCCATCGCCCAAAGGAGGTTGCATCCCAGGAGCGCCAGGTACGACAGCCGGCTCTTTTCGCCCTCTTTCGCCTTGTTGTGGGGAGTGTTCGAAGCATCCATAATCGAAGTTTCTGCCCCCACCTCCAAAAACAGTGCCCAAAACAAGAAGGGGCAATAACTCCTGCTCCCCATATCTTCCACCACTCTTACAACTTCCACACTATTCCACCTGCACCTTTCAAAAAAAACGGGCGGCCCAAATCGGGTCGCCCGTGGTTTTATGTTTTTACCAATACTATTCAGTGTAGGTTAAATTTATAGTATCAATGCCGTAATATCCGATAATCAAGGCATTATATCTTTTAGGATTATTATGCGAAACAGAGAAGTATTTATTCGTATTATTTAAAGTTATAGAACCATAGACATTGCTACGGCCACTGCGCCCTGTGCTTTGCGTAGATGTAACGGCCTTTGTATGCGTAATCGTTTTTACAGCACTATTAGCACTGCTTCCGGCTCCGATACATATGTCTGCATTAGGATAACCACTTGTCGTACCAGCACCTCTATAGTACTTTGCCACAACATGGTAGCTAATCGAGCAATCTTTTGGCAGATTGAATGCCGGCGATACGATACAACCTCCACCATTCGAATTAGGAATCAAATCGAGAAAATCCGCACGCCAACCATAGTTGTAACCGTACCAACCCTGCAGGTTTTCTGTTCCATAGAACTCAACACTATACGGAATACCGGTTACCGAGAGGGTTTGGGCAGCGGAGTATACAATATTGGCATTCTGTTTAATCTTGATAAAGGCCTGGACGGTGTGGTTGGCTTTGGACTGGTTTTTCAGGTCATTCATCCAGAACTCCTTACCGTTGCGGGTTACCTGGCCGGCCGTTGCGCTGTAGGTCGTGCCATCCACAATAAAACCGCAATCCTCGATCATGGCGTTCTGCACACCGCTGAAGCTCGATTTGTAGGTCTCGTTGAAGAAGATGGTCGTACCGCTACCATTGGCAGCACCGCCACCCATCGAGTTAGCCGTTGCCGGATCGGCCGGATCGGCCGAAGCATACGAGTAGGTGGTCTTGGCGCCCAGCGTGACGGTGGGATTCGTCCATTTTACCTGGGCCTCGTTGATGCTGCCCTCCTTCATCTCCGTGGCATTGAAACCATAGCTCATCACCGTGCCGCCAACCGTGGTGAAGGTGAGGATGTAACCCGTGTTGAAGGTTACACCACCGGGCAGCGATACATAGACACCCTTCAGGTTGTTGTTGGCTGCGCTACCGTTGATGGTGATCGTACCACCCGTAGCCAAGCTGCGATCGGTCTCGGTGCCGTCGAAAGTTGCCTGGCCGCAGAGGTTCTGCTCATTATCGTAGCCACGGATTTCGAGCTTGCTGAAGCCCTCGGCGGGTGCATCGGTAACCGATACAAAGAGGACGGCGTTGACGGGCTTGAATTTCATTTGAACTCCCTCGGTGTCGGCATCCACATCGCCCGTACCATAGAGCACCACGGCATCCTTGGCCAAGCCGCTCTGCGTAGCAGAAATCGAATAGAGGAGTTGCGTGGTACTGATCGCGTGCGAAGCGGGATAGCAGGCGTAGTAGGTGTCGTTCTTCGTATAGCCTACGGGCTGCGTGGTGCGGAAGACGGCCGTCTTTCCGTTTACCTCCTCGGCATTCAACTTCACCGAGATACCGCTCTCGGTGGCCAGGTTGATTTGGTCACCCTCATCCCAGGTAAGTACCGTGGGGTGCATGTTGTTGTCGGAGCTAATCGATACACGCGTATCATCGAAATCCTCCTGAGCGGCGAAGATCGTAAAGGTCTCTTTCTGCTCGGGGGCAATCGTCTCATTTAGCTCGCTATCAGCGGAGCAAGCGGCAAACCCTGCCAAGGCAAGGATCGAAAATATCAATTTCTTCATAGTTGTTGCGCTTCTAATAGGGTTATTCCATGCTGGAGTTTTCGTTGTAGATGTAGTCATCCAACCCGGATTCATCGACCTGGGGCGAGGCGGCAAACCCCTGCTCAACCTCCATCTCAAGAAGCTCCAACTCGGGAGCCGTGTAAATCAATTTGTTCATGGTACTTAATAAAAATTTATAAATATTATTCTCTTTTTCTCTCTAATGGGTTGTGGGGCCGTTGCTTTTGGCGCACAATCCGCAACAAAAGTAGATTTTTTTATTCAAACAAAAAAATATAATCAACGAATAGCCAATTTTTCATCATAAAACGCCCTCGGCAGGTTAGGTTTCGCCTTGCAAAGGGAAATTTGGGGGCACAAAAAAAAGGGGGCCATTAGCCCCCCCCTTGGAATGGTTCAATCTCCTGATTACTTGAGCTGGAAGCCCTCGTCGGCACGCATCGGCATCGGCTGGTTGTAGTAGCCGCTCTCGAGGCGCTCCTTGATCGAGCGGAAGACGCCCAGCGTGTACTCCACATCCTCCATCGTGTGGGCCGCCGTGGGGATCACGCGCAGGATCATCTCGCCCTTCGGGATCACGGGGTAGACCACGATCGAGCAGAAGAGGTGGTGGTTCTCGCGCAGATCAACCACCAGGTTGGTGGCCTCCTCCACCGAACCCTTCATGAAGACGGGCGTAACAGGGGTGTTCGTCACACCGATGTCGAAACCGCTCTCCTTCAAGCCGCTTTGCAGGGCGTTGGTGATCTGCCAAAGTTTCTCCTGCAACTCGGGGCGCGTGCGGATGATCTCAAGACGCTTCAAAGCACCCATCACCATCGGCATCGGCAGCGACTTGGCGTAGAGCTGCGAGCGCATGTTGTAGCGGAAGAGGTTGATCAGCCAACGGGGGCCGGCTACGAAGGCACCGATACCGGCCATCGACTTGGCGAAGGTGTTGAACAGCACATCCACACCGTCCACCACCCCGAAGTGGGCTGCTGTACCGCGACCTCCCGGGCCCATCGTTCCGAAGCCGTGGGCATCGTCCACCAGCAGGCGGAAGTTGAACTCCTTCTTCAGGGCCACGATCTCGTCGAGTTTACCCATGTCGCCCTTCATGCCGAAGACACCCTCGGTGATCACCAGCACGCCTCCGCGCTGCTCCTCGGCGAGCTCCGTGGCGTGTTTGAGCTGCAGGCGCAACGAGTCGAGGTCGTTGTGGCCGAAGACGAAGCGCTTGCCCTTGTGCATGCGCAGTCCGTCGATGATGCAGGCGTGGGCCTCAGCATCATAGACCACCACGTCGCGGTGCGTCAGCAGGCAGTCGATGATCGAGATCATGCCCTGGTAGCCGAAGTTGAGCAGGAAGGCGTCCGGCTTACCCACAAACTCGGCCAACTCGCGCTCCAGCTGCTCGTGGTATTTGGTCTGGCCGCTCATCATGCGGGCCCCCATCGGGTAGGCCATGCCGTACTCGGCAGCACCCTTGGCATCGGCCTCGCGCACCTCGGGCATATTGGCCAGGCCGAGGTAGTTGTTCAGGCTCCAGTTCAGCACCTTCTCTCCGCGGAAGGTCATGTGGGGGCCGAGCTCGCCCTCCAACTTCGGGAAGGCGAAATAGCCGTGGGCAAAGGCCATGTACTGACCGATCGGGCCTCCGGCATTCTTCTCTAATCTTTCAAAAATATCTACCATTTTCGTATAATTTGAGATTTGCAAGATTGTTTTTTTACACTCAACAAAGATAGCGAAAAATTGGATAATATTCTCCCACTCGTACGATTTCACTAAAAAATTAAGTATTTCTACCTATCGGGGTGGAGGGTTTCGGAGGGGTGGGCACAATTCTTGTCCGAATCTCGGCTCCGCCCCTCGTCGAGCACAGGATTGTTACAAAAAAACGGTGAAAGAGTGTCTCTCTTCATTCTTTTTTTCTATCTTTGTCTTAAAATAGTATGCTATGACTGCACTCTACAACGATATCATCTTTGGCCCCGTGCGTTCGCGTCGTCTGGGGCTCTCGCTGGGAGTAAACCTCCTGCCGACCCATTCGAAACTCTGTTCGTTCGACTGCATCTACTGCGAATGTGGTTGGAATAGCGACCACCCTGGGCAGCGTCGATTCAATGCCCGCGAGGATGTGCGTGAACTCCTTGCCCAGACCCTGCGCCGCATGGTCGAGCAGGGGACGCCGCCCGATGTCATCACCTTTGCCGGCAACGGAGAGCCCACCATGCACCCCGATTTCGAAGGGGTGATCGAGGATGTGCTTGCCCTGCGCGATGCCTTGTGTCCTTCGGCCAAGGTCTCGGTGTTGAGCAACGCCACGCAACTTCACCGCCCGGAGGTTTGCCGTGCTTTGAAACGAGTGGACAACAATATCTTGAAGCTCGACTCAGCCTTTGATGTAACGGTGCGTCGCATGAACAATCCTCAAGGGAACTATAAGGTAGAGAAGGTTGTGGAGCAACTCTGCTCGTTTGAGGGCGATTTGATCGTGCAGACGATGTTCCTGCGCGGGGAGGTGGATGGGCTTCCTATCGACAATACCACCGAGGAGGAGGTGTCGGCCTGGCTCGCGCTGATCGAGCGGATCCGCCCCAAGCAGGTGATGGTCTACTCGCTCGATCGCGATACGCCGTGTCAGACCCTGATCAAGGTGGAGAAGGAGGAGTTGCAGAAGATTGCGGCTCGTGTCGAAGCCCTCGGCATTTCTTGTCCGGTCGCCGGATAGGGGTGGCAAGGAGAGGCTCCTTGTTGTATGCCGATTCCTGAAAATATTGCCCCTGTGGGAATTTCGAACGCTCTGGCAAGGTTCATGCTGTCGAGGTTGGAAAAATCTTTTCAATGAGACGTATGATGATTCTTTTTTTGCTTTTGCTTCTTACCGGAGCGGTGTTTTTGGGCTGCGCAAGTGGAAATATTGATCGCCACACGGTGGCCAGGTTAAATCCCGATGAGTTGTTGGGTACTTGGTATGAGTTGGCTCGTTTCGATCATCGTTTCGAGCGAGGGATGACTGAGGTGGAGGCCACCTATACACTCCTACCCGATGGCACCATTCGGGTCGAAAATAGCGGCCTGGATGCCAAGACTGGAGCACGCAGGGTGGCAGTGGGTCATGCGAAATTTACCAGCGACCCAGGACGTCTGCGCGTGAGTTTCTTTTGGAAGTTTTATGCCGATTACAACATCTTGGAGCGGGGGATTCATGGGGATTGGATGCTTATTGGGAGCCATTCGCCCCGCTATTTGTGGATTCTTTCGCGCACGCCGACTCTGCCAGCCGAGACCTTTCGCCATATTCTCGAGGAGGCTCGCTTGAGGGGTTATGATACCTCGAAACTGATCATCAGCACGCCGCAGTTGGAGATGGATAAATAGGTAAAAAAAGCGAACCTCGGTTCGCTTTTTTACTTATTTTCATTATACATTGCTTTGGCAGCCTGCACGATCCCTTCGGTATCGAAGCCGCAGAGTTGATAGAGCTCCTTAGGAGTGCCGTGTTCGATAAAGCGGTCGGGGATGCCGAGTGAGTGAACCCTCGGGGTATATCCGTGGGAGGAGAGCCATGCTGTAACAGCTTCGCCTACACCTCCGCGCAGGGCTCCGTCTTCGATGGTGATCACCCGTTGGAAACGCTCTCCCACCTCGCGCAGCAACTCTTCGTCGAGTGGTTTGGCGTAGCGCAGGTCGTAGTGGGCAGCCGAAATACCCTCCTCGGCCAATCGTTCTGCAGCCTCGGCCGCAAAGGTGGCGGTGGTGCCAATCGAGAGGAGGGCGATCTGCTCGCCCTCGCGGAGTCGGCGACCGCGACCGATCGGAAGCTCCTCGAAGGGCTCCCCCTCCCAGGCTTCACCCCGGCCTGCACCTCGCGGGTAGCGGATCACGAAGGGACGATCGCTCTTCAGGGCCGTATACATCAAGTTGCGCAACTCACGCTCCGAGGCGGGGGCCGAGACGATCAGGTTGGGTACCGTGGCGAAGTAGGCTAAGTCGAACGAGCCGTGGTGTGTGGCTCCATCCTCGCCCACGAGGCCTCCACGGTCGAGGCAGAGGATGACGGGCAGGTGCTGGATGGCTACGTCGTGGATCACATTGTCGTAGGCGCGTTGCATGAACGAGGAGTAGATATTGCAGAAGGGTCGCATTCCCGAGGCGGCCAGGCCGGCCGAGAAGGTGACGGCGTGTCCCTCGGCAATGCCGACATCGAAGCAACGCTCGGGCATCTCCTGCATGAGGATATTCATCGAGCAGCCCGAGGGCATGGCGGGGGTGATTCCCACGACACGCTCATCGAGGTGGGCCAGGTCTACGAGGGTATGTCCAAAGACATCCTGGAAGCGAGCCGCCGAACTCGGCTTGGCGATGCGCTCGCCGGTACGCGGGTCGAAACATCCCGGAGCGTGCCATACGGCCGGATCGTGCTCGGCGGGTTCGAGCCCCTTGCCCTTGGTGGTCATCACATGGAGAAGTTTCGGCCCCTCGATTTGGCGCAGGGCACGCAGTACGCGCACCAATCCCTCGATGTCGTGGCCGTCGATCGGGCCGAAATAGCGGAAGTTGAGGCTCTCGAAGAGGTTGCTGTTCTTGAGTAGCCCTTGCTTGACGGCATTGCCAGCCTTTTGGCAGAGGCGCAATACAAAGGGGACGAGCGAGAGAATGTTCCAGAGTTTGCGCTTGATGCGGTTGTAGTAGCGCGAGGTGGAGATCTTGACCAGGTAACTCTTTAGGGCTCCGGTTGCCTGATCAATTGCCATGTTGTTGTCGTTGAGGATGACCAGCAGGTCGCTCTCCTTGTCGGCTCCGGCATTGTTGAGTCCCTCGAAGGCAAGGCCTCCGGTCATCGAGCCGTCGCCGATGATGGCCACGACCTGCTCCTTGCCCCCTTGTAGGTGGGCGGCCTTCGCCATGCCGTAGGCGGCCGAGATGCTTACCGAGGCGTGGCCTCCTCCGAACGCATCGTAGGGGCTCTCCTCCATGCGAGGGAATCCGCTGATGCCCCCCAGGCGACGCTTGTTACGGAAGGCTTCGCGGCGACCCGTGATGATTTTGTGGGGGTAGGTCTGGTGGCCTACATCCCATACCAATTTGTCGTGGGGGGTATCGTAGACATAGTGCAGGGCAGCCGCCAATTCCACGGCACCCAGCGACGAGGCGAGGTGGCCGGGGTTGGTGGCACACTCCTCGATGATGTATTGGCGCAATTCGTCGCAATAGCGATGCAACTCCTCCATGGAGAGTTGTTTAAGCTCTTCGGGGGAGTCGATTTTTTCGAGCAGAGTATCTTTTTGCGCCTTCATTTCCTCACAAAAATAGAAAAAAAATGTGAAATGCGGAGAAAACTTATTATCTTTGTTCAAATAAAAGCTGAAATAAGGTATGAAATACAAAAGAATTCTCCTCAAATTGAGTGGCGAGTCGTTGCAGGGCTCCCAGAAATACGGCCTTTCGGTAGAGATGCTCCAAAGCTACGCCGAACAGATTAAGCGCGTGGCTCAAACCGGTGTGCAGATCGGTATCGTCATCGGTGGTGGAAACATCTTCCGCGGGCTGCAGGGGGCCAAAAAGGGCTTCGATCGCGTCAAGGGCGATCAGATGGGAATGTTGGCTACGATCATCAACTCGCTGGCTTTACAGTCGGCCCTTGAGGACAATGGCGTGAAGGCCAAGGTGCTTACCTCGATCCGCATGGAGCCTATCGGCGAGTACTACTCGAAGGCGCGCGCCTTGGAGCTTCTGGAGGCCGGTTATGTGGTGATCATTGGAGGTGGTACCTCGAATCCCTACTTCTCGACCGATACAGCCTCGGCCCTGCGCGGCATTGAGATCGAGGCCGAAGTAATGCTCAAGGGTACTCGTGTGGATGGTGTCTATACGGCTGACCCCGAGAAGGATCCCACGGCTGTGAAGTTCAAGGAGATTACCTTCGATGAGGTCTATGCCCGCAACCTCAAGGTGATGGATATGACCTCCTTTACCCTCTGCAAGGAGAATGGACTCAACATCATCGTCTTCGATATGGATACGCCCGGTAACCTCGAAAAGGTGCTCTCGGGAGAGGAGATCGGAACGCTGGTGAAATTGTAACCCCCCCCCAAAAAAAACTTTGACCTATGAAATTCGAACGTAAGAAAACACAAAAGAACGGCACCTTGTGGTTGTTGATTGTCCTGTTGGTTGTCGTTGTCGGCCTGATGCTCTTCCTGCCGAGCGGAGAGGCGGCCGCTGCTGCCGAGGAGCCTGCGACGGAGCAGGCGGCCGAGGAGTCGGAGTACGATGTAGTGGCCGTGGGCGACCTGGCTCCCGACTTTACCCTGCCGATGTATGGCGGTGGCGAGGTGAAGCTCTCCGACCTGCGCGGCAAGGTGGTGTTGCTCAACTTTTGGGCCACCTGGTGTCCGCCTTGCATGCAGGAACTCTCGACCGTGCAGAAGGAGATTATCGACCGCTTTGCTGGTCAGGAGTTTGCTTTCATCTTCGCCTCGCGTGGCGATACGGAGGAGCAGATTGCCAAGACCCGTGCTGATCGCGGATTTGATTTCCCGATGGCCATGGACAAGGATGAGGCGGTCTTCAACCTCTTTGCCAAGAAGGGGATTCCCCACAACTACCTCATCGACCGCGAGGGTCGTATTGTTCACATTGAGTTGGGCTACAGCCCCGAAGATTTTGCCAAGTTTGTGCAGCTCATCGAGCAGACGATCCAAAACAAGTAATCAAATAAAACAGATAGATTATGGAGAGCAAACAGATTTTGAACGATGCTTCGGCCCGCATGGAGCGCACGGTCGAGCACCTCGAGGAGGAACTCCTCAATGTACGCGCCGGTAAGGCCTCGATCAATGTCCTCAATGGCGTGATGGTCGATTATTATGGCTCGCAGACCCCCGTTTCGGGCGTGGCCAGCGTGACGGTTCCCGATGCTAAGACCATTCTGATTCAGCCCTGGGATAAGAACCTGATCCGTGTGATCGAGAAGGCGATCATCGACTCGAACATCGGCCTGACCCCCTCGAACAACGGAGAGCAGATCCGCCTCTCGATTCCGCCCCTCACCGAGGAGCGTCGTAAGGATCTCGTAAAGCAGGTTCGTGCCGAGGCAGAGACGGCCCGTATCAGTTTGCGCAATGCCCGTCGTGATGCTGTGGAGGCCTTCAAGAAGGCGATTAAGGAGGGTATGCCCGAGGATGAGTCGAAGGATGGCGAGACCCAGGCACAGAAACTCCTCGAGAAGTTCTCGAAGCAACTCGATGCCCTCCTCGACAAGAAGGAGAAGGAGATCATGACCGTATAATCTGATCAAAGAGGGCCCATTCGGGCCACCAATAAAAATCCGGTGATGGGATCTGCTACAAAGCAATCCGTCGCCGGATTTTTTTGCCCCTCCTCTAAATTGAAAATAGATGGGGTGGTACCTATTTATAATAGGCTGTTGATCGAGAAAATGTGGGGTTTTCGGCGGGTTGAAAGAGAAAATAGTTGAAAATCAGCAGAAAATCAGCAAAAAAATGGAGGTTTTTTGGGAGAAGGTTTTGAAACTGAAATATTATTCGTATATTTGCAGCCCCGAATAACGGGAAATTAAAAACATTTAAACCATTATGAACAATTACGAAACCGTTTTCATTGTCACGCCCGTACTGTCCGATGCACAGGTACAGGAGGTTGCTGACAAATTCCAGGGTGTCATTACCGAGAACGGCGGTCAGATTGTGAATGTGGAGAACTGGGGCCTCAAGAAGCTCGCTTATCCCATTCAGAAGAAGACCACCGGTTTCTATTTCTTGGTAGAGTTCACCGGTGAGGGTAACATCATCAACACCCTCGAGACCCAGTATCGCCGCGATGAGCGTATCATCCGTTTCTTAACTTTCAAGCAGGACAAGTTCGCCGTAGAGTACTCGGCAAAGCGTCGTGCTAAACTTTCTAACAAGTCGGAGGAGTAAGCTATGGCACAGGAGAACAACGCACAGCAGTCGGAGATTCGCTATCTCAACCCCGTATCGGTAGACGTAAAGAAGAAGAAGTACTGCCGTTTCAAGAAGCTGGGTATCAAGTATGTAGATTACAAGGACGGTGAGTTCCTGAAGAAGTTCCTCAACGAGCAGGGTAAGATTCTGCCCCGTCGTCTGACCGGTACTTCGCAGAAGTTCCAGAAGAAGGTGGCCCAGGCCGTGAAGCGTGCTCGTCACCTCGCCATCCTGCCCTTCGTAACCGATTGTATGAAATAATTAAGAGGAGGAGAGTACTATGGAGATTATTCTGATTAAAGACATCGAGAATTTGGGCTACGCCAACGACATCGTGAACGTAAAGCCCGGTTATGCCAACAACTACCTCATTCCTCAGGGTTTTGCCAAGGTTGCTACTGCTTCGGCAAAGAAGGTATTGGCTGAGAACCTCAAGCAGCGTGCTCACAAGGATGCCAAGATCCTGGCTGACGCTCAGGCTCTGGCCGAGAAGATCGAGAACCTGCCCTTGACTATCACCGTGAAGGCCGAGGAGGGTAAGATCTTCGGTTCGGTAACGTCGGCTGACCTTGCTGAGGCTCTGGCTCAGAAGGAGATCGTGCTGGATCGCAAGGTGATCACCGTTGATGCCGTGAAGACCGTAGGTGAGTACGAGGCTGTTGCCAAGTTGCACCGCGAGGTAAAGGCTACCATCAAGTTTTCGGTTGTTGCCGAGCAGGTTGCCGAGTAAATTCAGCTCGCACAGCGCATGGGTCCGTCCTTTGGGGCGGACCTTTTTTTTGTCGTGTGGGGGCACCATAAAATTTGGCGGAGAGGGAAACCTTTCTACCATATCGGGCATCGCCCGATATGGTAGAAACAAACTTCGTCATTGCGAAAATTTTCATTTCAGGGCGTAGTGGAGAGCGGTTTTTTACCATGAAAATTTGTGGCAATCTACCGCTTATCCAAAAACTGCGGATTGCCCCAAACCGCCTTATCGCCCGGGCGGATGATCAACACAAGAACTCCTTGACAATCGGAAAATTCCCTCGCTGACATTTCTCTCCACCGGCTTTTGCAGTAGATTTTCCTTTCGCCGATGAAGGGGACAAAATAAGGGCCTCTCCGCTTGGAGAGGCCCTTTGTTGGTGAAATCCGATATCGGAAGGGGACTACTCGTTGAGCGTAGCCGACCAGCCCTTATCGCCCGAGTCGAACCAAATGATGTTGGTCGTGCTCTCAAACTTCAGGCGCGTGTCACCCTGAGGATCATCCTTGTAGCCGGTGTATACCTGAACCTTTTTCTCACCAGTCTCAGCATCGCGGCTATAGTTGAATCGGATGTAACCCGAAACGATGGGAGCCTTGGTGCCCTCGTCGTCCATCTCGATGGCGGGCTGGTAGAGGTAGCTGTTCATGGTGATCTCCTTGCCTACATGGAGCTCCTTGCCGTAGATGTTATCCACACCCTCGATAAAGAATACCATGTCGCCATTCGAGAAGCTGCGCAGGGTTACCTTGTGCGAGGTGCCGGTCGACTCCACGAACATGTTCTTGTAACCCGAAGCTACCTTCGACCAATCCTGGAGGGGCTTCTCCTCGGTCTGCTC
Source organism: Alistipes sp. (assembly GCA_045614985.1). GTDB lineage: Bacteria > Bacteroidota > Bacteroidia > Bacteroidales > Rikenellaceae > Alistipes. The sequence continues at coordinate 11,425 of JAZLDX010000002.1, read as the reverse complement.
GTTGGCATAGAGCGAGCCACCGAAGGTGAAGCTCTCAAGCGTGATGCCGTCGAGCTCGATCGGCATGATCAGCGAGATGGCGTTCATATCCTGGTAAGGCATGCCGCAAGTTACACTGAAGCCGTAGTAGAGCTCTTGCTCCTGATCGGCTGCGGGCAGTGCATAGGTCTTGCCCTTGTAGGTGATGGTCGACTCCTCGGCCTCGGTCCACAACTCCATACCATTGCTCGAGGTACCGAGCATGTAGGTCATACCATTACCATAGAGGTACTTGAAGGTATTAGCATACATCGAGGCAAGACGGAATACGAGGTGAGCCGAGTTGCCGGCATCGTCCGTCATGTCCACTTCGGTGCGGGTGCCATCGGCCGAGGTTACGGCCTTACCCTGCGTGAAGACGAGGTCTACCTCCTCAATTTCGGGTTCCGACGTGGTTGCCGAGGTGCAGGTGGCACGCCAATCATTCTTCGTGGAGAAGGGTTTACCGTTGAAGTCGAGCTCCACGTTGCGGGTCGTGAACTGATACTCGGGGTAGTTCTTGCCCTCGAAGCTGTCGTAGGTCTCGCCCAGGAACTTCACGCCCAGCTGGGGGTTCTCACCGACTACGGTACCCTGACCGATGTAGGGATCGTTGATCGTACCGTTGTTGATGTCATACCAAGTCCAGTCGCTGCTCTCGGTTGCGGGGAGCGAAGCGGTGGCGATGTTCACCTTGAAGTTGGCAGCGGGGCTTGCCGTGGTGGTGAAGGTGAGGTTCGTGTTCTCGCCTACGGTCTCAATGGCTACATAGTTGTAGTAGAGGTCGTAGTTCTCTACCTTCTCCTGACCGGGCAGGGGGAAGCCAAGCGGACCCTCGTAGTGGCCCTTGATCTCTCTCGGGGTCGAGTAGAGACCCTTGGTCTTGATCACGAAGTCGATTACATAGTAGTCGGCGAAGAGCGGGTTGGTGGGCTCGAGGTCGAGCGTAGTCTCTACGCGAACGTAGTAGTTCGAACCGTCACCAGCCTCCAGCTGCTCGGGAATGGGGGGAACACCGGCCTCCACGGCGCTGAGCTCCGAATCTACCCAAGCACCCGTAGGACCTGCTACCTCGGCACTCGTACCTACGGCATAGTAGTCGCCGGCCAAGTAGGTCTGATCCTGACCGCGGAAGCAGAGGGTTACGCGGTCGTTACCCTCCATGAGGAAGAGGTTGAACTGACCGGGAACGGGCGTTACACCATCGTCCAAAGTCGGACGGCTGTACTCGGCCGAGGTGAAGGTGATCGTATCCTCGTCACCGCCACTCTGCTGAATACCGAAGAGGTTGATCTGACCATCATAGAAGAGGAGGTAGTTTGTGCCATCGGCCGAGCGAAGCTCGCCCTCGATGAGCGAATACCATACACCACCATCCTCATAGATCTCCATGAAGATAACACCATCAACAACCTCAATGGGCAAGCCCTCCAAGAAGAGGTTCATCGTCTGCGGGTCGATCATACCGGCCTCGGTGCCGGCAATGGGATACTCGTTCATACCCAGGTCGCCATTCATGCCCTTGTGGGTGTAGAGGTCGAACTGAAGCGTCAGGCTACCGGCCTCGTCGGCGATATTGAACTCGTACTTGTCAAGCGAGGCACCTTTCTTCAGGGTCATCGAGGCGTACACGGGCTCGGGAAGCTCGACAGTCTCTTCCGGACCAACCGGGCCATCGCCAGCGAGGGTCATGATCTCCTCCTTCTCGCTCAATACCAGCACATCACCCTTCTTGGCTACGGCGTAGACCAGGAAGAGGGTATCGGGCATATAAACTTCGGCCGTAACCTCTACCGTTGCGTTGGGCTCAACTGACTCCAGCGAGTTGTTGTAGATCAACTCGGCGGTGATCTCGCCATAGACATCCAAAGCGGCCTCGGGCAATACGGCAAACTTTACCTCGTCGGCATTCTCCGAGGTGATGAGGAAGGTGATCGTCTGCGTAGTGATCTTCTCATCGACCGCCTCCACCGAAACGGTGGGCATCTCGGGCTGAGGATTCACCGTAGCCTCCTTGGTCTTCATCTCCAGGGCATTCGAGAGGGTCAGCTTCGTGCCGTTCTTGGCTGCGGCATAGATGGCATACTCGGTGTTGGCCGTCAGGTTTTCGGCCATGAGCTCCAGCGTCTTGTTGGCCTCGACGGCGGCACCATCGGCCAGCACACTCTCGGCCGATACGGTTGCCCCCTTCTCCACGCACAGCCAAGCAGCCTCCTGGGCCTTCTCGGTCGTGAGCGTAAAGCTCAGGGTTGTTTCACCGGCTTCGCCGGCGGTCAAGCTTACCACCGGAGCGGGAACCTCGACTACATCAACGGGATCATCTTTGCTGTCGCAAGCCGTAAACGATACGGCAAGGGCCAACATCGACAAACACGAAAGGATGAATTTCATCTTTTTCATTGGTTTGGAAATTTTAGTTAATAAATAGGTAAATTTGTTATTTTGCATGCGTTTGGTCGTGCGTTTTTAATAAAACGCACAAATGCGACTGCAAGATACAAATTTTTTCTGTTTTATCGATGCTTTTGGAGTAAAAAACGGCAATATCCCCCTCTTCATCGGCATTGTAACCCGACTCCAAGCAAAAGAGCGACCGAAATTCGGTCGCTCTTTTGCTTGGAATTTATTGAATTACTTGCCATACTTCTCGCGGATCACCTTGAGCATGTCGTCGGTCATGCGCGGTTTGCCACAGATGGCAAACAAAGTCCCCCGCCTGAGGCGGGGGATTTAGGGGGTGGGTCAGCAACTCGGGTCTGTCGAGCATCTGCCCCGACCTTGCAAAGAGCTATTACTTGCCGTACTTCTCGCGGATCACCTTGAGCATGTCGTCCGTCATGCTCGACAGATCCCACTGGGGTTTCCAGCCCCACTCTTCGCGGGCGCAGGTGTCATCGAGCGAGTTGGGCCAGCTCTCGGCAATTGCCTTCTTGATGGGATCTACGTTGTAGTCCATCGTGAAGTCGGGCAGACGCTTCTTGATCTCGGCATAGATGATCTCGGGGGTGAAGCTCATCGAAGCGAGGTTGAAGCTGTTGCGGTGTACAAGCTTCGTGGGGTCAGCCTCCATCAGCTCCACGCAGGCGCGCAGGGCATCGGGCATATAGATCATATCCATGTAAACATCGGCGGGCACGGGGCAGGTGAACTTACCCGATTTGATGGCCTCGTAGTAGATCTCTACAGCGTAGTCGGTCGTACCGCCACCGGGCAGGGTGACGTTCGAGATGATACCGGGGAAGCGTACCGAGCGGGTATCCACGCCATACTTCGTGTGGTAGTAGTTGCCGAGGAGCTCTCCCGACACCTTGCAAACACCGTAGATCGTCGTGGGCTGCATCACCGTATCCTGGGGCGTACCATCCTTGGGAGAGGTGGGGCCGAAGGCACCGATCGACGAGGGGGTGAAGAGGGCGCAGTTGTACTGACGGGCTACCTCCAACGAGTTCATCAGAGCACCCATGTTGATGGCCCAAGCCTTCTGGGGATCCTTCTCACCCACGGCCGACAGCAGGGCCACGAGGTTGAAGATGGCATCACACTTGTGGCGGGCTACGGCCGAAGCCATCGAGGTGGCATCCAGCGCGTTAAGTACCTCAAAGGGGCCCGTCTCGGAGAGCATCTTGCACTCGCGCACATCGGTTGCAATTACATTGGCGGCACCATAGATGCTGCGCAGATAGGTCGTCAGCTCGGAACCAATCTGGCCACCGGCACCAACAATCAGAATTTTTTTCATAGGTTTTTTATTTTAAGTTGGTCTTTTATGCTTTTGTGAGAAAACACCAAGTAAAGGTAGAAATTTTTTGGCAAACTTTTCCGTATGGAGGATAAAAAAGTGAAAAAAATTGTTTTTGGAATCCGAATTGCATGCTTTTGCGCGAATAGAACCTTAAATAAGCGTGATAAAATGACGAAAATTGCAAAAATCAATGCTCGCGAGATCTTGGACTCGCGGGGCAATCCGACGGTCGAGGTGGAAATCTTTACCGAATCGGGCGCCTGGGGTCGTGCTTCGGTACCGAGCGGAGCCTCGACAGGCGAACACGAAGCCCTCGAATTGCGCGATGGAGGAGAGCGTTATGGTGGCAAGGGAGTGCGCCATGCCGTAGGACACATCCTTGAGCGCATCGCCCCCAAACTCCTCGGGAGGTGTGTAATGGATCAGCGAGGAATTGATCGCTTCCTCTGCGAGTTGGATGGCACACCCAACAAGTCGAATCTCGGGGCCAATGCCATCCTCGGGGTCTCGCTGGCAGTAGCCCATGCGGCAGCGAAATCTCTGCATCTTCCCCTCTATCGCTATTTGGGCGGGGCCTTCGCCTACCGGCTACCCATGCCGATGATGAATATCCTGAACGGAGGAGCCCATTCGGACTCGCCGATCGCCTTCCAGGAGTTCATGATCCGGCCGATCGGAGCCGACACCTTCCAAAAGGCGTTACGCATGGGGGCCGAGGTCTTTCACGCCCTGAAACGGGTCTTGAAGAGTCGCGGACTCTCCACTGCCGTGGGGGATGAGGGAGGTTTTGCCCCTTTTATCGGATCCACAGAGGAGGCTCTCGACTTGATTTTGGAGGCGATCAACCTGGCCGGCTACAAGGCCGACAGCCGTGAGATGGGCGGAGAGATCTCGCTGGCTCTCGACTGCGCCGCCTCGGAGTTTTATAAGAACGGCCTTTATGACTACACGATCTTCGAGGGGAAAGGGGCCCCGAAGCGCACCTCGGAGGAGCAGGTGGAGTACCTGCGCGGGCTGATCGACCGCTATCCGATCTCCTCTATCGAGGACGGTATGGCCGAAAACGATTGGGCGGGGTGGAAGAGGCTCACCGAGGCCGTGGGTTCGGTCTGCCAACTGGTGGGCGACGATCTTTTTGTAACCAATACCCACTACCTGAAACGAGGGATTCGTGAGGGGTGCGCCAACGCCCTGCTGGTTAAGGTAAATCAGATCGGCACCCTGACCGAGACAGCCGAGGCAATCGAGATGGCTCAACGGGCCGGCTACGCAACCATTCTTTCGCATCGCTCAGGCGAAACCGAGGATACGACGATTGCCGACCTCGCGGTGGCCTTCAACTGTGGCCAAATCAAGTGCGGATCCCTTTCACGCTCGGAGCGCACAGCCAAATACAACCGCTTATTGCGCATCGAAGAGCAACTCAAAGGAGCAAAATAACCCCTTCCGCCCTTTCTATTGCAAAAAAGACGAATTCCAATTTGGAATCCGTCTTTTTCTTTGGATCGTTAACGATTCTACTTCTCCTTGGCAACAGCCACACGCTTCTCCTTGATGCGGGCCTTCTTACCCGTCAGGTTGCGCAGGTAGTAGATACGAGCACGGCGAACAACACCCACCTTGTTTACCTCGATCTTGTCGATGTGAGGCGAGTAGAGGGGGAAGATACGCTCTACACCCACGCCGTTCGAAACCTTGCGGATGGTGAACATCTTGGTCTTACCCGTACCCTTGATCTGGATAACCACACCACGGAAGCTTTGGAGACGCTCCTTGCTACCCTCGATGATGCGATAGGTCACGGTGATCGTATCACCGGCCTTGAATGCGGGAACCTCAGCCTCGGGCTTGGTCCACAACTGCTCGTTAACGAGCTTAATGATTTGATCCTTGTTCATTGAACAATAAAATTTAATAAGTTTCGCACTCAACATTCCCGCTGTGCCTCACCTACCATAGGCAACTCTTGCCACCTAATCCCGACCGACTCCGAAGAGTCTGCCCGCCAGCTCGACACCCAATGAAAGAGGTTGATATACGCCCGATTGGGAGGGCAAAGGTACGAATAAAATTCAAAATTCAAAATTTTCAATTCAAAAAATGTGGCAATGAGGGATTTAGCCTTCAAAAAAATGCCCGACCTTGTATGGGTCGGGCAGGTGTTATTATCAAGCCGGCTACTTGGCCTTGGCCTTTTCGATTTGACGCTTCAGGGCATCAATGGCGTCATCTACCGCCTCCTCAAAACTCTTAGCCTGAGCTTCGGCCACCAGATCATCTCCGGGGATATGAATGGTAATCGTGGCCACCTTGTTGCCCTTTTCGTGGTCCTTATCGAGTTTCAGAATGACATCGGCTCCGGTGGCGCGTTCAGCAAAACGGTCGAGCTTGTCCATCTTGTTCTCTACGAATTCGATCAAACGCTTGTCGGCGTCGAACTTCACGGATTGAATGTTTACCTTCATAACCAATAGTTTTTGAGAGTTAATAAATATGTTTGCTACCGTTGGGGCTTTTTCCCCTCACGGGGGTGGGCCTCCAGGTAGATTTTCTGCAACTGCGCAATGCTGTTGTGGGTATAGACCTGCGTGGCTTGCAACGAGGCATGGCCCATCAACTCTTGAATTTCGCGCATATCGGCACCGTGGTTCAGCAGGTGAGTTGCAAAGGTGTGTCGCAGGACATGGGGGCTGCGTTTCCCCTGCACACCCCCCTCCTGGAGGGCTCGTTTTACGATGCGATAGACCGTGATGCGCGAGATTCGTGCTCCTTCGTGTGTTAAAAATAGTGCTTTTTTCTCGTTTTTGCAAATATTTTGCCTACGAATTTCCGAAATATAGGTCAAGATGGCCTTTTGCAGGGGGGCGACAATCGGGATCAGTCGCTCTTTGTTGCCCTTTCCCACCACACGCAGGGTCGAAAAGTCGTCCGAGAAGTCGTCGATATCGATGCCGATCAGTTCGGCCAATCGTACCCCGCACCCATAAAAAATTTGAATGATCAGCCGGTTGCGTAGGGCTGTAAGCTCTTGCGCCTTGAGATTGGGACTCTGCTCCGTGGTGGGGAGCTCCTCGTTCAGGAGCCGATGCATGCGACTCTCAGGGACAAACGAGGGGAGTCGCTTGGGGGTCTTCAGCGAGTGGATCTGACGCATGGGGTCCAGCTTGATCTTTTCGATGCGCTTTAGGTAGCGAAAGAAGCTGCGCAGCGAAGAGAGTTCGCGGTTGAGCGAGGCGGCACCGAGTCGCCCTCGTGCCCCCCTTCCCCCCTTTACCTGCTGTTGTGAGCGAATGTGAATCCATTCGCGCAGATGGATCGCTTCGACATCCTCGACCTTGAAGGGGGTGATCCGCAGCCCCGGCTCGGCCTCCTCCGTACACCAATGAACAAACCGCTCGATGTCGCGGCGGTAGTTCTTCACCGTGAGGGGCGAGAAGCGTTTCTCGGCTTGGATGTATAGGATGAATTGGTTGACCATACCTTATATATATAGTAGTGGGTGCCGATCCTCCTGCGGGGGCTTCCGTCATCAAAGGTACGAATAAAAAACAAAAAGAGCAACCTTTCGATTGCTCTTTTTGTGTGCCCAGGATAGGACTCGAACCTACACGGTATTGCTACCACTAGTACCTGAAACTAGCGTGTCTACCATTTCACCACCTGGGCGATTCGTGGAACACGGGTGCAAAGGTATAAACTTTTTTTCTAAATCCAACTATTTTGCCTACTTTTTTTTGAAATATTTCGGCTCCGTGGTCGGATCTCTCGGGGTAAGTCTTTGTGCAAAACCCAATTAACCCTCCTTTCGAGGTTAGAAATTTTTGTTGAAGAAGCGGAATTGGAAGAGCAATAGATAGACGGCAGCCACCGAGATGTAGACATCGGCCAGGTTGAAGATGGCTCCGAAGAAGTAGCCGCGACTGTCGACCAGGAAGTCGAGCCACGCAGGACAGTGCTCCCAATGGAAGAGCGGGAAGTAGAACATGTCGACCACCTTGCCCATCAGGAAAGGGGCGTAGCTGCCTCCGAATTCGGCCACGGTGGTGGGGGTAGATGCCGAGAAGATCAGGCCATAGAAGGCGCTGTCGAGGATGTTTCCGATGGCTCCGGCCAGCACCAGCACCAGACCGACGATTGCCCCCGTGGGGGCCTTCATCTGGATCAGGCGATTGATAAACCACCCCATAAAGCCACACAGGCCGATACGGAAGAGGCTCAGGGCGATTTTACCCCAATCCACGGCTCCGCTTTTCGCAATCTGCATGCCGAAGGCGGCACCGTTGTTCTCGATGAAGCGCAGTTGGAACCAGTCGGGGAAGACCATGATGGCTTCGTTGATCGAGAGGTGAGTTTTGATCCAGATCTTCAGGGCCTGATCGGCGATAAGCAGCAGCAGGAGCAGCAGGGAAATCTTCTTCCAATTCATTTTGTAACCTTACTCTTAATATATTGTGCGTACGCGGGAGGGGTAAACCCTCTTTTGTAGCATTTGTTGTGAATTCTCCGACAAAGATACAAAAAAGAAACGAGAGAGAGGCATGTTCTACGGTTTTTTGCTGGTAAGGTTGTTGTGGTAGGGGTGCTGAAGATTGTAATACGGGTTGTACGCAGGCTCTTTTCTGCTCGTCAAATCGAGAATAGACTGCTGCGATTGAAAAGCACCTCGTTGGCGAATGAATTTTTCTCTTTTTTCGGGGGTTTTTGATAAAATTCTTCGGGGAATGATTGCTGATTCATAAAAAAAGAGTATCTTTGAACCCAGATATTTTAAAGATTAACTATGAAACGATCCTTATTTTTACTCTTGACGGTGGCTTTGTTTGCCGCTTGTACGAAGGACTTCAACGAGAATTCGGTGGCAGATGCCGAGACGCAGGCCGCTTATGCGAAGATCTCTGCTCCCATGCCTACGGCAATTCCGGGTATGGTTGTGTTGCGTGTCGATGAGGCAGCAGCCGATCGCATTGAGTCGGGTGTAACCCGTAGTGGAGGTACGCGTTCGGGTATCGAGTCGTTGGATATGCGTCTTGATGAGGTGGGCGTGGAGAATTTCCACCGCGTCTTCCCTGTGGATGACCGTTTTGAGGCTGACCACCGCGCTGCGGGTCTGCACCTTTGGTACTATGTAACCTTCGATCAGAAGAGTGATCTGATGGCTGTTGCCCGCGTGTTGAGTCTCGATGAGAATATCGAGTCGCTCTCGTTCAACCACACGCAGAAGCACTTCGGCCGCGATGCGCAGATGATCCCCCTTTCGCAGGGTACGCGTGCCGAGACCGAGATGCCCTACAACGATCCCCTGTTGCCCCTGCAGTGGCACTACAACAACGATGCTTCGGTGTCGAAGATCGCCAAGGTGGGTGCCGATGTCAATGCTTTCGAGGCTTGGAAGGTCTTCTCGGCCGACGAGAATGCCCCCGAAATTATTGTGGCTGTGGTCGATGAGCCGGTACAGGCTACCCACCCCGACCTTCAGGATAATATGTGGGTGAATCCCGATCCCGCCGAGGTGGCTCGTGGCTTGGTTCATGGTGCCAACTTTGCCGAAGTTCAGCAGCCCAGCAACGAGGATTGGTACGATCCTACCAACACAGACTTTGTGGCGCCCTTGAACTGGGAGCTCACGAAGGTCTTCAAGAATGGTCAGTCGCAGGGATACTCCTACATGGACCACGGTTCCCATGTGGCCGGAACGATTGCCGCGGTAAACAACAACGGCATCGGTGTTGGCGGTGTTGCCGGTGGTAAGAGTGGCAAGGGTGGCAATGTGAAGATCATGTCTTGCCAGATCTATCGCCCCATCGAGCAGAGCCACGAGACCGAGTCTAACGATATCTGCACGGCGCGTGCTTTGGTATGGGCCGCTGACCGTGGTGCTGCCATTGCCAACAACAGTTGGGGCTATGAGGGTGCTACCCTGGATGAGGATTATTTCAAGAAGATGGCTGTTTGTGCCGGTATTGACTACTTTATTGATTTCAATAAGTCGACGGTCTTTGGTGGCAAGGGCTTGCTCTTCTTCTCGGCCGGTAACAGCGGTGATGTGAACAAGGGTAAGAAGACCTGCTGGCCTGGTGCCTATAGCCGTGTGCTTGGTGTTTCGGCCATCGGTCCCGACTACACCCCGGCCTACTATTCGGACTACGGCCCCTGGGTAGATCTCTCGGCTCCCGGTGGTGATCCCTACAAGTCCAACGACTACACCTCGGCTGCCCCCTACAACTCGTTGGGCTCCTTCGGTGATGGTTGCGTACTCAGTACGATCATCGACCCCAAGACGGCTAACACCAAGAATCAGCCCAAGACCCCGCGTACGGACGCTTATGCTTGGTCGTGCGGTACCTCGATGTCCTGCCCGCACGCTGTCGGTGTCGCTGCGTTGGGTGCCGCCTATGCTGCTTCGATCAACAAGACCTTTACGCTCGAGGAGTACAAGAGCATGTTGCTCGCCTCGACGATCAGCCTGAAGCCCTACCTCTCGGCTGCCTACGGTGCTGCCGACATGGGTGCCGGTGCTATTGATGCCCTCAAGCTCCTCTGCAACATTGCCGGCTATCCTGCTGTGACGGTGCTTGCCGATGGCGAACTCAATGAGGTAAGCCTGAAAAATGTGATGGGTGGTGTCGCTGTTCGCACCTGCATGGTGAAGGTTTCGGCTGAGGCTACGACTCGCTTGGGTATCACCTCGTCGATCGAGAAGGCTCCCCAGGGCGTATGGCGCGTTTCGTGCACGAACCCCGGCGTGGCCTTGGTTACGGTATCGACCCAGGATCCCGTAGGTGGTACGGTGATCGCACAGCCTGTGTTGCTGGTGGCCAAGTCGGCTGTTACCTCGAATGGTGGCTGGCTCTAATCTCGAACCACTCCAAGAACCAAGTCTGCCCGACAATCTGTCGGGCAGACTTTTTTTGTCTACCTCTACCTCTACCTCTACCTCTACCTCTTCCTCTATGGCAGAGCCGGATGAACATTCCCGTAGGGAAATGCGTATTAGGGGGATGGGATCAGTCGTCTGGGATGAACACTTTCGGCCATGTCCCTAATTTTGAATTTTGAATTTGAGTTCGAATACCCCCTTCTCGATGCTCTGAAGGACAAAAATCACCTCCCTAATATTATATAATATAGGTATACCCCCTATTTTGCCCAAAAAGAGGGGAAAATTGTAAATTTTTTGAAAAAAAGATCTAAAAATATTTGGAGGTAAAGAAAAAGTCGCTACCTTTGCACCCGCAATCACGAAAACAACCCCTCCTGATAAACGGGGTGCTACTAAAAAGGGTAGCGACTCAAGGAGGTCTGAAAAGAACGGTTGAAAAAAAGTTTGCAAAAAAGTTCTGAAAAATTTGCAAGATTAAAAAAAAGGTTTTATCTTTGCAGTCCCGTTTCACCCCAAAAGTGAAACAGGTTTTCAAAACGAAGTTCTTTGAATTACTGGTTATTTTGAGAGAAAAGAAATGTAGTATTTATCTGTCATTTCCTTTGGAAAGATAAGTAGTCAGGACTCTAACGAAACATTTAAAATTTTTTACAATGGAGAGTTTGATCCTGGCTCAGGATGAACGCTAGCGGCAGGCTTAACACATGCAAGTCGAGGGGCAGCGGGGATGTAGCAATACATTTGCCGGCGACCGGCGCACGGGTGCGTAACGCGTATGCAACCTA
>JAZLDX010000001.1:0-40336 GCA_045614985.1 Alistipes sp. | reverse complement strand
CCTTGCAAAAGGGGGACTTTTCTTTTGGGGAGTCCCCGTGCAGATCTACTTCCGCCAGAAGTAGTATCGAATGTTTCGGGTAGCACAACCTTAACGACACTCTCGAAAATCCCGATATCCTACATCCCCCTAAATCCCCCTTGCAAAAGGGGGACTTTTCTTTTGGGGAGTCCCCGTGCAGATCTACTTCCGTCAGAAGTAATACCATTCACACCAAAAGTTCACCCCTGCCAAATTTTGGCAGGGGTGTTGTGTATCGGAACATTTGAAGACGGGATTTAAGGTTGAGGTGCACTTCCTCGCTTTCCGAAGAGTTTTTCGAGGCTGACCCCGATCTTCAGCACCTGTTGCAGGCCGACCCCTACCCCATCGTATTGGGCTACCAGGGCGGCATCCACCTGCAAGGTGTCGTCGAAGAAGCTGCGCGAATAGGCGATCGAGGTGCGGTTGTAGAGGCCGCCCGTCACCCCATAGAAGGTCGATCCCTCGAAGAGCTCCTCGCCATAGAGGGAATAGAGCGGTTGCAGATTCTCTCCCACATAGAGTTTGTTATCGAGCGTAACCCCCCAGCGACTGATCGAAGCGTAGAATTCGCCCCCCTTCGGAGTCATCCACCCCTGCTCGGTGCGGCGATCACGCTGCAGGGCCTGCAGGTAGCCCAAACGCAGGCAGAACGAAAACTTCTCACCGAAACGCACACCCACATGGGGGTTCACCAGCAGGTTGTCCACCACCCCCTCGTCGAGGCTCTGATCCAGGGTCTTGGCATAGTGGAGCATCATCAGCGAACCTCCGGCCCAAAAGCGGCCATCATCCCATCGGCCATCGGCCAAAATACGAAACTTCTCGCGCTGCGTCATGGTGCGCAATCCCTCCCAATCGATCAGAAACTCGGCATAGGAGGACGAGGTTTGGGAGCGGTAGTTAAACAAAATTCCCTGCAAGGGATCGTGATAGAAGGTGGTCTTATCGTCGAAGATCGCCTCGGAGTATTCGCCCACCATCTTTGAGCGAGGGAAGATACCGGCATTGACCCGAATCGAGGGGCTCTCAAACTGATAGTAGACCATCAGGGCCGCCGAGGAGAGAGATTTCTCATCCCCAAATTCGTGGGTAAGGTTAGCCCCCACCATCAGTCGATTCATCCCGGCCCATTGAATACCCACCTCGGGCGAAAATCCCAAGCCAAAGAGGGTCAGCGACTCACCGAAATTGTTCGCTGAATATTCGCGATTATCGAAACGAGTCTCGAAGTCGGCACTCAAGACCAATTCCTGACCACGCAAGGTCAGCGAAACACTTAGCAGGAGAACTGTTGTCAAAAGTTTTTTCATAAAGGTCTTCATTTCTATTAAATATTTAATTTAAGAGATGAATCAAAAATCCCTCAAAAGTAGCGAAAAAAAATGGTTTCCCGCACTTTGTATATGACTTTTGGCTATCTTTGCCCACAAATTAAATCCGAAGATGAGAAAAATTACGAACGAAGAGCTGCATCGTCCCTCGCCCGAGGAGTTTTCCACCATGAAGAAACTCCCGGTAACAGTCGTCCTCGACAATGTGCGCTCGTTGCAAAACGTGGGAGCTTTCTTCCGCACGGCCGACGCCTTTGCCGTGGAGCAGATCGCTCTATGCGGCATTACGGCCACCCCTCCGAACCGCGACATCCACAAAACCGCCCTCGGAGCCGAACTGACCGTCAAGTGGAGCTACCACAAAGAGACCTCCGCGTGTGTTGAGGAGCTTCGCCAGGCGGGCTATCGAATTTTGGCCATCGAGCAGGTCGAGGGGGCTGCAATGCTCAACGAATTCACCCCCGATCCGAACGAAAAATATGCCTTAATCTTCGGCAACGAGGTCTTTGGTGTCGATCAGCAGGTGGTTGATCGGTGCGATGGCGCAATCGAAATTCCGCAGGCCGGCACGAAACATTCGATCAATGTTTCAGTCTCGGGCGGTGTGGTTTTGTGGCATTTTTTTGCACAGCTCAAAAAATAACCTTACCTTTGGTTCATAAATCCGCAAAAACAGGAAGCAGCGGTAAAACATAAAAATCGAAAAAACGCACTAACATTAAGGTGCGGTAAAACCAAAAAAACGAAATATGTCTGTAGAATCGACTCTTCGTGCGGTAACAACCTACCGCCTTACCGAGATGAAACAGCGCGGTGAGAAGATCGCCATGCTCACCTCCTATGACTATTCGATGGCCAAGATCGTCGATGCCGCCGGTGTGGATGTGATCCTGGTGGGCGACTCGGCCGCCAATGTGATGCACGGTTACGAAACCACCCTTCCGATCACTCTCGACATGATGATCTACCACGCCAAATCGGTCGTTCGTGCCGTAGATCGCGCTCTGGTGGTAGTAGACCTTCCCTTCGGTACCTATCAGGGAAATTCGAAGGTGGCCGTTGATTCCGCGATCCGTATCATGAAGGAGACCGAGGCTGATGCAGTGAAGTTGGAGGGCGGCGAGGAGATCCTCGAGTCCGTGCAGCGCATCCTGGCCTGCGGCATCCCCGTGATGGGACACCTGGGCCTCACACCCCAGTCGATCCATAAGTTCGGCACCTATACGGTGCGTGCTCGCGAGGAGGCCGAGGCCGAGAAGTTGGTACACGATGCCCACCTGCTCGACCAGGCCGGCTGCTTCGCCTGCGTATTGGAGAAGATCCCGGCAGCCCTTGCCGAGCGCGTAACGCGTGAGGTTTCAATGCCTACGATCGGCATTGGTGCCGGAGGTGCCACGGATGGTCAAGTGCTTGTTGTCCACGACATGCTGGGCATCAACAAAGGCTTCTCACCTCGTTTCCTGCGCCGCTACGCCGACCTGCACACCGTGATGACCGATGCCGTCAGCCACTACGTCAGCGACGTGAAAGAGTGCGACTTTCCTAACGAGAAAGAGCAGTACTAAGCACGAGGAAAAGATATTTTATAAAAGTTTATAAAAATAGGGGGTAATCATGATGTCGCTCCCTATTTTTTTATTACCTTTGCCAATTATAAGTAAAAACAAAGCGTAAATCAATCCTATATGGCAATCGCAACCAACGAAACCCCGACCAAAGAGCGGTCGGCAAACTTTCTCGAAGAGATCATTCAGGAGTCTATCGCCAAAGGCGAAACGCGTGTTCAGACCCGTTTCCCGCCCGAACCGAACGGCTATCTGCATATCGGCCACGCCAAGAGCATCTGCATCAACTTCGGCCTGGCTCAGAAATATGGCGGCAAGTGCAATCTGCGTTTCGACGACACAAACCCCACCAAGGAGGATGTGGAGTATGTAGATTCGATCAAGCGCGACATTCAGTGGCTCGGCTTCGACTGGGCCCTGGAGCGCTACGGCTCGGACTACTTCGACCAGCTCTACGATTGGGCCGTGGTGCTCATCAAGAAGGGGCTGGCCTATGTAGACGACCAGACGCAGGAGGAGATTCGTCTCACGCGCGGTACCGTTTCGGAGCCTGGCAAACCTTCGCCCTGGCGCGACCGCTCGGTGGAGGAAAACCTCGACCTCTTTGAGCGTATGCGCAACGGCGAGTTCCCCGATGGTGCCAAGGTATTGCGTGCTAAGATCGACATGGCCCATCCCAATATGTTGTTCCGTGACCCGATCATGTACCGCATCCTGCACACCGAGCACCACCGCACGGGCAACAAGTGGTGCATCTACCCGATGTACGACTACGCCCACGGTCAGAGCGACTCGATCGAGCAGATCACCCACTCGATTTGCACCCTGGAGTTCGATGTACACCGCCCCCTCTACGATTGGTTTATCGAGGCGTTGGATATCTACCCCTCGCACCAATATGAATTTGCCCG
Source organism: Alistipes sp. (assembly GCA_045614985.1). Lineage (GTDB taxonomy): Bacteria > Bacteroidota > Bacteroidia > Bacteroidales > Rikenellaceae > Alistipes. The sequence goes on along the minus strand of JAZLDX010000001.1, from coordinate 36,505 downwards.
TCTGAACCTCACCTACACGATGATGTCGAAGCGCAACCTGCTGAAGCTCGTGAAGGAGGGTGCCGTGATGGGTTGGGACGACCCCCGTATGCCGACTATCTGCGCCCTGCGCCGTAAGGGCTACACCCCCGCTTCAGTGCGCGCCTTTGCCGAGATGGTAGGCGTGGCCAAGCGCGACAATGTGATCGACTTGGGTAAGATGGAGTACTGCGTACGAGAGGATCTGAACAAGGTGGCCGAGCGTCGCATGGCCGTACTGAACCCCCTGAAGGTGGTGATCACCAACTGGGAGGAGGGCAAGGTCGAGATGCGTCAGGCCGTAAACAATCCCGAGGACGAGGCTGCCGGCATGCGTGAGGTTCCCTTCGGCCGTGAGATCTACATCGAGCGCGACGACTTTATGGAGAATCCGCCCAAGAAATACTTCCGTTTAAGCCCGGGCCAGGAGGTGCGTCTGCGCTACTCCTACCTCATTAAGTGCGAGGAGGTGATCAAGGATGCCGAGGGCAATATCACCGAGCTGCGTTGCACCTACGACCCGATGTCGGGCGAGGGTTCGTCGAGCGACGGCCGCCGCGTGAAGGGAGTGATCCACTGGGTATCGGCCGCCCATGCCGCCGAAGCCGAGGTGCGCCTCTTCAACCCCTTGTTCGTTACCGAGGATCCCTTCGATACAACCAATGGTCAGACCTCTTGGGAGGATAACCTGAACCCCGAATCAATGGTAAAGGTTACTGCCTATATCGAGCCTTCACTGAAGGAGGCCCCCGTGGGTAAGGCCTATCAGTTCGAGCGTGTGGGTTACTTCTGCCCCGACACCGACTCGACCCCCGACCACCTGGTCTTCAACCGCACGGTGACCTTGAAGGATTCGTGGGCCAAGATCAACAAGTAAACGCCAAAACAAGCGACTTCGGTCGCTACATCAAGGGGCTGTCCAACTGTCGCGTTGAGACAGCCCCTCCTTTTTTCCCCTCCTCTGGGCAGGGAGGTAAAAAAGCGTTGCGGAGTGAGAAGGTCTAAACTTCTCACTCCGCAACTCATGGGCTGGAGGCAGCAGACCCCCACCCCGTATCACAATCCGACTACTCCCACTCAATTGTAGCCGAAGGCTTCGGCGACATATCGTAGCAGACACGATTCACGCCCTTCACCTCCTTGAGGATGCGGTCGGTGATCTTCTGCAGGATCGGCCAGTCGATGGTCTCAATCGTGGCGGTCATAGCATCCACCGTATTGACGGCACGGATGATCACCGGCCAGTCATAGGAGCGGGCGTTGTCGCGCACACCCACCGACTTGAAGTCGGGAACCACGGTGAAGTACTGCCAAACGGTCTTGTCCAGGCCGGCGAGCTTGAACTCCTCGCGCAGGATAGCATCCGACTCACGCACAGCCTCCAAGCGATCGCGCGTGATGGCACCCAGGCAACGCACACCCAAACCGGGACCCGGGAAGGGCTGACGATAGACCATATCGTAGGGCAAACCGAGCTCCAAGCCGCAGGCACGCACCTCGTCCTTGAAGAGCTGGCGCAGAGGCTCCACGAGTTCAAACTGCAGATCCTCGGGCAGACCACCCACGTTGTGGTGCGACTTCACCATCTTGGCGGTCTTGGTACCACTCTCCACGATGTCGGGATAGATCGTACCCTGACCCAGGAAGTCAATACCATCGAGTTTGCGGGCCTCCTCCTCGAAAACACGGATGAACTCACCACCGATGATCTTGCGCTTCTGCTCGGGCTCCTCTACACCCTCGAGCTTACCCAAGAAGCGATCCGTGGCATCCACATAGACCAGATTAGCATTGAGCTGATTGCGGAAAACCTCAACTACATCCTCCGACTCGCCCTTGCGCATCAGGCCGTGGTTCACATGGACGCATACCAACTTATCGCCGATGGCCTTCAGCAACAGAGCAGCCACCACCGACGAATCGACACCACCCGAGAGGGCCAGGAGCACCTTGCGGTCGCCTACCTGACGACGGACAAGCTCGATCTGGTCGGCCACAAAATTCTTCATGTTCCAGTTTGCCTCGGCCTTACAGGTCTCGAAAACAAACGACTTAACAGCAGCCTTGATGGCCTCCATATCATCGGCAAACTGCGGCAATTTCACCTCGCAGAGGGCCTTGTCATGGCCGGCAGCCATCACAGGATAGCCTGCCTCATAGATCTCAGGCAGCACGTCGATAGCCACGCCGTCGATCACGTTGTTGGGTCCACCATTGATGATTACGCCCTTTACATTGGGAAGGGCCTTGAGCTCCTCGGCCGTGATGTCGTGGGGATAGATTTCGCTGTAGACACCCAGATCACGGATGGCACGGGCCAACACCGTATTTTCGTGGCTGCCCAAGTCGAGGATTACAATCATGTCCTGTTTCATATTTCTCGTTTTTTTAGATTTTTAGACGCTTTGTTTTGGAAAATTTTGACTTTATTCACTCTCCTACACATCGGGTCGGAGGGATTAAAAAACCGCACTCAACCCACGGTGAGCCACAAGCGAGGGCTAAACCGAGGTGTTGAGTGCAGATTCCATAGATCGTTATCGTTTTTTATCGTTCGCTCGAATAGTTGGGAGCCTCACGCGTGATGGCCACATCGTGCGGGTGGCTCTCGTTCATACCCGAAGCCGTGATGCGGGTAAACTTGGCCTGCTGCAGGGTGGGAATATCCTTGGCACCGCAGTAACCCATACCCGAGCGGATACCTCCTACGAGTTGGAATACCGTCTCACTGAGCGCACCCTTGAAGGGGACACGCGCCACGATACCTTCGGGAACGAGTTTGTTGATATTGCCCTCACAACCCTTCTGGAAGTAGCGGTCGGCCGAACCGGCCTTCATGGCGTCAATCGAACCCATGCCGCGATAACTCTTGAACTTACGGCCGTTGTAGATGATGGTCTCACCCGGAGCCTCCTCGGTACCGGCAAACATCGAACCGATCATCACGCAGTCGCCACCGGCAGCCAGGGCCTTCACCAAGTCACCCGAGTAGCGCAGACCTCCGTCGGCAATCACGGGAACCCCCGAGCCCTTGATGGCGTTGGCCGCATCGTAGATGGCCGTCAGCTGGGGCACACCCACACCGGCGATGATACGCGTGGTGCAGATCGAACCGGGGCCGATACCCACCTTCACGCCATCAGCACCATTCTCCACCAAGTACTTGGCAGCCTCTGCCGTAGCGATATTACCTACCACCACATCCAGCGAGGGATAAGTGGCCTTGATCTTCTTCAAGAGCTCAACGATGTTGCGCGAGTGGCCGTGGGCCGAGTCCAAGACTACGGCATCGACATCCTCGTCAACGAGGGCCTTCACACGCTCCATGGCATCGGGTGTTACACCCACACCGGCCGCTACGCGCAGACGACCCTTCTCGTCCTTGCAGGCATTGGGGTGATCCTGCACCTTGGTGATATCCTTATAGGTGATCAGACCCAGCAGGTGGTTCTCCTCATCCACCACGGGCAGCTTCTCGATCTTGTTGTTCAAGAGCACCTCGGCGGCGTGGGCCAACTCGGGGTTATGGGTCGTGATGAGACGGTCGCCCGGAGTCATTACCTCCTCGATCTTGCGATTCATATCGCGCTGGAAGCGCAGGTCGCGGTTCGTAACGATGCCGATCAGGTGCTTCTCGCCATCCACCACCGGAATACCGCCGATCTTGTTCTCGCGCATCAGGTCGAGGGCATCGGCCACGGTGTTGAGCTTCGAGATGGTAACCGGATCGTAGATCATGCCGTTCTCGGCACGCTTCACCTTGCGGACATGGGCTGCCTGCTCGGCAATGGTCATATTCTTGTGAATCACACCGATACCTCCCTCACGGGCAAGGGCGATGGCCAAAGGAGCCTCGGTCACCGTATCCATGGCGGCGGACACAATGGGCACATTGAGATAGATGTTTCTGGAGAAACGCGAACGCAGAGAAACCTCACGCGGCAACACTTCCGAATAGGCGGGTACGAGCAGGACATCGTCAAAAGTCAGTCCTTCGGTCTGCACCCTTTCATTGATAAACGACATAGATCTAAAGGGTTTTTGTTGCCCGCAAAAGTAGTGAAAATTTTCGACATTTTCGACATTTTGGCGGGGAAAGTAACTATTTTTTTTATGCGCTGCGGTTTTCGCCCAATGCGGAAGGCGATTCACGATTCACAATTCACAATTCCTTGTCGCGTCATGGCGAGGAGAATTGGGAATTAAATAATTTTGAATTATGAATCTTGAATTTCCTAAAGCGTCATCCCGAGGAGCCGCAGGCGACGTGGGGATCTTTTCATGGGCGTGGTATTATTGCGATAAGTCGCAGATAAAAAGATGGCCACGTCGGTTGCTTCAAGCAACCTCCTCGCCATGACGCTCATAGAGCAATTGCTCACCCTAACAAAAAACCACGCCCTGCCTCCCGGCAGGGCATGAAAGAAAAAGGTTCGGGCGGTGCCCGAACCCAAAGCCAAAAGCCTAAATATTAAAAAGCGGACACAGCACGCACATAAGGGTGGTAGCTGAACTTAGAGTAGTAGATGGTGTAGCCGTCACTCATAGTGACAAGCCACGCACAAAAATATGCTTGATATTTTTTGGAAGATTCCGTCGAAGACCAATACAAACTATGTGCCAAAGGTTTTCCGCCGTGCAGCAATAAGGTGTAATTCACCTTGTCGTGTACCGCATCATTCAAGGTAAAAAGTTCCAACTCCTCGATCGCCGGCAGGTACCACCCCTCGCCCAATTCAGCACACCACCTAAAGGCGGGGTACTTGGATTGCCAATCGGGAATTCGCTTCACCGCCATCAAATTCTTCGCCCCATCCGTTCTGCTATCGGCTCCGATCAGTCGCCTCTGCTCATTCTCATCCGAGGACCACTGCAATAGCGAACCCGACTCCGTCATGCTGACGATTTTGCCGTGCCGACCACTCGCGTCCACCCAAAAGACGACCCCCTCTTTACCGTTCTCGTTGTAGTAGTCGCCCACCTGCCACACTTTCGATTGCGACACCGGTGTAGTCGAAACGGTTTGTGTCGTCGAGGGCTTCGCCCGTTGGCTCTGCTGCTCCACAATCTCGGCATAGTGGGTATAGACGGGCACCTCCAGGATCAGGGCGTAGGTGAGGTTGCCCTCCAGGGGCTCGGGAAAGGTAAAATCGAGGGGTGTAAACAAAAAGTCGGGGTGGGCAATACGCAGATTACGCGCCCCCTTGGCCATGTAGACCAGGTATTCACCAAAACCCTGCTCCACCTCGCCCACGATGTAACTTCCCTCGAAGACACAATTGGGAGCAGCCACCTGCACACGCACCAAGGCGCAGGGGTCGCCATTGACCGGCGCGGTACGCGGCTTTACCTTGGCCGTGAGATCCCTTGTGCGCTGTTCGAAGGTCTTGACCGTCAGTTCTTGGGCCAAGAGCGTGGCTCCTCCGAAGAGGAGCAACGAGAGGAGAAAGAGGATTCTTCGCATAGGGCAGTGTAGTACTATTTCCGGCACCTATTATATATTAGGAGGTGCCGGAGGGGTTATTTCTCTTCGATATAGAGTTGGAACAGGAGCGGCGTATAGGACTGTATCTCGGTGGAGATGGTCGTCGTGGTCGTCGTCGTGATGTTCGAGTTATCGTAGTAGTAGTTGTTGTAGTAGCCGTAGTTGTAGTAGTCGTAGTAGTTGCCATAATAACCACCATAATAGGAATTTCCGTAATAGGAGTTCATGTAATTATAGTAGTTGATCATGTCGTAGTAACTTTGGTCGTAGCCCGTCGTGGTGGTATTGGTCGTAGTGGCTCCCTCCTGACCCAAGGCCCCGTAGTTATAGGTCGAGGTACCAATCACAGCAGCCCACTGACCATAACGCAGTTGTGGGATCGAGTAGTACCACGAATCGACATAGCTGTTCTTGTCGGTCTGCGGTGTGATCGAGATCGCCTCGCCTTCGCTCTCCACCTTGCCGTAGATGAGTTTCTTTACCTCGTCGATGTTCGTGTCGAAGATAAAGCCATCGAGGAAGCGACCGATATACCATACCTTGGCCGTACCCTTGATCTTCACCGAGTCGCCCTCCAGGGTTCCCTCACCAAAACGCTTCAAGAGTGCCTCGTTGATCTGCAGATCAAGGGCAGCCAAATCGTTGTAGGGGGCTACCGACGAACGATAAGTATTGCGATAGTTGAGCAATTTGGTCCGATCGGTCGTAGGCTTCCAGGTGTGATGAATATAGAGTTGCGGAATCGTATCGTTGGCCGTGCGCCAGGCGTAGCCGTCGTTATACTGCGGCTCCTCGGCCCCGCGCACCGCAGAGGTCTCGGGCTCGCTCTTCTCCACAGGTTTCAGCGTACCGTTTTGCTCGGCAAAGGCATCGACCTCGTCGCCCTCGGCCTCCAAAGGATTTTTCACCAGATCGACCACCTTCATGCGTACCACCAGCGGGCGCGATTCGCTCAGCGTGTAGGAGTCTTGCCCCTCGTAGCCTCCACTGCCAGCCAAGCCGCCCCCCACGATCGAGGAGGGCATATAGAGAATTACCTCAGCACCCAAACCCAAAGTAAGCTCCGTTTCGAGCCCGCGGTCGGCCGCATAGTCGGCATCGAGCGTAAGCGTGTTGCGCAGGGCACGGTGCATACCATCGAGCAGGTTGGCCGACTCATCACCGCAATAACGGTAGAAAGGGACATAATGGGTATACTTCGTAAAGCTTCCGATCTGGCGTGCCGTCAGTTCGTCGCGCGTGAGGCAGACATTGCCCGCCAAGTCGCGCCCCGTAAACTCAAGACGCACCCAATAGATCGTGTCGTTGACCGGACGGTCGGGGTTGCCCGCATCAATCACATCGACATAATAGCCGCCATTCTCCTGGTGGTTTTTCTTCAACTCGGGATGATACTTCTCCATCCACTTGCCCAGCGACTCGGCCTCCAGCCCCTCGTAGGTACGATCCTGCGGATCGGCACAAGCCACCAAAAGGAGCATCAGCATCGCTCCAAAACCCATTATCTTCATCAGAGATTTCATTACTCTACACTATTTACAGTAAACATTACAACCAAGCCGCTATCGGGAGCCACCGTAGCCAACCAATCGCGACCATAGGCCTCCGAAAAGGTCATATAAACCTCCACCCGATCGTTCAGACGACATCCGTCCAACGCCAACTCCAGGCCATTTATTGTATTGCCGGCCCCCACCTCGACATAGTAGGTATCGAACGACCAATAGGTCGTGTTGAGCCCCGCACTCGCCAAGTGATCGCGCATCTCGGGATCGTTCGTAAAGAGAGGAATGGTGCGCTCGTCAATTTTCGATTGGGTAAACTCATAAAGACTCAATGTAAGCCCCACACGGCTCCCCTGGCGCACCAAAGGCAGGTCGTGGCGACCCTGATCGTAGTAATTCTCGATCCAACGGTAGGCCCACTCGCCATGCACCGTATAGAAGGGCGTATTGTCTTCGGCGGCCGGATCCATCGCCTCCTCATAACTCTTCAGTTTGAGGGTATTTGTCAGAAAGTTGCGGATCTTCTCCTGCTGAGAGGTCAGGAGCTTCTCCTCCTCGTCGGAGCAGCCGGCCCAGCCCACCACAGCCAGGCAGAGGATTGCTATTTGTAAAATTCTTTTCATACGCATATAATCGTGCAAATATACGAAAAATTATGCAACCTCAACGAAAAAAGGCGGCATTTTCAGCCGCCAATCGATTAAAATTGAGTCAATCGAGCGATTACCGTTTGCTCTTCTCGGCAATCACGCGATCGATGCAGGCACGGATCTTGGGTGCGGGATCCTCCCACCCCTCGGGCTTGATCACCTTGCCGTCCTTGGGATTGTAGTGAGGCTTCCCATCGGGCCAAAGCTTGGCCATGTTGGCCTGCTGCACGATCTCGAAGAGTTCATCGGCCTCCAACCCCATCTCCACCAGGGTACCCAGGGCAAAATAGATAAGGTCGATCATCGCATCGGCCTGCTCGTAGATATCGTCGGCAATAAGGAACTCGGCCACCTCCTCATTCATCCACTTGGCACGGCTCAACGCCCGCTTCTTGGCCACCATCGCGGGGGCAGTGGCCACCGGATGGCCGAACTTCTCGTGAAACTCACGCACATCATTCCACTCCTTCTTCATCTTTCGGATTATTTTGTGTGATTAAAAAAAATTCTCTTTACAGCAAATCACCCCCGAGAGGCTGTTCCTTCAGGGGTGATGACTCCATCGTGCTACGCCGTGGGGCTACTGCTCGTCGAAGAGCTCCTCGTCGGGCAACGTGAACTCGGTCATGCCGGCAGCCACCAGGATGTTATACCACTGGAAGAGTTTCTTCATATCCGAAACATGGACACGCTCACGATCGTACTCGGGCAGCACCTCGGCCATGAAGGCCTTGATCTTCTCGGGCGACTCCTTGTGGCTGATCGCCTCCTTGCCTTCGGTGTAGTTGTAGATGTTCGTAAGCACCGTAGCCAACGGGAGATCCTCGTTCTCGGTAAACATCGAGATTTCGGTCAGGGCACTCATCTTCGAGGAGTAGGCAGCATTCATTCGCTTGCCATCGGCCAAAGCCTCCACAATCACGCCACGCTGCGAGCGGGCCACATACTTATACAATCCGGGCATGCCCGAGATTGCCAAAATATCTTTCAATTCCATACGTTGTACTTAATATGTGATAAATCAAGGGACAAATTTAGTAATTTTTCAAAAAAAATCCATAACTTTGCATAAAGGGTTGCAGATTTTGATGCAAAAGCATCCAAACCCACCCCTCTAACCCAGCAAAAACGATTCATCCCGATGAAAAAACAGGTAGAGATTATTCAGATCAACATCGCCGGTGCCGACCAACCCGGCATGACCGCCTCGCTAACCGAAATTTTGGCTCGCTACGACGCCTTTATCCTCGATATCGGTCAGGCGAATATCCACCAATCGCTCACCCTCGGCATTCTGATCAAAACCACCTCCGACAAGTCGGGACAGATCATGAAGGAGCTCTTGTTCAAGGCCTCGGAACTCAACATCAACATCCGCTTCACCCCCATTTCCGAGCAGGAGTATACCGATTGGGTGAGCCGCCAGGGAAAAAATCGCTACATCATCACCCTGTTGGGCAGAAAACTCACGGCTGAACACATCTCGCTTGTCACCTCGGCCATCACCGAGCAGGGGCTCAACATCGACGCCATCAAACGTCTGACGGGTCGCGTGCCCCTGCACGAAGACGAGCGTGCCCCGAAGGCCTGCATCGAGTTCTCGGTGCGCGGATCGCTCCACTCGAAGCAAGAGTTGCAGGAGAGTTTCATGGCCCTGGCCGACCTCGAGGCCGATGTCTCGTTCCAAACCGATGATATCTACCGCCGAAGCCGCCGCCTGATCTGCTTCGATATGGACTCAACCCTGATCGAGACCGAGGTGATCGACGAGTTGGCCGACCGCGCCGGAGTAGGTGCCGAGGTACGCGCCATCACCGAATCAGCCATGCGAGGCGAGATCGACTTCTGCGAGAGTTTCAAGCGTCGTTGCGAACTCCTCAAGGGGTTGGATGTATCGGTGATGGAGGATATTGCCCGCAACCTCCCCATTACCGAAGGGTTGGAGCGCATGATGACCGTACTGAAGCGCGTAGGCTACAAGACGGCCATCCTCTCGGGAGGTTTTACCTACTTTGGCAACTACCTGAAGCAACGCTACGGATTCGACTTTGTCTATGCCAATGAGTTGGAGGTCGAGAACGGCAAATTGACAGGTCGCTACCTGGGGGAAATTGTTGATGGACGTCGCAAGGCCGAGCTGTTGCGCCTGCTCTGCCAATTCGAGGGAATCAACACCGCCCAGGCCATTGCCGTGGGTGACGGAGCCAACGACCTACCGATGTTGAGTCAAGCCGGCTTGGGCATCGCCTTCCACGCCAAACCCAAGGTGAAAGCCACTGCCGAGCAATCCATCTCGACGATCGGTCTGGATGGCATTCTCTACTTCCTCGGCTTGAAAGACTCATGGATCGAATAAGAGCCATACTAATCCTCTTACTGACTTGCGTAGCGGGCTGCACCAAGGGTTACGACCCCGAGCCGCCCGCTCCGCGTATTGCTCCACCCCCTACTCTATCTCTCGGGACGCTACACGCACTCTATCGCTCAGAAGCGGTAACCATCCAAGAGGAGATGGTCGTTGCGGGCATAGTAACCACCTCCGACAAAGCGGGCAATTTCTACCACACCCTCTGCATCGAACAAGAGGGCTATGGCTTGGAGATTTTAGTAGGTGGTGAATCCCTACACAGCCGCTACCCGATTGGATGTAGGCTCCACCTGCGGCTTCGCGGACTCACCTTGGCCCACAATCGCGGCGTACTGCAAGTGGGGTTGAAGGCCCCCGACTACGCCTATGAGGAGTTGGAGTACCTCGCGGCACAACCACTCATCGACGAACATCTCTACCGCGGAGAACTACTTGAGGAGCCTCGGGCAGAACACCTCGCCATCGGAGAGCTCTCGACCGAGCGATGCGGTACGCTCGTCGTGGTGACGGGATTGCGCCACGAGCCCCTGACGGAAGAGGAGCCGACCTTGGAGGGCTACCACCGCTTCGTGGATCGCAACGGAGAGGCGTTGCACCTCTATGTCAGCCCCTACGCCCGATTTGCCTCCCACCCGCTCCCCTCGGGCGAGGTGGCACTGCAAGGTGTGCTACAACACCTCGTTTCGGGCGACCACGCCGGATTTGTGATCAAGCCCCGCGATGAAAACGACATCTCGGAGTGAGAATCGCACGCCGCAGCCACCCTTTTGCAAAGACCATTTTACACAACAAAAAAGAGAGAAGATTGGTGCCGACAAACCACATAGAGAGATGGATGGAAAAACTCTTGAGAGGGCTTCTTGCCCTTTTGTTACTCCTTGTCGCCACGGCCTGCGACCGGAGCAAAACGCTTGAATACACCCCCGAAGCACCCAGCAAGGAGCACCTCTCGATTGCCTACCTCAAATCGCTCTGTCGCGCGGAGAGCCACACAATCCGCACCAGCTGTTACATCGAGGGGCTTATTACGGCCAACGATCTCTACGGCGAATACACACAAGCATTGGTCGTAGAGGATGCGAGCGGAGGAATCGAGGTCGAGGTGGCAGGGCGCGAACTCTTCCGCCACTACCCCGTGGGGCGCACGCTACGCATCTTTTGCGAGGGACTCGCCTTAGGCGACTATGGCGGCAAGGTGATCTTGGGGGCCGCCCCCACGGGGGAATACCTCACCGATCGCATCTCTGAAAACGACCGGACTCTTCGACTCCACCTCTTGGAGCACACCCCCATATCCCCCACCCCACGGCACATCACAATCGCAGAGGCCCGCCTGGCCTGGGTGGGTCGCTATGTGGCCCTGTCCGACCTGGAGGTGGTGGAGAGTCGTACCGGAGCCCGCTGGTGCGAATGCGATCCCCTGAGCGGAGCTCCCATTACAACGACCCGCCACCTTGTCGATGCGGCAGGCGACACACTCGACCTCTATCTTCCGGCCACGACAAGCTACGCCACAGAGCCCCTCCCCTCGGGAAGAGTCTGCGCCTATGGCATCCTTGACTATTTCAATCGTCGATTCCAGCTTCGCCCCGTGAACCGAGGAGTGCTTCCTGAATAATTCCGATTTAATCGCGCTTGATCGAGGCGCGAAGACCCGCGATCACGCTGGGTGTAAATCCGGCCTCTTCCATGGCGTTGAGTCCCTTGATGGTCAGCCCTCCGGGGGTGGTTACGCGGTCGATCTCCGCCTCGGGATGGGCCCCCGTGGCTGAGAGAATATCCACCGCACCGCGAAGCGTCTGCATCACAATCTGCTTGGCTTCTTCGGGACGGAAGCCGAGCTCCACACCCCCCTCCATAGCAGCGCGGATATAGCGCAGAGCAAAGGCGATACCGCACGAGGCAAGCGAGGTGCCGGCAGGAATCAACCCCTCCTCGACCCACATGGCGGCCCCCAATTCATTGAAGACCTTGAGCAGGAACTCATCCTGCGCAGCGGTGGAGCGCACCGAGGTGATGAAGGTCATACTACTCCCCGTTGCAATGGCCGTATTGGGGATAATCAGATAGGTCGAAGGCAAGATCCCTCGGCCATCGTCGAGCCACTGCGAAAGCTGCGCAATGCCCAGCCCACCCACCAGGGAGGCAACCGCCTGACGCGTATAATCCATTCGGGGGGTAATCTCACGAAGCACCTCCTGCACCTTCCAGGGTTTTACGGCCAAGACCACCAAATCGGCTGTAGCCACAGCCTCGCAGTTGTCAGTGGTTACCTGAATCTCCGGAAACTCGCTCTTCAACGCCTCAAGTTTGGGCTTCGAGGGGTTGGAAACAATAATCTGAGAGGTGGGAATCATGCTCCCCCTGGCAAGTCCACGGGCCAATGCCCCTCCCATATTACCCGCTCCAATAATCGCAATTTTCATATCCTTTTCCTTTTTTGTTGAAATGTTTTTCTAAAATCAAGTCCGGCACCTCCCACAAAAATAGTGATAATCTGTAAAACTGCCACCTTTCCCCCCGATTTTTTCACCCCTTTCCCTATTTTTCGCTTCAACACAGAGAGCCCGGGCGGATGATTGGAATCCTTTTGTCGCTTTTTTGAATTGTGCTCTCTTTACCACAAAGGTTGTGGCACGATTATGGGAATATTGTGATAGATATTTACAAATACCGCTATGAAACAGAAAGACAAAAAGCACTTGACGGCCGAGAATGGGCGACCGATTGCCGATAATCAGAATACGCAGACCGCAGGGGTGCGAGGGCCTGTGACGCTTCAAGATCCGTGGCTCGTGGAGAAGTTGGCCCACTTTGACCGAGAGGTGATTCCCGAGCGCCGTATGCACGCCAAGGGCTCGGGTGCGTATGGTACATTCACCGTTACGCACGACATTTCGGCATACACCCGTGCCTCGATATTCTCTCAGGTGGGCAAGAAGACCGAGTGCTTTGTGCGCTTCTCTACCGTTGCGGGTGAGCGTGGTGCTGCCGATGCCGAGCGTGATATTCGCGGCTTTGCGATGAAGTTTTACACCGACACCGGCAACTGGGATTTGGTGGGCAACAATACGCCCGTTTTCTTCCTGCGTGACCCTCTGAAATTCCCCGACCTCAACCACGCCATTAAGCGCGATCCTCGCACGGGTATGCGCTCGGCAAACAGCAATTGGGACTTCTGGACGCTGCTCCCCGAGGCACTGCATCAGGTAACGATTACAATGTCGCCACGCGGTATTCCCGCCTCGTTCCGCCATATGCACGGCTTTGGTAGTCACACATATAGCTTTATCGACGCCAATAACCGTCGCACTTGGGTAAAGTTCCATCTGCGCACCTTGCAGGGTATCAAGAATATGACCGATGCCGAGGCGGAAGCTGTGATTGCGAAGGATCGAGAGTCGCATCAGCGCGACCTTTTCGAGGCGATTGAGAGGGGCGATTTCCCTCGTTGGCAGATGCAGGTGCAGCTGATGACCGAGGAGCAGGCGAAGGAGTATCACATCAACCCGTTCGACCTTACGAAGGTGTGGTATCACGGCGATTTCCCGCTGCACGATGTGGGTATCTTGGAGCTCAACCGCAACCCCGAAAACTTCTTTGCCGAGACCGAGCAGGCGGCGTTCAATCCGATGAACATCATCGACGGCATCGGCTTCTCGCCCGATAAGATGTTACAGGGACGCTTGTTCTCCTATGGCGATGCGCAACGCTACCGCTTGGGCGTAAATCACCACCTGATACCCATCAATAAGCCCCGTTGCCCCTACCACTCCTACCATCGTGACGGGCAGATGCGTGCCGACGACAACGCCGGACGCACGATAGGCTACGAGCCGAATAGTTATGGCGAGTGGCAAGATTTGCCAGCGCTGAAAGAGCCACCTTTGGTAGTTTCGGGCGAGGTCTATAACTACGACGAGCGCGAACTCGACAGCGACTACTACACGCAACCGGGCAAGCTGTGGCGACTGATGTCGGCCGAAGACCAAAAGGCGACTTGCGAGAATACTGCACGCGCCATGGGCGATGCGGAACTCTTCATCAAGCAACGCCACATCCGCAACTGCCACCGCGCCGACCCATCGTATGGTGAGGGTGTAGCAAAGGCTTTGGGCCTATCGCTCTCGGAGGCTCTTATCGCCGACGACCCCGCCCACCCAAAGTGGGATTGGAGATAGCAAAAAAGCGATGGCGACCACTCGTAATTCGAGCAGTCGCCATTGGTATTATTATTTATTCAGTCCTGAGGCTTATTGTATTGAATATGGTTTATTCCATAAGTTCATTAATAATTTCTCTTATTTCTTGTGTCCCGGGTTTTGATGCATTGGTGTCTACTAGCTTACCAAATTTATCATATAGTAAATATTGTGGAATATGTCTATTATCAATCTCCTTGAGAAACACTGCTTCTTTCGGATTTAACACAATATAGTTTATACCATCGTATGTTGAAGTGTGATATTGCTCAACTGCACGTTTCCAAGCCTCTTCATTATCGTTTACGGCGAGATAAATGAATACCACATTTTTATTCTTATATGTTTTACGTAACTTTTCAGCATCTGGCATTGTTGACCGACAAGGGGCACACCACGAAGCCCATAGATCTACATAAATTACCTTGCCAATGTGCTTTTAGTAGTTTGTCAAATGTTGTAGTATTACCTTCTAAATCAGCAATAATCATACTTCCCGCTTGAGTATCTGCGACAATATGTTTCTTTTTGGGGTCAAATGTGTTGCCTGTTAGTTGTTCATAGGCCACATTAAGAGCATCTACAATACTTGATGAAAAGGCTGACCCATTTTCTTTATTGATTCTTAGCATGTAGTCAACTACTGACAGCCGAGCCTTTGGTGTGATGGTAGAATCTTGGCTAAATACTAGAATTTCTGAAGGATTTTTTGATATCAAGAGTCCCTTGATTGCGCTATGTGATGATGGGTAAAACAAGAGTGAATCAGAGAGTAGAATTTGCTCAATACAATGCCTGTCTACTCCTTTTCGATAGAAATCAGCATATAGACTAGAAATCTTACCACACGACTCCAATGAATCAATATATCTTGTTTGAGCTATTTGGTATTCTGATAAGATTACTTGTAAAGAATCTATATTGGGACAAATATTGCGGTATCTATTTAGCATTTGTTGCTTACTCTTGTCAGATCTATATTGGGGATTATTGAGAGCAAACCACATTGCGCCGTAAAGTCGTGATGTGCATAAAGTCTTAATACTATATCCCGTTTGCTTATGAATTAATCGCGAGTCATGCTCAGGTATGGTGTAAAGCCAAGTTCTTTCTTCAGATTGAAGACTCTGGAGCTGTGGTCTAAGATTATCAGTATAAGTGAACAAAATTGTATCACCCGCTTCTATCAGGTAGTAGTTATCCTCAATGGATTGGTTGCGATGCATTACTTCGGCATAACCATAGTGTGATGGGATGATGAGGGTGTCGCATCCATGCATTTTAGGTAAATAGTATTGCAGTTCACCTTGCTCATTTACAAAATTAAATATCGTTGATGGTAGCGTCGTTGAATGTCCGATGCCTCTATTTGTTGTTTCGTGTTTGGGCGTATTTTGGAATATAACAACGATATTTGAATTCACCTCTTTGGGAAAACTTGGGTGATTACACGAACATAAAAATAATGTAATGATAATAAAGTGTATAAAAGAGATTATTTTCATATTAATTCATTGCCATATAAATATTATATATTGATTCATATAACTTCGCTTTAATTTTTCTGCAAAGTTAAGCGAAATATTCCAAACAGAGCCATCTGAAATCTATAAAAGAGTTTTGAAGGGTGGCAATAATGGCGACCACTCATTTGAGCAGTCGCCGTTGTCATTTATTGGAAGATCTCGTCCTTGGCGTATCCTTTTATTGTCTTGCGTTGTTCAATAAGATAGAAGATAAAATGAACAAGAAGACCTATTCCCCATGAGATTGCGCTAATGGTCATTGCTCGCAGGCTCTCTGCATTCCATCCCAAATAATTAACGCCGTATCCAATGCCAATACATAAAATGTAGGTCACTAAATGGTATCTGAAACCGATGTCGTGCACCTCATTCTCCTTGGCATCCTTCGTCCCGAAATACCAGCCGACCAGAAACATTAAACCTCCATACACAATGGAGCAGGTAGTTGTTCCAATAACACTGTTCGCCTCGATGCATAAGTTTAGAGCATATCGGAATAACACGGTCAAAACTAATGCGCAAATTGCAAACTGTCCCAATCTGATTGTCAATGCTTTCATAACTTACTAATTTAAAAGGTTTATAATGGATTCTTTTGTAAATATCTTGATGTTTCGTTCAACAAAGTGCTGAAACAACTCCTTACCAAGCTCTGTCAGATAGTAGTATTTTCTATCAGGGCCCTTGCTAACACGCTTACTATCGTATGCGACTATTCCTAGGTTAAGGAACTTTCGCAAATTTCTATACAGGCTTTGCTCTTCGCAAGACATCGAACCCTCCGACATCTTCTCAACAAACTCTTTTATCTCTTCTACGCATTTATTGCTCTCTTTTAGAGATAGAAATACCCAAAAGGTTAGTTGCCCTTTTTTGTAGGTCTCCTCCCACGCATTGAGCAGTTCAGTTATCATTACATCGTTCTCCATACTTGTAGTATTCTTTATGTATTAAACAACTTGTATAGTGCAAATATACTACTACTTTTTGAATCTGCAAATCAAAAATAAGATAAGTTTGAAGAAAGTGAGATTTTTTCGTATATTTGTATGCAATGAACCTTTTTAATCATAAATATATGAGGACACCATACATTAACTCAGAGTTGCCAAGAGATGTAAAAGCGTATTTCTATCCTGATTGTGCTGAATTTTCAGAACTTGACAATACAAGCCGTTTTATTGAAATCTCTTTGGCACTACACAATGGCTTAAACCTATACGATACAATCACAAGATATATCGCCGATAAAGAGGATATGAGCGAAACAAGCGAGTTTGTAATCAAAACGACTTTGTGCGAATTTGTTGTCGAACTGCGCTTTGCTACCAATGTAAATGCGATAAAAGAGAAGGATGTAGAATATAGTCTATTAATTGACAATTTGTCGCTCAAAGAGAGTGCCGAATTGTTCTCCAATGAGTTGATGCAGCGTTTTTTCTATAAAGATAAGAACGGGAAAATAGAATGTTTCCAGAAGTTTATAACGTATAAAAGTCCATTATTTTTATATAAAAAATGCGAACTTTCCAAAGAGGATTTCATAGCACAAGTTACCCATCCGACAGGTTGGAAATGTGTTTGTGAAGATGATCTACGCAAAAACAATCCATGGAAACGACTATCAGAAAAGTACTATGGTTATAAATTATATGACCCAAGTAAGACTTTTGCGATAGAAGAAGATTTGCCGATGTTGGAGCGCTATAACAATAGCAAGGCTGCTCCTCAATGTAAATATCATCTTGAAATACCAGCAGAGCCCTGGGGTGGTAATCCTCTGACTGCGGATATCATTATATTAAGCCTTAATCCTGGATGGAAGGAAGAGTGCAATAAAAATGAGGCTATTAAATTAGAGTATCGGCCTTCTATTTCCGAAAGTATTTTTACAGAAAAAAGGAATACGCTACTATTGAATGTGCACGGCTTTATGCCAATGGTTGGCTATGGAGCCACCGAAGAGATATATAAAGCATTTAATAAGTTAGGAGATAACTATTGGGAACACAAACTAAGCTGGTTGCGAAATGCTGTTCCTGAAATAGATAATATAGACTTCTATCAGAAGTTCGCATTAGTACAATACTGCGCTTATACATCTGAAAAGTATGGAGCGGAATTGGAAAGAGGCAATTACCTACCATCCCAACTATTCACCAAAGATGTTATAAGATATGTGGCATATAATCGACCCAATACTAAATTTGTAATTTTTAGAGCGATAGATAAGTGGAAGGAATTATTGGATGAGGATGTATGGTATACGATATTGCCTCGATTGATTGTTGGAAATAGTTACAGACAACAAACTCTGAGTCCGACTAATTTAGGAGAAGCAAATTTTCAGGCATTAGTTGATGTGATAAAGAATACCAATTTATAAATTATAGGCGACAATTTGTCGCCTATAATTATAATAGCCTACCCTTTTTTCGGCATGCAGTCCACAACAGGTGTAATCCGATACATCTCGCAAGCGAGGCTGTCGTTCTTCACGGGATAACGAGAGAAATCGTGTAAATATTATATTTAGTACTCATACAAATAGAGAAAATACCCGACAAAAGTGCCGGGTATCGGGTAGTTGAAATCGCTGTAAGATGTTGAAAAATAGTGAAATATGACGCAATTAGTGTACATTTTTGAGGGATCCAAAAATGTCCATGAATAACACACTAAACTGCTTCATTTTGCACCAAAAGTGCCGATTTTTGCCAAAAGAAAAACGCTGCAATTCATTGAATTACAGCGTTTTGTTAATTTTAAACTTTGGTTCAAGTGGTGCCACCCACTCCGAATTGATGCAGCACTCCTCTGCAATAGCACGAATCTCCGTTGCTGCCTTCTTGATGGTGCCGAGCAACTGCTCGTACTCACTCTTTTCAATCGCTACATATTCCATAATTCATCGTTTTTATTTTAGAATAGGTGGCTTTTAATAGGAAGGTTTACGGATTGTACCGTTTTATTCGATTATTTGTAAAAAAATGTGGCCTAAAATTTAAGCCATATTCCCGATTTGCTCTGTCATTTTGCATTTTTCCAAAGTAAATAGCGGGGGTATTCTGCAATTTTCCAAAACAAAATATCCCCTAATTTTACATTTTTCCAAAAATATTTGTTGAGAAACTTTTGGTAGGGGCACACCTTCTATGATAAAAAGTGCTTCAATCGTGCGGAATCTATTAAAAATTCACACATTCCGCACGATTGCGAGCATATTGATTGATACCCAATCCCGATTCCCCGCAAATTTTAATTGGGCAAAACCTCCATTTTCCGCAAATTTTACACGAAGTTTATGCGGCATCCTATCAAATATAGTTTTCCCGAAGCAAGTATTCACGAGCTATACGGCACATCAATATGTTGGTTATTCAATATATATTCCATTGCTTTATTGATTACCATCTTCTCAATCCCGGCGATTTTGAACGCCTCCATTTTAATCGAGTTCTCCAACAACAATAGATAGTCTTGCTCACGAATCTCTACAACACATGTAGAATGCGTCTTCAACTTTGCCATACCTATTTATATATTTAGAGATTACTTATTTCCGAAGTCTGCGGGTGTCTCGCCCCACTCACGATTATCCCAATGGAGTACCTGAATATCGTCTATTTTAGCCGCCATAAAAAATATAGAAAGTTTTTTCTAAATTTTCCACACTTCTTTAAATCTTTTGCACACTATACTCCTACCCTTTAAAGTGATAGCAACTTGATCAAAGTATGGAGTTATACATCATTGGTGTATTGCTTATATTATTCTGCTTAAGTTTAATTTAGAAGGTTATTATGGCAACAGTAAAAGTGAAATTACGCCCATCATCTATCGAGGGCAAAGCTGGTATTATCTACTATCAAATCACCCACAATCGTAGGACTCAACAAATCACAACAAGACTCCGAGTGTGCCCATCGGATTGGAATGAAGCCGAAGAGAAGTTGGTTCAGGGAGCTCCAAATCGCTCGATGATTCAGAACCGCATCGATAGCGATATGGCATTGCTACGAAGGGTTATTTTAGACCTGGATAGTAGCAGAATAGACTATTCTGCGAACGATATTGTCAATCTCTACAAATCGCCCCAGAGCCATATTCTTGCGCTTGATTATATGCGTACATAAGTTGAGCAGCTACGGGCAACAAACCGCCTCGGAACTGCCAAAAACTACGAAAAGACAATGAGCAGTTTTGGCGAATTTTTGGGCGATGTCCGCCTGCCGCTATCTGCCCTAAACTCTCACAACCGCCTACTCGGCAGATTATCAGAGATGTTGGGGTACGGTTGCAAACTGACCTCATACACTTCGCGTCATAGCTGGGCAACCGCTGCCCGCAACCACAATGTGCCAATCTCAGTGATCAGCCAAGGTATGGGACACACCTCGGAACAGACCACACAAATTTACCTAACAATGTTAGAAAATTCGGTGATAGACGATGCAAATAAGGGGATAATTGGTTGTATAGATTGAGTGTTCCATAAAAGAACTCCGAAATTTGATGTAAATTTAATACAAATATTCCAAATAGACACTATTATATCCTAATTATTTTTCAACATTATGTTCGCTATCGTTCCATAAAAGAACGCTGACAATATTTTGAAAAACAGAATTTTATAAAATCTCGCTGGCTCGTAAGTAGTTGAACCATAACTGCAAATTAGCCAAATTCACAGCTATAACGCCATTAATGTTTAACACTAAAACTGGTCATATTACTTTAAAATGTTTCAAAATAAACTCAAATTATAATTTTAAAATAGTTAAGTATTAAGATGTTAGTAACCTAAAAAGTTCTTTTATGGAACTCATAGATTGTCGAACACAAATTAGTAAATTTATAAAGTTATGGAATGTCCTTATTGCGGTTATGACAAGATTCAGCCAAATTTCAATTTTTGCCCAAAGTGCAAACGCTCATTGAAAGAGCAAAATAAAACAAAGCAAGCTGAGGAGTACAAGGTGCAACACCCTCAAGAGAAGGGCTTCATAAATCGAGCATTCTCTCGATGGACTTACGAGAGGGCAATGGCTGATCCATATGCTTATGCTAGTTGGGCGTATCGTAATCCAAATGATAATCGTGTGTTTTTAGAGCGCTGGAATAGAGATGGAAACGACTTGACGACAATCCGCCAGGCCATTTTAAATGCAAACCGTGCGCGTCAGGAGAATCCAACAACAGATAGAACTGAAGTTGATGCAAATATAATTGATTCTAATCAACAAAACGCTCGTCGTCAATCTAATAATTCATTTGTCGAGGCTGTTAATTCCGATTATACCACAGAAGCTGCTTCGGTTGTTCGTAATAAGGCAATATGGAAACTTCAGCCTGGGGAGTTAGCTAGACATATCGCTCCCGACGAATGGTGTTATGTGTCTGAACACCTCGAGGGCTTGGTCATTGAGGAAGGTACGAGCGCAATCATATATATCGATGGCCAGGAAGTTGCTCAAATGGGCAGTGGTATGTATGTTTTTGACAATAAGCATGCCGCGGCAGCTGAATTAGAAGCAGAACGTCGTAAACATGAGCATCAGAGCTTCTTCTCTCGTCTTGCAGATGGTATATATCGCTTCTTTACCGGACACAAGCGCGAAGAGAGTACTTCGCAGCGAGAAGAACGCCGTCGTCGAGTTCAGCAGATTATGGGTAGTTTGAAGAAAGACACAATTATTGATGTCTATTTGAAATCGGACCGTGTATTCCCTGCAATATTTGGACAACAATATCTTTCTGATTCACCAGAAGGTTACCAACCATATATTATACAATCTCGATATCTTGATGTACAAGTGGGAGTAAGTATGCACATGCAAATTGGTGACTTCAAAGATTTTATTGCCAATTATTTGGCTGGACGAAAATCTGTTACTATTGCTGATATTGTTAAAAGTGTTGATAGTTCAGTATATAGTATCTTGAAATGTCTACGCGATGTTGAAGTAACAGAACGAGGTTTGGATGAAAACACCTTCAATACGATAAAGAACCATCTAAAACAAAATTTACCAAATTTGTTGCACGGTGTTATTGTTGTAGATATTCTTGATATAGCGACAACGAATGAACAACTTGCGCGATTCCGTCAAGTTGAGGAAAAACTATACTGCTCGGAGAGAGAGTACGATTTCTTACAACGCACCAACGAATTCCGAAATCGAATTGCATCAGAGGAGAACGACCAAAAGATTCGTGAGGCTCGTTCGGAGCAAGAGCTAAGATGCCGTCTTGATGAGGTAAATAAAGACAATTTGCTCCACGATGATGAGATGGAGCAGTTTGTCAGCCTTTTGATGAATCAAAAAGCAATTCGTGAAGCCAGCAACCATGCCGATTTGGATAAGGCGATGCTTGAAATACAGCGCAATCGTTTGATCTCTCAGGAGGAATTTGATATTTTCGAGAACGACCTTAAAAATCGCTATTTCGATCGTGAGCAAGTCTCAGAGCAGTTGCGTGCTCGCTCGCTGATGGCAACCGCATTGCAAAAGATAGAGCTAGATAAAACATTTGCAGTAACAGCGATTAAAGCTGCTGACGAAGTTAGTGATGCTCAGTGGGAAGCAACTCGTAAGCAGAAGGGGCGTGAAGCTGAAGAATGGGACTTGGATGCAATTATTTATGGCCGCAAATATGTCCTTGAAAGACAACAATTGGTTGATGAAGTTGAAAAGCGCCGTCTCCACAATGATGCAAATGCTGAAACGATTAGAGGACAGCAACAGCAAAATGACTTTGAACGAGATGAGATATTAAAAACTCATGATGTATCTGAAAAAATCAAGGAAGATGAGTATCAACGTCAACTTCGCGAGAATGAGGATGCCCTTAAAAGATTGCAACAGATGCTTGATATGGAGCAAAATGTTGCAGATCGTGAAACTCGTCGTAAGTTGGAAGAGGAGCGTGCTAGAATTGAACTAGAGTTAAGCAAATTAAAGGAACAGCATGCTTTTGAACTTGAGCGAGAGAAAATCAAGGCTGAAAAAGAAAAAGCAATAGCCGAAACTGAGAGCAAAATGACAGGTGATCAGTTGGTGGCAAAAAATATAGTCTCGATGGATGCTGCTGCGCAAGCAAAGTTCGCTGAATCATTCTCACATCTTAAAGAAAATGAGTTGTTAAAGATGAGTGCTGCCCAACAAGCCCAATTGTACCAGCAGATGATAGATATGGCAAAGGATAATGGTGCTAATATTCAAAAGATTTCATCTGACAATGCGGCTCAGCAGATGGAAATGATGAAGCAGGTATTGGCTACTATGGCGCAGATGTCTGCTTCGCAAACATTAGGACAGCAAGGACTCGTTAATTCTATGGTTGGAGCAATTCAAGGAGTTGCTAATGGAAAAATTCAAGATGCCGAATCATTAAAAAATGAATATAAAGAAGAGAAACATCATGCGGAGGCAAGACTTGATGAAACACAAAAGCAATCTTTGAATGCAACCACTCGTGTTAAGGTGTCAGAAAACACCCCTAATATAGTAGGCGGAACCTCTGTAAATGTTCATGTAGGCGCTACTACTTGTCCTATTTGCGGACAACAAATTGACGATAATGAGATTTCTTGTTGTCCAATTTGTGGTAAGGATTTAAAGTAGAACAACAATTATTTGATAAAGTATGTCGCCTATAGTGTTAATACATATAGCAATAATCATTATTGGACTCATTCTTCTTGGCGTAATATTTCAATCAAAGAAGAGAAAAGATGCTGCCGCACAAGCAAAGTTTGCAGAATCATTCTCACATCTCAATGAACTTGAGTTGACATGGATGAATGCTGTTGAGCAAGCCAAATTGCACCGGCAGAGGATAGATATGCAAAGTGGAATAAATTATAATCCTACCAAACTAGAACTGGATAAATTGATGATTGAAGAACTATTTGTGGACTTAGAAAGGGATATTCGACAAGGTTCATGTGCATTTTATAAATGTTCTTGCTGTGGCTCGATATTCTTTGAGGTAAAACAGCGATTCCACGATGTGTTTCATAGCACATCTTATTCTGATGGAGAGGAGGTTTATATACCATATAATCCACATATGGATCAATTAGAACTTATCAAATGTCGTGAATGCGGTACAATTTTTAATTCGAATGAATTAAAGGAAATTAGAGAAATTTCCCTTAAATATCTAAATAAAAATGATGACCACGATTTTAGAATGGAAAATATTAAAAACATTCTCAGTGCCAGTTCTAACATTGGAGAAGAGGAGAAAAACAACATACAGAATAAATTGAAAATTATCGATAGTTGTATTGAGTCTTACAAAAACAAACATGAAGGGTGTAAGTATTTAGATGTTACCGATTTATGTAAAGCTTTAGATGATTTGCCCAATGAAGAGTTGCGTATACGTTTAAAAATATGGAGAATTTATAACGATTATTATAGGAACGATACTATTGAGCGGCTTAAAATTCCATTTATTAAAGATCCTCTTGACTCTGAAGAGTATCAAAGCAATTGTCGTATTCTATTGGATAGGGGAAATATAGAAGACCGATTATTGTTGGCTGAACTAAATCGCAATCTTGGGAATTTTGATGAGTGCTTGAGACTTATTCGTTTGTCAGAGGAAGAAGAGGAGATACTTTCAAGAGACAGAGTACATAGATTTAGGCAAACATCTGATATCGCAAAAATACTTGAATTAGAGTGTAAGAAAGGCAATAGAGCTACTGTATGTACTAGTGGCTATTTTGAAATCTTAGAGAGGAAAGCTAAAGAAGAAGCCGAACGAAAAGAACAAGAGCGTATCAATGAAGAAATGAAGGATCCACGTTGGAAAGTTTGTCCTAATAATCATTGCTATGAGAACATTCGTAAGGTGTGTATTTGGTGCGGTGAAAAGGATGTGGTTGATAGGCTAGATAAAGATGTGTGTTTACAACATAAAGACTTATATGTAGGCAAGCAAGATGGACATGATATCCTTACTACTGATGCTAGCATTCCAATGCAAGGAGAAGGAATTAGAAAGATTACTGTCGACTATTATCAGGATAAATTTATATATTTCCACATAGATGGGAAAGATCCAAATCCATTTTATATTAATGGAGGAAGATTTTTGACAAAATGTTGTGAAGATATTGTTGCTGGACAATCTGACTCTATTGATTTATCAGAGCAGCAAGAACAACTTCGCCAAGAAAGGCGTCAAGAAAGAATAAAAGAAATAGAACGAAAAAAAAACGGTATTACAGCTTGCCCTGTTTGTGGCCAGCAGATAAATGATAAAGAATTTTCTTGTTGCCCAATTTGCGGTAAGGATTTAAAGTGATATATTTTATCGGTTAAATTCATCAAAAACAATGATTCCTAATATGAGAAGATTCGCACTATTTATTTTATTATTTACTACAATAAGTATAAATATTGTTCACGCACAAACTCCCACTGCTTTGCAGAAATATATATCAGCTGCAGGATTGGCTATGGATAACAAAAAATCCGATGAGGCTATTGTATACTTAAAGAAAGCAATAGAAATAGCTCCAGACAATTTTGTGCCATATTATTTACTTGGATCTGTTTACATATTCGTCAATGATAGCAACAACGCTGTAAAATATTATAACGATGTTCTGAACCTAATCAATACGAATACTATTTCACAAAAATTTCATGAATGTTTTGGCCATTCCGAAGATGTGAGTTATCGCAAAATAATGACGGAAATGTATGATGTCTTAGCTGAACACTATAAGACAATTGGCCAAATAAAACTAGCTAAACGCTACAATAATCTCAATATACAACTCAACATAGCATCTGGGTATAAGATTCCAGTTGTATCATCATTGGAACGAATTTATTTGTGTTATGCAGAAGAAAATAAATGGAATGAATGTCTTGAGTATTTTGATGAAATACTAATGGTAATACCAACCGGTGGTGCATGGGGAATGTGCGAAGCTGTATGCCATGCAGCTATGGGAGATTGCTATGCGCAGTTAGGTAATGAATCAAAGATGATAAGTGAATATCAGCAAGCAGCAAGACTTGGACATTTAGGTGCAATTAATATTTTAAAAAAGGACGAGATAGTTTATTGATAAAAGTAGTTCATAATTATTAGGTAATCCTAACTATATAATATGCTAACCGGTTTAATCCTTACAGATACGCGGCGTTTAGCTTCTCTTTTATCTTCTAACCAAAATAAGATAAAAGAAGTTATCGCATCATATGTGGCATCTTGCGACTCGTACATAGACTGGCAGATAGTAGATGTTTCAGACGAAATATATGCCGATTTTGACAAAACAAATTGTGGGGCTTATATCCAAGTTCTTGATGACTACTATATTGGTCTTGGTTTGCAGGATAGATGTTATTGCCCACTATTCATTCTTGGAGGTGATGATGTAGTGCCTATGCCTATAATTCGTAATCCACTCGATTGTGTCGGTCGTGAGTATCTATATTCAGATATGGTATATTGCTTTGATTCTCCGAACATAAGGTTAGAGGATTTTGTATCACAAAAACCACGATTTGCAGTAGGACGATTACCTTTGACAAGAGATTGGGGCTTAGAAGGTCTTATTGCATATCTTAATGATTGTGTTGAATTTGCAGCAAATGGTATTTCAATTCGTGGAGCTGCAATGACAACAACTCAAAGTTGGCTGCGAGCATCCAATGAAATGATGAGAGATATTCCTACTGTATCCCTTTCTGAAGACTATGTTCCATTGAATAACAAGATGATTGTTAGTCCTGATTTGGACACATCGTATAGAGAGATGTATGATGGTTATGTACACGAATTAAAAAAGATTGATTTCCTCGTATGCAATCTTCATGGCGATGACGATAAAGAAGTGCCATTCTTTATTGGAGAAGATACTTCGCACTCACAATATACTATAGCGACACAACCTTCTATGTTAGAAGAGACCACTCCTTATATATTTAATACTGTGGCATGCTTTGGTGGTCGTTATATAGGCTACAAAATGGATGAGTCAATGATGCTGACAGCTTTGGCTTATGGTACCATGTTGTATTGTGGCTCTGAAGAAATTGCTTTGGGAGGCTTCGATATGGAAGGCAACTCCGAGTTGATGATGAAGCTTTACAACATCTATCTCCACAAAGGTATTCCCGCAGGTTTGGCGCTAATTAAAGCAAAACAAGATTATTATAAGACTTGCCATAGTGAAGATGGTGATGAATGCGCAATGTTTACAATATTGGAATTCAACCTGTTTGGTTGCCCCATAATTTCAATGCAACCTAAGTTAAGTGCTGACTACGAACCAAGATTGTTAGGATATCCAATAACTAAAAAATCGCAGACATCTTATCGCCCCAAGACCATCGAAGTAATTTCTGGTGGAGCACACAAGGCAGAGGATATTCATGCTTATGTGCGAGGTTTAGTAGATAACAATTTGTCAATAATCAGACAAAAAGTCGAAGTTGAGGTTTATCAACGCTTAGGTTTAGGAAAAGATAATCTTCAACAAGTTATGCGAGTGTCACAAGACAATCGTGAAATTGGATACCAGTTTTTATATGCGTGGTCGCCACAACAATCGTATAGAAGTTTTCAAATGTATTATATCGTTGATACTGATATCAAGGGAGACATTACGAAAATAATACACACAAAATAAGTAGATTGAATATGGACAGACATAGTTGTAAGTGTGGCAATTCCTGCCCAATATGTGGCGCAGAAGTCTCTATTAGTGAACTGTTTTGCGAGAAATGTGGAATGCGCATACATAACCATCAACATCAAGAGTGTGTGAAGGATGTTGTTCGACAAAATATCCCACAATCGGCATTGACGAATATAAAACATTCTTCTGCCGTACGATATGGTATGTATTCATTGTCGGATAGGCCTGACCTCAGAATGATTATAAATAGCTGTAAGGCATCGCATAATACTCCTTATTCAAAAAATATTATAGAAGATCTTCGAAATCGAGTTTTGGATGACATCAGCGATGTCATTGCAGAAGATGTGACAGATATAGCGATATTTGAGTCGTTGGGAATAAGATTTATTGAAACACGAGACTTTGGGCTTGATAGATGTACTGAGGCGGTAAAAGAGATTTTCAACCTTGGCGTTTTGATGAGTTGGGCACATTTGTCTATCGAACAAAGGGCAGAGTTAGCTGGAGTTTATGCAAAAGAAGTTGCAAGGGCTTTCGAACTGGTGTCGTATGAGGGTCTGTGGATTGAAGAGTTAGAGCAAGGTGTATTGGGTTACAACGCGGGAGATGGCAAAATTCATATGTCAATTTTGCTTATTCTTAATCCGCAGGTATCTCCTTTTACAATTATTGATACTATAACTCACGAATTAAGACATCAGTATCAGTTTGAAGCAATCAATGGATATCACAATATCCCTAAAGAGGTTGTAAAAGAGTGGACAATAGCTTTTGAAATCTATCGTAATGATGCATCTCCTTGTTGTTACAATCCTTGGGGCTATCTTTATAGCCCAATAGAGATTGATGCACGCTATGCGGCAGAAACGGTTATAAGGAATATAACACAATTCTTGTTTAATATAAAGCATACTAATAAGAAGAGTCTAATTGACTTGCATAAGTTGAGAACACGTCTTATTCAAGAAGGATATTCTGGTGTGATATTAGATCAGACAGCCAAAAATCTGTTTCAACTTGACGGGAAAGCCGCAGAAATGCTTAACTCTTGGTTGGAATATGGAATAGCACCTAATTTTGATTATATCTATGGGCTGAACTCCACATTTCTACGTGAGCAACTCAAAATGAAAGATCCAGCGATAATTTTGTCATATGGTTTGCTTATAGATAATCCTTCACGAAATAGTCGATATTTGAAGGGTATGCTTAATTATCAATGTGATAAGTGTACCCCTAAAGCAAATTTGAGAAGTCGATATATTTTCTACTTGGAACGAGATTATGAAAATGCCAAGGATGCTATATACTATGGCAATCGCACTATTTATGATAAATTATATTGGTATGGCGACTGGGGATATACCAATGGTCACGATCACGCATGGCGTGTCGATTTGTACGAAGACCTAACACAAGAAGAATTAGAGTATGCTGTTGGGCATATACGCGAGCATAATGGTCAATATTATAAAGATTAAAAAGAGGTAGTTATGAAGAACTGTCCGGAGTGCAATAATTTATGGACAGATGAGTATCTGTGTTGTCCAAAGTGTGGTGTAGATTTAGTATCGGATGGAGAGAATCTAAACATCCGTATGGGTAATGCTAATGCTATTAGTGGTGGTGTTCATTCATCTGACGATCACTCAAAACAGGATAGCGATAATGTGGTGAATAGTAATAATGAAACACATACTAATAGCCACAATACCACTAATAACACCACTATTTACGAGGCTGAAAAGAGTGCAAGTGAAAAGTTAGATGAAAATAGGTTAAAATACCGCCTTGAATGTAAAGCACTTTTTCGTGATGGGCTTATATCAAATGATGGAGATCGCAAACTCCGCGAATTGCAGGTTAACTTAAATCTTGCAGATGAGCTCGTTTTGCCCATCAAGGAAGAGATACGTCAGCAAAGTAAAACGCGCAAGACACAATTGTCGTTGACTGGTCTGTCCGACATTCGTCAGACAAAATCCATCATAGAGCAGAATACTGCTCCTGCCCTGCAGCGTCAGTTGGAGAAGTTGGAAACTTGGATGCAGGAGTACGACGATGATATGTTGAAGTTGATATATTATCAGATGTCCTCCATGCTTGAGCCTATTCGCTATACCAATAGATATGAAGATTGTGCAAAAGATGAGTATTGGGAGGTATATTGGGTGTACATAGCATACCTATTACAAAATAGGGAAAAGCAAGCTAATGAAGCTCTCGCTTCATTAGGAAGGTGGCACGCATATTATCCTGAACAGAATGATACAATCCTGCTCCTTGCAGGACGACTTATGCATAATGAACCGATAGAGGATATTCAACAAGTACGAAATCAACTAACGGCACATTTTACGCCAGACTTGCAACCATTATTAGATGCAATTGATGAACTTCTGCAAATGGACTGGGTTAAAGAGTCCATCCTCATTCGCCCTGCTCACTCTTTCTATATTACCACTTTATTTGGACAATTTGTTGAAACACAAAAGGCTGCTGGTATAGAGCACTTGAAAGTAAAGCGCGAGGAAGAGAGAAAAAAACGTGAAGAAGAAGAGCGAATCAGACAAGCCGAATTGGAATTGCAAAATCAAATTAGAGAGAAGAAGACATCCGTCCTCCAAAAATTCCAAGAAATAAGCAGTATAGAAATAGCCTGCCAAAAGGTTGGTGTTGAGTTCCATACTTTCAATATTTGGTTAGAGGAGGATTCTATTTTTGCATCATCGTACAATGAGATAGTTCATTGTATGGAGGTGAGAAAGTATGAAGAGACTGAAAGAAAACGCAAAGCACAAGTGATTGAGGCAGAAACCAAACAGAAGAAGTCTCAGTTCAAGAGCTTGTTTGAACAGAATAAATGTGATCTTCTTAAAACTTGCTCAGAGGTTGGAATCAGCTCTGCTGACTATCAAGAGTGGCGCAGAATGGACTCCGTGTTCAATGATGAAATGAACTATATTATTCGCGAGAATGAAAAAATAATCAATCAACAGTATAGACAAAAACGAGCAAAAATTCTCAAAAAAATAGGCATCATCAGTAGCGTTGTAATCCTTGTAGTGATTATAGCTCTTGGTACCAAAGTAATAATAGATAATAAAAAGATAACTAAGCAACATCAATTATTAATTGAAGATTTTAACGTTGCATATGAAATGGTGAAAAGCGAATCATCTAAACCTAACGTTGAAAAGTTTGATGCTTCACTTGTTAATTTAAAGAAATCTCTTGATGTAATACATCGTTTTGAACTCTCAAATACATCAATTTCTGAACCAAAGTATGATTCTCTGAAGAAAGAGGTTATTCGTTTGTTGAGTGGAGAACTTGATTCATTGATAAAAGTATACTACACAAAGGATCCGAGCTATCTACAAAACAGTACCAAATGGGATAAAATGGGGGATAAAGTAAAATCATTAAAAGATATATTATGAAAAAAATAGTATTAACCATTTGTTTGTTATTTGCTTTTGTGCAGTATGCCCTTGCAGACGGAAAACAAACATTTACACAAGCACATATATTTTTGAGTCAAGGTAAATTTTCGCAAGCAAAAACGAATTTTACCTTGTGTTTAAATGATCCAGAATATGCAACGGTCAAAGATAATATTACTGGCTGGATTAGCCAATGTGACTTTGCCATTCAAGAACAAAAAAGGAATGCTCAAATTGCAGCTGAAAGGCGTAAAAGAAAACTAGCTGAAAAGAAGAATAATCAATATTGCTATATTTCGGTTGTTGCTCCCGAGAATATTCGCGAGTATGTAAAGTCTATGGCGTCCGAAGTTTTGGTGAAAAATAAAATAAGCGAGTGTCAAAAGCTTGAAGATGCTTGGACGGTTGTTATAGTTTCGCTAAATATCCATAGCCACGAACCTATTAATGGTTTTTATGCCGCAGAAGGTGAAGGCTTTGTGTCTGTTGGCTATGCTGATGAGACAAAGTCTTCTGGTTTTCGCGCAGTCGATGCCTTGTCCCAAAGTCCGGCGGGACAGGCTGAAGCTGAACGTTTAGTACGAAATAAACTTAATCATAAGTTAGCTCATAAATTAGACAATCTTATTAACGGTAGGCCTGAAACGGAAAGACTTCTAGAACAAATAATCGCGCTAGATTTAATAAAACCAGAGACAATGGAGCTTACAACATCACACTTATGTAATGTGATGAATTCATATATTTCGAAGAAAGAGGGTGTGAAATTAACATCTGCATTAAATGTGAAACAAAATGAAGCACGAGATAGACAGGCAAGAATCGCCTCAACATATTTAGAAAGAGATGAGCGTCCCGCGGCTCGTGAGCTTAAAGGATATAGCCAAACCATACTTATAGAGATAGAAGAGAGTGGAGGTTATCTAATATTTAATGCCTCATTACAGGAAATAAATGGCATCGTCATCACTAGTGTAGCACTTGATGGTTCTAAATTTGGAATAACGAAGGAATCCTTCAAAAAAGTGGCAAATCAAGAAATGGTAGCTAAAATGTTGGTTGCATGGTTGGGCTTTGGTGCATATGAAGTAGGAGATGTGGCATATATAGATGACAGAGGTAGAGAAGTTAGATTTGCTTCTGTGAATGGTATGCATGGTACATTGTTTCTCAACCCAACTAAATATGACGAATATCCAATAGCTATAGATTGGAACGGAACGCAACAGACCCAATATACTTTGGCCGGGAGCATAGGAGTCGATCAAAAAGAGGGATGGCGGTTGCCGTCTGTTAGGGAATTAAAATGTCTTGGAGAGTGTAAACAGTTTCGGTTGAATAGCGTGTATTGGACATCGGAGCCAGCAGAGAAAAGATGTTACAAGGTTGTTGATTTTCGTTACTCCACTCCCGTAGAAAGTGTTTACAAGGAAAAACGACAGCGCGCAAACATAGTCGCTATTCGAGAATTTTAGAAGAGTTTATTAACAAAGTCATTGATATGAAAAAGGTGGTTTTGATTTTTTTGTCAATATTGTTCGTTGTGATTTCAGCCGAAGCTCACGATCCCATAAGTAGTGGTTATAATCCTAATTTTTGTGCTTTATCTGCTCAGGGGGAAAGTGGAATGATGGAAGAGAGTAGTAGATATTACGACAGGAAGATTAGAAATAGAGATTATGCGTTGGCATTGGTGCCTGGTGCGGTGCAAATGAGAAGAAAGTGGCCTGCTGTTGCTGGCTCAATATGGGGTGGTATGGCGGTGACTGGTGGACTTGCTATTTATGAGCAATTTCATATTGTTAAGTTGCGAAACAGAATGGATGGAGACCCTTCAAACGCAAATTGGTACGACCATAAAATCAGACAAGCGAAGAAAGTTCGCAATGGGTCACTGATTGCTCTTGGCGGAATATATGTAGCAAATTATGTCACCGCACTATTACTCCCTGACAGAAACCCGAATACGAGTTGGATTGCTCTGTACGCAGACCCTCAAGGAGCCGTTGGATTAACATACACATTAACATTTTAATGATATATGAAAACATTTTATAGGTATATATTTGTTGTTATGGTTTTGTCCCTATTTGTAGGGTGTGAAGAGGATAATTATACTACGAAATCTTCAATATATGGAACCGTTATTGAAGCCACTGATAATACACCGATAGAAGGTGTTGTTGTAACAAACCAAACCACAGGTAAAAATTGTATAACAAAGGCTGATGGCAGATATGAATTCCAAAATTTGGAATTTGGTAAAACATATAAAATATACGCTGAAAAGGATGGATATATCCCATCGTCTCAAAGTATTACTCCATCAGAGGTGCGAGATAATATTGAACTTAATATAAGATTGGAAAGGAGACCTTAATGTATGAAAAACAGAGCATTGCTATTGACATTAGTTATATTCACTATGATATTTTCTGGTTGCGAAGGTGATCTTCCTCCTGAAAAAACAGTGGGTAATATTACTTTTATTATTACGGAAGAGAATACGCCCCAAACGCTTTCGGGCGTTTCTATTCAACTATTCTCTGATGATGATCCCTCTGTAACTCCATCAGATAGAACTGACGCATCTGGACGCTGTACATTTTCTAATATTCCGACAGGCTCGTATCATCTAAACTTAAGTAAACCTGGATATGAGAGCAAGGAAGGTTTGACTCTTAGAGTTAATGGTGGCGATAATCCATACAAAGAGATTTCATTAAAACGTGCCACAACCACTTTGACAGTCGCTCCGGAGATACTAAATTTCGGGGATAACGAATCTGTTGTGCAAAAAGCATTTAGTTTGGTGAATCCAAATTATGAGGATTTGACTTGGGCTGTTTTGGACACAGATGTGCCTTGGATTGTATCTGTTTGTGATAAGGATGGAAAGAAAAGTGGTACGATTAAATACAATCAAGAAGTTGCGATGTCTGTTACAATTGATAGAAATAAATTGTCAGGGGGTAATAATGAGAGTACCATAGTTATTCTCTCAGACTATGGTCGTGCAGAACTTATGGTAAAAGCAGTGGGTGCTGATAGAAGGACTCCTATTACAGAAATTAATGATGTACAAGATATCAAGATAAATTCGGCAGTATTCTCTGCAAGCATAGAGTTCCCAGGATCACCAACATACACAGAAAGAGGATTTGTATATAGTACATCTAGTATTAAAAATATGGATGACCCGAATTGTATATTTAGAACCGTCCCCAAAAATGATGATTTAGAATTTTCTCTCTATGTTTCAGATCTTACAAAAGGGACAAAGTATTATGTACGATCATATGCAAAAAATGATGTTGGTGTATCATTGAGTGCGCATGAAACATCTTTTGTTACTTGTAAAGAACTAACACAGGTTTCAACATTGGAAGTGCAAACTTTATATGTACAAAATGGTCGAGCAATACTTCAGGGTGAAATTATTACGAAAGGTGATCCTAAATATACAGAAAAGGGATTTTGCTACAACCAGGTTGGCGAACCAGATATTAATGATGCTACAGGCAACATATCTGGTAACGATATTGGGAAATATGAATATGTACTATCTCCTGTGGAAACTAATACCACATATTATATTAGAGCTTATGCAATACAGAATAATCGAATTGAATATGGTGATTTAGTAATCTTAGATACACACCCTCGGGATGTACAAGTTTCAACTCTTAGCATATCTGATTTTACTGATTATGGCACTGTGAAATTAAATGGAATGATTGTGGATGTTGGATTCCCTAATTATTATGAAAAGGGCTTTTGCCTCGCGACAAATAATAACCCGACGATAAACGATATCAAAGAGACTATTATTGATGAAAATTATTCTACTGGAAGATATTCTATTGAGTTTTATGTTGGTACAGAAACATACTATTATCGTGCATATGCTAAACAAGGTAATGAGGTTAGATATGGAAATGTCATTAAAATAACCAAAGAAAACAGAACTGCACAAGTTAGAACAGAAACCAAGAAAGATTTATCTGCTGGATCAGCTGTATTATACGGAACCGTGTCTGATGTTGGTTATCCGATTATTGATGAGAGAGGTATAGAATATGGCAAAACCAAGACAGCCGATAATTCTTGGCAAAGAGAATCAGATACGTATAGGACCGATGGAGAATTTGCTATTGAGGTGCTACTAGATGGAGGTGTTCAATATTATTACAGAGCATATGTTATACAAAAAGGGGTAGTAATACATGGAGCTACATATAACTTTATGTCTTATCAAACGCCATTAATATATACTGAACCTGTATATAGTTCAGATATAGAATCATACAAAAAGGATTACCTTGTGCTCTATAAAGTAGAACTTTCTGGCATTGAATTTAGAGCAGCCTATCCTGAATGTAAAGAATATGGTTTTATATATAGCCGATATTCAGATGTAGCGTTTGGCAAAACTGGATCTATAAAAACACCAGCTCAAACAATAGGGCAAGAAAATGGTTATAAGGTTTTTAGATGTACATTAGATGGCTTATATGAAAATAATACATATTACTTCCGTGCGTATGCAGTATCTGATGGACAATATTACTACGGGGAGGTTGAATCATTTTCATTATAGAGACGCGAATTTGTGATAATTTTGAATAGTATCATGATTCGTCCTAATAAATACTGAAACTGTAGCAGAATCGGCATTAGGCTTAATATCAGGTGAGTTTTCAAAATCTTTATCGGGATTAAAAAGCAATACCAAATACTATGTAAGAGCATTTGTAACCGTTAAAGTTAAAGGTAAAACGGAGTATATATATGGAAATATGCGTAGTTTTACAACAGGCAACTAATAGAATATTTACATTAAAAAATAAGCCTGTCACCTTGTTGATTGGCTTTTTTCTTTAATATCCTTGCTTACTCTTCGATTGGCATAATTTTGAGTATCTTTACACCCGCTATGGATAAGTTTATACCACATAAGATTGATAGTGAAGACTCTTTTGAGAGTCATTTGTTGGGTGATGTGAAGGCAGGATTTCCTTCGCCGGCAGAGGATATACGTGAGAAGTTGGACCTTATCAAGTTACTTGTTAAACACAAAGCGTCAACATTCTTCTTTCGTGTGAGTGGCGTGTTGATGGTTGATACGGGTATGGATGAGGGTGATATTATCATCGTGGATAGAGCCATTGACACATACAACAACTGTAAGGCCGTATGCTACATTGATGGAGGGTACACCGTCAAGCATGTTAAGATGGGTGATAATATGGTTCGTCTTATGCCGGTCAATGAACTCAATACTACATACAAGCCGATAGAGGTTACCTCAGATAATGAGTTCTGACTAATTGACCATTCTTAACTCTTAATCATTCCCTAAAGCGTGTCTCCAATACATCAATCATCTGTAATACGGATTTTATTCGAATTTCCGATTGGATTTGTTCGGCTTCATCAAAAGCATGAGATAGTTCAACTGGTGACCAATTGCGTCCCTCGATTTCCCAATCGTCAGCTTTGTGATAATATTTGGTTTTGAGGTCGAAGAGAAGCTTGTTCTTTGCCGTCGCTTCAGCGCTGCCTACTCTAAAACTTTGCGACTTGGCGTCCCAGTCTGCCAATAGACCGGTAACATTAACGACC